>CP000781.1:1020000-1620000 GCA_000017645.1 Xanthobacter autotrophicus Py2
CGAAGCGGGCGGTCTGCGACGCCACGATGATGTCGCACATCAGCGCCAGCTCGCAACCGCCCCCGATCGCATGCCCCGACACCGCCGCGACGGTCGGCTTGCGCACCCGTGCCAAGCCCTCCCATGTGGCGGTGATGAGCTGCGCTTCATAGACTTCGGCAAAGGTCTTGTCCTTGATCTCCTTGATGTCGGCGCCTGCGGCGAAGGCCTTGTCCGAGCCGGTCACAACGATGGCGCCGATCGAGCCGGCAGCGTCGAGGGCGGCCGCGGCATGAGACAGCTCCGAGGTGATTTGGTGGTTCAGCGCGTTGAGGACGTCCGGGCGGTTGAGGGTGATGATGCCGACCGGTCCGTCGATCGCGACGAGGATGGTTTCATAGGTCATGTCTGTGGCCCTCGGTTCTGGTCAGGAAATGCGAATGAGGATCTCGCCTACGGGGCCGGGCCTTGGAAGCGGGCCAACGCGGATACCGCCTCTGCCAGCGAGAAGGTGCTGTCCATGCGGGGCGGAAAGCCGCTGCGAGGCAGGCTGACGAAAAATTCGTACGGACAAAGCATCGCGCAGTCGCCGGGGGCAGCGCCCGATCCTTCGGACGCCTCGGACTCGCCGCCCACGCGGTTCGCGTCCATGACGCACGGCTGCTGCTGGGGCATGACGGCGCCGGCGCCGCGCAGGCAGAGAGCGACCCGGTCGACCGATTCCGCCGGCATCCGAATCCTTGCCGATGGCTCTGCCGCAGCGGGTTCCGGCAGGTCGCGAAGGGAGAAGCCATTGACGCCGTGTTCCCTCAAGGGGACGGCTTTCATGCGCTTTTTCCCTTTCAACCATAATAATATATTTCCTTAATATCGCAGCCGTAGCGCGTCGCGAATGTGCCAACTGAAGCCTTATATAAGGGAAGTTGTGCCTCCTTGCCTGTTCGGGTGTCTTGCGTATATATGCAAAGATATTGGCATAAAATGCGGAGGATGTCATGGCCTTGGATCCGGGGACGCTGTCCCAGCTGCTTGATGCGATCCGCCGTTTCGTCGACGAGCGGTTGATCCCCGCAGAGGCCGAGGTCGCCGAGGCGGATGCCATCCCGGCCGCCATTGTCGCGGAGATGCGCGATCTGGGGCTGTTCGGGCTGACCGCTCCGGAGGACTTTGGCGGTCTCGGCCTCACCATGGAGGAAGAGGTGCTCGCGATGTTCGAGCTCGGCCGTGCGGCGCCGGCATTCCGTTCCATGTTCGCCACCAACGTCGGCATCGGCATGCAGGGCATCGCCATCGACGGCACGCCGGAGCAGAAGGCGAAATATCTGCCTGGCCTCGCGTCCGGCGAGATCGTCGGCTCGTTTGCCCTCACCGAGCCGGACGTGGGCTCCGACGCCGGATCGGTGAAGACCACGGCGCGGCGCGACGGTGATGTCTATGTACTGAACGGGACCAAGCGGTTCATCACCAATGCGCCGCACGCCGGGCTGTTCACCGTGATGGCGCGCACCGATCCCAGCCAGAAGGGCGCCTCTGGCGTCTCTGCCTTCGCCGTGGAGCGCGGAACGCCCGGCCTCTTCACCGGCAAGCCGGAAAAGAAGATGGGCCAGCAGGGAGCCCATGTGTGCGACGTGATCTTCGATGACTGTCGGGTCCCGGCGTCTGCACTTATCGGCGGCGTTGAGGGGCAGGGCTTCAAGACTGCCATGAAGGTGCTGGACAAGGGCCGCCTGCACATCGCGGCCGCCTGCGTGGGGCTTTCGGAGCGCATCCTTGATGACATGCTGGCCTATGCGGTGGGGCGCCGGCAGTTCGGCCGGCCCTTGGCTGATTTCCAGCTCCTCCAGGCCATGTTTGCCGACTCGAAGGCCGACGCCTACGCGGCGCGCTGCATGGTGCTCGATGCCGCCCGCAGGCGCGATGCCGGGCAGGACGTGAGCGTGGAAGCCTCCTGCGCCAAGATGTTCGCCTCCGAGGCGGTGGGCCGGATCGCCGACCGCAATGTGCAGGTCCACGGCGGCAACGGCTATATCCGCGAATACCGGGCCGAGCAGCTCTATCGCGATGCCCGCCTGTTCCGGATCTATGAGGGTACCACCCAGGTCCAGCAGATCATCATCGCCAAGGCGCTCACCGCCGAGGCGAGGGCGCGCGCCGGACTTTAGGTTCCGGCGCGGAGACCGGCGTGGCCTCCCGTTCATCCGCGTGACGGGCGGCGGCTTCCGGATCGAGAATCTTGAAGTTCGTCAGCATCTTATCGAGGTAGTGGATCATGTGGATCTTATCCTCGGTGGAGAAGCCGGCCAGCGCCTCGTCGTAATAGTCGGCAATCACGGGGCGCATATTGGCATCCCAAAGGCTGCGTCCCTTGGGTGTCAGGCAGATGAGGCGGGAGCGATTGTCGTTTGCATCCACCGCGCGCTCCACATAGTCCATAGCCTCGAGCCGCTGCAGCACTCCGGCGAGGTTCTGCCGCGTGACCAGCAGGAAGGCGGCGAGGTCCCCCACGGCGACCCCTTCGGCGAAGGCGGGGCGCGTGAGGGCGCCGAGCACCGCCCATTGCTGGGTCGTGATCTTGTAGTCGTCCAGCGCCCGCGTGCCGGTCTTATGCAACATGTTGGCGCATTGGTAGAGCCGGAAGAAGAGCCTGTTGCTCAGTCCCGACGAAATCCCGCGTGAAGTGCCGCCATTCTTTTTCATATCAGCACTTTGACCGCGCCGCAGCGCTCGGTCAAGGGATCCCGGGCAGGCCTAGATATGGAAAGATATTGACATAAAAAGCGTGAGCCAATAGAGCTATGTCATGCGGGTGGCGGCGGGCGCCTCAGCGAGAAGCCCCCGCCGGAATAGGCGATAACACACCGAAATATCGGCGCCTTCGCCCCTGCCCATGACCGTGGAGGACGACCACCGTGCGAGGCTTGAAGGGTAAAATAGTTGTTGTAACTGGCGGTGGCGGCGGCATCGGATCGGCAACCTGCCGGCGCTTTGCCGAGGAAGGCGCCCGCGTCGTGGTCGCCGACATCAGCGCTGCCGCGGCGGAGCGGGTAGCCGAGGAAATCAGAACCGCCGGTGGCGATGCCACCATCGCGGTCGTCGACCTCACAGATTTCGCAGCGACGGCGGTCAAGGTGGCCGAAGTAGAGAGCGCCTTCGGTCCCATCGACATCCTGGTCAATAATGCCGGCTGGGACCTGTTCGTGCCGTTCCTGAAGTCGGAGCCCGATTTCTGGACCAGGATCATCGACATCAACCTGCGCTCGGTGCTGAACATCACCAAGCCAGTGCTCGCCTCCATGGTCGCGCGCGGCGTTTCCGGACGCGTGGTCTCCATCGGGTCCGATGCCGGGCGCGGCGGCTCCTCCGGCGAAGCGGTCTATGCCGCCTGCAAGGCCGGGGTCATCGCCTTCATGAAGACGCTCGCCCGCGAGCATGCGCGCAACGGCATCACCTTCAACACCGTGTGCCCGGGCGTCACCGAGACGGCCATGCTGGAAAGCTTCATGGATGCGGCCGGCGACAAGGAGAAGCTGCGCGTCGCCTTTACCCGCGCGGTGCCCCTCGGCCGTCTCGGCAAGCCCGACGACCTGCCGGGCGCCATCGTGTTCCTGTCCAGTGACGACGCCGCCTTCATCACCGGCCAGGTGATATCGGTCTCCGGCGGCCTCACCATGCACGGTTGAGGGGGAAACCATGAGCTATACTGACATTCTCTATGAGGTGCGCGGCGGCGCCGCCTGGATCACCATCAACCGGCCGGACAAATACAACGCCTTCCGCGGCCACACCGTGGACGAGCTGATCCACGCCTTCCAGACCGCAGGCTGGGACCGCAAGGTCGGCGTGATCGTGCTGACCGGCGCGGGCGACAAGGCATTCTGCACCGGCGGCGACCAGTCGGCCCACGACGGCCAGTATGACGGGCGCGGCGTCATCGGCCTGCCCATCGATGAATTGCAGAGCCTGATCCGCGACGTGCCGAAGCCTGTCATCGCCCGCGTCAATGGCTTCGCCATCGGCGGCGGCAACGTGCTCGCCACCATCTGTGACCTGACCATCGCTTCCGACAAGGCCCAGTTCGGCCAGGTGGGCCCCAAGGTGGGCTCGGTGGATCCGGGCTTCGGCACCGCCTATCTCGCCCGCGTGGTCGGCGAGAAGAAGGCTCGCGAGATCTGGTATCTCAACAAACGCTATAGCGCCGCCGAGGCCCTTGCCATGGGCCTTGCCAATGCGGTCGTGCCCCACGAGGAACTGGACGCCGAGGTGGACCGCTGGGTGGCCGAGCTGATGGACCGCTCGCCCACGGCGCTTGCCCTCGCCAAGGTGTCGTTCAACGCCGACAGCGAGAACATCCGGGGCATCTCCGCCCTCGGCATGCGCGCGCTCAGCCTCTACTACGACACCGACGAGAGCAAGGAGGGCGGTGTCGCCTTCCGCGAGAAGCGCAAGCCCGATTTCCGCAAGTTCGGAAAGTAGGCCGGACCGCCACCGGGCAGGTGGGCCCGCCGTCCTGTCCGGTGGCTTCAGTCCCCCGAACGGGGGTGTGCCGTGAGGCGATCCCGTCCCGCCATGGGCGCCAGCGGCGACACGGCGCCGCCATGCCGGTGTCAGGGCGCCGGCATGGCGGTAACGGCCCGCAACGCTGCGGGGCATCATCGCGGCGGCTGGATCGATGCAGGCGCAAGACGTGCGCATCAGGGCCTCTTGCCGCCATGGCCGGCGCGCCGCGCCGGCGCCGGCCCGCGACACTCAAAGGCTGCGTGAAGGTGGCCACAGCTCAATCCGGCAGGAAAAGCCAGGGTAGGAAACTCCATGAATCCGACGGCATATCCAACGGTTTTCGACAATGAAGACCTGACCGCCTTGCGCGACCTCGCCGCCAAGTTTGCCGCGGAGCGCCTCGCGCCGGGTTATCGGGACCGCGAGCGCACCGGCAGCTTCGGCAAGGATCTGGTGCGCGAGATGGGCAGTCTCGGCCTGATCGCCCCCGAGCTGCCCGAGGAATTCGGCGGGATCGGCTCCGGCAGCATGTATTCAGGCGTCATCATCGAAGAGATCGCCAAGGGCGACTTCAACTTCGGCTATGTGAATATACTCGCCTCCCTGAACGGCCAGATCGTCGCCAATTTCGCTAATCCCGAGATCAAGGGCCACTGGCTGCCCAGGCTCACCGCCGGCGAGATCATGCTGGCCATCGCGCTCACGGAGCCGCGCGGCGGTTCGGACGCGGCCAATCTCGGCCTCAGGATGGAGCGCTCCGGCGACCACTATGTCCTCAACGGCGAGAAGACCTCCATCTCCGCCGCCGACCAGGCCGCCGCCGCCATTGTCTTTGCCCGCACGGGCAGGCCCGAGGACAAGGCGCATGGCATCTCCGCCATCTTCGTGCCCATGGACACTCCGGGCATCTCGACCACCCGCTTCACCGACGTGGGCCAGCATGCCATCGGCCGCGGCTCCATCTTCTTCGACAATGTAAAGGTGCCGGCCGATCACTTGCTGGGAGAGGAGAACAAAGGTTTCGTGCAGGTGATGCAGGGCTTTGACTTCTCGCGCTCGCTCATCGGCCTGCAATGCCTTGGAACCGCCCGCCAGTCCCTCACCGAGGCCTGGGCCTATATTGGCGAGCGGCGCGCTTTCGGCAAGCCGCTCGCCGCATTTCAGGGCATCACCCACCAGCTGGCGGATTTCGACACCCGCATCGAAGGCGCGCGGCTGCTGAGTTACAACGCGCTGTGGCTCAAGGACAACGGCCTGCCGCACGTGGCCGAGGCGGCCATGGCCAAATGGTGGCCGCCGCTCCTCGCCTACGAGGCGATCCACGCCTGCCTGCTGGTGCATGGCCACGCCGCCTATTCCAACGAACTGCCCTTCGAGCAGCGGTTGCGCGACGTGCTGGGCCTGCAGATCGGCGACGGCACCGCGCACATCATGAAAAACATCATCGCCCGTGAACGGGCGGGCCGGGCAGCAGTCGGCGGCTGATCCAAGAATAAGGGGAGGAACCCATGGAATTCGATGCCCTTCTCATCGAGCCGCGCCGCGCCAAAATGGAGGCTGAAGGCCTCTGGCCGGGCAAGACGCTGCTCGATTACTTCGACGCCTGCCGCGCCGAAAAGCCCGATGCCACCGCCGTGGTGAGCATCGTGGTCGGCACCGGGGCACGGCGAGACCTGACCTATTCCGAGATCGACCATCTGGCCTGGCGTGCCGCGGTCGGGCTCCGCCGTCTCGGCCTTGGAAAGGACGACGTTCTTGCAAGTCAGCTGCCCAATGGCTGGGAGTTCGTCGTCCTATACATCGCCTGCCGGCGCCTGGGCATCGTCTTCAACCCGGTGATGCCCATCTTCCGCGAGCACGAGCTGCGCTTCATGCTGCGCCATGGCGAGGCCAAAGCCTTCGCCATCCCCAGGGTGTTCCGCGGCTTCGACCACGAGGCCATGGCGGAGACGCTCAAGCCCGAGCTGCCAGACCTCTCGAACCTCATCGTCGTGGGAGGAGCGGGGCCGAACGGGTTCGAAGCGCTGCTGCTTGACCCGGCGTTCGACGCCGAGGTGTCCGGCATCCGGCAGATCAGCGCCCGCGACCGGGGCGACGCCAACGACGTGTGTCAGCTCATCTACACCTCGGGCACCACTGGCGAGCCCAAGGGCGTGATGCACACCGCCAACACTATGTATTCCAACCTCGTCCCCTATGCCGCCCGCCTGGGCCTCGGTGCGTCCGACGTGGTTTTGATGGCCTCGCCCATGGCCCACCAGACGGGCTTCATGTACGGCCTGCTCATGCCGGTCATGCTCAAGGCCCGCATGGTGCTGCTGGACAGCTGGGACAAGGCGTTGGCCGCCAAGGTGATCGCGCAGGATGGCGTCACCTTCACCATGGCCTCGACGCCCTTCCTGATGGATCTCACCAATGCGGTGGAGGAGCTCGGCACCAATTCCTCCACGCTGCGCATCTTCCTGTGCGCCGGCACCGCCATCCCCGGCGCGCTGGTGGAGCGGGCGCGCAGGGTGCTCGGCACCAAGATCGTCTCGGCCTGGGGCATGACCGAGAACGGCGCGGTGACCCTCGTCTCGCCTTCCGACCCCGATGAACGCTCCGTCAATACGGACGGTTTTGTCCTGCCCGGCATGGAAATCCAGATCCGCGCCGCCGACGGCACGGTGCTGCCGGCTGGCCAGGAGGGCGCGCTCTATGTGCGCGGCTGCTCCAATTTCGGTGGCTATCTGAAGCGGCCCCAGTGGAACGCCACCGATGCCGAGGGCTGGTTCGACACCGGCGACATCGCGCGGATAGACGATGCCGGCTATATCCGCATCTGCGGGCGGACCAAGGACGTGATCATCCGCGGGGCGGAGAACCTGCCCGTGGTGGAGATCGAGGCGGTGCTCTACAAGCACCCCGACATCCAGCAGGTGGCCATCGTCGCCTATCCCGACGAGCGCTTGGGCGAGCGCGCCTGTGCCTTCGTGGTGCCGAAGCAGGGCAAGACGTTCTCCTTCGAGGAGATGGTTCGCTTCCTCGATAGCCAGCACCTGGCCAAGCAATATTATCCCGAGCGGCTGGAGGTCTGTGACCAGCTGCCGTCCACCGCCTCCGGCAAGATCCAGAAGTTCGCTTTGCGCACCATGCTGCGCGAGGCCTACGAGAAGTCACGGGCGTGACCGCGTCAATGCGCCCCGCCACCCCGAGTGCGCCCGATGCCGATGCGGTGGGCTCCCCTTATGCCTGCAGGTGAGGCGGCCATGTCCGGACCTGTCCATTGCGTTGTCGACGACGGCGTCGCTCTCGTCACCATCGACAATCCCCCGGTCAACGTCACATCCCAAGCCGTGCGGCAGGGCCTTCAACGCGCGCTCGACCAAGCCGAGGCCGCGGGGGCGGGGCGGGTGGTGCTGACGGGCGCCGGCAAGACCTTCATCGCCGGCGCCGACGCCAGGGAGTTCGCCGCCGCGCCTGTCGAACCTCACCTGCCGGACATCATCCGCCGGATCGAGGCCTTTCCGGTTCCAGTGGTCGCGGCCATCAACGGCGCGGCTCTCGGCGGCGGGCTGGAGGTGGCGCTGGCGTGCCGGGCCCGCATCGCCGCGCCCGGAGCAACACTCGGCCTGCCGGAAGTGACGCTCGGCATCGTGCCGGGAGCCGGCGGCACCCAGCGGCTGCCGCGCCTCGTCGGCCTGGAGGCGGCGCTTTCATTGATCGGCGAGGGAAGGATCATCAACGCGCACGAAGCGGAGGACATCGGGTTGATGGACGCCATCGCCGCCGATCCGGTGACCGTCGCCCGCACCTTTCCAATTCCGGACCGCCCCGCCACCGGCGCCTTGCCAGCCCCGCCGCCCGATCCCGCTGGGGTGGAGGCGGCGCGCAAGCAGGCAGGCAAGCGCAGCCCGGGCCAGATCGCGCCCCTGAAAGCCATCGATCTCGTTGATGCTTCGACCCGCCAGTCGCTCGACGCGGGCCTGGCGCTGGAGCGCGAGACCTTCCTTACCCTGAAGACCTCGGATCAGGCGGCGGCTCTGCGCCATGTCTTCTTCGCCGAGCGTGCCGCCATGGCGCAGGGGAAAGGCGGTGGGACGGACATCGGATCCGCCGTGGTGGTGGGCGGCGGCACCATGGGCGCCGGCATTGCTTACGCCCTCGCCGGACTCGGCATCGCCGTGGCGCTGGTGGAAAGCGACGCCGCCGGCGTCGGGCGGGCGCGGGCCAATGTGGCGCGGCTCTATGCGGACGCGGTGAAGCGGGGCAAGACCACCGCCGGGGCCGCCGAGGCGGAGCAGGCCACGCGCTTCAGCTTCCATGAGGGCTATGGCGCGCTGCCGCCGGCCGACCTGGCCATAGAGGCGGTGTTCGAGGACATGGGGGTCAAGCGGGAGGTCTTCACCGCCCTCGACGCGGCGCTGCCGGAAAGCACCATCCTTGCCACCAACACCTCCTATCTCGACGTAAACCGTATCGCCGAGGCCGTGCGCCGTCCGGAGCGCTTCCTCGGGCTGCATTTCTTCAGCCCGGCCCACGTGATGAAGCTCCTGGAGGTGATCCGGGCTCGGACCACCTCCGCCGAGACGCTGGCGACGGCGCTGCGCCTCGCCGCGCGGCTGAAGAAGATCCCGATCCTCGCCGGGGTGTGCGACGGCTTCATCGGCAACCGCATCCTCACCCGCTATCGCCAGACCTGCGACATCATGCTGATGGAAGGCGCGTTGCCGGCACAAGTGGACCGGGCTCTGCGCGGCTTCGGCATGGCCATGGGCCCCTATGAGGTGCAGGACCTCTCCGGCCTCGACATCGCCTATGCCAACCGGAAAAGGCTCGGCTGGCGCACGAAGGACGGCTTCCGCTACATCCCCATCGCTGACCGCGTCG
This sequence comes from Xanthobacter autotrophicus Py2, assembly GCA_000017645.1. Classification (NCBI taxonomy): domain Bacteria; kingdom Pseudomonadati; phylum Pseudomonadota; class Alphaproteobacteria; order Hyphomicrobiales; family Xanthobacteraceae; genus Xanthobacter; species Xanthobacter versatilis. The sequence goes on from CP000781.1 coordinate 1,029,346, forward strand.
TCGAGGAGACCGGTCGGCTCGGACGCAAGACGGGCGCCGGGTGGTATGACTACGACGGCGGCAAGGCCTCTCCCTCCACGTTGATCGACCGGATCGTGGTGGAGGAAGCCGTCCGCGCCGGCATCGCGCGCCGCGCCTTCTCCGACGAGGAGATCGTCGCCCGCGCCATCAGCTCCATGGTCGAGGAAGGCTTCCGCATCCTCGAGGAGGGCATCGCCGCGCGCGCCGCCGATATCGATCTCGTGATGATCCACGGCTACGCCTTCCCGCGCTGGCGTGGCGGGCCGATGCACCATGCCGGCCGCGTCGGCCTTTCCGAAATTGTCCGCCGGATCGAGGCCTTCGCCGTCGAGGATCCGCTGTCCTGGGGCGTTCCCGAGCTCCTGCGCCGTGCGGCGCAGGAGGGCCTGAGCCCCGACGACCTGAAAGCTTCCCAATGACCGACGCCTTCGTCTGCGATTTCATCCGCACCCCCATTGGCCGCTATGGCGGCGCGCTCGCGCCGGTGCGCGCCGACGACCTCGCCGCGCTGCCACTCGGCGCCCTCCTTGCCCGCAATCCCGGCCTCGATCCCGCCGCCGTGGAGGAGGTGTGGATGGGCTGCGCCAACCAGGCGGGCGAGGACAACCGCAACGTGGCGCGCATGGCGCTGCTGCTCGCCGGCCTGCCGCAGAGCGTGCCCGGCGTCACGGTCAACCGCTTGTGCGGCTCCGGGCTGGAAGCAGTGGCGGCGGCGGCCCGCGCCATAAGGTCCGGCGACATGGAGCTCGCCATCGCCGGTGGGGTTGAAAGCATGACCCGTGCGCCCTTCGTGATGCCCAAGGGATCGTCGGCGTGGTCTCGCGCGACGGAGATCCACGACACCACCATCGGCTGGCGCTTCGTCAATCCCCGCATGGCGCAGGACTACGGCACTGATTCCATGCCCGAGACGGCGCAGAATCTGGCCGACGAACACGCCATCAGCCGCGCCGACCAGGACGCCTTCGCCCTCAGGTCCCAGGAGAAGGCGGCGGCGGCCCAGGCGAGCGGCCGGCTTGCCGCCGAGATCCTGCCCGTCAGCGTGCCGCTCGGCCGTGGCAAGACGGAAGAGGTGGCGAAAGACGAGCACCCGCGCGCCACGACCCTCGCCGATCTCGCTAAGCTCAAGCCCATCACCCGGCCCGATGGCTCGGTGACCGCCGGCAATGCCAGCGGCGTCAATGACGGGGCGGCGGCGCTCATCGTGGCTTCGCAGGCGGCGGCGAAGCGCTTCGGGCTCACCCCCCTTGCCCGTGTGGTGGCCGGGGCGTCGGCGGGTGTCGCGCCGCGCATCATGGGCATTGGTCCCGTGCCGGCGGTGGGGAAGCTCTGCGCAAAGACCGGGGTCGGGCTGGAGGCCATCGACATCATCGAGCTGAACGAGGCCTTCGCCGCCCAAGCCCTCGCGGTGCTGCGCGCGCTTCGCCTCAGCGACGACGATCCGCGGGTGAACCCAAATGGCGGCGCCATCGCGCTCGGCCATCCCCTCGGCATGAGCGGGGCGCGCATCGCCGGATCGGCGGCGCTGGAGCTGGCGCGTGGCGCGGGCCGCCATGCGCTGGCGACCATGTGCGTGGGCGTGGGCCAGGGCGCCGCGCTGTTGCTGGAGCGGATTTGACGACGTGGGACGCAGGCCGACGCGACTTGGGACGTAAAGCTCAAGCAGAAGGATGCCCCCGACCTGCCGGCTGTCCAGCGGGATGAGGTGGTCCCGCCCTGCCGGCCAGTTCACCGCGGACGAGAGGATAGCCCGGTGGGGGATCGTTTCCGCATCCCGTCGGCGCTGACCGGCAATCCCTGAAGCTCGGGCCAGGGCTTTGGATGCCCTTTCGTGCGTAGGAAGACTTCAAGGTTTCCGATCACGCCGCGCGCGCCGCTGTTCTGCCATGCGGGTGTGATCGGAACCACGCGCCACCGCGATCTCGTTCGCATCGGGCGCCGTTCGGGCCGCGATCCGCCATGCCCCCGTGGACAGGAAGCCCACCCGCAGGGCGCCGTGGGCCTGCAGCCGGCCGCAGCCTCACCTGCCGATAGTGCCATTTGGCACTATTGCCGGCTCGGTAGTCGACCGAGTTAGAATTCCCCCAATAAGAAAACGACCGGGAACAACACAGCACGCTCATCCTCGCTAAACGCATGTTTTCGAGTGCGCACCCGTGCGCGCTGAGCCTGCCGCTTGTCCTTATCGGCAAATAAATCCGGTCGTCGCACACCTGCCTTCCGGATTTTTCACGGGGAGTCGAGATGACGCACGAAACGCTGGGTGTCAGCAAATACGATATTCTGTTCGAGCCGATCAAGATCGGCCCGAAAACCCTTCGGAACCGCTTCTACCAGGTGCCCCATTGCATCGGCGCCGGTTCCGACAAGCCCGGCTTCCAGGCCGCGCACCGCTCGCTCAAGGCCGAAGGCGGCTGGGCGGCGCTCAACACCGAATACTGTTCCATCCATCCCGAATCCGACGACACCCATCGCGTGTCCGCCCGCATCTGGGACGAGGGCGACGTGCGCAACCTCGCCGCCATGACCTCGGAAATCCATAAATACGGTGCGCTCGCGGGCGTTGAGCTGTGGTACGGCGGCGCCCACGCCCCCTGCATGGAGACGCGCCAGACCGCGCGCGGGCCGAGCCAGTACGCGTCCGAGTTCGAATCCCTCACCTATTGCCACGAGATGGACCACGACGACATCCGTCGCGTGCAGGGCTTCTATGTGGAGGCGGCGCGCCGCGCCCGCGATGCCGGCTTCGACATCATCTACTGCTACGGCGCGCATTCCTATCTGCCGCTGCAGTTCCTCTCCAAATACTACAACAAGCGCACCGACAAATACGGCGGCAGCTTCGAGAACCGCGCCCGGTTCTGGATCGAGACGCTGGAGCAGATGAAGGCGGCGGTGGGCTCCGAATGCGCCATCGCCACCCGCTTCGCCGTCGATACGCTGATCGGCGAGGAAGGCATCGAGGTGGAGCGCGACGGGCTCAAGTTCGTCGAGCTGGCCGACGATCTCGTGGACCTGTGGGACGTGAACGTGGGCGACATCGCCGAATGGGGCGAGGATGCCGGCCCCTCGCGCTTCTACCGCCAGGGCCACCAGCTCTCCTGGCAGAAGTTCGTGAAGCAGGCGTCCAAGAAGGTCGTGCTCGGCGTCGGCCGCTTCACCGATCCGGAGAAGATGGTGGAGGTCATCCGCAACGGCGAGCTCGACGTGATCGGCGCCGCCCGGCCCTCCATCGCCGATCCCTTCCTGCCGGAGAAGATCCGCGACGGGCGGCTCGACGACATCCGCACTTGCATCGGCTGCAACGTGTGCATCTCCCGCTGGGAGATCGGCGGCCCGCCCATGATCTGCACCCAGAACGCCACCGCCGGCGAGGAATTCCGCCGCGGCTGGCATCCCGAGCGCTTCCCCAAGAAGGGCTCCGACGATGCCATTCTGGTGGTGGGCGCCGGCCCTTCCGGCTCGGAATGCGCCCGCGTGCTCATGGAGCGCGGCTATGTGGTGCATCTGGTGGACAGCGCTGAGAAAGTCGGCGGCTATGTGAACGAGGTGGCGAGCCTGCCCGGCCTCGGCGAGTGGAGCTACCACCGCGATTATCGCGAGGTGCAGCTCGCCAAGCTGGTGAAGCGCAATCGCGACAGCCAGATCGCCCTCGGCGGCAAGAAGCTGACGGTGGAGGACGTGCTCTCCTACGGCGCCGACAAGGTGGTGATCGCCACCGGCGCCCACTGGGTGGCGGACGGCACCAACTGCCTCACCCACGCGCCCATTCCGGGCTTGGAGACGCCGCGGGCCAACGTGCTGACCCCGGAAGACGTGATCCGCGGCGACAAGCCCATCGGCAAGCGCGTCGTCATCCTCAACGCCGATCCCTATTACATGGCGCCGAGCCTCGCCCAGAAGCTGGCCGAGGCAGGGCATGAGGTGACGGTGGCGTCCGGCGTGGAGCTGGGCCGCTACATGCACTTCACCCTCGAAGCGCCGAACATGCACCGCATGCTGCACGAGCTGCACATCAACGTGCTGTCCAACACCTGGGCGAGCCGCGTGGAAGACGGGCGGATCGAGCTCTACAACCTCTGGGGCGACGGCCATAAGCGGCTCTATACTGGCCCCGGCAAGTCACCGCGCACCGCCAACACCACCCATGCCTGGCACGACTACGACACCCTCGTCCTCGTCACCGCCCGCCGCTCCGACGACGCCCTCTACCGGGCGCTGAAGGCGCGCTCCGGCGAGTGGGACGCCCGTGGCATAAAGGGCGTGTATGTGATCGGCGACGCCTGGGCGCCCAAGCTCATCGCCGACGCCACCTTCGACGGGCAGCGCCTCGCCCGCGAGATCGAGGAGGCGAACCCGCAGGAGCCGAAGCCCTACCGCCGGGAGGCCGCCGTCTACGGCACGCCCTACCAGCCGGGCGGCTCCTACGAGATCCGCTACCAGGGCTAGTTCCCCTCGCCCTGGGAGAAGCGGGCGGGGCGCGTCAGGGCACGCGCCCCGCATGCCCGGCTGCGGCCGGGCCCCAATGCCGCCGGTGGAACGGCGCGGCGCGTCGTGGCGGGCACGATCCCGCACGCGCAGGCACAGCCAACAAGAAGATCCAGAGGGCGAGCACCCCATGATTCCGAACGGCATCGAACCGTCCCAGATCACGCGCATCCTGTTCCAGGACTTTTCGCCCTGGATGCTGGCGCTCTTCTATGTCTATGCCATCGGCGCCATCTTCGCGTTCTGCTGGGGCGTCTATGTGCAGGTCCGCAAGTATCGCAGCGGTCGCAACGGCGCGCGGCTGAGCTGGGCGAACCTTGGCCGGCGCCTCGCCGACACGGCAAAAGTGATCGCCTCCCACCGCACGCTGCGGCGGCGGGATGCGGCGGCCGGGCGGCTGCATGCCTTCATCTTCTACGGCTTCACACTGCTCTTCATCGGCACCGCCACCATTACCTTGCAGGAAGACATTCTCGGCCCGCTTGTCGGCCTGAACTTCTGGCACGGGTATTTCTATCTGCTGTTCAAGCTGGCCATGACCATTGCCGGCACCGGATTTATCTGCGGCCTCGCCTACATGATGTGGCGGCGGGGCTGGCTGCGCCCGCCGAAACTCGACTACACCCGCCCCGACCGCACCCCGCAGGATGCCGACTTCTCCCGCGAGCGCTACCGCATGGAGGACTGGGCCTTCCTGTGGACGCTGCTGCTCATCGGCATTACCGGCTTCCTGCTCTCCGGCGCGCGCATGGTGTGGCTCCAGGGCGATCCGGCGGTGTGGGACACGCGGTGGTGGGCGCCGGTGGGCGCCAGCATCGCCGCCGGGCTGAAGGCCGTGGGCTTCACCAGCGCCGGTGCCGGGGCGTTGCGCATGGGCCTTTGGTGGGTGCACGGAGTGCTGGCGCTCACCTTCATCGCCCTCATTCCCTATACCAAGGCCAAGCACATCTTCACTGCCGCCACCTCCTGGCTGCTGCGCGATTCCGATGCCGCGCGCCGGCTGCCGCTGGGCGACCTCGACGCCGACCGCATCGGCTATCGCGAGCTGGGCGATGTGGCGAGCCGCTATCTGGTCCAGGCCGATGCCTGCACCAAGTGCGGCCGCTGCCACGAAGCCTGCCCGGCGCGGGCGGCCGGCTATCCGCTCTCCCCGCGCGACGTGGTACTGACCCTGCGTGAGCAGGCCAACGCCCATCTCGGCGAGGTGCTGCCGAAGCCGCGCGCGGCCGGCTGCGCCACCCCGCTCATCGGCCTCGCCAGCGGCGAGATCCGGCCGGAGACGCTCTGGTCGTGCCGCCAGTGCGGCGCCTGCACGGAAATCTGCCCGGTGGGGGTGGAGCACGTACCGCTCATCAACATGCTCCGCCGCACGCTGGTGGACGAAGGCGAGATGGACCCGGCGCTCCAGCGCACTCTCGGCGCGGTGAACAAGACCGGCAATTGCTTCAACGAAAGTCGCCGCAAGCGGCCCAACTGGACCAAGGACCTGCCCTTCAAGATCAAGGATGCGCGCAAGGAGCCGGTGGACGTGCTCTGGTTCGTGGGAGACTACGCAAGCTTCGATCCGCGCAACCAGAAGGTCAGCCGCGCTTTCGCCCGCATCCTCCATGCCGCCGGCATCGACTTCGGCATCCTCTACGAGGGCGAGACCACCGCTGGCAACGATGTACGCCGCGTGGGCGAGGAAGGGCTGTTCCAGCAACTCGCCGAGGGCAATATCGCGACGCTGGAAGGTTGCGCCTTCGCCCGCATCGTCACCACGGACCCGCACTCCTTCAACACGCTCAAGAACGAGTATCCGGACCTCGGCGGCGCCTACACTGTGAGCCACGCCAGCGCCTTCCTGAAGGAGCTGATCGAGGAGGGCCGCATCGCCCCGGCCCGCAAGCTGGACTTCACCGTCACCTATCACGACCCCTGCCATCTGGGTCGCCTGAACAAGGGCTATGACGCCCCGCGCGAAGTGCTGGCCGCGACCGGGGTGAAGCTCGTGGAACTGGGCAAGAGCCGCGACAATTCCTTCTGCTGCGGCGGCGGTGGCGGGCGTGTGTGGGTGCCCGATCCGCCCGGCACCACCAAGGCGGGCGAGATCCGCGCGCGGGAGGCGGCGGAGATCTCCGGCCTCGACGCCCTGGTGGTCAACTGCCCCAAGTGCATGACCATGCTGGAAGACGCGGTGAAGACCACCGGCAATGAGCGCAACTTCCGTGTGCTGGAGCTGACCGAGCTGCTCGCCGAGGCGCTCGAACCGGCGGAACCCGTCGCGCTCGCCGCCCCCGCAGCGGTCGTCTGAGCGATGGACGCGCCCGCCGACATGGCCGAGCTGACGGGTGCGCTTCTCGCCCGTGGGGATGCCTATCTGGCGCTGCCGGCCTACGGCGCCGACGGCGCGCGGGGCGACCGGACGGCGCTGGCGCGGCTGCTGCTGGCCAATGCGCGCCTCAAGCTGGTGTTCGCCGGGCTGTCCTTTACGCCGCCGGCCTTTCTCGACCTTCTTGCCGGGGAGGAGCGGCCCGCCATCCGCCAGCGCATCGTGCGCAATCCGGCCACCTCCGGAGAGACGCTGCTGCGCCTCGCCCGCCACATGGAGGGCGCACCCATGCGAGCGGCGGTGGCGGGCCATGTCCATACGCCGGAGACGGTGCTGGCGGGCCTCGCCGCCGATGCGGATAGCACCGTGCGCGCCGCGCTGCTGCGCAATCCCGCGACGCCCGCCTCGGCACTCCATGCGGTGCTCGACGGTGCGACCGGAGTGGAGCGCGCCGGACTTGCCCGGCATCCGCGTGCGGATGGGGACCTGCTGCGCGCCCTTCTCGCCGGCGGGGAAGCCGCCGTCCGCGCGGAGGTGGTGGCTCATCCCCATTGCCCGCTCACCCGCGTGGCAGACGCCTGCGTGGATAGTGATGCCGCCATCCGGCGGCGCGCGGCGGCCAATCCGGCCCTGCCGCCCACCCTGCGGCAGGCGCTGCTGCGCGATCCCGACCCGGCGGTGCGGGCCGAGGCCTTGCGCCGTCTTGCGGAGCGGCATGACGTGACGCTGGCGGATGATGGCGACGTGCGGGTCCGCCGGGCTCAGGCGCGGCATGAGGCGCTGCCGCAGGATCTGGCGGAAGCCCTCTCCCGCGATGGGGACGTGTGGGTGCGCACCTGGCTTGCCGGTAATCCCGGCCTTCCGGCAGCGGTGATCCGTGGTCTCTGCCAGGATGCTCACCCGGGCGTGCGCCATGCCGCCGGCCGCAACCTCCATTGCCCCGCCGATGCGCTCGCCCGCCTCGCTCGCGATGCCGACGACTGGGTACGCGCCGCCGTTGCCTGCCGCGCCGATCTGCCGTCCGACGCCCTGCGCCGGCTGGAGGGGGAGGGGACGGTGGATGTGGCCTCGGCCGTCGCCCGCAATCCGATGGCGCGGGAGGAGGTGTTGCGCCGCCTCGCCGTGCATTCTGAGGCGGACGTACGCCGTGCCGTGGCGCTCAATCCAGAAGCGCCGGCCTCGGCGCTCCGGTTGCTGCTGGACGACGCCTACGGGCTCAACCGGGCCTTCGCCGTCCGCCACCCCAACCTGCCGTTCGCGGACGCCTGGCGGTGCGCCGACGATGGTGAGCCGCAGGTGCGCTTCGCGGTGGGCAAGCGTGCCGTCTTCTCCTGCGCCGCCGCATCGCGCGCGGCGCGCACTCCCGAACCCTTCCAACAGCCGTGAGGACACCCATGAAAATACTCGTGCCGGTGAAACGTGTCGCTTCGCTCGACGACGAGTTCGAGCTTCGCGACGACGGCCGCGATGTCGATCCCGACTTCTGCGAGCACGACCTCAACGAATTCGACGAATATGCGCTGGAGGCGGCGGTCCAGATCAAGGAAGCCGCACCCGAGGGCGTGGTTGAGGTGGTGGTGCTCACCGTCGGGCCGGAGGATGCCGACGACGTGTTGCGCAAGGCCCTCGCCAAGGGCGCCGACCGCGCGATCCGCGTGGATGACGCCGACCTTGGCGACGCCGACCGGGTCGCCATCGCCCGCGTCATCGCCAAGGTGGCAGAGAACGAGGAACCCGGCCTCGTGCTGTGCGGCGCCCAGTCCGCCGACCAGGGGCATGCGCAGACGGGCATGTCCGTGGGCACGCTGCTCGGCTGGGCGCGCACGGCGGTGGTCTCCAGGCTCGATTTCAAGCCGGGTGCATCTTTTGCCCAGGTGGAGCGGGAGCTGGAAGGCGGCCTCGTGGAGCGTCTCGAGGTGGAGACGCCTGCAGTGCTTACCATCCAGCTCGGCATCAACACGCCGCGCTACGCCTCGCTGCGCTCTATCAAGCAGGCCAACGCCAAGGCCATCGAGTGCGTGTCCCCGCGCGATATCGGCCTTGCGGACGCTGAGATCGGGTCGGCCGGGTCGCTGAGCCGGGTGCGGCGCGTCTTCGTGCCCGAGCGGGGCCGGGGCGAGATCATCGAGGGCACGCCCGCGCAGCAGGCGGCCCGTCTTCTGGAAATCATCACGGAGGTGAAGGGCTGATGTCCGGAATTCTCATTCTGGCCGAGCACAGGCGCGGCGTGCTGCGGGACGCCACGCTGGAGGCCATCGGCGCCGCCGGCGAGCTGAAGGGCGCCCTCGGCGGCCCCGTCACCGTGCTGGTCATTGCCGCCGATCCTTCACCCTTCGTCGGCGCCGTCAGCGTCGGCGCGGTGGACGAGGTGATCACCGTCGCCCGCCCCGATGCGGAGACCTTCGAGCCGCACGTCTATGAGGCGGTGCTGAAGGCCGTCATCTCCGCGCGCGCGCCCTCCCTCGTGCTGATGCCGCACAGCGTGGACAGCTTTGCGCTCGCTCCCGCCGTCGCGGTGGGCCTCGGCCTCGGCTTTGCCACCGACGTGTTCGGCCTTGCCGTCGAGGACGGCGAGGTGGTGGCGACGCGGGCGGGCTACAACGAGAAGGTCTTCGTGGAGATCGACTTTCCCGGCCGGTCCGGCGTGCTTGTCACCCTGCGCGGCGGCGCCTTCGCGCCAGCCACCGTGCCGGCGAGCCCGACCGTCTCGGCGCTGGATGCGGGCGAGGGCAAGCCGCGCAGCCGGCACCTGGAGTGGCGCGATCCGCCGGCCAGCGGCGGCATCGACATTCCCGGCTCGCCCTTCATCCTGTCCATCGGCCGCGGGGTCGGGGACGAGGCCAACGTGGCCCAGTTCCTGGAGCTGGCCGAGGGGCTCGGTGCCACGCTCGGCTGCTCGCGGCCCATCGCCGACAGCGGCTGGCTACCCAAGGCCCGGCAGGTGGGCCAGTCCGGCCAGCTGGCGGCCAAGTGCAACCTCTACATCGCCATGGGCATCTCCGGCTCGGTGCAGCACCAGTGGGGCATGAAGCACGTGGAGAACATCGTCGCGATCAACAAGGATCCGGAGGCCTCGATCTTCACCATCGCTCGCTACGGCATCGTCGGCGACATGCTTGAGATCGCCGAAGAACTGCGCAAGCAGCAGGGTATCCAGTAAAGCGCAAGGACAGCGGCCGGGGCCATCGATCGCCAAGTCGATCCCGGCCGCAACAGTTTCACGAAACAAGCGGTCTCACCAAACAAAAGCGTCCGGACGGGACGGCGGCGCAGTCTGCTTCACCCGCAACGCCGGACAAGGGAGGACAACGTGACGACCATTACCAATATCCACGCAACAGCGGAGAGCGATGGGAAGCTTCATCGCTCCATCAGCTGGACCGGCGCCTTCTGGGTGGCGAGCGGCGTTCCGGCGCTCGTGCTCTTCTCCATCGGCGGCATTGCCGGCACCACCGGCTCGCTCTCCTTTCTCGTCTGGGCCCTGTCCATCGGCATGGGCTTCATCCAGTCCTTCATCTATGCGGAGATCGCCGGCCTGTTCCCGAACAAGTCGGGCGGCGCCTCCATCTATGGCGCGGCGGCCTGGGTCCGCTACGTGAAGCTGGTGGCACCGCTCTCCGTGTGGTGCAACTGGTTCGCCTGGAGCCCGGTGCTCTCGCTCGGCTGCTCCATCGCGGCGGCCTACATCCTGAATGCGTTCGCCCCCGTCCCGGCGCTCAACAGCCCCGAGGTGGCGCAATGGCTCGCCGCCCATGGCGCGAGCCTTGCCGGCACCGACGTGGAGAAGGCCGCCGCCGCGGTGGCGGCGCTGACCCCCGCCGTGCGGGACTGGACCCTGTTCTCCCACGCCATCGGTCCCGTCTCCTTCTCGTTGAATGCGTCCTTCTTTGTGGGCGCGACGCTGATGCTGGTGGTGTTCGCCATCCAGCACCGGGGCATCCTCGGCACCGCCAGCGTGCAGAAGTGGATCGGCCTGTCGGTCATCGTGCCCATGGTGATCGTCGGCCTGGTGCCGATCCTCACCGGCAAGGTGGACTGGGCGAACTTCTCGCCACTGGTGCCGCTCGCAGCCGCCGGCGCGGCCGATCCCGGCAGCTGGGACATCCCCGGCTGGACGCTGGTGCTCGGCGGCCTGTTCATCGCCGCCTGGTCCACCTACGGCTTCGAGACGGCGGTCTGCTACACGAGCGAGTTCCGCAATCCCGAGAAGGACACCTTCAAGGCCATCTTCTATTCGGGCCTGCTGTGCCTCGCGCTGTTCATCCTCGTGCCCTTCACCTTCCAGGGCGTGCTCGGGCTCTCGGGTATGCTCGACCCCGCCATCGTCGATGGCTCCGGGGTGGCGCAGGCGCTGGCCCACATGGTGGGCGGCGGCAAGATCATCGAGAGCGCCCTCGTGATGTTGATGATCCTCGCCCTCGTGCTGTCCATCATGACCGCCATGGCGGGCTCCTCGCGCACCCTCTACCAGGGCGCCGTGGACGGCTGGCTGCCGCGCTTCCTCGACCATGTGAACGAGCATGGTGCGCCGACGCGGGCTATGTGGACCGACCTGTGGTTCAACCTCGTGCTGCTCGCCATCGCCTGCGCGGACGCCACCAGCTTCTTCTTCGTGCTGGCGGTGGCCAATGTCGGCTACATCATCTTCAACTTCCTGAACCTCAATTCGGGCTGGATCCACCGCATCGATTCCGGCCATGTGGCGCGGCCCTACAAGGCGCCCACCATCCTGCTGGTGCTGGGCACCGTCTTCGCCTTTGCCAATGCCGTCTTCATGGGCGCCGGCGCGAAGGTGTGGAACCCGGTGGCCCTGTGGGCGGGGCTCATCACCGCCGCGCTCATCATCCCGGTCTTCATCTACCGGCACTACGTGCAGGACGGTGGCAAGTTCCCGCACGAGACCTTCGAGGACCTGCAGGTCGGCGACGGGACGAAGACGCAGAAGCGCGCCGGCATCCTGCCCTATCTCGCGCTCATCGCCGGCATCGTCGTGGTGCTCGTCTCCAACTGGCTGTTCCACCTCTGATCTGTTGAAGGATTTCCCAAGATGACCCAGGCTACTCCCGCCTATTCCCGCCTGTCGGTGCTGTCGGACCGGCATCGTGCGCTCGGCACCGGATTCGAGGCGTCGTGGAACGACATGCCGGTGCCGCAGAACTACGCCACCGATCCCTATGACGAGGTGGTCGCGGTACGCACCGCCGCCGGCCTGTTCGACGTGTCGGCGCTCAGGATGATCGACGTGTCGGGGCGCGAGGCGCTCGCCGTGCTCAACGAGATGTGCACCTCGGACATTTCGAGGATCGCGCCCGGCGCCTCCTCCCTCACCAGCGTGGTGGACGAGGAGGGCGCGCTCATCGACGACGTGCTCGTCTATTGCGACGGTCCGGACGCCTACCGCATCTCCCATGGCGGCGGGTCGCTGGAGGACATCCTGCCCGGCATTGCCCAAGGGCGCGAGGTGACCTTCACCAAGGACAACGACGTTCACATCCTCTCCCTGCAGGGGCCGAAGGCGCTTGATATCCTCAGCCCCCACACGCCGTTCGCGCTGGAGGGCCTGCCCTATTTCGGGCACCAGAAGACGACGCTGTTCGGCCGCCCGGTCTCCATCGCCCGCGGCGGCTATTCCGGCGAGCGGGGCTACGAGGTGTTCTGCGCCTCGGCCGATGCGGTGTTCCTCTGGGACAGCATCCTCGCGGCCGGCAAGCCGCTGGGGGGCCTGCCTGCCTCCTGGTCGTGCCTCGACGTGGTGCGGGTGGAAGGCGGCCTGCTGTTCTTCCCCTATGACATGCCCCAGGGCGATACCTCGCCGTGGGAAGTGGGCCTCGGCTGGACCGTCGACCTGTCAAAGCCGGCCTTCCGCGGCCGGGACGCCCTGGTGCGCCGCAAGGGGCAGGAGCGGGTGGCGCAGGTGGGGGTGGAGATCGACCACCATGCCGCCGTCGAGCCGGGCGCCAGGCTGTTCAGGGACGGCAAGGAGGTGGGCCTTGTGAACTCCACCGCCTACAGCCGCTACCTCATGCGCTCGCTGGCGCTCGCCCATGTGGCGCCGGAGCTGTCCGCCTGCGGCACGGAGCTGGAGCTGCGGGGAGCCGACGGCACCTTCGCGGCGCGGGTGGTGAAGACGCCCTTCTACGATCCGCTGCGCCTGCGCACCCATCCGCTTGAAGAACGCACGGCCTGAGCCCTCTCTTAGCCCCTCAGGCTGTTGCGGCCCCCAGGGCTTCCTCCTGGGTGCTGGCCGGAGAGCGCGATCGTCGCCGTCGCGCTCTCCGGTCTTTTTCGAAGGTTCTGCCGATGCATGCCCCCAGTGGGGCAATGCCCTGCGCCCCGCCGGGAGAAAGAGCGCCTGCCATGCCGCCCGCACGTCCCGCCCGCAATTGCCAAGTGCCGGTGCTTCGGCTTTATTCGCCCCAATACGAATTCCAGATGTGGCGATACCGTTGGGGCAAGCTGCGATGGCAGATCCGGAGCAACCCCGGTCCGTTCCCCTTCCTGCCCGCTACAGCGCCGTGCGCCTGAACAGCCCGGAATGGTTCGCGCGGGTCGGCGAGGTGGCCCGCGTGATCGGTTCGGACCGCTTCCACCGCGAGCTGGTGGAACTCGCTGGCGCGGCCATCAACCACGATGCTTGCTGGATCATCCGCTATTCGCGTGTGGCCCCGCCGGACGTGCTCTACACAAAGGACGTGGCGAGCGACGTGGTGGCGTATTACGCCAATCTCTACTCCTCGGTGGACCCCTTCTTCGAATACTGGCGGAACAACGGCAGTCCCGGCGTCGTGATGCTCAATGACGTGCGATCGCCGGGCCAGTCGTGGGACTTGTACCACAAGGTGTTCCAGACGCTGGCCAGCATCTCCGACGAGCTGGGCATGTTCTTCTCCACCGTCGGCCACTGCTGCTTCGGCCTGTTCCTGGAGCGCGAGAGGGGGCGCTTCTCCGCGAGCGACATCGAGCGCGCACGGCTCATCTTCCCCATGCTGGAGGGCTTCCACCGCTCGCATCTTGGCGCGCTGTTCAACGACCTGCGCAATCCGCGCGGACCACAGGTGGAGGGCTTCATCACCCGCCCGACGCTCATCGAGGACCGGTTCGGCGTCGATGTCTTCGCCAACGACGCGTGGCGGGAGGCGGCGCGCCGCGCCCCGGCCCTCGCCGATGCGGTAGCCGCGCTCCGTGTCGCGGAGGCAGGGCAGACCCGCGCCGCCGGCGCGCTCACCGTCAAGGTGGAGGTGTTCGACCGCGACTTCCCCCTCGCTCCCGGCGGGCGGATGTATGTGCTCGATGCGCCGGAGCGCGAGGAGGAGGGCGATCCCGATCAATTGCTGGACGAAGCACTCAGCATCTTCACGCCGCGCGAGAAGGAGATCCTGCTGCTGCTCATGAACGGGCAGACCACCGGGGAGATCGCGCAGAAGCTGAGCCTTAGCAAGGGTACCATCAAAAATTGCCGGCTGCGCATGTACCGCAAGACGGGCGTGGGCTCCGAGCGGGCGCTCGTCAAGCACGTCATGCAGTCCATCGGGGCGCGGTAGTAGCCGCTGCGGGGGGAGCGGGGGAAACTTGACTTGCAAGCCGGGGGCGGTTCGGACCGCCGCGAAGCGTGAAATCATGAGGGTCGCGGACGCTGGCACGGTTGTCATACACTGGGGTTGCGCCAGCAACCTTTATGACGTCGATCTGTACAGCAGGGACGGACCTCATGAAGTACATCCTGTTGATCTCCGTCATCGGCATTCTGCTACTGCAATGGACCGGCGCCATTCCGCTGGGCAGCGTGGGAGGTCCGATGGTGATCGCGGCGGCTGTTCTTGTCGCCGCGCTGGCCGTCGCGATCCACGAGGCCTGGACGCGAAAGCGCGGTGTGCTTGGCTGGATCGTGAACATCGTCGTCTCAATTGTCGGCATGCTTCTCATCGCTCCTGTCGGAGGAGCGGTGATGGTGACGCTTCTTTTCCCCTTTATGGATGGGTCGTCTTCGCTAGCCGCGGCGGGAGGGCCCCAGATGGCGATCGCGCTTGCCGGTCAAATGGTCATCTCGCTGCTGGGATCGTGGGGTGCGCTATGGCTCCTGAACCGGTGGCGATGAGTTGTTCCGCGGGGACTGCGCGGCAGTCGGGCGGTCGGGGTAAGGCAGCACGACCTCAAGATCGCCGCGCTGGCGCAGATTGAGCATGCTGCGGACGTGCATCTGCCCCGCGCTTGCACGCCTGCACCGGTCGGCAGGGCTATCGTGCAGCACCTATTTCTGCTGAGCGGAGACGTCACGCGCAATGGCGGTCGCGATAGATGCCAGCGCCTCGGAATGGGCCGAAAGGGCATCATCCAGGGACAGCGCGGAGCGGATCCAGATCATCGATACCACCGCCTCGACGCGGTCGCCGATCAAGACGGGAACGGCAATGCTGGATGTCTTCGGCCTGAACTCACCCCCGTCGCGCACGGCAACGGCGCGCCGCCGGGTCTCCTCGATCATGCGTCCAAGCCATGCCTCGTCGAGGAAAGGGCGGTCCTCGGGATCGTGGATGCGGCGCAGGTGATCCAGGATCATTGCCCGCTCCTCCTCCCTGCAGAAGGCCAGGTAGGCCCGGCCGGCCGAGGTACGCAGCATGGGCAAGCGATAGCCGATCATGCCACGGTCGATGGAGAGCGGGCTGCGCGTGTGCGTGGTCTCGTGGATCACCATGGCGGCGTTCTCATACACCGTCAGGTCGAGCGGCCACACCAGACGCGGGCCGTATTCGCCGAACACCGGGGCCGCGACCTGGCACACCCGGGAATGCGCTGCATAGCCGTCGCCAAGACTGGCGGAGAGGCGCGTGACCCGGACCTGCGTCGAGGAGGCGGAAAAGGCCACGTAGCCTTCCTCCTCCAGGGTTTGCAGCAGGCGGTAGACGGTGGGGCGCGGGATATCGAGGGCGCGGGCGATGGAGGCGGCATTGGTGCTGCCCACCGCGTTGATATAGCGCAGCACCGCGAGCCCTCGGCGCAAGGCGCGCACGCTGTCGCTGCGGTCCGGCGTGGTCGCGCGCTCGTCAGCCAGTCGCTGGCCCATGGTCCGACCCAATCCTCGGCGTTCCCCACCCAGCCGGACGATCCGGTCTTTTGGTTCACATGGTATACGTTTTGAACATGCCGTGCCCAGACTTGCCCGGGCCGGCATGCTTCAACACTCCCTGATGGAATGACCTGCGGGCGAGCCTCAGGCAAGCTCGGCGACGATGGGGTTGCGCAACACGCCGATGCCGCTGACCTCGACTTCCACCACATCGCCGTCCTTCATGAACAGCTTGGGCGTGCGACGCGCCCCCACGCCTCCAGGCGTGCCGGAGACGATCACATCGCCAGGCAGCAGGGGCAGGATGGTGGAGGTGTAGGCGATCAACGTGGGGATGGGGGTGATCATCAGATCCACGCTCGTGTGCTGCACCTGCGCGCCGTTGAGGCGGGTGGCGAGGGTGAGGCGCGTGGGATCGGGGATCTCGTCGGCGCTCACCATCCAGGGGCCGAAGGCGCCGGTGGCGGCAAAGGTCTTGCCGGGCATGAACTGCGAGGTGTGGCGCTGCCAGTCGCGCACACTGGCATCATTATAGCAGGCATAGCCCGCCACATGGGAGAGGGCGTCGGCCTCGGAGATGCGCCGGCCGGCCTTGCCGATGATGACGGCAAGTTCGCCTTCATAGTCGAACTCGTCGGATTCCAGCGGCTTCACCAGGGCCGTGCCAGCGCCGACCTGGCTTCCAGCGTACCGCGCGAACAGCATGGGATTGGGGGTGACCGTGCGTCCCGTCTCGTTCACATGGTCATGGTAGTTGAGGCCCACGCAGACGATCTTGTCCGGGTCTGGAATGACCGGAGCGAGCGTCACCTCGGACAAGGCGAAATCCGCCGGCGCGCCGGCGACGGCGGCGGCACGATCCAGCCCGCCGGCGATGAAGGTCCGCAAGGTCGGCGCTTCGGGGAAGCGGCGGGTGAGATCGATGATCCCTCCGTCCGTCACGAGGCCGTAACCGGCACGGCCGGCATGGGTGAAGGAAGCAAACTTCATCGGGGCAAACCTTTTCCTTGAGCATCATCTTGGTGAGGAGGGGGATTGGCGCGGTCGCGCGGTTCGCGGGTGCGGATCAGGCGGCGGAAGCGTGTTGCGGCCGCTGGGGCGTCAGCCGATCCGCCATGGCGGCGAGGTCGGCCTCATCTGCGGCGGCTCCGGCCACGTAACGATCCGGGCGGACGAGGAGTGCCGGCACGCCGGCTTCGTCGAGCAGCGGGGCGAGGCCGGGACAGTCCGCCACGGTGACGATGGCAATCCCGGCCTGTTCGAAGCGCAGTCGCGCGGCTTCGGCGGCGCCGTGCCAGAGCTGGTCACGGCACAGCAGCGCAAAGCCGTAGCCCACCGCGTCGTCGAGCGGGCGGCCGTCGCCGAGGCGTGGCTGGGCGACGCGGCTTCCGACCCGATCGGCACGGCCGATGACGAGGCCGGGTCCCAGTTGCGGCACCCGACTGCGCAGGCGTACCACGCCGTCGGCGTCGCGGAAGGCGGCGTTGAGTGCCGCTTCGGTGCCGCAGGTGTTGATGAGGCCACCGAGCCGCACCGCGGTCTCGATATAGGCATGGGCATCGGGTGCGCGCTCGCTCTGGTAGGTGTCCAGCAGGCCGTCGCCGGCGCGCCCCTTCACCACCGCTTCGAGCTTCCAGGCGAGGTTGGCGACGTCGCGGATGCCGGAGCACATGCCCTGGCCCATGAATGGCGGGGTCTGGTGGGCCGCATCTCCCGCCAGCAGCAGCCGGCCGGAGCGCCAGAGACGGGCGACCGCGGAATGAAAGGTGTAGACCGCGGCCCGCTCCAGCTCCGCCTCATCGGGTGCGAGCCACGGTGCGAGCAGTGCCCAGACCTTCTGCGGGTGCACCATGGCGCGGCTGTCTTCCTCGGCCAGGACGGTGATTTCCCAGCGCCGGCGGTCCCCCGGCCCGCGCACATAGGTGGCCGGGCGTGCCGGGTCGCAATACTGGATGGTGTGGTCCCCCAGCTCCGGCTTCGGCCGACGGAGAACCGCATCCACCACCAGCCAGCGCTCATGAAAGCCAAGGTCATCCATGGACGAGCCGATGAACCGGCGCACGAGAGACCGCGCGCCGTCGCAGCCCACCACATAGCGGGCTCCCGCCTGTCGCAGGCGGCCGGTGTCGAGGTCCTCGTAGCGCACGGTGACCGCTTCGCCGTCGTCCTCGAAGGCGAAGGCATCGCAGCGGGTCTGCACCCGCACGCAGGCGAAGCGCTTCAGGCCCTCGCGCAGGATCCGCTCGAGGTCCGGCTGGTGGAAGCGATAGCTGGCGTGCCAGCCGAGCTCGCCCACGTCCGGGGCGCGCGGCCAGTCCATAAGCAGGGCGCCGTTGGCGTCGACGAAGCGCATGCCCGGATTGATGCGGGTGCACGGCGTGATCTCGTCAGCAAGGCCGATGGTCTGGAACACACGCATCACTTCGTCATCGAAGTGCACCGCGCGCGGCAGGTGATAGGCCTCGGTCTCGCGTTCGAGGACGAGGGTGGAGACGCCCTGGAGGCCAAGCAGGTTGGCGAGCGTGGCCCCGACGGGGCCGAGGCCAACGATGACGACGTCGAACTGATCCTCGGCTGTGCCGGTTGCCTCGGGCATGGCTTCCCCCGTGTTGTTCAGCTGTTTGTGGAAGTGACTGATCCCAGAGCCGGCACTTGCCAGCAATGCAGCCGGCACAAGCGTCCGCCTGGCGGACAGATGCCGCCGGAGCAGGGCCGGCTTTGGTCCCGGTCGTCAGAAGGGTGGGGCAATCAGTCGGGAGGGTTTCACGCGGCCCCTGTTTGTTGCCGCAGCTCTCGACGGTCCCCACCCGATTCATCGTGCCGGCGCGATCAGCCGACCAACTGGCCATAGAGCCAGGGGCAGTCCACCACCTCCGGCGCCCGAAGGCCGCGCGCGGCCGCCGCGAGGCGCATGTCGCGCAGGCGTGCGCGAGGCTCCTCGGGCAGGTAGAGGCGCTCATGGCCCCAGAAGCTCGGCCCGGCGAAGGTCTCGTGCGGCTCCCAGGTGGCCGGATCGATCACCCGCCCGCCCCAGCCGTTCTCCACGAAGAAGCCGGAGGGTGAGTTGGCGTAGAAAGATGTCATGTAATCGTTGGTGTGCCGGCCCAGCGTATAGGCGAGCCGCCCCTCCTCCAGCCCTGCAATGTCGTAGCCTTGGCCCACGTCATCGAGGTTGTTGAACTCCACCATGAAGTGGTGAAACCCAGTCTGTCCCGAGCCGACCATGGCGAGGCTGTGGTGGCGACCATTCACATGGAAGAAATACAGCGGATAGGGCGTGAGCCCGTAGTCGCTGATGTGGAAGTCCAGAAGGTCGCGGTAAAAGGGCAGGAGCGCATCGATGCGCACGGCATGCAGCACCGCGTGGCCCATGCCGAAGGGGCCGGTGCGAAAGCCGGAAATGGGGCGGCCCGGCACGAACGGCTCGCTGGCCCGCATGGGATTGAAGAACAGTTCGACGCTGTTGCCATCCGGGTCGGCGAAGGTGATGAGATCCTCCACGAAGCGCTGGTCGGCGAGCGCGCGCGCACCCCGCCTCACCGTGACACCGGCCGCTTCGAGCCGCGCGGCGAAGCGGTCCAGGTCGCCCCTTTCCTCGACCTCCCAGCCGATGGCGGCCACCACCGGACCGGGCTCGTTCACCACGAACAGGCGCTGCCGCTGGTCGTCCATGCGGAACGTGACGTGGGAGCGCGTCGCGTCGACCGCCTGCATGGCCAGCAGTCCCGAGGCGAAGTCCTGCCAGTCATCCATCTTGTCCGAACGGATGCCGAGATAACCGAGCGCTATGACGCCCATGGCGTTGTTCCTCTGTGTTGGGGTGGGCGCTGTGTCAGGGGCGTTGTGATGGGCGGTGGGAGGCCGTGTACGCCGGCCGCCCGCAATCGTCTCGTGGACGGTCTCAGGCCGGTGGCATGTCCGAGGCATCGAGGCTTGCCCGCGTGGCTTCCGGAACCGCCGCCGCGCGTGCCCGTCCGGGGACGAGGAAGCTGCACCAGAAGCTCAGGGCCGCGCACAGGGCGATGTAGAGCGCCGGCGCTGCGTCCATCCGCGTCTGCTCGATGAGTATCGTCGCGGCGAGCGGCGCGAAGCCCGAGAGGAGGGTGACGCTCATGTTGTATGACAGGGCAAGGCCGGTGAAGCGGACCTGGGTCGGGAACAGGCCGGCGAGGATGCTGGGCCAGATGCCGCTCGCCAGAGAGAACACCAGCGACAGCAGGCTCAGCACCAGCACGATGCTGATCGCGTGGTTCGCCATGAGCGCGAACAGCGGAACCACCACGATGAGCATGGTCAGCGAACCGGCGCGCAGGATGAGGCGTCCGGGCACGAAATCGCCGGCCCATCCCGCAATGATGAGGCCGGCGGAGCTGACCACCAGCGCGACCGTCATGGCCAGCGCCACATCGGGGGCCGGATAGTGCAGCGTCTTCACCAGGAAGGCGGGCACGAAGCCGTAGAGCATGCCGTTGAAGCCGGCGATGATGGCGGCGACACCGGCCGCGACCAGCACCGAACGGCCGTGATTGCGCATCAGTTCTCCCAGCGGATGCCTCGCAGCCTTGTCGTGGAGGTTCACGAACTCGGGCGATTCCTCCAGCTTGCGGCGCAGGGCAAAGCTGATCAGGCCGATGACGCCGCCGAGCAGGAAGGCGATGCGCCAGCCGTATTCGGCAACGTCCTGAGGCGGAAGCGCATGCTGGATGCCGAGGTTGACGAGGGTGGCGATGAGCACGCCGACATTGACGCAGAAGATGATGAAACCGCACGCGAGGCCGGCGCGCCGTGGCGCTGCCTCCACCGCATAGGTGACCGCACCCGGCAGCTCGCCGCCGAGGCAGATGCCCTGCACGAGACGGAAGGCCACCAGCAGCACCGGCGCGGCGATGCCCCATGACTGGTAGTTGGGAAGGAGGCCGATGGCGATGGTTGCAAGCGTGGTCAGGCCAAGGGAGGCGATGAAGACCGGCCTGCGTCCATACCGATCACCCAGCGTGCCGAGCAGCGCGCCACCGAACGGCCGTGCCAGGAAGCCGAGGGCCAGCACCGAGAAGGACAGGATCAGGGAGACATAGGGGTCGTCGGCCGGAAAGAACTGTGCCGAGATGTACTGGACAAAGATGCCGTAAATAATGAAGTCGTAGAACTCAAGGGAGCCGCCGAGGCTCGCAAGGAAGATGATGCGCCATTGTCCTTTGTTGAGGCCGGGCGCGGTGTGTCCTGAAATGGGATAGGTGGCGTGCGTCATTGATCCTCGGGGCCTCCATATTATTTATTGGCTGTGTTCGCGCAACAAGATGCACGCCGCGCCGTAGGTCCCCTCCGCTTCAGCGCAAGGCAAAGCGGGCACGGTCTGGACCAGGCCAGGGCGTGATCTTCTTCAGTCTCGACAGAAGGCGCTTTAAGCGCGTGCCGCCCCTAGGTTCGGAGCGTGCGCGGCTCTTCGGCCAATGGCAGGTCGCCGGTGCCATCGATCATGTCATCCTCCCGCTCTATTTTTCTTCTCTTGGGTTAGGACGATGGATGGCCTTGCAACAGCGGATTATCCCGAATGTCCGCGTGACGGACATGCCGCGTCATGGCGACGTTTGTAGGCTCCCTTCCGGACGGCGGTTCGTGTTGACGAACGGCACGTTCCGCACGACTCCGTTTTCGCCGATAGGGGTCGTGAAGTGAACGCGTGGAGCAGACAGATCGAGGCAGCAGAGGTGATGATCAGCCGGCCCAAACGGGGTGAGACCAGCCAGGACACCACCCGGCGCCGGAGATCGACATCAGCGGGAACGTCACCCGCGCATCGGGCGGGAAGAAGGTGACGCTCCAGATCATCTGGGATGCTTTTGCTTTAAACGTGAACCTGAACTTCGTCGCGTTGCCGTAAAATCTATCATGGCTGCAGAAATAAACTGTCTGCCGCGTCGCGCTCGATTGATTTCACCGTCCGGCGAAGAGACTCCAGATAACGCGAGGCGGCCATCGCCGTGGTCATGGCCGAGGCGACATAGACGACGCTCAGGCAGCCGAGGAGCCCCTGCCTGCCGCGGATGGGAAGCGCGATGCCGGCCATCTTCGGCTCGTCCGTCCAGTTCATGTGGTTGTCGCCATAGCCCCGCTGCACCACGCGCGCCAGCAGGTCGTCCAGCGCCGGCCGGTCACGGGCCAGCCGGCACTCCATTTTTGGTTGCCGTGCCAGGAAGTCGATGATGCTCTCGCGCTCCTCCTGCGGGCAGAATGCCAGATAGGCCGTGCCGCTTGCCGTCTGGAGCATGGGGAGGCGCCGGCCGATCATGGAGCGGTGAAACGAGAGCTTGCTGAAGCGATGCGTGGTCTCGCGGACCACCATGGCGTCCACGTCGAAGGTGCAAAGGTCCGTCGGCCAGACCACCTCCTTGAGCAATTGTCCCAGCAGCGGCGAGGCGAGGGCGGAAATCCAGTGCTCGTCGCGAAAACCTTCGCTGAGTTCCCGCACGCGAAGGTTCAGGCAGTATCGGTCGTCGGACTCGCTGCGCCGGACATAGCCTTCCGCCTGCAAGGTCTCCAGAAGACGTTGCACCGTGGTGCGATGCAACTTTGTCTGCTCCGCAAGGCGCGCCACGTTGGCGCCGCCGTCGATGCGGTTGAGGACGTTGAGGAGCGCGAGCCCCCGGCTCAGCCCCCGCACGTTCTTGTAGGGGCTCTCCCCCGCCATGATGCTTCGCTCCCTTTTTTCGCCAGCATAACGCAAAAATCCCAGCAGCTTGCACCGGTGCGTGGTGCCCGCTGAGGTCACTGCATGCGCGGGAAACGCGCGCAATTGCTGAATTCCGGCACTGGCCGGCGGGGCGCCGCGTTACCCTGATCTCTAAAAAAGCCGTTTAGAAACAGCCCTGTGCACTCAGTGCACAGTGTCATGGTTTGGTGTTCCTTCTTCGGCACCGGCGCCCATAAGGTGATCCCGCTCAAAACGAAGAACGCGACCGGGAAGGGAGGAGCGGGCCAGGCATTGCCGTGGACCTGCAGCTTCCACGGTCGAGGGAGCCATCATGACCATCAAGCTCAAGTGCCTTTCGCACACGCCTCTGCGTGGCCTGAACGATCCCGCGCCGGAGGTGATCGCCGAAGTCGATGCGGTGCTGGCCCGCGCCCGCGCCGATGTGGAAGCATTCGACCCCGAGCTGATCGTGATTTTCGCGCCGGATCACTATAACGGCCTCTTCTACGATCTGATGCCGCCATTCGTTATTGCAACGGCGGCGAAGTCGGTCGGGGATTACATGACTTTGCCGGGTCCGCTCTCGGTGGAGCGCGATCTGGCGCTCGAGCTGGCGCGCTTCATCCTCGATCACGACGTGGACATCTCCCTGTCCCATCGCCTGCAAGTGGATCACGGCTGCACCCAGACCCTGGAAGAGCTGACCGGCAGCCTCACGCGCTATCCGGTGATCCCCATCATCATCAATTCGGTGGCGCCCCCCTTTGCGCCCTATCGGCGGATCCGCCGCCTCGGCGAAGTGGTCGGACAATTCATCGCCACCCTCGACAAGCGGGTGCTGGTGCTGGGCACCGGCGGGCTGTCCCACGAGCCTCCGGTGCCGCTTCTGGAGGGCGCGCCCGAAGCCATCGGCGAATTCCTGATCTGCGGGCGCAATCCCACCCCCGAAGCGCGCGCCGCCCGGCAGGAGCGCACCATCGCCGCCGGCAAGATCTACGGCACCGAGCTGTCCGCGCAGACCCCTCTCAATGCCGAGTGGGATCAGGCCTTCATCGACCTTCTGCTGGATGCCCGGCTCGACGCCGTGGACGACTTCAGCATCGAGGAAATCTCGAAGGAAGCCGGCCGCTCCACCCATGAGGTCCGCACCTGGGTGGCGGCGTTCGCGGCGCTTGCGGCGGCCCGGGGCGGCTACAGCGCGCACCGCGACTACTACCGCCCGATCAATGAATGGATCGCCGGCTACGGCGTCATGAGCGCCGAGCCACGCTGACAGCGTGCATGCGAAGCCCAGCGAGGAACGCCAGGAGAATCAGGATGTTGGACAGATCAAGCTGCACGCCCACCGAGGCCGAGATTGTCGCCCGCGCCGAGGCGATGGTGCCCTGGCTGCGGGAGCAGGCCGACGCCGTCGAGAAGGCACGCATGGTGCCGGCCGCGACCATCCAGGCGTTCCAGGATGCGGGCTTTTTCCGCATCCTCCAGCCGCGCCGCTGGGGCGGCTACGAAATGAGCCCCAACGTGCTCAACAAGGTGCTGATGGAGCTTGCCCGCGGCTGCCCGTCCAGCGCGTGGAACGTGATGGTTCTGGGTGTCCATCCGTTCGAGGTGGGCCTGCTCGACCAGCGCTGCGGCGACGAATTGTGGGGCGAGGACACGAGCCGGCTGGTCTCGTCTTCCTACGCCCCGTTCGGAACCGTGACGGCGGTGGATGGCGGCTATGTCCTGAAGGGCGAGTGGCTCACCTCCAGCGGCTGCGACCATGCGGAGGGCGGCGCCTTCCTCGGCGGTCGCGTGGCGGAGAATGGCGAGCAGGTGTTCCGCTCCTTCTGGGTGCAGAAGTCCGATTTCGAGATCGTCGATGACTGGTTCGTGGTGGGCCTCGCCGGCACCGGCAGCAAGAAGCTGGTGGTGAAGGAAGCGTTCGTTCCGTCCTATCGCAGCCACGTCATCGCCGCCTACGGCGAGGAGACCCACGGCCACGTGGATAATCTCTACAAAATGCCGTTCTTCTATGTGTTCTATGCGGCGGTGTCTTCGGTCATCGTCGGCATGGCCCGCGGCATGGTGGACCTCTACGTCGAGCACATGAAGCCCCGGCAGAACCTGAACCAGGCCGTCGGCGCGGCGGTGAACGACCCCTTCATCAAGGGCCGGCTGGGCGAGGCCTCCGCCAAGATCCTGGGCGCGGCCGCCCGTATCCTGCACAACACCGACGAGGCCTGGAGCTTTGCCGAGCGCGGCGAACTGGTGCCCATCGACGTGCGCGTGCGCCACTTCGCCACCAACCAGTTCACCGGCGGCGAATGCTTCGACGCCGCGCACATGATCTTCAAGAAGACATCGACGCGCGGCGTCTGGCTGAACAACCCCATGCAGCGCCAGTTGCGCGACATCCTCGTGGGGGCGAACCACATCACCCAGAACCAGGACAATATCGGCGATCTCCTCGGCGGACAGATGCTCGGCAATCCCATGCCGGCGGCGAACCCGTTCGGCGTTCGGCCGTGAGCAGGGGGGCTCCTTCAATGACACAGAACATCAACCAGCGCCTTGACTGGGCGTCGAACGAAGCCCTGCGCGAGCTGCCCACCGTCAGCGCGGATGACCACCGCTCCGGCATGCGCCACCTGGCATCGGGTGTGTCCATCATCACCAGCCGCGACGGCGAGACCGTGGTGGGGCTCACCGCCACGGCGGTGTGCTCGGTCACTGTCGATCCGCCCCGCATGGTGGTTCTGGTCAACAAGAAGGTGGCCGCCGCGGACACCATTCTGGCCAGCGGCGCCTTGTGCATCAACGTGCTCGCCGCCAGCCAGGCGCATCTCGCCAAGGTGTTCGCCGGCATGGTGGAGGGGGTGTTCGGCCCCGCCCGCTTCGAGCATGGCAACTGGCACAGCCGCGTCTCCGGCGCGCCCGTGCTTGAGGGTGCGCTCGCCACGTTCGACTGCCGCGTGGTCAAGGTATTCGACGAGAGCACCCATCACGCCCTGCTGTGCGAGGTGCTTCACGCCTCCGAGCCGCCGGGCGGCGAGCCGCTGATCTATGTGAACGGCGCTTTCTGTCGCGTCAGCCCCCTGGAAGCGTGAGATGAGCCAGTCCTTCACCGAATCCGAAACCAGCCGCTTCGTCCGCGTCCGCGAAGGCGAGGGCGAACTCAATATCCACTATAACGACTGCGATCCGGGCGATGCGCGCGAGACCGTGGTGATGCTGCACGGCTCCGGCCCCGGCGCTTCGGGCTGGGCCAACTTCAACCGCAACATCACGCCGTTGGTGGAGGCGGGCTTCCGGGTGCTCCTCGTGGATTGCCCCGGCTGGAGCAAGAGCGACACCATCGTCAACACCGGCTCGCGCTCGAACCTGAATGCAAGGGTGCTCGCCGGCGTGGTGGATGCGCTCGGCCTCTCGCGCATCCATATCCTGGGCAATTCCATGGGCGGCCACAGCGCGGTGGCCTTCGCCCTCGACCATCCCGAGCGGGTGGGCAAGCTGGTGCTCATGGGTGGCGGCACGGGCGGCGTCAGCCCGTTCACCCCCATGCCCACCGAAGGCATCAAGCTGCTCAATGGGCTCTACCGTTCGCCGACGATCGAAAACCTGAAGGCGATGATGAACGTCTTCGTCTTCGATCCCGGCGACCTTACCGAAGAGCTGTTCCAGGCGCGGCTCGACAACATGCTGAAGCGCCGGGATCATCTGGACAACTTCGTCGCGAGCTTTGCGGCCAATCCCAAGCAATATCCCGATTTCGGCCCCCGCCTCGGCGAGATCTCGGCGCCGACGCTGGTCATCTGGGGCCGCAACGACCGCTTCGTGCCCATGGATGTGGGCCTGCGCCTCATCGCCGGCATCCCGAAGTCGGAACTGCACGTCTTCAACAATTGCGGGCACTGGGCCCAGTGGGAGCACTGGAAGGCGTTCAACGCCCTCGTGCTCGAATTTCTTTCAAGGTGATTTCAGATGAGCGCACAGCAGATCATCGAGGCGGCGGACCGGCTGTCCGACGCGACGCTCACGGGCGCGCCCTGCGACCCGGTGCGGGACCTGATCGGCCTCGACCTCAAGGCCGCCTATGAGGTCCAGTTTCTCAATACCCGGCGTGCCGTCGAGGCCGGCCGGCGCCTGGTCGGGCGCAAGATCGGTCTGACCTCGCGGGCGGTCCAGCAGCAGCTCGGCGTCGATCAGCCGGACTTCGGCGTCCTGTTCGCCGACATGGAGTATGGCGACGGAGAGGAAGTGCCCTTCGCCCGCCTGCTCCAGCCGAAGGCGGAGGCGGAAGTCGCCTTCGTCCTGAAGTCGGACCTCGCCGCGCCGGATGTCACCCCCACCGAGGTCTGCCGGGCCATCGATTACGTGGCTCCGGCCATCGAGATCGTGGGCAGCCGGGTGAAGAACTGGGACATCCGCATCTCGGATACCATCGCCGACAACGCCTCCAGCGGCGTCTATGTGGTGGGCGGACCCATCCGCCGGCTGGATGACATGGACCTTGCCGGCGTCGGCATGGTGCTGGATCGCAACGCCGTCGCCGCCTCCTTCGGCGGCGGGGCGGCCTGCCTTGGCAATCCGCTTACCGCGGTGCTGTGGCTCGCCCGCACCTGCGCCCGCCTCGGCACGCCCCTCACGGCCGGGGATGTGGTGCTCAGCGGCGCCCTCGGCCCCATGGTTCCGGTCGCGCCGGGCGATGTTCTCGAAGCGCGGATCGCCGGTCTCGGCTCGGTCAAGGTCTCCATCGGGACCCTCAGCACCTCGGAGAAGCAGGCATGAGCACGCCCAGGATCAAAGCCGCCATCATCGGCTCGGGCAACATCGGCACCGACCTGATGATCAAGATCATGCGCACGTCGCGGCACCTGGAGATGGGGGCCATGGTGGGCATCGATCCCAAGTCGGACGGCCTCGCCCGCGCCGCGCGCCTCAACGTGCCGGTGACCCACGAGGGCATCGAGGGGCTGCGCCGCCTGCCCAATTACGCCGAGATCGGCGTGGTGTTCGACGCCACCTCCGCCAAGGCCCACCTCACCAACAATGCGCTGCTCCAGAAGGACGGCAAGAAGGTGATCGACCTGACCCCCGCGGCGGTCGGCCCCTTCACCATCCCGGCCATCAATGGCGATGCCAATCTCGAAGAGCCCAACGTGAACATGGTCACGTGCGGCGGCCAGGCCACCATCCCGATGGTCTATGCCGTGAAGCGGGCGGTGAAGCGCCTGGTCTACGGGGAGATCGTCGCCTCCATCTCCTCGAAGTCCGCCGGCCCGGGGACGCGCGCGAACATCGACGAATTCACCGAGACCACCTCGAAGGCCATCGAGGTGCTGGGCGGGGCCGAGCGCGGCAAGGCGGTGATCATCCTCAATCCCGCCGAGCCGCCCCTGATCATGCGCGACACGGTCTTCACCCTCAGCCAGGGCGGCGATCGGGAGGCCATCGAGGCCTCCATCCTTGAGATGGCCGAGACGGTGAAGACATACGTTCCCGGCTATCGGCTGAAGCAGAAGGTGCAGTTCGAGGTCATCGGCGACAACGCGCCGGTGCGCATCCCCGGCATCGGCACTGCTTCGGGCCTCAAGACCACCATCCTGCTCGAGGTGGAGGGCGCCGCCCACTATCTGCCGGCCTATGCCGGCAACCTCGACATCATGACCTCTGCCGCGCTGGTGACCGCTGATCGCTGGGCCGCGCGCAGGCTTGCGAAGGAGGCCGCGTGATGGCCCGTCCCAACAAAGACAAGCTCTATATCCAGGACGTGACCCTGCGCGACGGCATGCACGCGCTCAGGCACCAGTACGACCTTGCGGCGACGCGAGCCATCGCCCGGGCTCTCGACCGCGCCAGGGTGGACGCCATCGAGATCAGCCACGGCGACGGCCTCACCGGCTCCACCTTCAACTACGGCTTCGGCGCCCATGACGACGCCGAGTGGATCGCCGCGGTGGCGGAGGAATGCAGCCATGCCGTGGTCACCGTGTTGCTCATTCCGGGCATCGGCACGGTGCATGATCTCAAGCATGCCTATGAGGCCGGCGCGCGCTCGGTGCGCGTGTGCACCCATTGCACCGAGGCTGACGTGTCGCGCCAGCACATCGAGGCAGCCCGTGAGCTGGGCATGGACACGGCGACCTTCCTGATGATGGCCCACATGATCCCGCCCGAGGCCCTCGCGGAGCAGGCCAGGCTCATGGAGAGCTATGGCGCGGAATGCGTCTATGTGACGGATTCCGCCGGTGCCCTGCTGCCGGAAGACTATACGGCGCGGGTGAAGACCCTGCGCGACGCGCTCAGGCCCGAAACCGAAATCGGCGTTCACACCCACCACAACCTCACGCTCGGCATCGCCAATGCGGTGGCGGGTATCGAGGCCGGCGCCGTGCGCGTGGATGCCTCGCTGGCCGGCATGGGCGCCGGGGCGGGCAATGCGCCGCTGGAAGCCCTCATCGCGGTGCTCAACCGCAAGGGCATCGACACCGGCTGTGACCTCTACGCGCTGATGGACGCCGCCGATGATCTGGTGCGCCCGCTGCAGGACCGCCCGGTGCGGGTGGACCGGGAGAGCCTCTCGCTGGGCTATGCCGGTGTCTATTCGAGCTTCCTGCGCCACGCGGAGAACGCCGCACAGACCTACGGCGTGGACACCCGGGAAATCCTCTCCGAACTCGGCCGCCGCCGCATGGTGGGCGGGCAGGAGGACATGATCGTCGACGTTGCCCTCGACCTCGCCGAGGCGAAGGCCGCCGTCGCCTGACAACCGCATCGCAAGTCCGGCAGGGCGCTCCCCGTTCGGGATGCGCCCTGCCGTGCCCGCGACACAACCTGAAACCGCCGGGGATCATCGGCGGATGCATGAACGCTGGCCGCAACGGGTCGCACCAGACGGGAGGAAAATGAACATGACGATTGCTTTGAAATCGGCCTCTGCGGGAAGCAGGGCGCTTGTCTACGTCTCGCTTGCCGCCGTGATCGAAGGCTTCGACCTGCAGGCGGCCGGCATCGCCGCCCCCAAGATCGGGCCGGCGTTCCACATGACGCCCCAGCAGATGGGGCTGTTCTTTTCCGCCGCTACCTTCGGGCTGATGTTCGGCGCGCTCGTGGGCGGCTATACGGCCGATCGCTGGGGGAGGCGCGCCGGGCTCGTCATTGCTTTGGCGGCCTTCGGTGTCGCCTCCATCGCCACCATCTTCTCGACTTCGGTGGAGATGCTGATCGCGCTGCGTTTCCTCACCGGCGTCGGGCTCGGCGGCGCGTTGCCGAACCTCGTGTCCATCGCTTCGGAAGCCGTCGGCCCGGAGCGCAAGGGGCGCGCGGTGGCCATCATGTATGCCGGGATGCCGTTGGGGGCCGCGGTGGCGAGCCTTGTCGCCCTGCTCGATCTGCATGGCGGCGACTGGCGTTCCATCTTCCTGGTGGGTGGCATCCTGCCGCTGCTCCTTGTCCCCTTCATCTATGCCGGCCTGCCGCCGTTGAAGACGGTGGCGAGCACCTCGGAGCGGAAGA
This sequence comes from Xanthobacter autotrophicus Py2, assembly GCA_000017645.1. Classification (NCBI taxonomy): domain Bacteria; kingdom Pseudomonadati; phylum Pseudomonadota; class Alphaproteobacteria; order Hyphomicrobiales; family Xanthobacteraceae; genus Xanthobacter; species Xanthobacter versatilis. The sequence continues at coordinate 1,059,418 of CP000781.1, forward strand.
CGCCGTGGACCGAGGTGTTCCGTCCCGACGCCATGGTCACCACGGTGCTGTTGTGGAGTGCCTTCTTCCTCGGCCTGATGGTGGTCTATCTGCTTATGAACTGGCTGCCGCAGCTCCTGGTGGGGCAGGGCTTCTCGCGTAGCGAGGCCTCGCTGGCGCTGATCCTCTACAGCCTCGGCGGCACCGTGGGCAGCCTCATCGGCGGGCGGGTCCTCGACGGCAGCCAGCGCGTCGTGGCCATCGGCGCCAGCTTCGCCTTCGTGGCCGCCGCCCTTGCGATGCTGGGCCTGCTTCCGCCAGCGCTCGCGACCATGCTCGTCACCGTGACCCTGGTGGGCGTGGGCGTGCTGTGCGTGCAGTCGATCCTCTACGGCATCGCCCCGCAATGCTACCCATCGGAGATCCGGGGCACCGGTGTGGGCGTCGTGGTCGCCGTCGGGCGTCTCGGCTCCATGGCCGGTCCGCTGCTGGCGGGTGTGCTGGTGGCGCAGGGCAGCACACCGGCGGACGTGATGCTGGTCCTGGTGCCCATCATCCTGGCGTGCGGGCTGGGCACCCTCGCCCTGGTGGCCCGGCGGTTTCGCCCCGCCCTTGCCTGATCCACGCCTCGCCCCCCGGCGCTGCCGGGGGGCCGCAAGCGCGGGCGGGATGATCGAAACCTCCAGGGAAGGAACATGAAATGAAGCTCTTGCGATTTGGACCCGCCGGCACCGAAAAGCCGGGCGCCCTCGATGATGCCGGCCGCATCCGCGACCTCTCCGGCGTGATCGCGGACCTCTCGGGGGATGTGCTTTCGCCGGGCAGCATTGCGCGCCTGTCCGCCCTCGATCTGTCCACGCTGCCGGTGGTGGAGGGCGAACCGCGCCTGGGGTGCCCGGTGGGGAACGTCGGCAAGTTCATCGCCGTCGGCCTGAACTATGCAGACCATGCCGCCGAGGCCAACATGGCTCTTCCCAGCGAGCCCGTCATCTTCTCCAAGGCCACGAGCTGCATCGTCGGCCCCAACGACGACGTGGTCCTTCCGCCGGCGTCCGCCAAGGGCGACTGGGAAGTCGAATTGGGCATCGTCATCGGACAGACCACACGCTACGTCACGCCCGACGCGGCGCTGGGCCATGTGGCGGGATATTGCCTGGTGAACGACGTGTCCGAACGCGAATACCAGCTGGAGCGCGGCGGCACGTGGGACAAGGGCAAGGGCTTCGACACCTTCGGGCCGATCGGGCCTTATGTCGTCACTGCCGATGAGGTTCAGGATCCGCAGGCGCTGGACCTGTGGCTCGACGTCAACGGACGGCGCATGCAGAGCGGCAACACCCGCACCATGATCTTCGATGTCGCGACGCTGGTGAGCTACATCAGCCGCATCATGACCCTGTTTCCGGGCGATGTGATTACGACCGGCACGCCGCCGGGCGTGGGCATGGGGCAGAAGCCGGGGCCGATCTACCTGAAGGCCGGCGACGTGATGGAACTGGGCATCGAAAAGCTCGGAACCCAGAGGCAACGGGTGCGGGCCTGGGCTTGATGCCTGTTTGAGGCTTGAAGAAGAAAATACACAGGACGGGGCAACACGTGCCATTCCGGTCCTCGGCCCTGGCGCCGCGCTCGCCATCGCTGGAAGCTCGGGGCCGGTCGCGCGGACGCTGGGGGCTCCTCATGTTGCCCCCACAGGCACAGTCTGGGAGACGTGCGAATCCATAGTCAGCGGCAGCGCCTTCATCTATGGTGCCGCCGTTTTCCAGCCTGATCGTCTCTCCTGTGACTCCCGCCGCCCGTCTGCAAGCTACTCTCGAACTGATGCATGAAGTCGACAGTGTCGCGCGCCCCGCCGATGCTGTCGTCTCGGCGTGGTTTCGAGCCCGACGCCAAATCGGAGACAGGGATCGCGGCCAGATCTACGATCTGCTCTATGCGCTACTGCGGCATCACGCGCGAATAGTCTGGTGGTTGGCAAAGCACGGGCGTCCGGACGTGCCGCGCAACCGGCTTTTGGCATGGCTTGCGCTCGATGGGGGCACGGCCTTGGGGGGCAAGACCTCGGGGAATAAGACCTCGGGGAATAAGACCTCGGGGAATAAGACCTCGGGGAATAAGACCTCCGGAAGCAAGACGCCGGACCAGATCCATGGCTTGTTCAGCGGTGGAAAATTCGCGCCTGCCGTTTTGACCGATCATGAGCGCGCGCTGCTGCTCAAACTGCAGGGGTGCACGATCGACCACCCGGCCATGCCGGACGAGGTGCGCTTTGAATGTCCGTCCTGGGCGGTCGAGCCCTTGCGGCGGCGTTTCGATGACACGTTCGAGCGCGAGATGGCCGCGCTTCTGACGCCGCCTCCACTCGATCTGCGCGTCAATCCGGTCAAGTCCACGCGCGAGGCGATGCTGCGCGCGCTGCGCGATCTTGGCCTGAAGGCCGAGCCGTCCCGCCTGGCGCCTTTTGGCATCCGCGTGAAGGAGCGCCCCTCGCTGGCCAGCCTGCCCATGCTGAAGAGCGGCGAGGTGGAGATCCAGGATGAGGGCTCGCAGCTCGTTGCCATGCTGGTCGATGCGCGGCCGGGCGAACGGGTGGTGGATTTCTGTGCCGGGGCCGGCGGCAAGACGCTGGCCATTGCCGCGCAGATGGCGAACAAGGGCCACGTGATTGCCTGCGATGTCTCGGATGGCCGCCTGAAGCGCGCCGCCGAGCGGTTCCGGCGCGCGGGCCTCCACAACATCGAGACCCGGCCCCTGGCCAGCGAAACCGATCGCTGGGTGAAGCGCCACAAGGGCGGCTTCGATCGCGTGCTGGTCGATGCGCCATGCAGCGGCACCGGCACGTGGCGGCGCAATCCCGATGCCCGCTGGCGGCAGCAGGAGGCGGGGCTCGATCATCTCCTGCCGCTGCAGGCCCGTATTCTTGCCAGCGCCGCTCGGCTGGTGAAGCCCGGCGGGCGGCTCGTCTACGCCACATGCTCCATGCTGCCGGAGGAGAACGAGGCCCAGGTGGCGGCATTCCTTGCGGCCTATCCCGCCTTTCATGTCATGCCGGTGCGCGAGGCTGCGCCACAACTGACCGGTTCTGCGCATCCGGATCACCTGTCGCTAACGCCGGCGCGCCACGAGACGGACGGGTTTTTTGCCGCCGTCCTGCAGCGCGAGCCCGCGGCAGCGCCCGCGTAAAAATCGTCGCCGGGCAATGCGGGAAACCCCGCCTGCCCACCGGACCTTTACTTGCGGATGGGAACGCCCTTGGTGGTGAAGCGCTGCGTCCCGGCGGTGCTGCGCACGGGGCGCCGCGTGCCGGCGGCCTTGCCGGTGCCGGGCGGCTGGTGGGCCGGCACCAATTGGTCGGGGCGCGAGCCGATCAGATCGGCGCGGCCCATCTGCTTCAGCGCCTCGCGCAGCAGCGGCCAGTTCTCGGGATCGTGGTAGCGCAGGAACGCCTTGTGCAGGCGGCGCTGGCGCAGCCCCGTCACCGTCACCACCTTGTCGCTCGCCCCCCGCCGCACGCCCCGCAGCGGATTGACGCCGGTATGGTACATGGCGGTGGCCGTGGCCATGGGAGACGGCAGGAACGTCTGCACCTGATCGGCGCGATAGCGGTTCTTCTTGAGCCAGAGCGCGAGGTTCATCATGTCCTCGTCGGTCGTGCCCGGATGCGCGGCAATGAAATACGGGATGAGATAGTATTTCTTGCCGGCCTGCTTCACCGCGGCGTCGAACATCTCCTTGAAGCGGTCATAGGTGCCGATGCCCGGCTTCATCATCTTGTCGAGCGGGCCGCGCTCGGTGTGCTCGGGCGCGATCTTCAGGTAGCCGCCGACGTGATGGGTCACCAGCTCCTTGATATATTCGGGGCTCTTCACCGCCAGGTCATAGCGCACGCCGGAGGCGACCATCACCTTCTTGACGCCCTCCACCTCGCGGACCTTCCGATAGAGCCGGATCAGGTCGTCGTGGGAGGTGTTCAGGTTCGGGCAGATGTCGGGAAAGACGCAGGACGGCCGCCGGCACGCCGCCTCGATCTTGGGGTCCTTGCAGGCCATCCGGTACATGTTGGCGGTGGGCCCGCCGATGTCCGAGATCACGCCCGTGAACCCCGGGGTCTTGTCCCGGATCAGCTCGATCTCGCGCAGGATCGAGCCCTCCGAGCGGTTCTGGATGATGCGGCCCTCGTGCTCGGTGATGGAGCAGAACGTGCAGCCGCCGAAGCAACCGCGCATGATGGTCACCGAGAACTTGATCATGTCCCAGGCCGGGATCTTCGCATCGCCGTAGGAGGGATGCGGCGCGCGGGCGTAGGGCAGGTCGTAGACCGCGTCCATCTCGGCGGAGGTCAGCGGGATCGGCGGCGGGTTCAGCCACAGGTCGCGGTCGCCGTGGCGCTGCACGAGCGGGCGCGCATTACCGGGATTGCTCTCCCGGTGCAGCACGCGGGAGGCGCGGGCATAGGCTTCCTTGTCCTGCTCGACCTGCTCATACGCTGGCAGCCGGATCACCACGTTACCGGGGCGACGGGCAGCCCCGTCATCGGAGGAGTCGAGATCGTCGGCATGCAACTCGGTGTAATTTTCCGGCACGCGGCGGAACAGGGCGACGCCCCTTATGGAATTCAGATCGCGCGGCGCCTCGCCGCCGGCGAGGCGGTTCGCCACCTCCACGACGGCACGCTCGGCATTGCCGTAGAGGAGCAGATCCGCCTTGGCGTCCGCCAGGATCGAGCGGCGCACCTTGTCGGACCAGTAGTCGTAGTGGGCGATGCGGCGCAGCGATGCCTCGATGCCGCCGAGCACGATGGGCACGTCCTTGTACGCCTCGCGGCAGCGCTGGGTGTAGACGATGGTGCAGCGGTCCGGCCTTTTTCCGCCCTCGCCGCCGGCCGTATAGGCGTCGTCGTGGCGCAGCCGGCGGTCGGACGTGTAGCGGTTGACCATCGAGTCCAGGTTGCCGCCGGTGACGCCGAAGAACAGGGTCGGCTTGCCCAGCGCCTTGAACGGCTCCGCCGACTGCCAGTCGGGCTGCGCGATGATGCCGACGCGGAAGCCCTGGGCTTCCAGCAGCCTGCCGATGATGGCCATGCCGAAGCTTGGATGATCCACATAGGCGTCGCCGGTGACCAGCACGATATCGCAGGCGTCCCAGCCGAGCGCGGCCATCTCGGCGCGGCTCATGGGCAGGAATGGCGCCGCCGTGTGGGACTGCGGCCGGTGGCGGGACAAGGAACTCAAGGGTTTTGCGGCGTCGGCGTGGGTGTCCATGGCGTCCACGCATAAGGCTCCACCCCGGCGAATTCAACTCACCATGCCCGGAGCCGCGGACCCAGACCCTTGCCCATGGCCACACGGCGCCGGCGCGAATGAAGCCGAAACAGCTATCGGCCGTCTGGTTGGAGCGGCATTTCCGACAGGGGAAGAAGGCGGGAATCTTCCAAGGCCGCCGTGCGATGACCAAGGCCGGCGAGATACGCATCGTGACTGGCAAAGGCGAGAAAGGAGGCGACGCTCGTCTGGCGTACCAGCATCGCCCTGTCCCATCTCTCATTGTCGGGGCCGATCAGGAACGGGCCTCCCGAGCCGAGAAACAGCACGTCGCCGCCGCTCGCGCGCAGATGGGGCAGCGTATGCCGGATATAGCGGTCGAAGGCCTCCGAGCCGCTGATCGGCCCGGCGGGCGCAAGGCCTGGATGGTCCGAATAGTCCGCGACATCCCGGAAGCGCAGCAGGTTCAACATGACGACGTTGCCCACGAACCCGCGTTGCAGGAAGAGCCGGCCGGCGTCTTGCGTCGGCTCGAGATAGCCGATGGTGTCGGACGCGTTCGTGGCATCTGCCCACCGTCTGTCAGTTTGAGTTCGCGTGATCGGCCGGGCCGAACGCCAGGCGCAGCACATAGGCCCGAACATCCTTGGGCCAGTCGGCGATCCGCTCTTCCAGCACCGGGCGATCGTCCGCGAAAAGGGCGCGTGTTGCCTCTTCATAGCCGGGCAGATCGCCTGCGATGGCCTGCATGAAGTGATAGGCGGTCTCCTGGGCGGCGCGCTTTTGCTGTCGTGGGTTTGTGGTCCGGCGGGCGTCGTCCACCAAGCGCCTCAAGGTGGCGGAGGCGCCGCCCGGCTGGGCAGACAGCCAGTCCCACTGGCGCGGCAGCAAGGTCACTTCGCGGGCGATCACCCCCAGCTTCGGCCGTCCACGCCCCTTCGGGCCTTCAGCCTCGTCCGGCACCGCTTCGGAGGGCGCGTCGGCCCGTGGTCGATGGCGGCCGACGACGGTTGGCGCAGGCCGCGACAGGCGCTCCACGATCTCCGCATCTGTCCCGCGCAGGTCGAGATCGACGATGCGACCGGTGCCATCGTCGAAGACGAGGATTGTCTCCGCCGCCTTGGTTTCGGCCGATCGTCGAATGGCAAGGGCGACTTCCGCCAATGGGCCCGAGAGCAGCAGTCGATGGCCTTCGAAGGCCGTGCAGGGCTTGGTTGGGGGATTGATCATGGCACGCTCATCAAGCAAGGGATGGCGCATTTAATACCCGGGTAAATTTATCCCGTCAATATTACCCGGATAAAATAATCCCACCGCGATACGGCTGCAGATTTGCGCCGCCGAACCCGCATCACTCCGGCGGGGAGGAGCCGATGGGCGCCGGCGCCGTTCCGGGTCGATGGAGGAGGGTCAGCGACAGGAATGCGCCGACCCATGACCCCGCCGCCGCGAACACCACATACACCCAGTTCTCCGTGTAACTGATCACGGCGAAGGACGAGAGCATGTACCAGACGCTGGACCAGTTGGCGGCGGAGAGCCGCTTGCGCGCCACCACGGCCGACGTGAAGGCCACATAGCAGGCATCGGTCGCCGCCGTGGCGACGAACACGCCGAGCGCGATGAGCGGGTCGAGGGCGGAAAAGGCCGTGAGGATGTGCTGCATGGGAAGCCCGGGACGGGGGAGGGCGGTCAGATGACCGGTGGCCTCCATCATGGCGCAGGCGCGGGCCTGGGCAATGGGCGGGTGGGCCGGACGTTTGTTGCCATGGCCGGCGCCGTTGCGATCACGGGGCTCCGGTTTGCCCGCTCATCCGGCCGCGTCGCAACGCGCCGCAGCGCGGGCGGCGTTCGCGCAGGCGCCGAACATGGTTTAATGCGGGCTGCTTCGCTCAAGCGTGTGCCGCGACATGCATGATTCCGCCGTCCTCGCCTGGATGCTGTTTGCGGCCCACGCGAGCCTCCAGCTTGTCTTCATCGTCCGCGCATTGCTGCGCCCCCACCGGGAGCCCTCTTCGCGGTTTGCCTGGGTGCTGGTGATCCTGCTCGCGCCCGTGGTCGGCGTCCTGGCCTATATCCTGTTCGGCGAGGTCAATTTGGGGCGCAAGCCCATCGAGCGGCTGCGCGCGGCGCTGAAGGCCCTGCCGCCCGCCCCGGACGTGGCCGGAGCGTCGGCCGAGGCGATGGTCCCCGAACGCTGCGTGCCGCTGTTCCGGGTCGGCTATTCGGTGAACCACTTCGTGCCGGTGGCCGGCAACCGGGCGGTGCTGCTGCCCGATTCCGCGGCCGCCATCGCCGCCATGGTCGCGGACATCGATGCCGCTCAACACAGCGTGCATGTGCTGTTCTATATCTGGCTCGCCGACGGGAGCGGCCTGAAGGTGATGGAGGCGCTGAAGCGCGCCGCCGCGCGCGGCGTCGTCTGCCGGGCCATGGCCGATGATCTCGGCTCCCGGGCGCTGATCCGCTCCGCCCATTGGCGCGACATGGCGACGAGCGGGGTGAGGCTGGCGGCGGCGCTGCCGGTGGGCAATCCCCTGCTGCGGCTGTTCAAGGGCCGGATCGACATGCGCAATCACCGCAAGATCGTGGTGATCGACAATGCCGTCACCTATTGCGGCAGCCAGAATTGCGCCGACGCCGCCTTCGCGGTGAAGGCCCGGTTCGCGCCCTGGGTCGATGTGATGGCCCGCTTTGAGGGGCCGGTGGTGCGGCAGAACCAGTATCTGTTCGCCAGCAACTGGATGGCGCAGACCGACGAGGATCTTGCGTCCCTGTTCGCCGAGCCGCTGCCTGCCCAGGTCCCGGGCTTCGTCGCGCAGGTGATCGGCTCGGGCGCCGGCGTGCGCTATTCGGCCATGCCGGAGACGTTCGTCGCGCTGATGAATGCGGCCCGGCGCGAACTGGTGATCACTACGCCCTATTACGTCCCGGATGAGCCGCTCCAGGCCGCTCTGTGCGCCAGCGCCCGGCGTGGGGTCGCGACCACCATCGTCTTTCCCGGGCGCAACGATTCCTGGATCGTGGCGGCCGCCAGCCGCAGCTATTATCGCGACCTGCTGGAGGCGGGCGTGGAAATCCGCGAATATGTCGGCGGCCTGCTGCACGCCAAGACGCTCACCCTCGACGGCGAGGTGACCCTGATCGGCTCCGCCAATATCGATCGCCGCAGCTTCGAGCTCAACGCGGAGAACAACATCCTCCTGCACGACGAAGCCTTCACCCGCGCGGTCCGGGCCCGCCAGCAGGTGTTCCTCGATGCCGCAACGCCGGTGACGCGGGCGCAAGTGGACGCCTACAGCGTGGGGCGGCGGCTCTGGAACAATGCCATCGCCATGCTCGGGCCGGTCCTGTAGGTGCGCGATGCCGGGGGGCCAAACCGTCGGATTGGTATTTGCGAACGGCGCACGCGCTGATGTAAATTAAGGCATGCTCACTTCCGCGCCACGCCCCAGCGCCTCATCCGATACATCCGCTCCAACGCGAACCGTCTTTGGCAAGGACTTGCGCACGCTGCTGCTGTGGTGCTGGCAGGGGCTGGGCGGAACGCTGGCAGTCGCGGCGATGGAAGTCGCCGCCTATTTCGGCGAGACGCCTCTGGCCCTCATTCCATTCGTCACCTCCATCGTCCTGGTCCTGGGCATGCCCGAAGCCGCGGCCGCCCAGCCGCGGGCGCTGGTGGGGGGCCATCTGGTCTCGACGCTGGTGGGCCTGGCCATGCTTGCCGCCTTTGGGCCTTCCGAGCCTGCCGCCGCGGCGGCGGTGGGGCTCGCCATGGTGGCCATGCGGGCCAGCGGTACCATGCATCCCCCGGCCGCGATCAATCCGATCATCGTGGTGATGGAGGCCATGAAACCGGGCTTCCTGCTGGTGCCGGTGGGCCTCGGTGCCGTGCTTTTGTCGCTGTATGCGTTCGGCTGGCACAATCTGGCGCGGCGGGGCAGTTGGCCTTTGCGTTGGTGGTAGGTCCGGAGCGTGTGGTTTCAGGCAAGGGTTGGTCGGACCGTCCCCCGCGCATCTCTCCCGGTGCCGTCTGTTGAGGTGGCGGTAAAGGACGCGGGTTGCGTTTCGGTTCGCGTGACGAACACCCATCGAAACAACAGCCCAGAGCCGTGATCCAGGGCGAGCGGAAAGCGCTCTAGCCCCGCACGGCGCCCCTGAACGCGGCGGAAAGCGCGGCGAGCGCATCGCGCGGGCGTCCATCCTTGATCCGCGTGTGAAGCAGCACCGGCAGGCGCGGCAGCTCGGGCAGGTTGAGCCTGCGGCCGACGTCGACGGCGCCGAACGGCAGCATGCGCGGTGCCAATGCGGCGACGCCGAGCCCGGCCGTCACCGCCGCCGCCACCGCCGTCACGCCGCCACCGACGAAGATTTCCGTCCACGGCACGCCGGCCGCATCGAGGATCTGCCCGGCTAATGCGCGCACGCCGCAGGGCTCGGCCATGGTGGCGAGCGGCAAGGGCTCACCCGCGCGGTGCTGCCAGTGCGGGGCGGCGAACCATCCGAACTTCTCCTCGGTCACCAGTTCCCCATCGTTGCGCCCGGCATGGAGGCGGACGATCACCGTATCGAGCTCCCGCCGGTCGAAGCTCTGCAGCAGGTCGCCGGACGATCCGATCCGGATCTCGATGAGCAGTTGCGGGTCCTGAGCGTTCATGCGGGCAATCAGGGCCGGCAGCTCCGGCCCCGCCACATGGTCGCTGATGCCGATGGCGAGGCGCTGGCGCGCGCGCGCGAAGGCGGCCAGGGCGCGGTCGTGCATCTCCAGGAGGTCCCGAGCGTCCTTCAGGAAGACCTCGCCGCGGGCCGACAACTCCACATAGCGGGGCGTGCGCTCGAGGAGCCTGCAGCCGAGCCGCTCCTCCAGACGCTTCAGCTTCAGGCTGACCGCCGCCTGCGTGGTCTGCAGGGCTTCCGCTGCGCGCGTGAAGCTGCCCAGCTCGGCGATGCGGACGAAGGCCCGCACCGCGTCAAGGTCGAGGGGATGTTCTATCATTTCGATTGATTATCACTGATATCAACTGCCATATCTTATCAAAATGATGGTGCGGCGTCTAACGTTGCAGCGGGCCATACGAGGAAAGGACCCGCACATGCCGCTCATTCATGTCTCCCTGCGCGCCGGCAAGCCTGAAGCCTACCGGGAGGCCATTCTGGACAGCCTCTACCGGGCGCTGCGGGAGGCGCTCAACGTCCCCGAGGACGACCAGTTCATGACCATCAGCGAGCACGCGCCCGGCAACTTCCGCCATGGCACGGCCTATGGCGTGCAGCGGGGCGATGATCTCGTCTACATCACCATTACCGTGTTCAACACCCGCACGCCGGAGCAGAAGAAGGCGCTGTTCCGGCGCATCGCGGACCTGCTCGGCGAAAGCCCAGGCATCCGGCCCGAAGACGTGTTCGTCGTCATCGCCGATGCCCCGAAGGAGAACTGGTCCGTCGGGCACGGCCTTCAGTTCGCCTGAGGCGCGGACGCCCCCAGCGTCGCCGCCATCCGGTCGTTGGCGCCGATATGGATGTGGGAGATCATCGCCGCCTCACCATGGCGTGCCGTCCTTGCGGGTGAAGGACCAGCCCTGGGCGGAAAACCGGGCCACCAGATCGTCCTCGGGATATTCCCCTGCATCCTCAGGGTCCCGGTCGCCGATCTCCAGGTAACGCACCTCCTCGTCCGTCCGGTTGACGAGGTGGTGCGCCAGCCCGTTCGCCGGGAAGCCGACGCACATGCCGGGGCCGAGCGTAAACTCCCCCTCGTCCGTGCGCAGGGTCGGCGTGCCGCTCAGGATATAGACGAACTCCTCCTGCCGCGTATGCCGGTGGAGCAGCGCGGACTGGGCGCCGGGCGCGAGGGCGGTGAGGTTCACCCCGAAGCGGGAAAGGCCGAAGGCGTCGCCGAGCTGGCGCTTTTCGCGCCCGGACATGCGCTCCGCGAACGGCGCGGGGTAGTTCGAGGGCTTGCGGCGCGGCGGCACATCCATGGCTGCGAGCGGCGTCCGCACAGGGGTGGTCATGAAGGGCTCCGTCGCTGAACGTCAAGGGCTGGAAACTAGCGGATGTCTGCGCTCGAATGAGTGAGAAGTTCTCACCTGTTGCCGGTCGCCGGCCCGGTCGCGCTGAGCGGAGCCGCCATGTCCTTCAGCCTGCCTTCGCTGCGCGGCCTTGCCGCCCTTGATGCCCTGGCCCGCCACAGGCGGCAGGGGGCCGCGGCGGAGGCCCTCGGCATCTCGCGGTCCGCGCTTTCCCACCGCATTGCCGACCTCGAGGCGGAACTCGGGGCCCGGCTGATCCGCACCGAGGGCCGGGTCTCGGTGCTGACCGATGACGGCACCGCCCTCCTGGCTGCCATGGGCGACGCGATCGAGCGGATCGAGGCGGCGGTCGCGCCGTTGCAGCGGCGGTGCCGGCAGATCCGGCTCTCCACGGTGAACACCCTCGCCGCCAACTGGCTGCTGCCGCGCCTGCCGGAATTCCAGCGCGCCCATCCCGGCATCGAGATCGCCGTGCTCACGACGCAGAGGGTGGTGGACCTCGTTGAGGAAGATATCGACTGCGCCATCCGCAACGGGTCGGGCGCCTGGCCGGATGTCGCGGCGACGCTGCTGTTCCGCGAGACGCTGGTGCCCGTTGCGGCGCCGGGCCTTGTGCTCGGGCCTGCGGCCTCGTGGCCGGTGATCCGCGCCCGCGCGCGATATCGCGACTGGAGGCTGTGGTGGCAGGGGACGGGACAAGGCGGGGCGGTGCCAGGGAGCCGCATTGTGGTCGAGAACAGGGCGCAAGCCCTCGAAGCGGCCTTGGCTGGCGGGGGCGTCTTGCTCACCGATGCGCGCTACATCGGGGCTCATGTGGCATCCGGACGCCTGCACGTGTTGGGACCGGCGGTGGAACTGGACACCGGAAACTATTTCATCCGCCGCAAGGGGGCACGCAACCCGCGGCACATGGATGCGCTCGAGCACTGGCTGGTGGAGCAGGGGAGTGCCGCAGGACAGGTGGAATGACAGGCGGTGCCGCCGGTCGCATTCGCGCCGCAGCCGGCCAGCATCGGATCATTGACGGGAATTGCCCACCTTGGCCGACATGGTCTTGACCGCGCGGTGCAGGAGCACGCGGATCGCGGTGGGCGACAGGCCCGAGCGCAGCGAGACTTCGGCCACCGACTGCCCCTCGATCTTTACCGTGCGCACGATGTCGCGGGAGCGCTGGGGCAGGCCGTCCAGGAGACGCTCCAGGTCGAGCCGCGCGCTGGCAGGCGCCTCCTCGTCCGCTCCGGCGATATCGTCGATCTCGTCCACAACGCTCGACGCGTTCCGGTGCGTCGCCCTGAGGTGGTCGATGAGCTTGTAGCGGGCGATGGCGAAGAACCAGGCCGCGAACGGCCGCTGCGGATCATAGGTGGCGCGGCGTTCGTGGATGGCGATCAGCGTGTCCTGAACCAGATCTTCCACCGAGGCATCGCGGCCGAGCCGGCGCGCGAAATAGCTGCGGAGAGTTGCCGCCAAGGCTTTCAAGAGGGCGCGATAGGCTGCCTCGTCGCCAGCCTGGGCGGCGATCATCAGGGCGTCCAGTGGCGGGTTTGGCGCCGACACGTCCATCTCCGCATTCAGATCCGCGCGCGACCAATACCGCTGCCGCCAATGGGCCGCCGGAGACCGTCGCGCCCGGCCCAACGATCCAATGGCCCAGCGCCAAATCCATTCTAGATCGACCGCCCTAAAACGCAAGCGGATGATGGCCGATGACCACAGCGGCAGGGCCCTACCATCGCAGCAGGCGCGGCCCAAGAAGCGCGCCCAGCACACCTGTGAGGGCAATGCCGGCGCCGTACCACAAGGTGACGAAGGGCAGGGCCGTCTCGTCGCAGGCGATGGCGTAGATGGCGGCCGAAAGCGCCCCGGCCGTCACGCCCACGGCGGCGCCCGCAAGGCGCAGCCGTGTGGGAGCCATCTGGCGCATGGCATACATGCCGGCGGCCAGGATGGGCAGCGCGAGCAGCATGATGAGGGCCGTGCAGTGGTCCAGCGTGTGGCCGAGGAGGAGCGGGCGCATCGCGTCCCGCGGCGCGGAGGCGAGCTGGACGCTCGCGAGCAGGGCCATGGTGCCAGCCACGGCGATCCCCACCGTATAGCCGCGACCAGCTTCAGCGCCCGGCCGGCCCAGCCGGTCGACGGCCATCAGCCCGGCAACTGCGAGGCCGGACGGGAAGACGAGTTTGATCCAGAACGACGCGGTGGCGAGGGCCGAAGACACGTCCGGGCGCAGGCCGAGCAGCGCCAGCATGGCTGCTGCGGACGCCGCACTTCCGAAGGCGAACGCCAGGGCGAGCGTGCGGCGCACGGATGGGACCGGCGTGGCCGAAAGATCCCCCGAGAGAGCATCGATCAGCGCATCCGTCGAGATGCCTTCTTGCCCTCCAGCGAAGCGCACGCCGTCGCGCATCGTGAACCCGCCTTCCAGTTCAGGCCCGCGGCTGGGGAAGAGCGCTCATCCATGAGCCCCACACGCCACGCGCCAAAGCGAAAATCATGTCAAATCATCCATCCGGGGTGCGGCGAAAGCAAGGAGCCGCCCGGCAAAGTGCTTTGACAAGATCAGGAGCATTCCAGCTTTGCGGCGCGCATGCGATGGCTGCGCACCTTGTGCCGGTTGCCGCAGGCGGACATGGAGCACCAACGCCGGGTCCCGTTCCGCGCCGTGTCGTAGAAGATCAGGCTGCACTCCGGATTGGCGCAGTGCCGCAGTCGCGCACGCTCGTAGTGGGTCGCGAAGTCGGCGAAGTCCGTGGCGATGGCGACCAGGGGATCCATGTCGCCGGCCTCTTGCCGCTCCACCAGAAGCCTGCCGTCACGCCAGGCGAACTGCGGTGGCGCGGCGCCGGCGACCAGATGCCGATTGACGAGATCAAGGTCCGGGGCAGCGGGGCGGCTGCCGGTCTCCAGCGCGTCAAACAGGCGCTGGAGGGCCGCGCGCAGGGCATGCACGTCCGCGAGGTTGGCGTCAGCCGCGCCTTTGAGCCCCGACCCCACCTTGAGGCCGGCGGCGGCGAGCCATCTCGCCCATCCCTCAGGCGTCGCCAGAAAATCCCCAAGGGCCACCGGCGCGGAGTTCGCGAAATCGATCCAGAGGCGGCTGCCCAGAAACGGCATGCCATCCCGGAAGTCGCTGTCCTGCGGTGTGGCCAAGGCCCGCGTCCCTTTCTTGATCCGACGCCTCAGCGGGCGCTGTAACCGGGAACATAGTTCGTCACAGGTTTGGCGCAAGGCCGGGGCGGAAGGGTGAAACCGTTAAAAATAATTTGACAGGTTACATCGGGTATGTAACTCCATTCGTGGCATTAAGCCAGTTACGAAAGGTGCCCCATGCTGAATGCGTTTCTCCAGGCCGTCCGTCCGGCTGCGGCCGGCTCCACTCCGGTGGCCACGGTGGCTTATCGCCGGGCGGCGGTCGGCGGCCTCGACATTTTCTATCGGGATGCGGGACCGGCCGACGCGCCGGTGATCGTGCTGCTGCACGGCTTTCCCTCCTCCTCCCACATGTTCCGGAATCTCATTCCCGCGCTGGCCGACCGCTACCGCGTGATCGCGCCGGACTATCCGGGCTTCGGCTATTCCAGCGCCCCGGCGCCCGAGGATTTCGCCTACAGCTTCGATGCCCTCGCCGACGTGGTGGAGACGTTGCTCGCAGACCTCGGCGTGCGCCGCTACGCGCTCTACTTGCAGGATTTCGGTGGACCCGTGGGCATGCGCATCGCCGCCCGTCATCCGGAGCGGGTCACTGGCCTCATCGTGCAGAATTCGGTGGCGAACCTGGAAGGCTTCGCCGCCAGCGCGGTGGGCACCTTCGGACCCTACTGGGCCGACCGCAATGCCGAGACGGAAAAGCCCCTCCGCGGCTTCCTCACCGCCGAGACCACGCGCTTCCAGTATGAGCACGGCGCCTCGGCCCGCGCGGATCGCGTCAGCCCGGATGCCTGGCAGCACGACCAGTGGCTACTGGACCGCCCCGGCAACGACCGGATCCAGCTGGAGCTGCTCTACCGCTACCAGGACAATGTGGGCGCCTATCCGCAGTGGCAGGCCTATCTGCGCGCGCACCAGCCGAACATCCTGGTGACCTGGGGCGACAACGACCCCTTCTTCACCGCCGCCGGCCGCGACCTGTTCAAGGCGCTGGTGCCGGCCACCGAGGTGCACGCCTACGACGCCGGCCATTTCGCTCTGGAGACCCACGGGCCGGAGATCGCCGCCGCCATCCGCGCCTTCCTCGCCCGCGTGGCTCCGGCCGCCTGACGCCGGTCGCGCGCGCCCTCGCGCATCACCGGTCGCCGCGCCGGCCGATCCCGGCGTGGCGACCTTGCTGCCCCTTGCGGAGTTTTCCGATGCCTTCCCTGTCCCGCACGCTGATCGCCATCGGGGCGACGGCGCTTTGTCTCGGCCTGCCGCTTCCCGCCGCCCGATCCGCCCCGCCGGCTCCCGCGCCGGGAGCCTCGCAGACCGTCCTTTCGCCGACGGTCCATTACCGGTCCAAGACCATCGACGGCGTCGATGTCTTCTATCGCGAGGCGGGTCCCGCCGACGCACCGGTGCTCCTGCTGCTGCACGGCTTTCCCTCGTCCTCCCACATGTTCCGCAACCTCATCCCGCTGCTGGCCGACCGCTACCGGGTGATCGCGCCCGACTATCCCGGCTTCGGCCATAGCGCCGTGCCCGATCGCGCCCGGTTTTCATATGGATTTGCCGCCTATGCCGGCCTCGTCGACCGCCTCATGGGCGAACTGCATGCCAGTTCCTATGCCCTCTATGTGATGGATTATGGCGCGCCTGTCGGCTACCGGCTGGCCCTCATGCATCCCGAGCGGGTGACCGCGCTGGTGGTGCAGAACGGCAATGCCTATGAGGAGGGCCTGAGCCCCTTCTGGACCCCGCTGAAGGCCTATTGGGCGGACGGGGCACAGGCGAACCGCGATGCCCTGCGGGCCGGGCTGACGGCGGAGGCCACCCGCGCGCAATACGTCAACGGCGTCGCCGACATCTCGCGGATCGATCCCGACACCTGGCTGGTGGACCAGGCCCTGCTCGACCGGCCGGGGGTGGACGAGATCATGCTCGACCTGTTCAAGGACTATGCGAGCAACGTCGCGCTCTATCCCGCCTTCCACGCCTTCTTCCGCGAGCGTCACCCGCCCACCCTCATCGTGTGGGGTGCCAGGGACGAGATCTTTCCCTCCGCCGGCGCGAAGGCCTATCTGAAGGACCTGCCCAGGGCCGAACTTCATCTGCTGGACAGTGGGCATTTCGCGCTGGAGGACAAGGGCTCCGAAATCGCGGCGCTGATGCGCGATTTCCTGTCCCGTTCCCTGCCGGTGAAAGGTGACAGGCCGACCGCACACTGAGCCACCCGAGTGGGCCGCCCGCATGGCTTGTGCGGGCGGCCTCGCGTCGCCGGAGTTGCCGGGCCGGTGTCACCAGCGCAGCAGTCGCGGCCCCATGGCCCAGCCGAACACGGTGACGAGGGCGATGCCCGTCGCGTACCACACACCCACATAGACCGGCGTGTCGTTCAGGCAGTAGGAGGCATAGGCGAGGGCGCCGATGCCGCCCGCAACCAGTCCCAGCAGCGCTCCGCAATAGGGGAGTTCCGTCGGCACCGCCTCGCGCAGCACCAGGGTGAGCAGCACCAGCGGGATGGCCGAGAGCAGTGGAATGGCGACCACGCACAGGCGCCACTCGCGGAACATGACCACCTCGTACCACTGCGACGGCGACAGTGACGCGAGCTGAACCCCCGCCGCGAACCAGACCAGCCCCAGAGGCACCAGCACGAACAGCAGCGTGCGTGACCGGGCGTTGCCGGCGCGCGCGGCGTGGCGCAGCCCGTAGATCGCGATGGCCACCACGGTGGCGAGAAAGCCAATCTTCAGGAAAAAGCCCGGCGTCCGGAGCGCCTCCACGATGTCGGGGCGCAGGCCGAGGGTGAGCATGCACACCAGCGCCGCCGCCGCCAGCGATCCGAACACGGCCAGCGCCACGATGCGATCCTGCCGGCGGGGGTCCACGGCCTCGACGCGGGTCGAGAGGAAGTCGATGAGGTCATCGGTATTCATGGGCGTGCCTCCGACAGCACGGCGGCGAGCCGCTTCATGCCGCGATGTATTCCGATCTTCACCGCCGCATCGGACATGCCGATGCGGGCGGCCGCTTCCGCGATGCTGAGGCCCTCGATCTTCACGTATTCGATGGGCAGGCGGAAATGCCGTGGCAGTGTCGCCAGCGCCCGATGAAGCTCGCGTGCTGTATCCACGGCGGAAAACCCGTCGTGCGCGTCGGCGAGATCATCCACCTCGTCGATCTGGACATGGCGCAGGGCGCGGGCGTTGGCCCTCAGATAATCGATGAGCTTGTAGCGCGCGATGCCGTAGGTCCAGGCCAGCACCGGCGACGAGCCGTCATAGGTGTGACGCTTGGTGTGCAGGACGAGAAGCGTGTCCTGCACCAGGTCCTCGGCCTCGTCCGTGCCCGTGCCGGAGCGGCGAAGCCTGTTGCGGAAATAGCTGCGCAGGCGGCCGGACAGGTGGTGCAGCAGCGCCCGGTGCGCCGCGGCGTCGCCGGACTGGCTCGCCCGCATCAGCGCCTCGAGATCAGGTTCAGGACTGGTCATGAAGTTCCCCCTCATGCGGATGTCTTCGCCTCCGGGCCGTGGTGTGTTACGTCGCATCCCATCACGAGACTGCGAGCGCGCTGGCCGAGGGCATCAGACGAGGGGGAAGACTTCCCCGCGGCTCGTTTTATTCCCTGCCTCTGAACTGATTTTCAGGGGTCGTGGTCAAAAACAGTTGACCAGATGAAAAACGATGATCTGTAACTTGAAGGGCGTGATTTGCGGAAACCTCCATGTCAACGCTTTGAACATGGAGATTACATCATGCGTAAGTCGATCCTTTCCCTCGCCATCCTCGCCGGGGCTCTCACTTTCACTGCCGCAGCCCGCGCCGACGACAGCGTGACCGAAGCCAACCGCGAGAGCATCCGCGTGGCGCGCGGCATCACCGCCGATCGCGATGGCGGTGCCCAGCACGCTCTCGGCTATGGCAACCAGGCGCACACCGGCGGGTTCGCCGGAGCCGAGCACGAAACGGCCGGCATCTCCGCCAATGACGCCTTCCTGTTCGAACTGGGTGATCGCGGTCTCGGTCACAACTGACCGCAGCCCGGCCGCGGCGGCCCGTCCGCAAGGACAGGCTGCCACGGCCGGGGCTTCCATACGAGGCCGGTTCCGTTCAGGTTGGTGAAACCTGAACGGAACCGGCTTTCTTCGTTGGATGGATCTGATTGCCGGGCGGCTATGGCGCCGTTCCGGGCTGCGCGGTCGCCACATAAATCCGCCAGCGGCCCTCTTCCTCCTGCGCCAGACGGAACAGGGGGCTTGCCGCGAATGGATCGTTTCGCCACGCTCCATCCTGCGCCGTCACCACCGCCGCCCCGCAACCGAAGCTCTGGTGCAAGAGCGCGAGGTCGGCGGGCGTTCCGGCTCCGTCGAAGACGCGGGCGAACAGGTCGGTCGCCTGGGTGCGTTGCTGCGGCGTCAGCGGTGCGAAGGCGAGGGCCATTTCGGGGCCGGCGAAACAGGAGCGCCGTCGCGCCAGCAGGGCCCAGGACAGGTTGATGGGCCATGGCGTGAGCTTTTCCAGCCGCCCCGGATTGCTGGCGACGCGCACGTCCGCCGCCACCTCACGGCGCACCGCCGCCCACAAGGCGGGATCGCCGGCGAATGTCCTACCATCGATGCTGCGCACCCCATGCAGGTTGCCGGTCGCGAGCCCCACGCTATCCGGCAGACCCGCGGTGATGAGCAGGGCCGCCGCCGACGTCACAAGCCATCGCCGGCGCTGCAGGACCGCCGCGATCGCCGCGCCCGCGAACCCGGAAAGCGCCAGCACCGCCGGCAATACGGCGCGCCAGCCGAGGTCGTTGTTCTCGCCCGCCGTGCTCACAAGGAAGGCGCTGACGGCAAAAGCGCCAAGGGACAGGGCGCCGAGCGCGGAGACGAGGCGGAACCTGTCGGTGTCCCAGCCATGGCGTCGGCGGCGCATCATGAGGAAGCCGGCGGCTCCGGCGAGGGCGATGGCGGGAAACTCGATGGGCAGCAGGAGCAGCCAATAGGCCGGGATATCGAGGATCATCCGCAGCCCCGCCGGAAACGCTGGCCCGAGCACGGCGAACGGCTCGATGCGGATCGGTGGTCCGCCCCCGCGCATCGCCGCGACATGAAGCTGCGCCAGCAGAATGGGCGCCACCAGCGCACCGGCACCAAGGCCCGCCGCCGTGGCCAGCGCCACAAAGCGCCCGCGTCCCTCGGCGGGGCGGCGGATGGCAAGCACCAGCGCGGCAGCCCCGCCCGAGAGCGCGAAGGTGACGCCACCCACCCACAGGGAACTGTCGAACCCCGCCGCGATCAGGAGCGCGAGCACCACTGCCGCGCCGGGCGAGGGCCGCGCCCGCATCTGCGCCAGCATCCAGACGGCAAGCACCACGCTTGAGGCGGACGCCACATGGTGCGGGCTCCAGCTCGCCTGATAGAGCACGCCCGCGAGCCCGGTCGCCGGCTCTATGAGCTGCTCGACCCGCGCCGAACCGAACAGGGAGGCCAGGAGCGGCCTCAGGGAGCCGGAGGCAGCAGCCGCTAGCGCCAGCAGCGGCGCCATGACGGAAGGGCGGAGCCGGAAGGCGATGCCGGCCACCAGCGCTAACGCCGCGAAGGCGGAGAGGAAGGTGGCGGCGGCATCCGCCTCCCATCCTGTCGCGCCGGTGAGGATGACGAGCTGGGCCGCGCCGAAATGCCAGAGATAGTAATAGGATATCACCCCTGGCGCACCGCCGGCGCCGAACACTGGATTGGCTGGCGGCACCACCCCATGGCGCGCGATCTCATCGATGAGCGCGATCTTGGCGTGATCGTAGATGGGGGTTGCCAGCGCGATGGCGCCGTCCGCGCCTGACTTGGGCAGGACGGCGGCTGCGGGAATGCACGCGAGCAGCGCGGCGATCGCCAAGGCGGGCAGGAGAATGCGGAAACCGGTGTGTGCGGTGGGAAGCGCCCCCCGTCCGAAGCGCAGGAGCGGCGCTCCGACGCACACCAGAGCGGTGATCAGCAGGATGGTGCTTCGCGATAGACCCGTGACCGGGGCGAGCGCGAGCACGGCCATGTTCTGCACCGCCCAGCCGAGGGCAGGCGCCAGCGCAACGGCCGGGGCGCGGTGGCTCATCACCGCACGGGCGACAAGCCAGCCCGGGCCGCACCAGAGCACGAGCCCGATGAGGACCGAAAACAGGATATGCACGGACGAGGCCATGCTGGTCAGCTCCGGAGCCCGGCCTCGTCAGAAGCCCTCACAGGCCGGCGAACCAGTTGAAACCCTGTTTCTCCCAAAAGCCGAGCGGATAAGTGTTGGTGACCTCGATGGCGCGGATCCACTTGGGATTCTTGAAGCCGAGCTTCACCGCCGTGCGCAGGCGCATGGGCGCGCCGAACGGGTCGGTGATGGGCTCGCCGGCGTATTTGGTCGCAAGGATGGTCTGGGGATGGAGCGCCGAGGCCATGTCGATGCTCTCCATGTAGTCGTCGTTGCCGTAGAAGGCGATGTATTTCGCCGAGAGGTCGGCGCCGATGCGGGTCAGGAAATCCTTCAGGTTCGGCCCGGACCATTGGCCGATATAGTCCCAGCCTTCCACGCAGATGTGGCGGATGATCTCCTCCTGCTCGGGCAGGGCGTAGATCTGGTCCAGCGTCCAGGGGCGCTTGTCCTTGATGAGACCGGAAAGTTCAAGTTTCCAGGTGGAGACATCCACCGGCTTCACCTCGTCGATCTCGTAATAGGCATTGAAGCGCGGCGGCTTCACCACGAGGTCGGGGGAAAAGGTGGGGGCGAGCTTGTTCGGGTTGAACAGGGCCGCCTGCACGCCGTCGTTGAAGTCCGAGACGGTCTTCAGCACGCTCTGCACCGCGCCGCGATCGGAGATGTCGCAGCCGGCGAGCAGCGAGAGGGCGCCGAGGCTGAAGGTGCCGCGCAGCACCTTGCGGCGGTCGATGGTCTCGACCAGCTTGCGGTTCTCCACCAGCAGGCTCTTGTCGGGCGTGGTGACCGAGGGACGCCGTGCGGCGAAGGGATTGCGGAATGCCATTTTCGCCTCCGGTCAATGGGGAGTGGTGGGCGCGGGGGCGCCTTCGGGATGCGGATCTTCGGCCGGTACGGCCGGCCCGCCGGTAAGCATGGCGAGGATGGTGCGGGGCACGAGCAGCGCCAGCGCCACATGCACCACCATGAAGCCCACGATGGCCGCCATGCCCAGGAAATGCGCCAGCCGCGCGCCCTGGAAGCCCCCGAACAGGCTGACGAGAAAGGAAAACTGCACCGGCTTCCAGATCGCGAGGCCCGAGACGACCTGCACGATGATGATGGCGATGACGCCCACATAAAGCACCTTCTGCACCGCATTGTAGTGCGTCAGGTCCGCATGCTTCAGGCGGAAGGTCAGCGCCGCCACCATTTCGGCCACCACCTCGCGCGGGCGGATGGGGAAGAACAGCCGGGCAAAGCGCCCGGTGGCGATCCCGTAGGCGAGGTAGAACAAGCCGTTGAAGGCCAGGATCCACATGCCGAAGAAGTGCCATTGCAGGGCATGCTGCGCCCAGATGCCGAGCACGATGTCCTGTGGGAAATGCAGGAACCCGAAGATCACTTCGTCATTGTAGATCTTCCAGCCGCTGCCGATCATGATGATCATGGACAGGGCATTGGTCCAATGCATGATCCGGATTGGAAGCGGATGCATGCGCCTTGTGCGGGATGAGACAGTCGTCATGGTCGCCTCCAACTATAATTCATGTATTTATTTTCGATAATTTCGTATTTTATAATTTCACTATCGAATTTTTTATGTATTGTGCTTTCGACAATTGAATTGTTTGGAGGATCGTAGCCATGCGCGCAGCTCCCTTGCTTCTCGCCCTGGCCCTTGTCGGCGCGGCGCCCGTTGCTTCCGCCGTCGCGGGCGGGCCGCCCCACGCAAACACGCAAACCGGCCCGGCGGACGATGACCTCTCGCCTGCCGAGCGCATGGCCGAGCGCTTCCCGCAGAAGGTGCGGGTGGGTGATCTCGTCGGATTGCCGCTGCTCGATTTCGATGACCGCACCCTGGGCTATGTGCGGGAAGTGGCGCGCACGCCCGAGGGCGGCGTCGTGCTGGTGGTGCCGGTGGGCGGCTGGTTCGGCCATGGCGGCCGGCCGGTGGCGGTGCCCCTCGAGACGGTGGCCATCCTCGGCCGCCAGATCGCCCTGCTGGATATCCCCCGTGCCGAGCTGCCCCAGCGAGCCACCTGGGTGCCGAAGGATGGTGCGCCCATCGCCGGCGACGAGATCATCCGCATCGCCATCACCCGCAGGTGAGGCCGGGGCGGGGAGAGGGCGGCCCATCACCGCCCCTCCATGCTGCGGGCGATGCGGTTCACCGCATTCACCGTGTCCATATCGTGCCGGTTCACCGCCAGGTGGCGGCCGAAGGCAAGCGCGGTGCGCTCCAACGCCGCGCGCAGGCCGAGATCGGAGATGGCCTCGAACTCGGCCACATGGGCGAGGCCGAGGATGCGGCGGTGAATCTCGATGCCGGCAAAGCCCAGCGCATCGCGCCACACGGTGTCGAGATGCCGCGCTAGGGCGGCTTCGCTGCCCACCGCATCGCCCTGGTCCTCGAACAGGTCGCGCCCGCCGAGAATGCCGGTGCGCTCGGTTCGCCACAGGCGGGAAAATTCCGCTGCAAACAGCCGCCAGCAGATCTCCGCTGTGGCGAGCAGCTGATCGCCGGCACGGGCTGCCGCGCGCGCGTCGGGGCGGTGGGCCTTGCGGGTGAAATAGGCCATCCAAAGGTGCGCCAGCAGCACGCCCACATCGAACCCCATGGGGCCGTAGAGGGCGAACTCGGCGTCGATGACGCGGGTGTCGTCGGCCGTCGCCATCACCGATCCGGTATGCAGGTCGCCGTGCAGCAGGGTCTCGGCGCAGGTGGCGAAGCGGGCCTTCATCTCCTGCGCGGCGATCTTCAGGGCGCGGTCGGCACGCACGGCTTGTGCGGTCGCCTCAAGTCCCGGCGTGTAGCGGTTCAGCGGAGCGTCCTTGAACGGGTCCGAGAACACCAGCTCTTCGGTGATGCCGGCCAGCTCCACGTTGCCGGCAAACAGCGCGAGGTCCGCCTTGCGCGCGGCGGTGGGCATGGACCAGTCGGAGCCGCGAAACAGGGTGCGGGCGAGATAAAGGCCGAGATGCTCACCGAGGTGCGGCAGTTCCTCGCCTTCGATCAGGGCGCGGCGCACCACCTTGTGGGGCGTCAGGTGCTCCATCACCAGGAGCGCCTGGGCGGGGTCGAACAGCTTGAGGTCCGGAACCCGGCCGGAATCGCGCGCGCCGAGACGCTTCAGGGCTTCATGCTCGAAGAAGGCGCGGTCGAGCGACATGGGCCAGCTTTCGCCCACCACGCGGGCATAGGGCAGGGCCTGCTTCACCACCAGCGAGCCTTCATCACTCTCCACGATGAAGACGAGGTTGAGGTTGCCGTCGCCCACCTCGCGCACCCGCCATTCCGTCGCCGGGCCGAGGGCCGCGACGAGTTCCGCGCGGTCGCCGAGGCGCAAGGGCAGGCTGTCACAATCAAGGGGGCGGTAGGAGATGCGCTCGAGCATGGGGTGTCTCCCTGTGTCAGCGGCTGGCGGGTGCTTCGACCAACGCGTGGGCGTCCCACGCCAGGGCGAAGGCGGCGGCCAGCGCGATGGAGCGGCTGGCGCCGTTGTGGTCGCCCTTCTCGAAATCGCCGTCCACGCAGCCGAGCTGGTTGGTGACATGGGCGAGGCACAGCACCGGCCGGCCCTGGGCGCGGGCGAAGGCGTAGAGGGCGGCCGCCTCCATCTCCACCGCCAGCAACCCCTCGGCCTTGCGGCGGGCGATGGCGGCTTCGGTCTCGCGGAAGGGCGCGTCGGTGGTCCAGGTGGCGCCGGTCAGCACCGGGCCTTCGGCAGGGGCAAAGGCCCGCCGGGCCATGGCGATGAGATCGGGATCCGCCGCCACGAACGGCGAGGCCGGCAGGTAGTGATAGCTCGTGCCCTCGTCGCGCAGCGCCCGGTCGATAAGGATGTGGTAGGAGGGCGGCGCGTGGTCGGCGATCTGGCCGGCGGAGGCGATGGAAATCAGAAGCTCGCAGCCGCAGACGAAGGCCTGCTCGGCCACCAGCACGGAAAAGGACGAGCCCACCGCATAGCCCACGATGCCGAAGGCAAGGCCCTCTTCCTCCCACTCCCACATGTCGGTGTGGTAGCAGGCCCAGACCGGCGAGCGGCGCGCGGCGCGATGGGCGCGCACATAATCCACCATGTCGCCGTCGGGATCGAGCAGGACGATGCGCGGCACCGGCCCCGCCGCCAGGCCCTTCTGGCGGCGTGCCTCGCGCATCATGTTCTCGGGCCGGAAGACCGATGGGGCGCGATGGTCGGCCCGCTCGATCAGCGGCAGGAAGCCGGACGGAAGCGGCGAGCGCACCGGCCATTTGGTGTCGTCGGGCTCGTGCAAAGGCTGTAGCAGCATGGACGTTCTCACATCTTGTTCGGCGCGGCAGCGGGTCCGGAAAGCTGAGTGGCCACCCGCAGGAAGGTGGCGGCGATGCGGGTGCCGGCGGTGAGCGTGGTGCGCAGGTTGCCGGCGACCTTGGAGACGCCGCCCCGCCGGCGGCGGTAGGCGACAGGGATTTCCACGATGGCGAGGCCGGCACGAGCCGCTCGCATCTGCATCTCGATGTTCCAGCCGTAGGTCAGCTCCCGCATCCCGAGGCCGACGAGGGCATCGCGGCGGATGGCGCGGAAGGTGCACATGTCGGAATAGGCGACGCCGTAGAGCGTCCGCATGCCGAGGCCGGCGGCGCGTCCCGCCGCCACCTGGTGCCAGGCCATGCTGCCCGCCTCCCGCACGCCGCGGGTGCGCGAGGCGATGGCGAAGTCCGCCGTGCCCGTCTTCAGCGGCGCCAGAAGCGCGGGCAGGAAGGCCGGGTCGTCGGCGCCATCGGCATCCATGAAGGCGATGATGTCGGCGCCGCGCGCCTCGCACACGCCCTCAAGGCAGGCGCGGCCGAAGCCGCGGCCGGAGGCGAGAACGGTAGCGCCGGCGGCGATGGCGATCTCGCGGGTCGCGTCGGTCGAGCCGCCATCGGCCACGATGATCTCGTCCACCACCCCCACCGGGATCTCGGCGAGGGTCGCGCCGATGGCTTCCGCCTCGTTCAGCGCGGGGATGACAAGGGCGACGTGTTGGGTTCCAGCCTCGGCCATCACAGGCTCCATCGCAGGCCGCAATTGGCGCAGGCGGCGGGCGGCGCCTCGGACAGGAGCCCGTCGCGGAAGCAGCGATAGGCCTCGCCCTCCCAGATCTCGGACAGGCTCTGACGGGTGGCGTCACCGAGCGTGTAATTCTCGTAGCCGCGCTGGGAGAAGGGCGCGATGCAGCAGGGCAGGGCGCGGCCGTTGGCGGTGAAGTACATGACCGTCCACGGGCGCCGGCACATGGACCAGGGCGAACCATTCTCCGCCCGCTTCAGGCTCATGCCCGGCTCGGCGGCGGCGCCGGACGCTGAGAAGACCATGCCCAGCTTATGGGCGATCTCGGTCGCCTCGGCGATATAGCGGGCTTCGTCGGAATTGATCTGCTCGTAGAGCGCCTGATCAGGCCGGGCGAGGCCGATGGCCTCCTGTTCGAAGAAGACGAGGCGCTGGAGATAGACTTCCTTGACGCCCAGCTCGGCGGCCACCTTCACGAAGGCTGGCAGTTCGGAAATGGTCTCCTTCAGCCCGGTCAGCCATGCGGAGACGCGCGGGTTGGTGTGGCCCTCGCGCTCTTGCAATTCACGAAAAGCGCGCACGTTCTTCAGGATGCGGTCGAAATAATTCTTGCCGCGGATGGCGCGATAGGAGGCTGCATTGGACGCGTCCAGGGAGACCCGCAATTCGTCCAGCCCGGCCTCGATCATGGCGCGGCCGTTCTTCTCGTTCAGCACCGTGCCGTTGGTGTTGAACAGCACATAGGTGCCGCGATCCTTGAGATACCGGACCATCCTGTCGAGGTTCGGCACCAGCATGGGCTCGCCGATCCCGTGCAGCACGCAGCGCTCCAGGTCCGGGATCTGGTCCACGATGGAGGTGAACAGCTCCCAGCTCATGTCGGCCGGGGGCTCCAGCTCCTCATAGGTGCGCGGGCAGGTGGTGCACAACAGGTTGCAGCGGTTGGTGGTCTCCAGATAGAGGCACACCGGCTTCTTCACCGGAACGCTGGTGCGGTTCGTCTCCGCCCGCTCGAAATAGCGGCGGGTATCGAGGGCGCTGCCGGGGGTGATCACGTTCATGGGGCTTTGTCCGTCAAGGGGATGGGGGCGCTCACGAGGCGCGGCGTTGCGGGATGTCGCCGGGCCGCTCGGTGGGCAGGCCGAGGCGTTCGGCGAGGTCCTGCGTGGCGAGCAGGCGGCGCATCAGCCGTTCGGTATGACGGGCGGCGCCGCGCTGAAGGCCCGAGGTACCGAAGGGCACGGCCTGGATGACCTCGCCATGCAGCAGCCGCAGCGCGGCGGCATCGTCCACGTCGTACCAGGGTGGCAGCAGGTGAACGTCGAGGCCGATTTCGGATGCCCGGTCCAGCGTCTGCTGGCAGACCCGCTCGGTGCTCCAGTCGATGTCCTCGAACAGCCGCCAGCGTGGCGTCTTGAGGCCCAGCACGTAATAGCCGCCGTCGGTGGAGGGGCCGAGCACAGCCCGCTCACCGGGGCGCGCCAGTGCGTCGGCCAGTTCGGCGAGAAGGGCAGGGGGCAGGGTGGGGCTGTCGGAATTGAGCACCGCCGCCGCCGGGTGCCCGAGAGCGAAGAGGTGGCCCATGGTGGCCCGCAGGCAGGCGCCGAAGCCGGGCAGCGCGGCCTCGATGCGGCCCACGCCGGGCGGCAGCAGGGCATCGAAGAAGTGCCCCGCGCCCGCCGGTCCATAGGCCACATAGGGCGTGATCCGCGACAGCGCGCCGGCGGCGAAAATGTTGCCGACGATGTCCTGCACGAAGGCGGTGTTGAAGGCGGCGGCCTCGTGGGGCGAAAGCGGTGGGCAAAGGCGCGTCTTGGTCCGCCCCGCCGCCGAGGCCTTTGCCATGACGGCGATGGCGCAGGAGCCAATGCCGGACGTCGACACGCCGGACGTGGGTCGCTCGGACGTGATTACGCCGGACGTGGACACGTCGGGATGGGAAATACCGGCCGGTCCTTCAGTCATCGCAAGCCCCCGCTCTGGTGTGTTGTTGGTGAGGAGTTCGCTCGCCGGGGGCCGTGCGTTACACGCCTCACGAAGGAGTGAACGAGCAGTCTTCAGGAGCCATGGCCGCCGCCCGTCCCAGCGCTATCCGCGCGCGTCGAGTTGCGCGCGCAGCTCTGCCACCTCCGCCTCCAGAGCGGCGATGCGGTCGTCGCGCTCCTTCAGCGCTGCGACGACGAGGGGCGCGTCGATCTTCTGGGGGATATGCTGCGGGCAGTTGATGTCCCAGGCGCGCACCCGAAACAGCAGCGCGCGCTCCGGCAGGGCGCCGTAGTCTTCCGGCATCAGGCGGGCGACAAGGTCCGGGTCGTTCTCCACCGCGCGCAGCTCACCCCAGATCTTGATGCGGCGGCGATGGGCGTAATCCATCAGGAACAGGAAGGCCTTCGGGTTCTCGCTCACGTTTCCCAGCGTCACATACTGGCGGTTGCCGCTGTAGTCGGCGAAACCCAGCGTCTCTTCGTCGACGACGCGGATGAAGCCCTTCGGGCCGCCACGGTGCTGGACATAGGGCTGGCCCGACGCGTTGGCGGTGGCGAGATAGGCCGTGTCCAGCTCGCCGAGAAAGGCGACGAGATCCGGCGTGATCCGGGTGCGGAAGCCGCCCCGCGCCTCGACGCGGGCATACATGGCGCGTGAACCGCGCTTGGCCTGCGCTGCCTTGACCGCGGGCGTGAAGGCGATGTCGCTGGCAGGCGCCGAATTGAGCGGATCTGACGGATCAGACATGGCAAGTCCTCCAGAGGGAGGCCGGGACCGCATGACGGTCCCGGTCGATGGAATGTCAGGCCGCGCGCGGAGCGCCGGAGCGCACCACCGGGAAGTCGATCTCGGTTTCCGCGACGTTGTTGAGGTAGTTGGTGAAGATGTTCATGGCGACATGCGCCACGATCTCCACGATATCGCCGTCGCCGAGCCCGGCCTGGCGGGCCTGGGAGAGGTCTCCATCGCTCACCTTGCCGCGGCTCGCGACCACCGCGCGGGCGAAGGCGAGGGCGGCTTCGGCCTTGCCGTCGGTGGCGCGGCCGGAACGGGCCTGGCTGATGTCGGCGTCGCTGAGGCCGGCGCCCTTGCCGATGAGCGAATGGGCGGAGAGGCAATAGTCGCAGCCATTCACCTCGGCCACGGCAATAGCGAGGCTCTCGCGGATCTTGGCCGGCAGCGCGCCGCCGCCGAGGGCGCCGGACAGGCCGATGAGGGCTTCGAGGGACGCCGGCGAGCGGGCCGCAACCTTGAACAGGTTGGGGGTCGCTCCGAACTTGGCGGCGACGGCGGCGAGAAGATCCTTGGCCTTGCCGGTAGCGGTGGCGGGATCGAGGGCGGGAATGCGGCTCATGGGATTGATCCTTCCTTCGGCGTCCCCGGGCGGGGGGCTGAGGCGGTGACGAAGCCGCTGCGGCTGCGTCGGGTCCGGCTCTTCGTGGGGCGCCGTGGTGGAAAGCTAGGTCTTCCAGCCGTTGATCAGAATGGGTAGAGTTTGAAACCCATTATTTCGAAAAGTGAAATCAAGGCATGGACCGGATCGACGCCATGACCGCCTTCGTCACGGCCCTCGACGAAGGCAGCCTTGCCCGTGCCGCGCGACGGCTCGGCCGCTCGCCGGCGGCGATCACGCGCGCGGTGGCTCAATTGGAGGAGCATCTCGGCACGCGCCTCCTCCACCGCACCACGCGCGCCCTGCACCTGACCCAGACGGGCGAGCTTTACCTTGCCTCCTGCCGGGCCATCCTTGCCGATCTCGCCGAGGCGGACCTGCTCGCCGCCGGTGAGCGCACCGATCCCCGGGGGCTTCTTTCTGTCACCGCGCCGGTCATGTTCGGCCGCCTGCACGTGGCGCCCGCGATCGAGGATCTCATCGAGGCTTATCCGGCCCTGGAGGCGCGGCTGCTGCTGGTGGACCGGGTGGTCCACCTGATCGACGAAGGCCATGACGCGGCAGTGCGCATTGGTCATCTGCCGGATTCGAGCCTGGTCGCCACGCGGGTCGGGGAGGTCCGGCGCGTGGTGTGCGCGAGCCCGGATTATCTTGCCACCCGCGGCACCCCCACCGTCCCGGCGGACCTGTCGACGCACCGGATCATCTCATTCTCGCAGGTCACCGAGAATGCGGTCTGGACGTTTTCTGCCGGTCCCTCGGGCGGGGCGCGCAAGCAGGTGAGCGTGGCGGCCTGCTTCACCGTCAACACCGCCGATGCGGCCATCGCGGCCGCGGCGCGGGGGCGTGGCATCACCCGCGTGCTGTCCTATCAGGTGGAGGAGGCTGTGGCCGACGGACGCCTGCGCATCCTGCTGGAGGCTTTCGAGGGAGAGCCGCTGCCCGTGCACGTGGTCTATCCGGGCGTGCGCCTGCAGGCGGCGAAACTGCGCGCCTTCGTGGATTTCGTGGTGCCCCGCCTGAGGGCACGGCTCGCCGCCCTGCCGGTCTCCTCGGGCCGGGCCTGAACGGTCTGCGCTCAGCCGGGCCTGCCGAGGCGCTCGCGCAGGAACTTCGTCATGAGCCGCACCTTCTTCGGCGTATAGCGCCGGCTGGCATAGATGAGCCAGGCGGCGGTATCGAACGAGGTGGCGGTGATGTCGTAGTCGGGAAAGAGGTCGATGAGCGTGCCGGTGGCAAGGTCCGGCCCCACCAGCCAGTCCGGTAGCAGCGCGAGCCCGAGCCCGTCGCGGGCCGCGCGGCGGATGGCGAGGCCGCTCGAAATGGCGATATCGCCGCGCACCGCGACCTCCTCCACCTGGCCGTCGCGGCGAAACATCCAGCGCAGGCGGAAGTCCGGCAGGCCGAACACGATGGCGCAATGCTTCCCGACCTCCTGCGGGGTGCGCGGGGCGCCCTCCCGCGCGCAATAATCCGGGCTCGCCACCACCCGGTACCGGGTGGCGAACAGCCTTATGCCAATCACGTCCGCCCGCACGTCCGGCGCCAGCCGGAGCGCCATGTCGATCCGCTCGGTGGCAAGGTCGAGGTTGGTGTCGGTGAGGATCAGATCGAGCTTGAGGCGGGGAAAGCGCGTGCGCATCTCCGCCAGCAGCGGCATCAGGCAGGCCTCCCCGAAGGCGACGGAGGCTGTCAGCCGGAGTGTGCCAACCGGCTCCGCGCGTGCGGACGCCACCTCGTCGCGGGCGCGGTCGAGCTCGTCGAGGATGGGCTCCACGCGGGCAAGGTACGCCTGCCCCGCCTCGGTGAGCGACATGGCGCGCGTGGTCCGGTGCATCAGCCGGGCGTCAAGCTCCGCCTCCAGCGCCGCCACGGCACGGGAGACGGCGGAAGCGTCCATGTCGAGGTCGCGGGCGGCAGCGGCGAAGCTACCCCGTCTCGCCACATGGACAAAAATGCGCAGCTGGGCCGTGTCCATTCGTGCAGCTTATGCACGAATGTACTGTCGCAGTCCCCATTTTTCCCCGCCGTGGGCGCGCGCCATCTTGCCTCCGCTTTTGGAGGTATCTTGGCATGAAGACATTGCTTCGCATCGATTCCAGCGCACGTATCGAGGGCTCGCGGTCGCGGCGGCTCGGCGATGCGCTGGAGGCACGCTGGCGCGCCGGCAGCCCCGACGGCGCGGTGGTCCGGCGGGACCTCGCGGCCGATCCCGTTCCGCACATCGAGGCCACCACCATCGCCGGCTTCTTCACTCCGGCGGACCAGGTCACCGATGCGATGCGGGCCGCGACCGTGCTATCCGACCGGCTCATCGGCGAGGTGGAGGCGGCGGATGCCCTGCTCATCACCGCGCCAATGTATAATTTCGGCCTGCCCTCCACGTTGAAGGCGTGGATCGACCATGTGGTGCGCATCCACCGCACCGTCGCCTATGACGGCACCACCTTCCGGGGCCTCGTAACCGGCAAGGCGGCCTATGTGGCGCTCGCCTATGGCGCGGGGAGCTACGAGCCGGGCGGGACGCTGGCCCCCTTCGACTATGCCAAGCCCTATCTTACCCACGTGCTCGGTTTCATTGGCTTTCGCGACATCGAGGTGGTGGGCGTGGAAGGCACCAGTGGCGAGGAAGGCGCGGCTGCGGCTGCGCTCGATGCCGCACTGAAAGCCATCGAAAACCTGCCGTCTCTCGCCGCCTGAAATTTTCCGGCGAAAAATCGTCGGATGCGCGAATAAAACCGAATGCTCCGCGGTCTTGGCTGGTGTGGGTCCGCCCACGCCAGCTGAAGCGGCCGCTCCCCCGGGGGCGCCGCTCTCCCGCGCCGGACGTATCCGGCCCATCCGGAGAGACCCATGAGCAAATCCGACACCACCACGCCCGCCCCCGACGCGGACGGCATCCACCGCCGCGGCTTCCTGGAATGCATGACCTGGGCGGGCACCGGCATCCTGTGGACCTTGTCCGGCGGCCTTCCGAGCGGCCTCGGGCTTGGCTCCGCCCTCGCGGCGGAACCGGCCAAGGCCTTCACTTTCCTCCAGATCAGCGACAGCCATGTGGGCTTCGACAAGCCGGCCAATCCGGATGCCCTCTCGACGCTACGCGAGGCGGTGGCACGCATCAGGACGCTGAAGGAAAAGCCGGCCTTCATGATCCACACCGGCGACATCAGCCACCTGTCGCGGGAGAAGGAATTCGACGACGCCGACCAGATCATCAAGGAAGCCGGCATCCCGGTGTTCTACGTGCCGGGCGAGCATGACCTGCTCGATGACGGACAGGGCAAGGCCTATCTGGAGCGCTACGGCAAGGGCTCCAAGGGCGCCGGCTGGTACAGCTACGACCACGATGGGGTGCATTTCATCGCCTTGGTGAACGTGGTGGAGTTGAAGGGCGGCGGCCTCGGCAATCTCGGCACCGAGCAGCTCGAATGGCTGGAGAGCGACGTGGCGGGGCTGCCGTCCTCCACGCCCATCGTGGTGTTCGCCCACATCCCGCTCTGGACCGTCTATCCCGAATGGGGATGGGGCACGTCGGACGGGCTGCAGGCGCTGGCCTATCTCAAGCGCTTCGGTTCGGTGACGGTGCTGAACGGCCACATCCACCAGGTGATGCAGAAGGTGGAGGGCAACGTGACCTTCCACACGGCCCGCTCCACGGCCTTCCCCCAGCCGGCGCCGGGCAGCGCGCCGTCCCCCGGCCCGCTGAAGCTGCCGGCTGGCGAGCTGCGCAAGAACCTCGGCATCGCCACGGTGAACTTCATCCGGGGCTCGCAGCCCCTCGCCATCATCGACCAGCCCCTGGAAGGCTGAGCGCACCTGCGCCCCTTCCCGCTGTCCTGAAAGGAGATTTCCGTGAGTCAGTCCTTCATGCGCGTCCCCGCCTTGCGGTCCAGTCCCGCCGCGGCCCTCTTCGCCGCAGCCCTCCTCGCGCTTGCCCTCGGCCTTGCGGCCCGGCCCGCCGCCGCCGCCGGCGAGGAGGTGACGGTCTCAATCGACAATTTCACCTTCACCCCCGCCGAGGTGACGGTTGCGCCCGGTACCACCGTCACCTGGGTGAACAACGACGACATTCCGCACACGGTGGTCGACAAGAAGCAGGCCTTCCGGTCCAAGGTTCTCGATACGGAAGGAAAGTACTCCTTCACCTTCAACACGGCCGGCGACTTCACGTATTTCTGTTCTTTGCATCCCCACATGACCGGCAAGGTGGTGGTGAAACCTGCGGGCTGATTTCAACGAATAAGACTCGCAGCGGAACACGGGGTTCCGCTGCGAGAGAGCTTGAGCAAGCGGGGCAGGTCGATGCTGGCAACAGGTCCGGGATACGCGCCGTGGTGTCCGGCCGGGGAGGCGGGAGGGGCGGGCGTATTTTTCGTCCGGGCCGGCGGATGGCGGGCTTTCGCCTTTAGCCTCGCCGCCCTGGTGTTTCGCGTCGCCCGCATCCGCTCCGGTCAGGCGCATCCCATGGCGGAACTCTCGGCCCGCCATGGGCACGCTGCGCCTGCCGCCGATCGCGGGCACGATGGGGCCGCGGCGGCGCGGTTCGACGCGCTGATCCTGCCGCACCTCGACGCAGCCTATAACCTCGCGCGCTATCTGAGCCGGGATCCGGATGCGGCGCAGGACATCGTGCAGGACGCGTTTCTGCGCGCCTATCGCAGCTTCGCCGACTTCCGCGGCCTGAGCCCGCGGGCGTGGCTGCTCGCCATCGTGCGCAATTGCCATGCGACATGGCGGATGCAGCATCGGCGGGCGCCGCAGTCCGCCCCCCTGCCGCATGGCGACGGAGAGGCGCCGGAGGATGCGGCCAGTCTTCTTGTTGACGGGGACACGCCCGAGAGCCTTCTGCTGCGCCGCACCGAGGCGGAAGCCGTGCGCGCGCTGCTGGAACACCTTCCCGAGCCGCTGCGTGAGGTGCTGGTGCTGCGCGAGCTGGACGAATTGTCCTACCGCGAGATCGCGGAGGTGGCGGGGGTGCCGGTGGGGACGGTGATGTCGCGCCTGTCCCGCGCGCGCCGTCTGTTCGCCGACCTCTGGTCGCGCGCCGCACCTGACGGGGAGGCGGTCCCATGAGCACGCCTGTTCCAGAAGCCGGGCCCTGCGCCGCATGGGAGGGGCTGCTGAACGGCTACCTCGATGGCGAGCTGGATGCCGCCCATGTGATGGACGTGGAACGCCACCTCGCCGGTTGTCCCGCCTGTGCGGGCGCCCTCCAACGCATGACGCTCGTGCGGCGGGTCGTGAGCCAGGACGACGTGCGCTGGCGCGCGCCGCCGGCCCTGCGCGACAGCGTCGTTGCCGCCCTGGCACGGGAGCGGAGCGCGGCGGTGGCCCAGCCTTTGGCTCGCCCTTCCGGGATCGCCGCTTTGGTCGGCCGGCTGCGCGCCATGCTGCCTGCGCTCCGGCAGTGGAGCATCATTCCCTCGCTTGCGGTGGTCGCAGCGGCGCTCCTCCTGGTGGTGCTGCCGCCGAGGGGTGGGTCCTCGCTGGAGGAGGAACTGGTCGCCGGCCATGTCCGCTCCCTGCTGGCGGAGCATCTGACCGACGTGGCGAGCTCGAACCAGCACACGGTGAAGCCCTGGTTCGGCGGCAAGATCGACTTCTCGCCCCCGGTGGTGGATCTCGCGGCGCGCGGCTTTCCGCTGGCGGGCGGGCGGCTCGACTATATCGGCGGGCGGGTGGTGGCGGCCCTCGTCTATCGCCGCAACGGGCATGTCATCAATGTCTTCGTCTGGCCCGCAGGGTCTGACGCGCACGTGGACAGGGCGTTCATGGCGCGCGCCCGTGAGGGCTACACGCTTCTCAACTGGACCGAGGCCGGCCTGACCTACTGGGCCATTTCCGATCTCAATACCGTGGAACTGAAGGAGTTCCAGGAGGATTTCCTGGAGGCGCTGCCGAAATAGGACTCAGGCGGCGACGGCGAGGCGCGACAGGTCGGCGAGCGAGGAGACCGTGAAATCGGGCGCATAGCCCAGAGCTTCCTCCTGCGTCCGCAGCGCCTTGTAAAAGGTCACCGGCCGCAGCGCGCCGGTCATCTCTTCGGCGACCTCCTGGGCCAAAGCAGCCTGGGGCAGGCGCGCGATGCGGGCGACGCGGAAGCCGAAGCGCTTGGCTCCGGCGATGTCGAAACCGTTCGAGGAGACGAAGATCACCTCGTGCGGCTTCACACCAAGTCGCTCCTCCACCAGTTCGTAGGCACGCGGATCCGGCTTGAATGCGCGTTTTTCGTCCACGCTGATGGTGGTCTCGATCAGGTCGCGCAGGGCAGAGCCGCCCACCAGCGGATCAAGCATCTGCGGGCTGCCGTTAGACAGGATGGCGCGGTGCACGCCGGACAGGCCGCCAAGGGCCGCCACTGCGTCCGGATAGGGCGCAAGGCGGTTATAGGCCTCGGCGATATCGTCGAAGAGGGTCGCGGTGGGGGAGAGGCCGAGCACGCCGAGCGTGTAGGTCAGCGCCTCCCGCGTCACCGTCCAGAAGTCGCGGTAGTCGCCCATGAGCGAGCGCAGCCAGCTGTATTCCAGCTGCTTCATGCGCCAGATCTGGGTGATGATCTCGCCATGACCGGGAAACGCCTGTTCCGTCACGTCGGCGACGGACTGCACGTCGAAGAGCGTGCCGTAGGCGTCGAATACGAAAGCCTTGATCATGGGCGTGTCTCCCTCCCGATCGGTCCTGGATGTCCTGCCCTGCTGCCCACGCCCGGTAAGCTCAGCGCGGTTCCAGTGCTGCAAGAGCCGGACGCAGCACACCTTCCAGCAGCATCCGCTCTGGGCGGATGCGGGACAGGACCCGGATGCCCAGCAGCACGCCGAGCAGCATGCGCGCGAGATCTTCCGCCGTCTGGTCGGGGTTGATGGCGCCGTCCTTCTGGCCTGCCGCCACGCGGCGGCGAAAGAAGGCCTCGATCTCGCCGAGGGTGCGGCCTGCGGCGGCCCGCAGCTCGGGATCATGGGGCCCAAGCTCCACGGCGGCATTGACCACCATGCAGCCCTTCATGTCCGGATCGTTCAGCGAGCGTTCCACGATCTCATCTAAGAAGGCGCCGATGGCCGCACGCGGGGCGATGGCGGGATCCTCGAGGCGCCGGATGCGGTCGGCCACGCTCTCGTCCACGTAGCGCTCCAGCGCGCGTTCATAGAGCGCGTGCTTGTCGCCGAAGGCGTTGTACAGGCTAGCGCCGGTGAGCCCCATGCTGGACGCGAGGTCGCGCACCGAGGTTGCCTCATAGCCGCGCGTCCAGAAGCAGCGGATCGCCGCGTCCAGAACCTCGTTTTCGTCGAACGCCCGTGGCCGTGCCATGTGTGAAGGGGACTTTCGTTGCGGTTGGAACTGGTGGGCGAGCCTAACGCCCGCCCGCCTTGTCGTCACCCGGCGTCGTCACCCGGCGCGGCGAGCGGTCTGGCCAAAGAGGATTTTCTTGCCTTCCTCGGTCACCGCCGGCCGGCTGGAATAAGGCTCGGCCCGGGCATAGGCGGCGATGGTCGCCGGTCGCGCCGCCACCGCCTCGAACCAGCGCTTGAGATGGGGGAAATCGGCAAGATCCTGGCTCTGGCGCTGGTGGGGCACGATCCAGGGATAGATGGCCATGTCGGCGATGGAATAGTCCGCGCCACCGACAAACGCGCTCCCGGTCTCGGCATTCGCTGCCAGCCGACGGTCGAGCACGCCATAGAGGCGGTTGGTTTCCTTCACGTAGCGCTCGATGGAGTAGGGGATCTTCTCCGGTGCATACTGGCTGAAATGGTGGTTCTGCCCGGCCATGGGGCCAAGCCCGCCCATCTGCCAGAACAGCCATTCCGTCACGCTGGTGCGGCCGCGCAGGTCGGACGGGATGAAACGCCCCGTCTTCTCGGCGAGATAAAGCAGGATGGCACCGGATTCGAACACCGAGATCGGCGCGCCCTTGTCAGTCGGGGTGTGATCGACGATGGCCGGCATACGGTTGTTCGGCGCAATCGCAAGAAAGTCCGGCTTGAACTGGTCGCCCGCGCTGATGTCCACCGGAACGATCCGATAGTCGAGCCCTGCCTCTTCCAGGAAAAGCGTGATCTTGTGGCCGTTCGGTGTCGGCCAATAATAAAGATCGATCATCGTCTGCCTCGTTGATGCGCAGGGCGCCGCGCGAGAACATTCACACCGCGCAAAAATCGCAGAAGGAAGCTTGCGGTCCCCGCGTTGCCGTGCATTCTATATCAGTCGATCTAAAATGCAAATGCGCGTCGGCCCCCAGGGGTCGGCCCGCCCGGCAAAGGTGATCCCTTGATCCGCTTCTACTTCCATCCCACGCCCAATCCCGCCAAGGTCGCCCTGTTCCTGGAGGAGGCAGGCCTCCCCTACGAGGTGGTGCCCGTCGACACGGCGAAGGGCGAGCAGCATCTGCCGGCGTTCCGCGCCATCAATCCCAACGGCAAGGTGCCGGCCATCGTCGATACCGAGGGTCCCGGCGGCCGCGAGGCGCGGGTGTTCGATTCCACCGCCATCCTGCTCTATCTCGCGGAGAAGACGGGGCAGTTCCTGGGCGCGCCGCAGGACCGGCCGGATCTGTTGTCCTGGCTGCTCTTCATCGCCTCGGGGCTCGGCCCGTTCTCGGGGCAGGCGGTGCATTTCCAGCATGCGGCGCCGCAGGGCCTCGACTATGCCGTGAACCGCTACCGGCGCGAGGTTGAGCGGCACTACAAGGTGCTCGACGACCATCTTGCCACCCGCCGCTTCATCGTGGGCGAGACCTACACCATCGCCGACATGTCGGCCTGGGGCTGGCTCGATCGCGCCGCGCGGGTGCTGAAGGTGGAGAGCGATCCGCTCGCCGGTTTCCCCAACCTGAAGCGCTGGTTCGCGCAGATCGATGCGCGCGAGGCGGTGGCGCGGGCTCGCGCGGTGGGCAAGGACCACAGCTTCAAGGCGTCCGGCGACGAGGAAAGCCGCCGCGCCCTGTTCCCCTCCAACTATCCGCCCGCAGCCGCGGAGTGAGGTGGCAGTCGCGTCCGGTCTCCTGAAGGAGGAAGCCATGAAGATCGAAGGAAAGCGGGTCCTCGTCACCGGGGGCTCGAGCGGAATCGGCCGCGCCATCACCGTCGCACTTCTCAAGAAGGGCGCGCGGGTGGTGATCACCGGCCGAAGGCAGGATGTGCTTGCCGCGGCGGTCGCGAGCCTTAAAGCCAACGGCGGCGATGTCCACGGCATCTGCGCGGACGTGACCGAGACGGCCGGGCGGAAGGCCACCCTCGATGGCGCATTGGTTCACCTAGGTGGGCTCGACATCCTTGTCAACAATGCGGGCGGCGTGCGCGCCGGCCGCCTGGAGGACACGAGCGAGGCTGAAATCCGCGCCATGGTGGAGGTGGATCTTGTCGCCCCCATCCTCCTTACCCGCGCGGCCCTGCCGGCGCTCCGGGCAAGCGGCGAGGGGCTGATCGCCGACGTTACCTCGGCTATCGCGCTCATCGGCATGCCGTTCTACGCCACTTATGCCGCCACAAAGGCGGGCCTCGCACGCTTTGACGAGGCGCTTCGGCGGGAATTGGTGGGGGAGGGCGTGCGTGTGCTGACCATCTATCCCGGTGCGACGGACACCCCGATGATGCGCACCAGCCGGGCCGGCGCCGAGGTGGGCTTCACCAAGGAACCGGCGGATGCGGTTGCGGACGCGGTGGTCGCTGCCATCGAAGGGGATGGATTCGAGGTGGTGCGGGGCGGCGAGGCGCGGGCGCAGATGATCGCCCTCAATCGCTCCGACCCCACCGCTCTTGACCGACGCTTCGCTGATCTCAAGCCGGCGCTGGCCGAGGCGGTGCGGGACCACTCCGCGCTTTAGCACGTGGTCGATCGGCTTGCGGGCATGTCCGAACAGGTTCTCGCGCGACCTGTGCGAACCTCAGTCCGCCAGCCGGAAGGTAATCCGAGCCATCGCGCCCTTCCTTTCGGAGGGCGTGACTTTTCATCCTGGTCCACGATCGGGACCAGGCCATTTCAGCGGCCGTGACCCCGCGCCTCAGGTCCGCGCCGAGCGGAACAGGCTCGGGGTCACACCGGTCTGCTTGCGGAATACCGCGGACAGATGGCTCTGGCTGGAGAATCCCGCTTCCAGCGCCACCTCAACGATGGGCAGGTCGGTCGAGGCCAGCAGATCCTTGGCCTTCAACACCCGGCGCGAGACGATGTATTGGTGGACGCTCATGCCGAAGCGTCGATTGAAGGCCCGCGAGAGCGAGCGCGGCGACACTCCCGCCTCCCGCGCGAGGGCGTCGAGGGGCAGTTCCTCGGCGATCCGGTCGACGATCAGCTCGCATACGCGGCGTAGCGCCCGCTCCGGGGCGCCGTCCCGCTCGCCGTCGAACGTCGAGGAGCGCCCCACCGCCGTATAGCCGCGAACCACGTGGGCATAGGCGGCGTGGGCAAGTTCATCCGCATAGAAGCGCGATCCGGCGTCTTCCGGATGCCGTAGGATATCCAGCACGGCGAGGGCCAGCTGTTCCAGCAGCGGATCGTGCACGCCGAGCGGCACATCCAGCTCCACCCGCCCCACATGCGCGCTGCACGCCCGGGCCGCGGCCGCGTCGAGCATCTCCTGCCGCAGGTACAAGGTCAGCATCTCCGAGCGACCGTGACGATGCCACTCGCTCGCCTCCAGCGCGGGAATGAGATGGAACTGCCGGGGCCGCAGCGTGGCGGTCTCGATGGCGCCGCCGCCGCTGACCCGGCGGCGGATCCGCGCCGGCTGATTGACGCAATAGCCCAGGCACGGATTCCCGATCGGGGCGAGCTCGCCGCTCCACGCATCCACCGCGAGCAGGGCCGCCTGGATGTTGGCCCACCCGCGACCGTCGCTGCTCGCCAGCGTCGCGTTGCGTGGCCATGAACCGATGTCGTGCATGCGCATTTCGGGCTCCCGGTGGCCTGCGCCTGCGTCCGGCTGCGGCAGATACAGCCTTTGGTCGTCGATTGACCGAAATCTGTTCTTCAGCGGCCAGTTTGTGAAAGAGGCCCCACCATCTCATGTCCAATATGGATGAGGGTCAAGCCGAGCGCTGGCTTAAATCCCGGCAAGGCGTGCCGATTTCGTGGGATTCCTGCCTGCGTCGTGGGCATTCGAGGCGGGACGAAAGTCTTGGTACGACGATTATTCGGAATGTGACGCAGATCGATCCAGTGGGACGAGGTTGGACATGGCTTCTCTTTTCAGCGAATTGCAAGTACGGGACGTGACCTTGCGGAACCGCATAGCGGTGTCGCCGATGACGCAGTTTTCATCGCCGGACGGTCTCGTCACCGACTGGCACCTGGCCCATCTCGGGTCCAAGGCGGCGGGCGGCGCCGGCATGGTCATGGTGGAGCAGGTGGCGGTGGCGCCGGAAGGCCGCATGTCGACCACCTGCGCCGGCCTGTGGAACGATGAGCAGGGTGAGGCGCTGGCGCGCATCGCGCGGTTCGTGCGGTCGGTCGGCTGCGTCCCCGGCATCCAGCTCGGCCATTCGGGCCGGCGCGGTTGCGTGGAGCCGCCGTGGCTGGGCGGCGGCCATCTTCCCGCCGATCATCCCGATGCGTGGGAGATGATCGGCCCCTCCGCGCTTCCGTTTGGCGGCGTCATGCATCGCACGCCGCGGGAAATGACGCGGGACGACATCGCTGCCATGGCCGGCGCCTATGCCGCGGCGGCGCGGCGGGCGCGCGAGGCCGGCTTCGAATGGCTGGAAATCCACGCCGCGCACGGCTTCCTGCTCTCGAGCTTCTTCTCGCCGCTCTCCAATCATCGCACCGATGAATACGGCGGTGACTTTACCGGGCGCAGTCGTTTCCTCGTGGAGGTGGTCGAGGCGGTGCGCGCCGAATGGCCGGAGCGGCTGCCGCTCTCCATGCGCTTCGGCGTCACCGAATTTGCGCCGGGCAGCCAGACCATCGAGGATTCGGTGGCGCTGGCCCGCCTGCTGAAGCCGAAGGGCCTCGATCTCGTGGACGTGTCGTTCGGCGGCAATTCGGGCCAGGCCCAGACGCCGTGGGAGGCCGAGGGCTTCATGGTGCCGGCCGCCGAGCGCATCCGCAGGGAGGCGGACATCCTCACTGCCGCGAACTGGAACCTGGCCGACCCGCACTTCGCCGACGCCATCGTCCGCGAGGCGCGGGTGGACGTGGTGATGCTGGGCCGTCCCATGCTCGCCAATCCCCACTGGCCGGTCTACGCGGCCATGGTTCTGGGCCAGGAACGCCCCTACGACCTGCTGCCGGTCCAGTTCAGCACCTGGCTCAACAAATACCAGCGCAGCCGCGTCAATGACGGCTTTGGCCACATCACCGGACGGGCCGCGGAGCCCGACGCCGCGGCTGCTGAATAAGCGCCGCCCCAAAATCCCTTCTTCCGATCTTAATCATGGATTGAAGCTCATGTCCTCCATCGACACATCCTCCCTCGACGCGCCCGCGCAGAATGCGGCGCTGCCCGCGGCCCGGCTCGGCTGGGCCTTGGCGGCGCTCCAGGCGCTCATCTACGGCTCTTTCGTCGCCACCTTCATCATCCACCCGGCAACGATGACGCGGGCGCTGGCGCCTGGGCTGTCCGTGACCGTCGCGCTCGTATTCGGCCTGTGTGTGGTGTTCTCCACCATCGCGCTCGCGGGCCTCT
This sequence comes from Xanthobacter autotrophicus Py2, assembly GCA_000017645.1. Lineage (NCBI taxonomy): Bacteria > Pseudomonadati > Pseudomonadota > Alphaproteobacteria > Hyphomicrobiales > Xanthobacteraceae > Xanthobacter > Xanthobacter versatilis. The sequence goes on from CP000781.1 coordinate 1,101,026, forward strand.
ACGTCCTGATCGCCAACCGCACCGCTTCCGGCCGGGGAGAATGATGCCATGACCGCGGGCAAATTTGCCAAGACCCTCTCGGTCGTCATCCCGGCGCTGATGGCCGGAACCTCCGCCATGGCGGCCGAGCCGGCGGGCGGCGGCGCCAATCCCACTGCCATCGGCATGTTTATCGCTATCGTGCTGGTCACGCTGGGGATTACGGCGTGGGCCGCGAAACGCACCCGGTCAGCCTCCGACTTCTACACGGCCGGCGGTCACATCTCCGGGTTCCAGAATGGCATCGCGCTGGCCGGCGATTTCATCTCGGCCGGCGCGCTGCTCGGCCTCGCGGGCCTGGTCTACGCTTCGGGCTTCGACGGCCTGATCTTCGCCGTGGGCTATTCCACGGGGCTGCCGCTGGTGGTGTTCCTGGTGGCGGAGCGGCTGAGGAAGCTCGGGCGCTTCACCATCGCCGACGTGCTCGCCACACGGCTGGACGAGCGGCCCATCCGCATGTTCACCGCCTTCGCGACGCTGGTGATCGTGGTCTTCTACCTCATCGCGCAGATGGTGGGGGCGGGGCAGCTGATCCGGCTCCTGTTCGGGCTCGACTATGTCTATGCCCAGATCATCGTGGGCGCCCTGATGATCTGCTACGTCGTGTTCGGCGGGATGATGGCCACGACCTGGGTGCAGATCATCAAGGCCGTCATGCTGATCGGCGCGGGCATCGTGATGGCCTTGGCGGTGCTGGTCCATTTCGGCTTCAGCTATGACGCCATCATCTCGCGCGCCATCGCCGTGCATCCCCGCCACGAGGCGATCATGCTGCCGCAGGTGTTCTCCGGAAGCCCACTGCAGACCATCTCCCTCGGCCTCACCCTGATGCTCGGCACGGCCGGCCTGCCGCACGTTCTCATGCGCTTCTTCACCGTTCCCGACACAAGGGCGGCGCGGGTGTCCGTGTTCTGGGGGACGCTCGGCGTGAGCGGCTTCTTCGCCCTCATCTTCATCCTCGGCTTCGGCGCCCTCGCCATCATCGGCGGCGACCCGACCTATGTGGATGCGAAGGGCGCCCTGCGCGGCGGCGGCAACATGGCGACCATCCACCTCGCCCACGCCCTGGGCGGCAGCCCGCTGATGGGCTTCGTCTCGGCGGTGTCGTTCGCCACCATCCTCGCGGTGGTCTCGGGCCTGACCCTCGCCGGCGCCTCGTCCGTCTCGCACGATCTCTATGCCCGGACCTTCCGCCGCGGCCGGGCGAGTGAAGCCAGCGAGATCCGGGTCTCCCGCCTCGCGACGATCGGGCTGGGCGTACTGTCGGTGCTGCTCGGCATCGTGTTCCAGACGCAGAACGTCGCCTACATGATCAGCCTCGCCTATGCCATCGCCTGCAGCTCGACCCTGCCGCTGCTGCTGCTGACCCTCTACTGGGGCGGGCTGACGACGCGGGGCGCCATCACCGGCGGCATGGTCGGCCTCATCGCGGCGGTGACGCTCACCATCCTCGGCCCGCCGGTGTGGGTGAAGGTGCTCGGCAATGCCGCGCCCATCTTCCCCATCGATCCGCCGACCATCGTCTCCATGCCGCTCGCCTTCTTCACGGCCTGGCTCGTCTCGGTTCTGGACCGGTCGCGCGCGCCGGCGGGCTTGGCCAGCGGCGTGGGCGCTGCCGAGTAAGCGGGCGCACGAAAGCATCTCGACCCAGCGGCCGTCGGACGATCGTCAAGATCGCCCGGCGGCCAGTTGTTGCCGGAACATCCCGGGGTTCGACCTGTCATGGCGCGGGGACGGCAACTTCAGCCGGCTTGATTTTGCCCATGACCGCGCTGCCCACCGCGTGGCGGACGCCTGAATCGCATCAGCCTGCCAGGTGTCCTGAACCCGCCCGGGTGGGTCTTCCCAAGGCATAATCCGGGACTTGCTCCCCGGCCGTCCCGCACGCCATTGTGCCGGGCAGTGTCGCGGTGGGACCGCGTCGCGCGCGGAAGCGCGACCGGCGGGAGCGGGGATGGAATGACGGTCTTGAAGGGTTTGGGGCGCTGCGTTCTTTTTTGGACAATCATATTCGGCATCTTCGGCGTCTTGTACTGGCTCCTTCCTGTCGTCGACATGAGCGCGCTCTGGGGCGGGACGGCGCGCGCCTTCAGCGGTGATTTTTCCACCGTCGGCACCCAGCCCTATGCTTTCGCCCTGGCCTTCGCCCTGTTCGCCACGGCGGTCGGCTTCGCCTCCGCTTTCCTCATCCTGCATGTGGGTCCGATCGGGTGGAGGCTGCGGCGCCTGCGATTGCGTATCGCGGGCACGGGGGACATGGAAGGCTTCGCCAGAACCTATGACGCCACGCGCGCGCTCATGGAGCGCGATCGACTGATCAGCCATGCGTGGAAGCAGTTCGACACCGTGCTCGTTCATCGGCCGGATGAACGCATCATCCGCAGCACCGCCCGTGCCCACGCCTTTTTCAATCTGGGCATGGCGCGGGAGAAGTATTTCGGCCTGAAGATGATGGGCGCGCTGCCGGGCTATTTCGTCGGCATCGGTCTTCTGCTCACCTTCGCCGGCCTCGTGCTGGCGCTCAACAAGGCGGCCATGGCCGTCAACAGCTCGGATGCCGCCGGAATGCAGGGCGCGACGCGCGAACTGCTTCAGGTGGCGACCTTCAAGTTTGCCACCTCCATCGCCGGCCTTGGTGCCTCCATCGCGCTCTCGCTGCTGTTCCGCATCTATACCATCCTGATGGAAGGCTTCTTCATCGGCTTCTGCGAGACGGTGGAGGACCGGGTGCGCTATCTGTCGGCACAGCAGATCGCGGCCGAGAGCCGGGATTTTGCCGCCGAACAGACCGATCAGCTCAAGTCGATCAACAGCGCCGACTTCTTCGCGCGCATGGGGCAGGAGCTGACGCCGGGCATGTCCCGCATGTTCGAGACGGCGCTCGACAAGGTCATGTCGCCGGTGACCACCAGCATCGACCAGGCGGTCCATAGGCTCGCCGACAGCAGCCAGAGCGGCATGTCCGAGATGCTGACGCGCTTCACCGATTCGGTGCAGAACGGGGCCGGGGCCGAGTTGCGCGGGCTCGCCGAGACGCTCCGGGGCATGCAGGGTGCCATGGTGGGCGTGCAGCAGGGGCTGACCGGGTCCGGCGAGGATTTCGGCCGGCGCATGTCGGATGCCGCGGAAAACCTCAACCGCCTCGTCACCGACGCCGGCGCACGCCTGGGTGAAGGCACGGACCAGAGCCGCGCGGTCCTCATGGATGCGGTCACCGCCATGCGGGAGACCTTCGAGCAAGCCAATCGCAAGGTGGACGAGGGTCTCGGCGCCGCGGCGGGCGGGGCTTCGGCGCGGCTGGAGGAGGTCATGGGGCGGGTGCTCGGCAGCCTCGAAGCCCAGGTGGGCGGCTTTCGCGAGAGCCTGTCCGGCTTCCAGGAGAAGATGGCCGGCCAGCTCGATGAGACCCGGGTCCGCGTCTCCGCCGCCCAGGCGGAGGCGACCGATGCCGTCGCCCAGGCCTCGGCCCAGGCGGCGCGCGCGCTCCAGGACGGGCTTGCGGATGCGCTCGTGCGCATCAACGGCGAGATCGAGCGTTTCGTCGTCGCCATGCGGGCCAGCGAGGTGACGCTGGCGGCGCAGGCCAAGGCGATGATGGACGCCACCGACAAGTCGCGCCAGGTGGCCGATGCCTTCAGCCGCACTGCGCAGGATGTGCGCGCGGCTAGCGTACCGCTGGCCCAATCGGGCGAGCGCATCGCGGGGGCGACCGAGAAGCTCGGCGAGGCCGCCGGCCGGTCGGTGGCGGTCCTCGACAAGAGCCAGGAGGAGGCGCGGCGGCTGGCCCAGGCGCTGACCGGCCATGTCTCCAACCTCGATCAGGTCTGGCGCAGCTATTCGGCCCGCTTCGAGGCGGTCGACGAGGCGCTGGGCAAGGCGTTCGAGCGCCTGACGCGCGGAACCGACGAGCAGCAGGACCGGATCGCCACTTTCGTTCGCGACGTGGACGTGACCTTCAAGGAAGCGGTGGATACGCTGGCCGGCTGCATCGGCGGCCTGAAGGACAATACCGAGGAGATGGTGGAGGCGGTGGACGACCTGAAACGCGCGCTGCGCGTCGAGGCCGCGGAATGACCGGAGCGCGCCATGGCCATCACTGAAGACACCGAGCACGCAGGGTCCGAGGAAGGTGAGAACTATTTCATCTCCATGACCGACATGATGGTCGGGGTGCTGTTCATCTTCATCATCATGCTCATGGTGTTCGCCCTGGACTTCCGCTCCAAGACCGACGTGCAGGAGGATGCCATCGAGGTGGCCCGCGAGGTGGCCCGCAAGCTCGATGCCATGAGCGGGCAGGTGCGCTCGGCCATCGCCACGGTGGATGCCTCCCAGCAGGTGCGTCGCCAACTCTTGCAGGACATCGAGAGCCAGCTCCGCGCGGAAGGCCTCAACGTGCAGATCGACGAGCAGAACGGCGTGCTCCGCCTGACCGAGGATGCGGTACGGTTCGAGCCGAGCCGGTCGGATCTCGCCGGGCGGGCGCGGTCCAATGTGGACAAGATCGCCCGGGTCCTCGACCGGGTGCTTCCCGCCTACACCGCCTGCCACGTGGCCGAAGGTGCGGCGGGCGGCACGGCGTGCCAGCCGGGCGCGGGTCCCTCCCTGGAGACGGTCTTTATCGAGGGCCACACCGACAGCACCGGCGAGGACGGCACGAACTGGCAGCTTTCCACCGAGCGGGCGGTGAACACCTATCGCGCCATCGTCGCGGGAGCGCCGCGCCTGCGCGGTCTTCGCAACCTGCGCGGCGAGGAAATCCTGTCGGTCTCCGGCTATGCCTCGACCCGCCCCATCGACCCCACCGAAAGCCGGGAGGCCTGGGCCCGCAACCGCCGCATCGACCTGCGCTTCGTGATGGAGGTGGACAACCGGCGGCGCCTGGAGGAGATCCGCACGCTCACTGACGAGATGAAGCAGCAGATCGATCGCCTCACCGCCGCCAGCGCCGCGCGGGCGGGCAAGGGCGCGCCGTGAGCGAGGGCGCGCAGTGAACGAGGTCCCCACCCGCCTTAAGGACGCACTGCGCGCGGTGGGGCGCAGGTCCGCGCCGACGGCTCTCCTTCCCAGGGAACCGGCGGTCGCCAGGGCGCTCGCGCGGATCCCGGTCGACATGCTCGGCTTTTCCGCGCCGGCCAAGGGACGGAACTACAACCAGATCGCCGAGGCGATCGCGGCGGCCTGTCGCGCCGGCCGTCCGCTGGATCGCACGGATCTGCGGGCCGCGCCCTGGTGCCTGTGGCAGACCCGCCCGGCGTTGGCGCAGGACCCGGCCTGCCTCGAGGCGGTGCTGGGCGCGGTTGCCGCCAGCCCGCGGCGCCGGTCGCTCAGGAGCCTGGCCTCGGCCTGGATGATGAGCTTCGATCCAGGCCAGCCGGGCATGGCGGAGGCCGCCCGGCTGCTACGCAACAGCGCGTCGTTGATGGGCAGCCCGTGGGACCGGCTCGCGGCCACCTACGGCCTGTTCCATGAGGTCGAAGGGCCGCGCCGGGTCGCGGAGGCCGCGCTCTCGGGACGGGTGACCCCCGTGGCGGTTCTGAAGCAAAGCGGCATCGGCAGCCTCGACGCGACCAGCGGCTATGCCAAGGCCTGCCTCGCGCTGCTGCTCGGCCTGATCGAGACGGGACAGGTGCGCGATGCCATGGACCGGCTGAAGCTGGTGCGGGATGTGGCCGTGCGGCCAGACGGTCGGCTGGTGTTTCAAGAACTTGGACCCCAGACCTGCCGGGCTCTGCTTCGCCCCTTCCGGGACGCCATGCCGGAACGCGCGGTTCGCGATGCCTATCTCGACCTGTTGCTGATGCTGTTCGGCGATCCCCGCCTGCGCCCCGCCGCCTGGGCGCGGATGGTGGAGGAGGGCGAGATGGTCCGTCGCTGGCTGACGGAGCAGTCGCTGCGCCAGTTCCTCGACGTGGCGGACCGGGCAGCTGGCGCGCACGATTTCGGATCCATGTGGCCGGCCCGGCGCCGGTTCTGGGAAGCGGTCTATGACGCGGGCCTGGTGAGCGAGGCGTGGGTGGTCTTCGGTCCGTTGGGCCTAGATCTGGCGAAGCGGCTCTTCGGCGAGCACGCCAGCTTCGGCCGCTTCTCGCACGGCGGCAGGACGCAGGTCGCCACGGGCCACACCGTGCTTCTGCTGCGCGTGGGCCTGCGTGGTCTGGTGGCCGACTGGAGCTTCGGCGGCAAGTGCAACATCTGGTTCGACTACGAGGCGCCCGACGCGCCCCGGCTCTACAAGGCCAACTACTCCACCGATGAGCTTGGAGTGCGGGATCCGGGGGCGGGAGGCGCGCAGCAGGAAACCGTGAGCTTCATGCACAGCGGCAACTGGCAGGCCCGAGTCGCCGACGAGATCCGCAAAATCACCGGCGTCCACATTCCTCCCTCCAGCTATCTCTGAAGCCATGTCTGATCTTCTCACCGCGACTGAGGACGGCATGGTTTCAGGATCCTGACCCGCCGTTCGCGTACCGCGATGGCGGTGGCGAGCAGGAGCGCGCGCCTCAGATGCTGGCGCGGTCGAGCCGGCTCAGGGCCGCCGCATCGAGGGAAAGGCCGGGCGCCGCCATGATGTCGTCGAGCTGGGCGAGGCTGGAGGCGCTGACGATGGGGGCGGTGACGCCCGGCTGGGCGATGAGCCAGGCGAGGGCCACCTGCGTCGGTGTCGCGCCGAGGCGTGCGGCGATCTTGTCCATCTCGGCGAGCAGGTCGAGGCCGCGTGGATCGAGATAATGGGCCACGGTGCCGGCCCGCGCCTTGCCATCGAGGTCGTCGGGCTTGCGGTATTTGCCGGTGAGGAAGCCTGCCGCGAGCGCGTAATAGGGAATGACGCCGATGTTTTCCGTCAGGCAAAGCTCCTGCAGCGCGCCCTCGAACAGGGCGCGGTTGGTGAGATTGTAGTGCGGCTGCAGCACGCTGAAGCGGGGATAGCCCTTGGCGTCGCTTGCTGCGAGGGCCTCGGCGAGCCGGGGAGCAGTGTAGTTGGACGCGCCCACCGCGCGCACCTTGCCGGCCTCCACGAGGCCGGCGAACGCCTCCATGGTCTCGTCCAGCGGCACGGTGTTGTCGTCGATATGGGCCTGGTAGAGGTCGATGTAGTCGGTGCCGAGCCGGCGCAGCGACGCTTCCGCCGCGGCGATGATGTGGGCCTTGGAGAGGCCCTTGCCGGCGGCCTTCATGTCCATGCCCACCTTGGTGGCGATATGCACCGCCTCGCGCCGTCCGCCCCGCTTCAGCCAGGCGCCGATGACGCGCTCCGATTCCCCGCCGGTGTGTCCCGGCACCCAGGTGGAATAGACGTCGGCGGTGTCGATCAGCGAAAAGCCGCGCGCCACGAAGGCGTCGATGAGGGAGAAGGAGGTGGCCTCGTCCGCGGTCCAGCCGAAGACGTTCCCGCCGAGGGCGAGGGGCGCAATGCTGATGCCGGAGGTGCCGAGCGCGCGCTTGTTCACGCAGATGTCCTCGAAAGATGGGAGCGTCGGGTGTGCCGCCGCCGTCGGGCTGCACCATAGCTGCCGGCGGGGGCGGATGGAATGAGCCCTGGACCGCCCGGATGTGTCTGGATCGCCAGCGCTCCCCCAGAGCGGATTTCGCCGTGTCGGCCTCGGGTCAGGCCGGTACCGGTGATGGGGTGCAGCCGGCTGTGGCTGATGCACCGCACGACGCGCTTCGAAAGTGGGGGCAAGCGCCGGCGCCGCTTGCAGGGACGGGCGCCCGAGCCCCATGGCCACGTTTCCTGCGGCGGCGTCCTAGGCCCATTGGCCCATCTTGCCGGGCATTGCCGTCAAGATATAGATTGTGGACCGGCGATTTTCGCGCCAGCCGCTCGAAGTTCGGGGCGTTCGGTGGTTGCCGGCCATGAAAATACTCATCGTTGACGATCACTCCGTTGTGCGGGAGGGCGTCGCCGCCCTGCTGCTGAGCGGGTTTGCGGGGTCGTGTGTGCTGGAAGCCCACGATTGCGCCCGGGGCCTGGACATCGTGGACGAGCACGCGGACCTCGACATCGTGGTGCTGGACCTCGGCCTGCCCGGCATGGGCGGCATGTCCGCCATTCCCGAATTCGGCCGGCGCCGGCCGGCGCTGCCGGTGATCGTCCTGTCCTCGTCCGAAAACGCCCATGACGTGAAGGAGGCGCTGGCGCTGGGCGCCCTCGGCTATGTCCCCAAATCGGCCAGCCGCCAGACCCTGCTGGACGCCATGGAGTTCGTGCTGAAGGGCCATGTCTATGTGCCGCCCTTCACCCTTTTGCCCGACGCCGCGCCGGTGGCGACGAGCGAGGCGGCGGAGGAGCCCGCGCCCCACCTCACGACCCGGCAGTTGGAGGTGCTGAAGCTGCTCTCGCGCGGCCTCTCCAACAAGGAGATCGGCAACACCCTCGACCTGTCCGAGAAGACGGTGAAGGTGCACATCACCAGCATCTTCAGGTCACTGCATGTGATCAACCGCACCCAGGCGGCGAGCGCTGCCCGCCAGGGCAACCTTATCTGAGCCGGGTCTCCTCCTCCACGGGTGGGGTGCGCGCGCCCTGGGCCAGCAGGTTGGTGATGGCGGCCCGGAGCTTGCTGTTGTGGAGCGGTTTGTGGAGCAGCAGGAAGCCGCTTTCGCGGGCTTCCTTGAGCCGGTCCGGCGCGGTGTCGCCGGTGATCAACAGGGCTGGAATGTCCTCGTTGTATTCGGACTGCAGCCGCTGGATGGTCGCGATGCCGTTCTCGCCCTGGCGCAGCCGATAATCGCAGATGATGAGGTCCGGCTGGCGCGGGCAGGTGGCGACCTTGTCCAGCATCTGCGCCAGGGATTCGGCGACGATCACCTCGTGTCCCCAGCTCGCGAGCAGGCTCTGCATGGCGGACTGGATGGGAGCCTCGTCGTCCACCACGAGGATCAGGCCCGAAACCATGGCTCCGCGGGCGGGCCCGGCGCTGGCGGCGGGCTGTTCGGGCGCGCTGGTGGCGAGAGGCACCGAAATGGCGAACACCGAGCCCTTGCCCGGCTGCGAGCGCAGCGCCAGCGGGCAGGCCATGAGTTCGGCGAGCCGCTTCACGATGGCAAGCCCCAGCCCGAGGCCCATGGCCCGGTCCCGCTCCGCATTGCCGAGCTGGTAGTATTCCTGGAAAATCCGCTGCTGTTCCTCGCCCGGGATGCCCTTGCCGGTGTCCCAGACCTCGATGGACAGGCGCCTGCCCCTGCGGCAGCCGATGAGCACGCGTCCCCTCTCGGTGTAGCGCACCGCGTTGGAGACCAGATTGCGCAGCACGCGCTCCAGCAGGATCGGGTCGGCCATCACCGCCAGTGAGCAGGGCTGGACCACGAGGGCGATCCCCTTGCGCGCGGCTTCCTCGTCGTAGTCGCGCACGATCCGCTCCACCAGCGGTTGGATGTGGAAGGCGCGGGAATCCGATTGCACCACGCCGGCGTCGAGGCGCGAGATGTCGAGCAGCGAGGTGAAGAGGCCGTCGAGGGCGGAGACGGATTCATCGATGTGCCCCAGGATCTGGCGGGCCGGCGCGTCCAGGTTGCAATTCTGCATGGCGCCCAGGAACATGGTGAGCGCGTGGACGGGCTGGCGCAGGTCGTGGCTTGCTGCCGCGAGAAAGCGCGACTTGTCGCGGCTGGCCTGCTCGGCGCGTTCCTTCTCGTTCCGGACCTCCACCAACAGGTCGATGTTCTCGAACCTGAGGCGCAGGGCCTCCACCAGGCCCCGGTTGGAGCGCCAGCCCAGCGCGGCCATGGCGACCACATAGAGCAGATCCAGCACCATCAGGGCATGGGAGAGGATGCCCCCATGCAGCACCGCCCAGACCGGATAAGGCAGCATGGCGGGAAACAGCAGCGCGTAGAAGGCCGGCAGGTAGCTGCCGAACGCCGAGGCGGCGCCCGATGCCACCGCCGAGGTGACGATCATCACCCAGAGCTGAAGCTCGATGCGGCTGGGCGAGACCAGCAGCACCGATCCGGTGCCCCAGGTGATGCCTTCCATGAGGCTGATCGCGGTGAAGATCAGGGCCAGCATGGGCAGGCGCGCGGGCAGCGCCACGCGCCAGTAGATCCAGCACAGGACAAGGTGGCTGAGGGCGACGGCGACAAGTATGGCAGACCATGTGGCCACGGTGTCGAAGGAGACGCCGTCGTGCAGTAACAGCACATACGCGAGGATGAGGCCGCCGATCATGGCGCCGAGCACGCCGACGGGTGTGTTCCGGAACAGGACCTTGAGCTGCTCGGACTGGACGCGGTCGTGCGCGGCGGCGGGCTCGAGGGCGCGCTCGCGCAGGTCCGGCTTCCCGCTCGGGAGCGGTGTCGCGCCGGGGGGCAGGGATAATATCGACCTCTGGAGCGTCACCGTCGCCTCGGATCTGCTGAGACGTCGCCGCTTATAGCACACGTCTGTGAAGTAAAGGGTCGGCTCTGCGGGCCATCGACGAATAATCGCGGCGGTTCGGTGTGAACCCTGTTCTTGGAACAAAGGCATCCGAGAAAATATAGGTATTATAATAAGATACGACTTCACATAAGCATGGACCGATTCTGGCCATGTGAAACGTCATAGGACAGGTCGTAGGACGATCGGTCGGATTGCCGCTGGCGCGTCAAGGTCTACTCTATGCGCGCCAACGGTGCAGGAAGCGCCGCCGCCGGCGCCGATGTCGGCGGAAGCCAGCCTGAGTGGATGGCGACCGGTTTCGTGGCTGTCATCTCGAATGCGCCCCTTTCAAACGCGCCCCTTTCATCAGCCGGATACATGGGCCGGCTCCCGGGTGCTCTTCCTCAAGTCAGGGCCGCACACCACAGGCAGGGTCGCATCGAGGATGAACATGACCGACCATACTTCCAGCCCGGCGCCACAATCGCCTTCTTCCGCTGAAGAAGAACTGCTTCACGAGAGCTTGCCGGTCTCGCGGCGGGCCCTGCTGGGCGGTGGTGTGCTCCTTGCCTTGGCGGCACTTGTCCCGGAGCAGGCGCAGGCCCTGCGCATTCCGCGCGGGCTGCTGATGGTGCCGGGCATGCTGCATATTCCCGCGCCGTCGCGCCGCGCGCCGTCGGGGGGATCGAGTTCCGGGCGCAGCCGGTCGAGCAGCGGATCGGGAAGCGCGTCGAAGAAATCGGGCTCGGGCTCGCGCAAGAACAGGAAGGACCAGGACACCCCCAGCGATACGGCTTCCCGCGAGCCCGACGCGGGGGCGCGCGATCCCAAGATGCCGGCGTCCCGGACCTCGGAACCGGCGGCAGGCGGAGGCGCGAGCGCGGCGTCGGCTCCTTCGGGTCCCGGCGGGGTTCCTGCGTCCTCCGGCGGAGGATCGCCTCCCTCTGGTCCGCCGCAGATCGCTGGCGGCGGGGTCCCGGCCGCTGCCGGCGCGGGTGGCGCCGCTGCCGCGACGGGTGGCCGGCAGGTGATCACCGACGGCGACTATTGAACTCAATGCGCGCCCTGCTGGGCGTCAGGGGGGATGACCTTTTCCGCGCCCCTCGACATGGGCCACACGCGCTCGTTTGGCGGCCTCCCTTGGCACGCTCACTTGGCAGGCTCCCTTTCGCGGGGTCATTTGGCGGGACCGCCCAAAGCTTCGAGCGCCTGCCGGGCGCGGGCATAGCCCTGGGCTGCGGCGAGATCGTACCAATACCGGGCGGCATTGCGGTCGGGATCGATGCCCTGGCCGTTCTCGAAGATCACGCCGAGATTGTATTGCGCTTCCGCGATGCCCTGCTGCGCGGCCTTGAGATACCAGGCCCGCGCCTCCTTGTAGTCGGGGGCGCCGAAGCCCTTTCCGGTATAGTAGAGATTGCCGAGGCGCCATTGGGCTTTCGCCAGGTCCTTTTCCGCCGCCTGCCGGTACTTGTAGGCGGCGGAAACGAAGCTCTGGCCGACGCCCTCGCCCTTCTCCAGCAGGAAGCCGAGGGTGTACAGCGCCTCCGCATTGCCGGTCTCGGCGAGGCGGGAGGCCAGCTCATAGGCCCGGCCGTAGTCGCGGCGCTCCATGGCCTCGCTCATGGCGGTGCGCAGTTCGGCGGAGGTCATGGCCGGCGGCGCCGTGGCGACCCTGGCTTCCGTGGTGGTGGTCGCAGCGGTGGCCGAAGGTCGCGTGTTGCGATCGAAATACATGTTCTCGATCCGCGCGGTATTGCTGGCGGTGGCGCCGGTCGCCGCGTTGCCCGTGGCCGCGTTGCCGGTGGGGCCACGCCGCTCGGCGGCCCCGCGCGCCGTATCGGTGCGGGGGGCGGTGACCGGCGTGGGGCCACGGAAACTCTCCGCCACCACCACGCCCGCCACCGCGATCGCCGCCACGCCGCCGACCGCGAGCCCGCGCAGCTCGATCGGCATGGCCTTGAAGCGCCGCCATGCGGCGTCGAGCGCCGTCCGCAGGCGGCCGATGGGGCCGGGCGCGGGAAGCGGATGGGGCGCGATGGTGTTCGAGGCGCCGCCAGAGGTGTTGGAGATGAGGCGCGTATAGTTCTGGATCACCCCGGTGGCCTCGGCGCGCAGGCTGGTCGCGCCGAGCGCGTCGCTGAACGCCCGGACGGTGGGGAAGCGCTGTTCCGGCTTCTTGGCAAGGGCCTGCAGGATGGCGCCTTCGGCCTTCACCGACAGGCCGGGGACCTTGGGGATGAGGCGCTGCGGCTTGGTGTTCACATGGGCCTGGATCAGGTCGTAGTCGGTGTCCGCCGCGAACGGCGGGGCGCCGGAGAGCATTTCGTAGACCACGATGGCCAGGCTGTAGAGGTCGGAGCGCTCGTCGCCGGGGCTGCCCCGCAATTGCTCCGGCGCGATATAGGCCAGGGTGCCGATGATGGAGCCGTCGCGTGTCAGCCGCTGGCTGCCGGCCACCCGGGCGATGCCGAAATCCATGATCTTCACCCGGCCGTCGTCGGTGATCATGAGGTTGGACGGCTTGATGTCGCGATGGATCACGCCCATGGAATGGGCATAGGCGAGGCCGTCCGCCACCTGTGCCACGATGGCGAGGCATTCCTGAACCGGAAGCGGACCACCGCGCTGCTGGAGCACGCTCTCCAGCGTGCGCCCGCGCACCAGCTCCATGATCATGTAGAGGTTGCTGCCCTCCGGCTGGAGGGCGTAGAGCGTCGCGATATTGGGATGGTTGAGCCGGGCGAGGCTGCTGGCCTCGGCGCGGAAGCGATCGAGGAAGCTCGCGTCGTTCATCAGCTCGGGGCGCAGCGACTTGATGGCCACCTCGCGGCCCAGCATGGTGTCGCGGGCGGCATGGACGCGGCCATTACCGCCCGATCCGAGCAGCGCTGTGATTTCGTAATGGCCGATGCGTTCGGTGGTCGCCGTGGTCATGGTGCCCTCACAGCTTGATGCGCCGCGTGGCTCCTCGTGCGTCGCTGCCTTCCGCCAGAATCTCCTGCGGCACGATGCGCCGCGTGGTGCGGGCCGCGCTTGAGCGGTCCGAACCAGCGCGATCTGGCGCCGTCGGGACCTCGATGGCGAACACGCCAACCGAGATGTTGTCGTAGCCCCCTGCTGCGAGCGCCCGTTCCACCAATGCGTCGCAGGCATCGGTGGGGGGCAGGCGCTGCAGCACGCCAGCGATCTCGCGATCCGGGACGAGGTTCGACAGCCCGTCCGAGCACAGCAGCACCCGGTCGCCGTCCGCCAGCGGCAGCCCCTCGCTCCACACCGCCGGATCGAGTTCCGCCCGCGAGCCGAGGGCCTTGACGATGACATTGCCGTTGGGGCTGGTCTCAGCCTCTTCCTGCGTCATCACGCCCTCCCGCACCAGCTGGGCGTTGAGGGAATGGTCCTCGCTCAGCTGGGTCAGTATTTCGCCGCGCAGGAGGTAGGCGCGGCTGTCCCCCGCATGGGCGAGATAGAGCTTGCCGCCCACCATGGCCACGGCGGTGCAGGTGGTGCCCATGCCGCGGCATTCGGGATGGGCGTCCGCGTGCTGGATCACCGCCGCATTGGCGGCCTCGAATGCCGTGCGCAGGGTTTCCGGCACCGGCAGGCTGCTACTGCAATAGATGCGCCGCACCACTTCGGCCGCGAGCGCGCTCGCCACCTCGCCCGCGGCGTGGCCGCCCATGCCGTCGGCCACCAGCGCCAGCGTGCCGCGATCCTCCAGCCGCCCGTCCTCCGGGGATGAGACGAAGACGACGCTGTCCTCGTTGCTGCTGCGCACCCGGCCCACATGGGTCAGCATGGCGCCGCGCGCGCGCAGGGCAGGCGTAGCATCGACGCGGGCGTTGGCGACGCGGGCAGTCATGGCGCGCCTCCCGTCACTGCGCGGCGCGCTGCGGCTGGAGCAGGTCGCGGCCGTAGCGGATCGGGACGCCGAGGGTTACCCGCGCATCGCCGACCTTGCGGCCGTAAGTGTGCAGTCCGATCACCTTGCCCTCGGCATTAAATACCGGGCCGCCGCTGTTGCCGGGGCCACTGGTGTTGATGCTCATCTGGAACACGTCGCCGCCGCTGGAGCGCGTAGTCTGGTCGCCCTCCCGCCGCGAGGCGCTGCCAAGGGCGGAGATGATGCCCTCGTTCACGCTGGGCTGCGGCACCAACTCGTCATGGACGCGCGAGGGGCCGCCAGCCTCGCGGGTGGTGAACTGGGTGTAGGTCTCCACCGACACCGCCGGATAGCCGAGGTCGATCACCTTCTGGCCGACGCGAAGCTCATCGTTGGCGGAGATGTCGATCTTGTTCAGGGGCTGGGGGGAATCGATCTTGATGAGCGCGGCGTCGGCGTCGGACGAGGGCCGCACCAGTGTGGCGTTGATGCTCAGCCGGCTGCCGGCGAAGCGGGCCTCCAGATATTCGTTGCGGCCGATGAACACACGCTTGGCGATGGAGCTGTCGAGGCCGTCGATGGAGCCGATGGGGATGGCGACGTTGGGATGGAACACCACGCCCCCCGCCTCCGGCACCCAGCGCCGCAGCCGGGAGGCTTCGTCCGAGGCCCCTTCGAGATTGATCATGGTCGCCTTGTCGCGCTTCTTGAAGGCGGCCGGCTGCTTGAGGTCGAACACGATGCCGTACTGGCCGACGGAGGCGTCGTAGGGAACCATCCAGCCGGCGGCCACGTGCTTGTTGGTGAGGATGAAGCCCTGCTCGCTCACCACGAAGCCGCTGCCCTCGCCGGCCTCGCCGATGCTCGGATTGCTGCGGTTCTCGTCGTCCAGCGTCAGCCAGCGCACCACGCCGAGGTCGCCGGGCAGCCGCACATAGGCGGGATAGGTGCGCCCGTCGTAGACAACGGTCTTATGGAAGATGGGCTTGCCGGTCTCCTGGTCGAAGACGCGCCATTGGAGGTAGATCTTCAGCACCGCATCGCCATAGCGACTGACGATCTGCTGCGCCGACATGCCCAGCTGCTGGGACAGGTTAGTGGAGGCCTCGGTGGCGACGCGGGCGTTGTCGCGGGCCTGGGCCTCGCGAATTTCGCCGAGTTCGTTGAGGTGGCGCCAGTAGAAGGCGCCGCCCACCAGCGCCACGAAGGCGACCACGCCGGCGAGCGAGGCCGCCCAGACCCGGCTGGTGCTGCGCCGCTCCTCGCCGAGCATACGCATCACCGTTTCCTTGCCGACGCCGGCCTTGGGCGGCTCGGCCATGGAGGCCGTGGTTGCCGTCACCTGCCCGGTCTTGTCGCCGTCGAGCTGCCCGGTGGCGCCGACGGCGTTCACCACGCGCGTCGCGGTGGTGTCCACGGCGCTGATGATGCGGGTACGCGCGCTCATGGCCGGCGGACGGGGCTGCACGTCGAATACGAATTTCGGCCCGTTCTTGCCCAACTCGATGGTGTCCTCGGGCAGCAGTTCGGCATCCTCCTTCACCGGTTGGCCATTGAGGAGCGTGCCGTTGCTGGAGTTGAGATCCACCAGCCGGAACGCGCTGTCGTCGTTGGCCGGGATGCGTATGGCGGCGTGATGGCGGCTGACCACGTCGTCGCGCTTGGCGTCGAAGGCGATGGTCGAGGCAGGATCGCGCCCGATGGTCACCTCCTGGAGGTCCTGGACCGGAATCTGCTCGATCTGATTGGCCTTGGAGCCGGACAGATGCCGGATGATGATCCGGTCTATGGATGCCGCGCTCATGCTGCCCCCCTTATCCTGTATGCCGGGCCGGGCTCCACCGAAACGGCGAGATGCCACCAACGGCCAGGGCCATTGCTTACGCAGACAAGAATGGTCCGCAGGCGCCATGCGCGCTGAGCCACGGCCGGAGCCTATGAGATTCAGGGTTAAGCTTGTAAAGCTGGACTGAGACCCTAGGACTGGTCCTAGGACCAAGATGAAGCTTGTCGGCAGTGGAAGAATAAGTGTTGGCGGTCACTTTGCCGGCGCATAAAATTGACTGGGTGACCTCTTCCGTTTTGCTTGGATGCGGTGCAGGGTTCCGCACAGGGCTTTCCAGCCGCAGGTGGCCGCTGTTCGTCGGGGATTTCCCCGCGACCGGTAAAAGCGCGTGATGAGGGAAACGCCCGGTGCGGACCTTATGCGGTCTCGGCCGAACCGTCCGTGCGGGGCGGCTGGAAGCGGCCGAGGGCTTCGTCGAAGGTGTTGGCGAACTGGAACAGGTGCGCCAACCCGCTGATGTCGAAGACCTGGAAGATGGTGTAGTGGACGGAGGAAAATACCACCAGCCCATCCTTGCCGGTGACGAGGCTGTGGTGGCGCCACAGCAGCCGGAGGCCGGAGCTGTTGATGTAGGTGACGCCGGCAAAGTCGATCAGCGTGTTGCTTCCGCCGGTCGCGAGCCAGCCGTCGAGCACCTCGCCCAGCTGGCCGCAGCCCAGGGTGTTCAGCTGGCCGGTCAGGTTCACGGTCAGGATGTCGCCGAGGGTGGCATGCTTGATGTCGAGCATCAGGCCTCGTTCTCCTTACCCGGATACAAGCCAAGCGAGGGCGTGGGCCGTGGCGATACACCGTTGCGCAAGCCCATCCTCATTTCGTCCCTGTCACCTTGCGCCACCTTGGAGCCATGACACCTCGCAGGACGGCCCATCCCAAATCGCTCCCGCTCCATGACATGCTAACGTGAACCGACACGGAATCGGCAGGTTCAGGCCAGCCTCCGGGGGTTGTTAGCACAGACGGGGTTTTTCGGCTCCATGGCGCCTCTCAAGATCCTTTCCCTCGATGGCGGGACCCGGCCGCTGATCACCTGCCACCTGCTGCGGCGGCTGCTGGACCAGCAGCCCGGATTGCTGGAGGACGTGGATGTCTTCGCCGGGACCTCCGCCGGCGCCGTTACCTGCGCCATCATCGCCGTGTCCGACACGGTGCGCGAAGGGGTCGAGCGCTCCATCGCATTCTGGCAGCTCTGGCACCCGTTCGAGGGGGCGGGGCCGTTCAGCCCGCGCACATTGGCGGCCATGTCCGGCCTGTCCGCATTCCTGACCCATGAGAAGCTCTACCAGCACCTGCGGGAGCTTCTGGGCGAGGTGCGCCTGCACGATGTCCGGCGCCGGCTGCTGATGCCGGCGGTGGCCGTCGACAACAAGGTGGGGCTGAAGGAATATCACCACTGGTCCATTGAGTTTCATCACAATCTCGGGGTGCAGGAGCTGCCGGTTTCGCCGCTGCTGGCCGACATCGCGCTCCATTCCAGTTCCATCCCGGTGCTGCACCCGGTGTTCCAGGGGCGGGTGGACGGCGGCCTTTATGCCAACAATCCCAGCATGTGCGCCCTCACCATGGCCATGGATTTCCTGGCCGCCGACATCGCCACCACCATGGTCCTTTCGGTCGGGCAGGGGCAGGCCAACAGCTACATGGCGCTGCCGGGTGGCGACGTGGGATACGGCGGCTGGCTGCTGAACTTGGAGCGGCCGCTCGCCCTCATCAAGCTGGTGATGGAAGCCAATCTGCAGGCCACCACCTATCAGGCCAGCCGGATCCTGGAAGACCGCTTCGTGCGCCTCGATCCGTTCCTGGCTACCGACCTGGAGCCGGAGGCCGCCGTCCCGCCCGAACTCTTCAACCAGCGGCAGGAGGATATGGCGGAGAAGGCCGATATCGGCGCCGCCATCGCGCAACTGGAGGAGATCGGCTGGATTGCGGCTCAGGCGCCGATTGAAACGGCGCCGCCGGGAACCGGCGCGTCCGGGTCATGACTTGGTGCCGGGCGGGTTTGCCCCAGGCGGATCGGACCCAAGCGGGTTGGACTCAAGCGCGTTGGACGCGGGCCGGTTGGCCACGTCGGACAATTCCTGCTCCGGCAGCAGCCGGATGAGCGCGAACGCCAGCGCCGCCACCACGCCGGCGGCGGCGAAGATGGTGACCATGGCCCACTGGTAGTCGGCAAGCACCATCGCTTGCGCCGACGGGCTCAGCTGGGACAATTGCCCGAGCCCGATATTGTCCATGTCCTGCGCGCCGCCGCCGGCCGGCAGCAGCCCGCCCGCCTGCATGGCGAGGATGGCGCCGGCCACCGCGATGCCGAAGGCGCCGCCGAGGGACCGGAAGAAGCCCGCCGTGGACGTGGCGGTGCCGATGTCCTCGTGGGCCACCGCGTTCTGGTAGGCCACCGTCAGGCCGGGCATCAGCAGGCCCAGCCCGGCGCCGAGGGGAAACAGCAGCGCGCCCAGGAGGTAGGGGGAGGGCAGGGCATAGGCCGCAAGCGCCAGCGCGAACAGGGCGAGCGTCGCGACGCCGACGCCGGTGACCGCGAACACCTTGTAGCGCCCGGTGCGGGTGATGGCCCGCCCGCCATACAGCAGCGACAGCATCAGCCCGGCCGCGGAGGGCACCATGGCGATGCCGGAGGCGGTGGGCGAGAGCCCGCCGGCGAGTTGCAGGTAGAGCGGCATGAAGGCGAGGGCGCCGAACACCGCGATGGTGACGAGCGTCGCGACCCCGGTGGCGATCAGCCAGACGGAGTTGCCCACCATGGCGAGCGGAATGAGGGGCTCTTTCGCCCGCGCTTCGATCGGCCCCAGCAGCAGCGCCAGCACCACGGCGGCGACGGCGAGGCTGATGACGATGGGGGAGGTCCAGCTGCCGTGGCTGCCCTGGTTCAGCGCCATCAGCACGCAGCTGGTGGCGGCCATGATGACGACGAAGCCGAGAACATCGATGCGGTGGCTGGTGGTGCGCACGCCCGGCGGCAGGCCCATCCACAGCAGGGTGAGTGCGGCGGCGCCCAGCGGCAGGTTCACGTAGAAGATCCACCGCCACGACCAGAATTCGGCGATGACGCCGCCCAGCGGCGGCCCGGCGAGGCTGGCGATGGTGAACACCGCGCCGAACAGCCCCTGGTAGCTGCCGCGCCGCCGCGGCGACACCAGGTCCGACATGGTGATCTGGGTGAGCGTCATCAGCCCGCCGGCGCCGACGCCCTGGATGGCGCGGCCGAGGATGAGCTGGTTCATGCTCTGGGCGAGGCCGCTGAAGGCCGAGCCGGCGAGGAACAGCAGCACCGCGATGGTGAGCAGCGGCCGGCGGCCATACATGTCGCTGAGCTTGCCGTAGAGCGGCGTTGCGGCGGTGCTGGTGAGGAGGAAGATGGTCAGCACCCAGGTCAGGCTGTCGAGGGCGCCGAACTCGCTGGAGATCAGCGGCAGGGCCGGGCCGACGATGTTGGCGTCGAGCGAGCTCAGCGCCAGCACCAGCAGCAGCCCGGCCAGCACGCGATGGAATTTGTCCGGCGGTAGCGCGATGGCGGCGTCTTCGCTCGCGGCCGGGAGGGGAGCGGGTGCGCTCACGAGGGGGATCCTGTGGGCGCGGCGCATGTCGCTTCGACAGTACGTGCCGCCTCGGCGCAGGCGAGGAGCAGGTCCGCCACATCCTGTGGAACATCGATCATGGCATCGTGCCCGCTTGTCAGCTCCCGGATGGTGAAGCGCGGGTCCTTGGCGAGCTGCGCCGCGATGTCCCGGAAGTCGGGCGCCGGGAAGCGCAGGGTGCAGGCATAGGCCAGAACCTTGATCTCCATCCAGGCGCCGGTCAGCACCGCCGGATCGGTATAGGTGCGCAGCGCCTGGGGCACGCAGCGCCGGTCGACCCAGGCCACGTCCTCGGGCGCGGCCAGCGCATAGAGGGCGGCGGGGGCGGGGGGCAGCACCGGGCCGCGCGGCGTCTCCACCACGCGGGAGACGATGGCCTCGCGGCGCTTGGGGCTGTCGAGATCGAGCAGCGAGCGGCCGTCCTGCGGCAGCAGGGCATCGAGGAAGACGAGGGCGCCGATCTTGCCCGGCATGCGGTCCGCCACCTGCGTCGCCACCGCGCCACCATAGCTGTGGGCGCACAGCACGATGTCGGCCAGTTCCTCGGCCTCGATCACCGCCAGCACGTCGTCCACATGGGTGGCGAGGCCCACGTCGGGCGAGAGCAGGTGGGCACGGTCGCCGAGGCCGGTAAGGGAGGGCGCGAACACGCGGTGGCCCTCACCGGCCAGGATCGCGACCACGCGCCGCCAGCACCATCCGCCGTGCCAGGCGCCGTGCACGAGGAGAAAATCAGCCATTGTCAGGATCTCGGCGGCAGCGATGATGTCGGGGCCCAGGGTGGGGGCTATAGTCACACCAGTTGGGTCGTTTTCTCAAGGTGGGTTCGGGGGAGGCCGCCGCGTCGCGCGCTGCGGACAGCTTCCTAAGCGGGGAGGGGGAGATGAAGCCGCATATTCTGCTGATGGGTGAGGCCGTGACCCTGACCCATGTGGTCCGCCCCGCCTTGCTCGCCGATGCGCTCCATGCCGCCGGCTATGGGGTGACCTTGGCGTGCGATCCGCGCTTCAACGCCCTCATCGGCCCGCGCCCCTACCGCACCATCGCCCTGAAATCCTCCATCGACCCAGCGACCAGCACCGCGCTCTTGAAGCAGAACCAGCCGCTGTTCAGCGTCGAGACCTTCAACGCCTATGTGCGCGAGGACGTGCGCCTGATGCGGCTGGTTCAGCCGCAACTGGTGGTGGGCGACATGCGCCAGTCCCTCGCCATCAGCGCGCAGCTCACCAAGGTGCCCTATGTGAACATCATCAACGCCCACTGGAGCCCGTGGTCGGACGAGCCGTTCGCCCTGGTGGACCATCCGCTCCACAAGGTGCTGGGCCGCGACACCGGGGACCGGCTGCTGTCGCTGCTGACGCCGCTGGGCTCCATGATGATGGCGCTGCCTATCAACATTGCCGCCCTCAACAACGGGGTCGCGCCAATCGGGGCGGGGCTTCGGGAGACCTTCTGCGCCGGGGACTATGTGGTCTATCCCGACATTCCGGAGCTGAGCCCCACCCGTCCCCTGCCGCCGAACCACCGCTATATCGGCCCCCTCGACTTCAGCCCGCAGATGGCGCCGCCACCGTGGTGGGATGCGGTGCCCGGAGACAAGCCGGTCATCTATGTCAATCTCGGCAGCTCGGGCGAGCCGGCTCTCCTGGAGGCGATCCTTGCCGGGCTGGCCGACCTTCCGGTCACGGTGATCGCGGCCACCGCCCATCCCGGCGCCGTGTTGGAGGTACCTGCCAACGCCTTCGTTGCCGATTACCTGCCGGGGGATGCGGCGGCCGCCCGCGCGGCGCTTGTCATCTGCAATGCCGGCGCCTCCAGCGGATGCCAGGCGCTGATGGCTGGAACGCCCTTCCTCGGCATCGCCAGCAACACGGACCAGTTGTCCTACGGCACCATGGTGGCCAAGACCGGCGCGGCGGAAAACCTGCGGGAGGACGAGGTGACCGCCGAGCGCGTGCGCGAGACGGTGGCGCGCATGTTGGCGTCGCCGGGATACCGCGAGGCAGCCCAATGCCTGAAGCAGGATCTGGCCCGCTACGACGCCAAGGCGAACTTCGTCGCCTTCGTCGGGGATATCCTTGCGGCGCCCCTCAAAGCGTTTTCAAGCGAAGTGGACACCGGTTCGCACGCAGAAAACGCATCAACACGAGAGCCCACGGCGGCTTCCTTGAGCTGAGGCGAACGGAAAAAGCTCTAGGAGCGCTGTTTGATCAGCACCCCGGCCGCCACCACGGCGATGGCCAGGACCGCGAGGCCGGTGGGGGTGGTGACGATCTCCCCCTGCCGCCCCAGCAGCACCGCGCAGATCATAGCGCTGCCGGCCAGCACCGCGACGCCCAGCCGGTTGGCCGCGCGGGTGAGCTGGCGGATGTCGTCGCGGCGGCGGTCGGCGCCGTCGGTGCGGATGCGCAGCTTGCCGCGCTCCAGCGTGGTGAGCAGATTGTCGAGCCGCATGGGCAGCCGGACGGTGGCCGAGATGAGGCGCTTCAGACGGTCGGAATCCGGCTTCAACTCGTCCGCCACCAGCCGCTGGGCCAGCGGCATGAAGCGCTCGGCGGGATCGAAAGCGGCATCGATGCCCGCCACCGTCCCCGAGCAGATGCCCATGGCGCGGAACACGAACAACAGCTCCGCCTTCATCTTCATGGGCGAGTTGTAGAGCAGGGTCTGGTATTCCTCCGACAGCTCGGCGAACGGCGTCAGGTCCTTCTTGCGCACCTGACCCACCAGAGCGTGGGGAAACTTGTTGATCAGCGCCGCCGTCATGCGCTCCAACTCGTCGAGGTCGGTGTCGGGCAAGAGCAGGTCGCCCTCCACATAGGACTGGACGATGGTGTAGGCGTCGCGGGCCACCATGCCGGTGGCGTAGGTGGTGAGCGAATGGCGCAGCCGCTCGGGGATCTCCACCGCCATGCCGAAATCGATGAACACCACCTGGAACGGCCGGTTGGCCACGTGCGGAATGTGCACCCGCCCCGACGCGAGGCTGAAGGGCGGCCAGCTCGCCGCGCTCTCGCCGTCCGCCGCCAGCGGCCGCACGAACAGATTGCCCGGGTGCGGATCGGCGTGAACGAAACCGTGCCGGAACACCTGGTCGAGGTAGCAGTCCATCAGCTTGCTGGCGACGCGGCGGCGGTCGATACCGGCGGCCTCGAAGCCCAGCACGTCGTGGATGGGGAAGTAGGAGACATCCTCCATGGTCAGGGTGCGCCGGCCGCTGCGGGACCAGTAGATGGTGGGCGTGTGGATGGTGGGTTCGTGGGCGAACTCGCGGGCGAAGCGTTCGCAATTGCGGGCCTCGGCGACGAGGTCCAGCTCACGGTAGGTCACCGCCGTGAACTCGCTGGCCAGAAGGTCGAGGTCCACCCGGCGGCGGATGCTCTCCAGCCGCTTGAGCTGGCGGATGAACTGGCCGACGATTTCGAGGTCGCTGGCGACGATGGCATCGATGCCCGGCCGCAGCACCTTCACCACCACCGGCTGGCCCTCCGGCAATACCGCCCGGTGTGCCTGCCCGAGCGACGCCGCGCCGATGGGCACCTCATCGAAGCTGTGGTAGAGGCCAGTGATGGGGAGGAGAAAATCCTCTTCGATCTGCGCGATGATCTGCGGGCCCGGCACGGGGGGCACCGCATCGCGCAGGTCGGCCATCACGTGGGTGACCTCCTCGGGCAGGAGGTCGACGCGGGCGCTGACATACTGGCCGAGCTTGATGAGCACGCCGCCCAAGCGCTCGGCCTCGCGGCGATATTGCCGGGCGAGGGCGGCCCAGCGCGGAGCGGGCGCGCGGCGGAGCCGCTTCAGCGGCCCGCGCGTCATCACGATGTCCCAGAAGAAGATGTGGAGCGCGATGCGCAGGAACAGCCGCCGGACCGCGCGGGCTCGCTGCTGGTTGGTCAGGGCGGGCGCTGCCGGGGACTGCGTCGCCTCGGGCATCAGTTGAAGTCCAGGGGCAGGGTGCGCCGCTGGATCATTTCCTTGACCATGGCGATGTCGCCGTCCTGGCGCCGGTCGCGATCATTGAACGGCACCTTGGCTCGCACCGCATCGCGCAGCAGCCGGCTGCGCACATGGCAGCCCTCCCCCCGGCGCAGGTCCACTGCCTGCACCAGCGCCAACAGGCAGATGGCCGCCACCGTCTCGGTCAGCTCCAGCACGCGCAGGCTGTCACGGGCAGCGATCGTGCTCATGCTGACCTTGTCCTGGTTGTGGTTCTCGGTGCTGCGGCTGAAGACGCTGGCCGGCATGGTTGCCTTCAACGCTTCCGCGGTCAATGCGGACGCCGCGATCTGCATGGCCTTGAAGCCGTGGTGCGCCCGGCATCCGTCGCCGTCCGCACCCACCAGGTTTTCCGGCAGCCCGTTGCTGGTGACGGCGGAACAGATGAGCGCGAGCTGGCGGTCCAGCAGATCGGCGACGTTGGCGGTGGCGTTCTTCAGGCCATCGGCGACGAAGCAGGCGTGGCCGCCATAGAAATTGCCGCCGAACAGCGGGTCGCCGGTCTCCGGGTCGATCAGCGGGTTGTCGGAGGCGCCGTTCAGCTCGGTCTCGATCCAGGGCTTCATCCAGTCCAGCGCATCGATCAGCACCCCTACCACATGGGGGGCGCAGCGGATGGAATAGCGATCCTGCAGCCGGCCCTGGTGCACGGTGCCTTGCTGGTACTCGATATCCTGCGCGATCCAGGAGGCGCACAGCATCTGGCCGGGATGGGGCTTGGCTGCGAAGATGCGCGGATCGAAATGGGCGGGGTTGCCGCGCGTCACGTCGCTGGCGAGCGCGGTGAGCGCCGCCGCCAGCCGCGCCAGCCAGCGGGCGCGCTCGAAGGCAAGGGCCGTCAGCGCCACCGAGACGCTGGTGCCGTTCATGATGGCGAGGCTTTCCTTGGGCGCCAGAGCGATGGGGGTGATGCCCGCCCCCCGCATGGCCTCGGCCGCCGGAAGAACCTCGCCGCCGCTGTAGACCTCGCGCTCGCCCATGACCACGGCCGCCACATAGGACAGGGGGGTCAGGTCGCCGCTCGCCCCCACCGAGCCTTCGCTCGGGATGGCCGGGAGGATGCGGAGGTCCAGCAGCGCCGCGAGGCGTTCGATCACCTCGAACCGCACGCCGGACCAGCCGGCGGACAGGGAGGCGATGCGCGCCAGCAATACCGCCGCCGCCTCGGTTTGCGAGAACAGCGCACCGGTGCCGCAGCCGTGGAAGCGCACGAGATTGGCAGACAGCTCGTCGGTCAGGTGCACCGGCACCTCGGTGACCACCGATTCGCCAAATCCGGTGGTGACGCCGTAGATCCGCTCGCCCGCGGCGATGCGCTGACCCAGCAGGCCGGAGCCGGCCTCGATGCGCTGGCGAAATGCAGCAGAGCCATCCAGCGCGACGCGGCTCGTGCCCTGGGCCACCGCCCAGACATCAGCCGGCGAAAGGCGCTGCGCACCGACGAGGATCACAGGGGTCCGATGAACGTTCATGCGCTTGAATCACTCGATGCGGCACGGCCTCGGGCGCGAGACTAGAGCGCGATCCGGGCAAATTGAACCAGTTTGGTCGGCGAATCGCGCTCAAAATCAGAAAGGGAAAACGCGACATCGGGCGGCCGGGGCCAAGATTGCGTTGCAGTGTGGCGGATGGCGGGGATATCTGTTCATCTGCGGAAAAACGATGGTGACCCCGAAGGGCCGTCCAAGCCGCAAGATTTGCGATGACTGTCCGGAATGCCAGGGGCTCGCGTTGCAATATTATACCGCCATCATCCTCCATTGCGTTGTCGCCAGATGAATGCCGAACCTTCGCCCTGGTTTCTGGGGGGCGCGACGCGGGGAGGCCGTCGCCTGCGCCTGTTCTGCCTGCCCTTCGCGGGCGGCAATGCCAGCGCCTATACGCAGTGGCAGGCGGCCATCGATCCCGCCATCGAGGTGGTGCCGGTTCAGCTGCCGGGCCATGGCGGGCGGATCCGCGAGGCGCCGCTCCAGGCCATGGACGACATGGCGCAGGGGCTGGCCGATGCGATGGTGCGCCGGCTTGATCTGCCCTATGCCGTGTTCGGCCACAGCATGGGCGCGCTGCTCGCCTTCGAAGCCTTGCGGCGGCTGAGGGAGCGGGGAGCCTTGATGCCGGCGGCGCTGTTCGTCTCGGCACGACGCGCGCCCCACTTGCCGCCGTCCCGTCCGCCGTTGCACGTTCTGTCCGACGCCGAGCTGGTCGGTGAACTGCGCGCCCTGAACGGGACGCCCGACGTGGTGCTGGCGGATCGCGAACTGCTGGACTTGCTGCTGCCTGTGATCCGCGCCGATCTCAAGGCGGTTGAAACCTACCGTTTTCGGGAGGCGCAGGCGTTTGATTTCCCCATTCACGCCTTTGGTGGTGCGCGGGATTCGATCGATGAAGAGGATTTGCGGGCCTGGTCGCGATACTCGACCTCCGGGTTCAGCCTGAGGATGTATGCGGGCGATCATTTTTATTTGAATGACCATCGCATGTCCCTGCTGCGGGCCCTGGAATCTTTGTGCCGGGTGACCCATCGGGAGACGCACGGGGAAGTCCTGTCCTGATCCCCGGCGACGTGTGGATGGCGCCCGCGCCACGGCGTTCGTCCTCCTCCCGAAGGCTGGCGCGGGCAGGGTGGACAGAGCCGGTTCGTCAGGAGTGCCGCATGGTAAGGATCGAACGGGCGCGGCGCGATGCGGCCTGCGCATGAGATGTGTCGCTTGACGTCGGCGTGGCCGGTTTGTAGCGTTGCCGCAAAACGATAAAGACTTGAGTTAAAACACATTTTCCTGGGATGGGAAGCCTAGATCGGGGGCGATTTCTTGAACGTCGCCAGCATTTTCGCCCATATGCCCGACGACAGGCCCTGCCTGTTGTTCGACGGCGCGACTCAGTCCTATGCCCATGTCCGGGCCCAGGCTGCCGGCGTGCGCGCACGGCTTCTGGCCGAAGGCATCGGGCGCGGGGACTTCGTGGCGCTGGTTCTGGCCAACGGGCCGGACTTCGTGGCCAGCTACCTCGGCGTGCTGAGCCTGGGGGCCGTGGCGGTCTGCATCAACCCCATGCTCGCGGAAGCAGAAACCGCCTTCATCCTTGCCGACAGCGCGTGCCGGATCGCTCTCGCGGAGGGGGATGTCGCCGCGCGGTTGTCCCTCAGCGGTCTGCCCGTGCTTGATGCCGGCACCGCCGCCACCGGGACGTGGGCGGTGGAGGATGTGGCGGACAACCATCCCGCCGTCGTCGTCTATTCCTCCGGCACCTCGGGCCGCCCCAAGGGGGTGATGCTGTCCCACGGCAACGTGGCGTTCACCGCCCGCTCCAAGGTGCGCTACATGGGCGTCACCGGCGCCGACCGTCTGCTGCTGTTCCTGCCGCTGCATCATTGCTTCGGCCAGAACGCCATCCTCTGGCCCGCCCTCGCCGCCGGCGCCTGCGTGGTGCTCCAGCGGCGGTTCGACCGCGCGGCCGTGCTGCAATCGCTGCGCGCGGATGGCGTGACCATGGTGTTCGGCGTCCCCACTACTTTCCTTGCTCTGGAAGGCCGCATCACTGCGGCCGACGGCCCCCGCGTGCGCTACTGGTTTTCCGCCGCAGCGCCTTTGCCACTGGAGGTGGAGGAGCGCTGGCACCGGCACATGGGCCTGCCCATCCACCAGGGCTACGGCCAGACCGAGTGCTCGCCCTTCGCCACCTACAACCACGCCCACAGCCTGCGGCGCGGGAAGGTCGGCACCGCCATCGACGAGGTGGACCTGCGCATCGTCGATCCGGCCGATGGCCGTGACCTGCCGAAGGGCGAGGCGGGGGAGATCGTGCTGCGCGGCCCCAACGTCATGCTGGGCTACCTGAACCGGCCGGCGGATACCGCGAAGGCCATCCGTCAGGGGTGGCTGCACACCGGCGACATCGGCCGTCTGGATGCCGACGGCTATCTCTCGGTGGAGGACCGGCTGACGGACCTCATCATCATTGGCGGCCGCAACGTCTATCCCGCCGAGGTGGAGAATGCGCTGTACAGCCACCCGGCGGTGGCCGAGGCGGCGGTCTATGGCGTCGCCGACCCGTTCCTCGGCGAGGAGGTCTGGGCCAATGTGGTCCTGAAGCCCGGCGTCAGTATCGGCGCGCAGGAGTTGGAGGCGGTCTGCCGGCGGAGCCTTGCCGCCTACAAGGTGCCCACGGCCATCACCTTCGTGGATGCCCTGCCGCGCAACCCCACGGGCAAGATCCTGAAGCGCGAGTTGCGCGCTGCCGCCGCCCGGCCGGCGACTCAAGACCTGGGGCGCCGGGTGCGCGGCACGGATCAGGAGGGTTCGGACCTTGAAGCCTGGGTGCGCGACTGGCTCGGCCGCCATCTCAGCCTGTCCCCCGGCGCCATCGAGCGCGACCGCGCCTTCGCCGAATACGGGCTGGATTCGGTTCTGGGTGTCGCTCTGGCGCGTGAGCTTGCCGCGCCGCTCGGGCGGCCCGTGGACCTGACTGTGGTGTGGGAGGCATCGACCCTTGCCGGGTTGCTGGCGCGCCTGCGCGGAACCGCCACCGCCCCGGACGCGGCCTGCTGCCCCGTCCCTGCGACCACATAGCCGGGCCATGGCGGAGCCCCTGACATCGCGCGATGGTCCCCCGGAGGCTTCCCCTTCCTTCCACGGGGCGCCCATCGCCATTGTCGCCGCCGGCTGCCGCTTTCCCGGGGGTGCCGACGATCTGGACGCCTACTGGCGCCTGCTGCGCGAAGGGCGAGACGCGGTGCGCCCCGTGCCCGCCGACCGCTGGGACGTGGACGATCCCGACGCCGCGCGGGCCTACGCGCGGGACATGGCCAGCCTTGATGACATCGCGGGGTTCGACGCCGGCTTCTTCGGCATCTCCCCGCGGGAGGCGGCGTCCATGGACCCGCAGCATCGCCTGCTGCTGGAAGTGGCGTGGGAGGCTGTGGAGCGCGCCGCCTGGTCGCCGCAGGCTTTGGCCGGATCGAGCACCGGCGTGTTCGTGGGCATCTATTCCGACGATTACACCCAGGAGCGGCTCTATCGCCGCGCCGCGGACCAGATCGACGGCCATGCCGGCCTTGCCATGATGCGCAGCCTCGCCGCCGGCCGCATCGCCTACGCGCTGGATCTGCACGGACCGGCCATGGCGCTGGATGCGGCCTGCGCCTCGTCCCTGCTCGCCATCCATCTGGCCTGCCGCAGCCTGCGCGCGGGGGAATGCGACCGGGCGCTGGCGGGCGGGGTCAACCTCATCCTGTCGCGCGAGATCACGCTGGGCTTGTGCCAGATGAAGGCGCTATCGCCTACCGGGCGCTGCCGCACCTTCAGCGCCGATGCCGACGGTTTCGTGCGGGGCGAGGGCTGTGGCGTGGTGGCCCTGCGCCGCCTGGATGACGCAGTGCGCGACGGCGATCCGGTGCTGGCGGTGATCCGGGGCTCGGCGGTGAACCATGATGGGCGCAGCAACGGCATTTCCGCGCCCAACGGTACCGCGCAGCAGGCGGTGATCCGCGCCGCGCTGGCCGATGCCGGCATCCCCGCCCGCTCGGTGGGCTATGTGGAGGCCCACGGCACCGGCACCATGCTGGGCGACCCCATCGAATTGCGCGCGCTGGGCGCGGTCTACGGGGCGGAGCGCGCCGTCCCTCTGCTCGTGGGGTCGGCGAAGACCAATTTCGGCCATCTGGAAGCGGCGGCCGGGGTGGCGGGCTTCCTCAAGGTGGTGCTGGCGCTGCGTCATGGGGAAGTGCCGCCCAACCTGCATTTCTCGGCCCCCAACCCCTATGTGCCGTGGGACGCTCTCGGCCTCGCGGTGCCCACCGCGCCTGCGGCTTTCCCGGCCGATGGCCCGATGCGCGGCGCGGTGAGCGCCTTCGGCATGAGCGGCACCAATGCCCATGTGATCCTCGAAGCCGCGCCGGCGCTGGCGGAGGCGCCCGCGCCGCGCCGGTCCGGCTACATCGCCGCCCTGTCCGCCAAGACCGAGGCCGCGCTTCGGGCGCTGGCGGCCCGCCACGCACAGGCCCTCGCGGCGCGGCCTGAGGCCGATCCCGGCGCGGTAGCCCTGACCCTGAATGCCGGGCGCGGCCGCTTCCCCGTCCGGGCCGCCGTGCCGTTCGAGGACCTGGGTGAGCTGGCCGGCAGGCTGGAGCACCTGGCGGACATGGCCATCGCGCCGTCGCGCCGGCCGCAGGTGTTGTTCGCCTGCGCCGATGGCGACGGCCTGCCCGCCGATGGCGGAGGCGCCCTGATGGCAAGCGATCCGGCCTTCGCCGCCGCGGTCGCGGCCTGTGCCGAGGCGGGTTTGCCCTCCGCGCAAGATGGGCCGGCCTTCGTGACGGCCTATGCGCTGGCGGCCCTGTGGCGCAGCTGGGGCCTCTCCCCCGATCGCATCGCCGGGCAGGGCGCCGGCGAGGTGGTCGCCGCCTGCCTTGCGGGCGTCCTCTCGCTGGCGGATGCCGCTGTCCTGCTGCGCGTCCGACAGGCGGCGCTGGTGCGCACGGACGTGGAGGCGGGCCGGCTCGATTTCATCGCCGCCGTGCGCGGCCTCGCCCTGAAGCCGCCCGCGGTGCCGCTGGTGTCGGGCCTGCTCGGCCGTGAAGTCGCAGCCGAAGTCACCAGCCCCGCCTACTGGTGGGCCCAGCTGACGGGCGCACCTGCTCGGGAGGTGGAGGCGCCGCCAGACACGTTCGTGATCCCCATCGCGCCGTCCGGCGCCGTGTGGGAGGACATCGCCCCGCGTCTTGCGGCTGCGCATCTGGCGGGGCTCGATCCGGACTGGGCCGCGGTAGACGCGCCGCGCCGGCGGCTTTCGCTGCCCACCTATCCGTTCGAGCACGGCAGTTATTTCATCCCGCGTCCCGATTCCGTCTCGGTGAATGGGCCGCGCGGCCTTGCCGGCAGCCGCGTGGACCTCGCCGGACGCGATGAGGTGCGCTTCACCCTCATCCTCGGCGGCGAACGCCACCGTTTCTTGCTCGACCACCGGTTCGGCGGCCGGGCGACCTTCCCCATGGCCGCCTTCGCCGAGGTGGCGCTCCAGAACGGGCGGGCGGCTCTGGGGGCCGGCGCCGGGGTCGAGGATCTGGCGATCCTTCGCCCGCTGGTGCTGCCGGACCGGGGCGGGATTGAGCTTCAGACCGTCGTCGGCGCCGACGGGGCCTGGCAAGTGTTCGCGCGCGATGCGGACGGCAACTGGACCCTTCATGCGACCGCACGGCTCGTGTCGGCGCCGGCGCCGGAAGCGGCGTGGGACGCCGGCCTCGCCGCTCCCGCCAACCCCACGCCGGGTGCCGCCGTCTATGGCGGGCTGACCCAGTTCGGATTCGACTACCGTCCGGCCTTTCGCGGCCTCAAGGACCTCGCAATGGTCGCCGAGGGCGTCATCGCCCATGCGGAGCTGCCGAAGGAAAGCGGAAGCGCCGTCGACTATCTCCTCCACCCCGCGCTGCTGGATGCGTGCCTCGTCGCCTCAAGCGCGATCCTGCCGCAGCTCGGGCCGGGCGTGACCTGGATGCCGAGGGGTATCGGACGGGCGATGGTCTTTGCTCCGGCCGGCGGTGCCGTCACCTCGACGCTCCGCCTCAGGGATGATCCCGCCGCGCGGACTTGCCACGTGGATCTGATTCTGCGCGACGCAGCCGGGCAGCGGGTCGCGCAGCTCGACGGCGTGGCCTTCGCCCGGATCACCCATGGCGCGGAGGTGGAGGACGAAGGCCTCGCCACCCAGCCGGAGCTCCTGCGCCTGCGCTGGCAGCGGGCGAACCTGTCCGCTCCCCCCGTGCCGCGCCTGTTCGCGCTGCTGAGCGACGATCCCGCGCTGGTGCGCGAACTGGCGACTGCGCTGGCGGCGCGCGGGCAGATGGTGGCGGATCGTCCCCCCCCATGGGACGCGGGCGCCGATGCCTTCGCCGGCTGGATTTCCGACCTGCGGGCAAGGGCGCCCGACGGCCGCTGCCATCTCGTTTTCCTCGCTACCACGCCGGCCGATCCCGGCGCGGCTGAGGTGCCGACCTCCCACCTTGGCCTGCTGCGGCTCATCCAGGCGGCGGGCCGCTCGGCCCAGCGCGCCACGCTGCGGCTGGATGTGGTGACGCGCGGCACCCAGCGCGTGGCGGGGGAGCCGGTGACCGGCGTGGCAGAGGCAGGCCTGTGGGGGCTGTCGCGGGTGGCGGCGGCGGAATATCCCGACCTCGGCCAGACCCGAATCGATCTCGACCCCGAGGCGGGGGAGGCGGACCTGTCCGATCTCGCCGCCGGCCTCGTCGCTGCGCCGCCGGGTGAGGACCTGGCTTTGCGCCGGGGCGTGTGCTTCGCGGCGCGGCTGGTGGCCGATCGCCCGGTCGAGCCGGAGCATCCCATTGAACTCCCGCAGTTCGACGGCCGCCCGCCCGGCGACGGCGAAGTCATCATCGACGTGGTGGCGAGCGGTCTCAATTTCCGCGACGTGCTCCACGGCATGGGCCTTTTGCCCGACAGCGCCGACAACATGCCCTATGGGCTGGAATGTTCCGGCGTCATCGCCGCCGTAGGGCCCGGCGTCGAGGGCCTCGCCGTGAACATGCCGGTCATGGCCGGCCTCACCGTCGGCAGCCTTGCCGGGCGGGTGCGGGTGCCGGCGGCGTTCGTGGTGCCGAAGCCGGAGGGCCTGTCGTTCCGCGATGCCGCGACCTTGCCGCTGGCCTTCCTCACCGCCCACTACGCCCTCGACCGCCTGGCCGGCCTGAAGCGTGGCGAGCGGGTGCTGATTCATGCGGCGGCGGGCGGCGTCGGGCAGGCGGCGATCCAGGTGGCGCAACGGGCCGGAGCGGAAATCTTCGCCACCGCGAGCCCCGCCAAATGGGGCCATCTGCGCCGCCACGGGGTGACCCACCTGTTCAACTCGCGCACCGCCGACTTCGCCGACGAGATCCGCCGCCTCACCGGCGGGCGTGGCGTGGATGTGGTGCTGAACAGCCTCTCCGGCGAGGCCATCGCCGAGAGCTTCGCGGCGCTTGCCGATGGCGGCCGCTTCATCGAGATCGGCAAGATGGGCATCTGGAGCGCGGCCGATGTGGCGGCGCTTAACCGCGGCATCACCTATCACCCGTTCGATCTATGGGATATCAAGCAAGACCAAGGCCTTATCGCGCAGATGATGGGCGAGATGGTCGCCCGCCTCGCCGATGGCACGCTAGTGCCGCTGCGCTCCGAGCTGTTCGCCATCGCCGATGCCGGTGCCGCCTTCCAGCACATGGCTCGGGCGCGGCACATGGGCAAGATCGTGCTGTGGCAGGCGGCGGCGCCGGCCGGCGACATGGTGCGGGGCGACGCGACCTTCCTCGTCACCGGCGGGCTCGGCGCGCTGGGCCTTCATGCGGCGTCCTGGCTGGTGCGCCACGGCGCGCGCAGCATCGCTTTGGTGGGCCGCAACGCGCCGGGCGAGGCGGCGCGGGAGGCCGTGGAGGACTTGCGCCGGGCGGGGGCGCGGGTGGAGGTCTTCCAGGCGGATGTGGGCGAGCCGGCAGAGGTGGATGATCTGCTGGCGGCGGTGCGGGAAAAAATGCTGTCGCTGCGCGGACTTATCCATGCCGCCGGGGTGCTCGACGACGCCTTGCTGGTGAACCAGGGCCCGGCGCAGTTCGCGCGCGTGCTCGCTCCCAAGCTGCGGGCGGCGTGGCTGCTGCATCGGGCGACCCTCGACGAACCCCTGGAAATGTTCGTTCTCTACGCCTCTGCGTCGGGCCTTCTGGGGCTGCCGGGGCAGGCCAATTACGCCGCCGCCAACACCGCCCTGGACGCCCTCGCCGAGCATCGCGCCAGCCTCGGCCTGCCCGCGCAGGCCATCGACTGGGGGCCGTGGGCGGGGCCGGGAATGGCACAAACGCTGGATTCTGACGGTATGGGCCGGATCTCGCCCGCCGCCGCTGCAGCGCTGCTGGGGCAGCTTATGGTGCGACGCCCCGGGCATGTGGCGGTGCTGCCCACCGGCTGGCAGGCTGGGCTTGCGAAAGGCCTTGGTCCAACAGGACTTCTGGCGGGATTTGCCGCCGCTACCCCACCACAGGATGGGGGGCCGGCCGCCCCGCCCTTCCGCGCCCGGCTGGAGGCGGAGGGGGGCCCGGAACGAGCGCGCCTGCTGCGCGCCCATGTCCGGCAACTCGTTGCCACCGCACTGGAATTCCCCGCGCCTGAGGCGGTTGATCCGGCGCGGCCGCTGGAGGACATGGGCTTTGATTCCCTCATGAACATGGAACTCAAGGCGGCGCTTGAGCAGGATCTGGGCGTCCTGCTCAAGGCCACCCTGGCCTACGATTATCCAAGCATCGACGCTCTGGTGCGCCACCTCGTCGACGAGGTGCTGGGCTGGCGGGAGGAGGCTCCCGCCAACGCCCCCGCCGCGCCGCAGGACGATGCCGAAAGCGCGCTCCTCGCCGAGCTCAACGCATTGAAATATTGAGGCGAAATCCATGCCCGACCGCACCGCCGGCAGCTCTGCGACCACCACCGAACGGGCGTTGCGCGCGATCCGCGACCTGCGCGCCAAGGTGGATGTGCTTGAGCGCCGGCAGGGCGAGCCGGTGGCCATCGTGGGCATGGGATGCCGCTTTCCTGGCGCCGCAGACCTCTCGGGGTTCTGGGACCTTCTGGTTCGGGGCGAGGACCCCCTTGGCCCGGTGCCGCCGGACCGCTGGAACATTGACAGCCTCTACAATCCCGACCCACAGGCGCGCGGCAGGACAGTGAGCCGCGAGGGCGGCTATCTGCCGAACCTCGACAGGTTCGACGCCGACTTCTTCGGCATCACCCCGCGCGAGGCGCCGTTCATCGATCCGCGCCAGCGGCTGGTGCTGGAAACCGCCTGGGAGGCATTGGAGGATGCCGGCATTCCGGCCGACCGCATCGCCAGCTCCCTCACCTCGGTGGTGGTGGGCACGCTGACCAACGACTACAACCAGCTGATCACGGCGGACGACCGCTGGGTCAGCGCTGCCACCGGCACCGGCACCTCCAATTCCATCATCGCCAATCGGCTGTCCTATGTGCTGGACCTCCACGGCCCGAGCCTCACGGTGGACACCGCCTGCTCGGGCTCGCTCTTGGCGCTGCACCTTGCCTGCCAGACCCTGCGCAACGGCGAGGCGACGCTCGCCCTGTGCGGCGGGGTGGCGGTGAATCTGGTGCCGGCGCCGGACATCTGCTTCTCGCGCATGGGGGCGCTCTCCCCGCGCGGGCGCTGCCACACCTTCGATGCCGCCTCCGACGGCATGGCGCGCTCGGAAGGCGCCGGCATGGTGGTGCTGAAGCTGCTGTCGCAGGCTGAGGCCGACGGCGACCGCATCTATGCCCTGATCCGCGCCAGCGCGGTGAACCATGACGGGCGCAGCAACGGCATCGCCGCCCCCAACGGGCAGGCGCAGGAACGGCTGTTGCGCGAGGCCTATGGCAAGGCCGGCATCGCGCCCGGCCGGGTGCAATATGTGGAGGCCCACGGCACCGGCACCATCGTCGGCGACCGCATCGAGCTGCAGGCCCTCGCAAAGGTGCTGGGCACCGATCGCGCGCCGGGGCACGGCTGCGTGGTGGGCTCGGTGAAGAGCAATATTGGCCACACCGAATCCGCCGCCGGCATCGCCGGCATCATCAAGACCGCGCTGGCGCTGAAGCACCGGCTGCTGCCGGGAAATCTGCATTTCGAGACCCCCCATCCGGCTTTGTCGGAGGCGCCTTTCGCGCTGGAGGTGCGCACCGCCGCAGGATCTTTTCCCGCGCCGGACCAGCCGATCATCGCCGGGGTCAGCGCCTTCTCGTTCGGCGGCGCCAATGTGCATGTGGTGCTGGAGGAGGCGCCAGCGGTCCTCGACCCGCCCACCGTCTCCGCGCCTACCGTCTCCGCATCTGCCGAAGCCGCGACGGCCTATGTGCTGCCCCTGTCGGCGAAATCGCCGGATGCGCTCACGGCTCTGGCCCGGTCCTATGCGGCCTTCCTGCGGGGGCCCGATGCGCCGGCGCTTGCCGACATCTGCGCCACCGCTGCCCTGCGCCGTACGCCCCACGCCTTTCGCCTTGCAGTGGCCGCTACCAGCCGGGAGGAGATGGCCGACCGGCTGGAGGCCCATCTCGCCGGCGAGGACGCGCGCCATGTGGCCACCGGTACCGCGCTGGATGGAGAGGCGGGCATGCCGCTGGCCTTCGTCTTCTCGGGGCAGGGCTCCCACTGGCTGGGCATGGGCCGCGACCTCTATGCCGCCGCGCCCGC
This sequence comes from Xanthobacter autotrophicus Py2, assembly GCA_000017645.1. Classification (NCBI taxonomy): domain Bacteria; kingdom Pseudomonadati; phylum Pseudomonadota; class Alphaproteobacteria; order Hyphomicrobiales; family Xanthobacteraceae; genus Xanthobacter; species Xanthobacter versatilis. The sequence continues at coordinate 1,136,959 of CP000781.1, forward strand.
CTTTCGCGCGGTGATCGACCGGCTGGACGCCCTGGTGCGCGCCGAGGCCGGCTGGTCGCTGATCGCGGAGCTGAATGCGGCACCGGGCGCCTCGCGGCTCGACGACATCGATGTGGTGCAGCCCGCGATCTTCGCCATGCAGGCGGGCCTCGTAGCCCTGTGGCGGGCGCTCGGCGTGGTGCCGGAGGTCGTGATCGGCCAGAGCATGGGCGAGATCCCCGCCGCCTTCGCCGCCGGCATCCTCTCGCTGGAGGATGCGGCGCGGGTCATCCTCGCCCGCAGCCGGCTGCTGCGCACCAAGCGCGGGGCGGGCGCCACCGCCGTTGTGGGCCTGCCGGCGGCGGAGGTGGAAGCCGCGCTGGCGCCGCAGGCCGACCGGCTCGCCGTGGCCGGCGTCACCAGCTTCGCCTCCACCCTCATCGCCGGGGATGGCGATGCGCTCAAAGCCTATCTGGCGGAGCTGGAGGCAGCGGGCATCTTCGCCCGGCTTTTGGAGAATGTGGACGTGCCGGCCCACAGCCCGGCCATGGACAGCCTGCGCCCGGCGCTGGAAAAAGCCCTCGCCGGAATAGCGCCCCAGTCGGCGCAGGTGCGGTTCCTCTCCACGGTGACGCTGAAGGACGAGCCCGGCTCGAACCTTGATGCCGCCTATTGGAGCCGCAACCTGCGCGAGCCCTTCCGCGTCGCCGATGCGGTGGCCAGGCTCTCCCGCGAGCGGGCGCATCTGTTCCTCGAAATCAGCCCCCATCCGGTGCTGGTGGGGGCGCTGCGCCAGATCCTCCAGCATGTGGGCGCCGACGGCGTCGCGCTGGGCAGCCTGACGCGGGAGGGGGACGGCGCGCTGGATCTCGCCACCGCGCTCGGCGGGCTGTGGGCCAACGGTTTGGCGGTGGACTGGGGTCGCGTGCTGCCCGCGGGGCGCTGCGTGTCGCTGCCGGCCTATCCCTGGCAGCGCGCGCATTTCTGGGTGGACCAGATCGCCGCCACCACCGGCGGTTCGGCGGGCGCGCGCAAGGCGGGCAGCCATCCTTTGCTCGGCGCGCCGTTTGCGGCGGCGCAGGGCGGCGCGCACTTCTGGGATGGGGAGATCGACAGTTCGAGCCTGCCGTGGCTGGGCGACCATGCCCTCTCCGGCGTGCCCGTCTTGCCCGGCGCGGCCTATCTGGAGATGGCGCTGGCGGCCGTGCGAGAGGCGTTGCCGGGGCAGGCTCTGGTGCTGGAAGATGCCCGCTTCGAGAAGATGCTGCTGTTGCCCGAGGGCGAGGCGCGCCGCCTGCAGGTGACGCTGACGCGCACCGGCGGCGATGGCGCTGAGGTGGCGGTGCTGAGCCGACCTGTTCAGGGCGAGGATGACTGGACCCTGCATGCGCGCATCGGCGTGCGCCGCTCTGGCCCCGAGGCGCCGGCCGGCCCCGTTCCGGTGGTGGATGAGGCCGCCGCGCCCGTCGATCTCGCCGGCTTCTACCGCCAGTTTGCTGCCGGGGGGCTCGATTATGGCCCGGCTTTCCGGGGCGTGCGGACGCTGCGGGCCGGCGCCACCGATGCGTGGGCGGAAGTGGCGCTGCCGGAGGGCCTGTCCGACACCGCCTTCGGCCTCCATCCGGCGCTGCTGGACGGGGCGTTCCAGGTGGTGGCTGCCATCGGGACCGAGGGGGACGGCGCGCGGCCGGTCTACCTGCCGCAGGGGGTGGGTAGGCTGGCGCAGCTTGCGGCGGTGCCGGCGCGGGTCTTCGTCCATGCCCGGCTGGTATCCGATGCTGTGCCCGGCGCGCCGCGCCTTGCCGCCGACCTCACCCTGAGCGATGCGGACGGCACAGTGGTGGCGCGCGTCACCGGCCTTGCCCTGCGCCGGGTGGACGAGATGCGGCCGCGGGCCAGCGCGTCCCTGCGCGACAGCCTCTATCATCTGGAATGGCACGAACGCCCGCGCGCGTCACACACAGCGTCGGCCGATGCCGCCGGCCTGTGGCTGCTTTCAGGGGTGCCGGGCGCCGTGGCCGACAGCCTCGCCGAGGCCCTGCGCCAGCGGGGCGTGGAGGTGCGCCTGGTCGCGCCCGGCGGGGATCTGGCGGCCGACATCGCCGCGGCCGGCGCCGCCCTGCGTGGCATGGTGCTGCTGGAAGACGGGGCAGGCGGCACGGATGTGCAGGAGGCCGTGTTCGAGGCGGTGGCGGGGCGCGCGCTTCCGGCGGTGAAGGCGCTGGCGGAAGGGGCGGGAGGGGCGCGTCTGTTCATCGTCACCCATGGGGCAATCGCCTGCGATGGGGCGGACCCGGCGCCCGATCTGGTGGCGGCGCCGCTTTGGGGCTTCGGCCGGGTGGTGGGCCTCGAGCATGCGGAAATCTGGGGGGCGCAGATCGATCTTGATCCCGCCGACCCCGCCGGCTCCTGCGCGGCGGCGGCCGACGAGATGCTGGATCTTGGCGCCGACCGGGAGATCGCCGACCGGGAAATCGCTTTGCGTGCCGGCCGGCGGCGGGTGGGCCGGCTCGCCCGCCTGCCGAAGCCAGATATTGCGGCCGGCCCGGTGCTGCTGCGGCCGGATGCGAGCTATCTGGTCACCGGCGGCCTCACCGGACTTGGCCTTGAGACCGCGCGCTTCCTGGTGGCGCGGGGCGCCCGGCGGCTGATCCTCATCGGCCGCACGGCCTTGCCGCCGCGCGCGGACTGGGCGGCCCTGCCCCCCGAGAGCGAGGCGGGACAGCGCGTCGCCGCCGTGCGGGGGCTGGAACAGCTGGGCGCTTCCGTGCGGGTGGAGGCGTTCGACGTGGCGGATGAGGCGCGCCTCGCCGCCTTCCTCGCCGCCTATCGGGCCGAGGCGCACCCGCCCATCCGCGGCGTGGTGCATGCGGCGGGGGTGATCCAGGACGCCCTGCTGCTGCGCATGACCGGCGAGGACATTGCCGCCGTGATGCGGCCCAAGGTGGCCGGCGCCCTCGCGCTGCACCGGCAGACGGCGGACCTGCCGCTGGATCATTTCGTGCTGTTCTCCTCCGCCTCCTCGGTGCTGGGGCAGGTGGGGCAGGCCGGCTATGGCGCCGCCAACGCCTTCGAGGATGCGCTGGCCGCTCACCGCCGCGCAGCGGGCCTGCCGGCCACCGCCATCAATTGGGGGCCGTGGGCGGACATCGGCCTGTTCGCGCGCCTTGGCCTTGCCGAGCGGGCCGGGCTGTCGGGCGTCGAGCCCATCGCGCCGGAACAGGGCATGGCGGCCCTCGACCACCTCATGGCCCGGGGGGAGACGCAGGCGCTGGTGCTGAACGCCGACTGGGCGCAGGTGCCGGCATCGGCGCGGCTGGAGCTGCTTCAGGCGGCGTCCGCGCCTGATACCCCCTCCACGAGCGCCGGCGTCGCCGACCTGCTGCTGATGGCGCCGGCCGAACGCAAGGCGGAGCTGCGCGCGCGCCTCGGCGCTATCGTCGCCGCTGTGCTGCGCTTCGATGCGGACAAGCTCGACCACCGGCGGGCGCTGACCACCTTGGGCATGGATTCCATCATGGCGGTGGAAATCCGCAACCGCGTCAGGCGCCAGTTCGACCTGACGCCCAGCATCGTGGACCTGTTCACCGGCTCGGTGGCGCGCCTTGCCGACTGGCTGGACGGGGAGCTGGCCGCCGACGATCGCCTCAAGGCCCTGCTGGACGAGATCGAGGACCTGCCGGAAGCGGAAGTCGAGGCGCTGCTCGCGTCCGGGCAGAAGGTGGCCTGATCCATGAACATCGAAGAGCGCCTCGCCCAATTGTCCCCCCAGCAGCGCGAACTGCTGGCGCGCCGGCTCGGGCAGCGGCCGCAGGCCCCGGCCGCACCGCGCATCCCGCCCCAGCCGCGCGACGGGCGGGGCTTTCCTTTGTCGTTCGCGCAGGAGCGGTTGTGGTTCGAGCACCAGATCGATCCTTTGAGCGTGGCCTATAACGAGGCGGTGGTGCTGCGCGTGCGCGGTCCGCTCCGGCTCGACTTCATCGGCGCGGCCCTCGACGAGTTGATCGCCCGGCACGAGATTTTGCGCACCGGCATCGTCTCGGCCGGGGGCACGGCGGAGCAGGTCATCGCCCCGCCGGCGCCGCTGCCGCTGGAGCGGCGCGATCTTGCGGGGCAGGGCGATGAGGCGCTGGACGAGGCGATCCGCGAGGTGATCCGCCGCCCGTTCGCCCTTGCCATGCCGCCGCTGCTGCGGCTCTGCGCGCTTGAGTTGGGGCCGGATGAGCAGGTGCTGGTGTTCGCGGTCCACCACATCGTGCTCGACGGCTGGTCAGCCGCCGGCCTGTTCCGCGAGATCTTCGCCGTCTATGGCGCCCGCCAGCGCGGGGAGCGCCTGCCGGCCCCCGCGCCGCAGGTCCAATATGCCGATTATGCGGTGTGGGAGCGCGCGCGCTTCGCCAGCGGCGCGCTGGATGGGGAACGCGATTTCTGGACGCGGACGCTGGCGGATGCCCCGCCGCCGCCCGCCCTGCCGCTGGACCGCCCGCGCCCGGCCTTGCGCGGCACCTCAGGCGGGCGCGTGGTTTTTCGCTGCGATGCGGACTTGAGCGCGGCGCTGCGCACGCTCGCCCAGAGCTGCGAGACCACTTTATTCGCGACGCTGGCGGCGGCCTACGGCGTGCTCTTGTCGCGTCATGGCGGCATCGATGATGTGCTCCTTGCCGTGCCCTCCACCACCCGCGACCTGCCGGAGCTGGAAAGCGCGGTGGGCCTGTTCATCAACACGCTGGTGCTGCGCCTGAGGCTGGACGCGCAAGCCTCGTTCCGCGATGCGCTGGGCGCTGTGAGCGCGGCGGCGACCGGCGCGCGGGCGCACCAGCTTTATCCCCACGAGCGGCTGGTGGAGCATCTGCGCAGGGAACGGGATCTGGGTCCCGTGCCGCTCACAGCGCTCATGTTCGACGTGCAGAAGCTGCCGGCGGGCATCGCGCCGGCGGGGCTCACCGTCGAGTATCTGGACGTGGACCCCGGCACCAGCAAGTTCGATCTCGGCCTCTCCATCAAGGATGACGGCGCCGGGCTGGTGGGCACCTTCGAGTATTCAGCCGACCTGTTCGACCGCACGAGCGTGGAAGCCATGGCGCGGCAATTCCAGGCTCTGCTGGCGGACATCGCCGCCCGGCCGGACGCAGAGCTGGCCGACCTTGCCCTCATGTCGGATGAGGAGGCGCGGGAGGCGCTGGCCGCCGGCCTCGGGCCTGCGCTGGAGATCGGCCCGGAGCGGCGGCTCCATGTGCTCTTCGCCGCCGTGGCCGCGCGCCAGCCGGAGGCGATTGCGGTCACCTGCGGGGCGGACAGCCTCACCTATGCCGAACTGGACGCCGCCGCCAACCGGCTGTCCCATCGCCTCATCAGCCTCGGCGCCGGGCCGGGGCAGGCGGTGGCGCTGCGGCTTCAGCGCTCGGTGGGGCTGATCATCGGCCTCGTCGGCATCCTGAAGGCCGGGGCGGCCTATGTGCCGCTGGATCCCCACTGGCCGGCGGCACGGCAGGCGGAGATCCTGGCCCAAAGCGGCGCCCGCATCGCCGTGGCGCATGCGGCGGATGGCGCTCTGGGTGAGGGGATAACCCTGTGCGACCCCGCCATTGCCGATGAGCCTGCCACGGCGCCGGAGATCGCCGTGGGGCCGGATGACCCGGCCTATATCCTCTACACCTCCGGCTCCACGGGGCGTCCGCGCGGGGTGTTGGTGCCCCACGGTGCGGTGGTGAACCTGTTCCACGCGCTTCATGCCAGCGTCCATGCCGGCCTCGGCGACGGGCCGCTGCGGGTGGCGATGAACGGGCCGGTGGTGTTCGACACCTCGGTCAAGCAGATCATCCAGCTGCTCGGTGGCCACACGCTGGACGTGATCCCCGATGCGGCGCGGGAGGACCCGGCCGCGCTGGTCGCCTATCTGCGCGACCACGCCATCGACGTGCTGGACGTGACGCCCACCCATCTCTCCATGTTGCTGGCCGAGGGCCTGCTGGCGCCCGGCCACGCGCGGCCGAAGGCAGTGCTGGTGGGCGGCGAGCCCATCGACGGGGCCTTGTGGGCGCAGCTTGCGGCGCCGTCCGACGTGCGTTTCTTCAACCTCTACGGGCCGACGGAATGCACCGTCGATGCCACCGCCGCCCTGATTGCCGGCCCCGTGCCCCACATGGGCTGGGCGTTGGCGAACGTGCGCACCTATGTGCTGAACGGCGCCGGCCGCCCGGTGCCGCAGGGCGTGGCGGGGGAGCTGTACATCGGCGGCGCGGGGGTGGCGCGGGGCTATCTGGGCGAACCGGAGCTGACCGCCCGGCGCTTCGTTGCGCTGCCGTTCGACAACGGGCCGGTCTATCGCACCGGCGATCTCGTGCGCCGCCGGGCCGATGGCTCGCTTGTCTTCCTCGGCCGGGCCGACGCGCAGGTGAAATTGCGCGGCTATCGCATCGAGCCGGGAGAGATCGCCGCCGCGCTGAAGGCGGTGGAGGGCGTGCGCGATGCCGCCGTGGTGCTCCACGGGGCGGGCGCGATGCAGCGCTTGGTGGCCTATGTGGTGGCTGATCCCGCCCGCGCGCCGCTGGTGAGCGGCGCGCCGCGCCATGTGCTGCCCAACGGCCTTGCTGTGGCGCATCTCAACCGCAACGAGACCGACTTCCTCTACGAGGAAATGTTCGAGCTGGAAGCCTATTTCCGCCACGGGGTGGAACTGCGCGCCGGCGATACGGTGTTCGACGTTGGGGCCAATATCGGCCTCTTCACCCTGGCGGCCCATCTCGCCGTGCCCGACGTGCGGGTGCATGCCTTTGAGCCCAACCCCACGGTCTGCGCGCTGGCGCGGGCCAACGCGGCGCTTTATGGCGTTGCCGCCACCGTTCACAACACGGGGCTCGCCGCCGCGCCGGGGCAGGCCGCTTTCACCTTCTATCCCGGCTTCTCCTTCCTCTCCGGCCTTCACGCCGACCGGGCGGCGGATGCGGACGTGGTGCGCTCCTTCGTGCGCAAGCACGATAGCGAGGGCGGTGAGGGCTTCGCCCCGGCCCTGCTGGAGGAATTGCTGGAGGACCGCCTCGCCAGCCGCACCCTCGATGTGGCGCTGGACACCCTCTCGGATGTCATGGCGCGGGAGGGGGTGGAGCGCATCGATCTGCTGAAGATCAATGTGGAGAAGAGCGAGGCTGAGGTCCTTGCCGGCATCCGCGCCAACGACTGGCCGAAGATCCGGCAGGTGGCGCTGGAGCTGCACGACATAAACGGGCGGCTGGAGTCCGTTCTGGCGCTTTTGAAGGCGCAGGGCTTCATCGTGAGCGCGGAGCAGGACTGGCGGCTTGAGGAGAGCGCCAAGACCAATTTCTACCTCTACGCCCATCGCGGGCTGCGCCCCGGCTCCCGCCCGCCGCGCGCCGCCATCCTTCCCGTGCTCGATGCCGAAGGCCTGCGCGTGGCGCTGGCCGGCCGCCTGCCGGACTACATGGTGCCGGCGGACATCATCTTCCTTGATGCGCTGCCACTGACCCCCAACGGCAAGCTCGATACGCGCGCGCTGCCCGCGCCCACTGCTCCCGCCGCGCCGGAAGCCGCCGCCCCGCGCACCGAGACCGAGCGGCGCCTCGCCACCCTGTGGGCCGAGGTGCTGCAGCGCGAGGCCGTGGGCATCCATGATGACTTCTTCCGCATCGGCGGGCATTCGCTTTTGGCCACCCTGCTGATGGCGCAGCTGCGCGCCCGCTTCGACGTGGCGCTGCCGCTGCGCGCTCTGTTCGAGGCGCCTACCGTTGCGCGGCTCGCCGCGCGCATCGAGGCCGAGCCGGTGGTGGCGGATGGCGCGGATGCCGCCGCCGGCCTGCCGCAGCTGACGCCAGACCCGGCGGCGTGGCACGAGTCGTTCCCGCTCACCCCCATCCAGGAAGCCTATTGGATGGGGCGCACCGCCACCTTCGAGCTGGGGCAGGCGGCGACCCAGATCTATCTGGAGCTGGAGCAGGTCGGCTGGGACCTGCCGCGGATCGAAGCGGCGTGGAACCGGCTGGTGAAGCGCCACGACATGCTGCGCGCCATCATCCTCAGCGAGGAGCGCCAGCAGGTGCTGGCGGAGGTGCCCTATTATTCCATCGCGGTCGAGGATTTGCGCGGCCGCCCTGCCGACGCGGTGGAGCGCCATCTTGCAGAGGTGCGCGCCGCCATGAGCGGGCAGACCCTGCCGGCCGATCGCTGGCCCCTGTTCCAGATCCGCGCCACCCTCATGGATGGCGGCCGGGTGCGCCTCCATGTGGGCGTGGACGCGCTGATCGCGGACGCCGCCAGCCTGTTCCTGCTGTTCGACGAGTGGCGCCGGAGCTACGAGGCGGACGGCGACACCCGCCCGCCGCTCGCCATCGGCTTCCGCGACTATGTGCTGGCCGAGCGCGGCCTGCACCAGGGCGCGCTCTACCAGGCCGCGCAGCGCTACTGGTTCGACCGGCTGGACACCCTGCCGCCGGCGCCGGACCTGCCGGTGGACCGGGCGGCGGCGGCCGCGCTGGACAAGCCCCATTTCGTGCGCCGCTCCCGCCGGCTCTCCCCCGCCCAGTGGCAGGCGCTGAAGGACCGCGCCGCCAAGGCCGGGCTGACGCCGTCGCTGGTGCTCATCGCCGCCTATGCGCAGGCGCTTGCCAACTGGAGCGCCAGCCCGCGCTTCACCTTGAACCTCACCACCTTCAACCGCCTGCCGCTGCACCCCGACGTGACCGGCCTGATGGGCGACTTCACAACCCTCACTTTGCTGGAAGCGGACCACAGCCAGCCGGCCTCCTTCCTCGATCGGGCGCGGGCATTGCAGGCCCGGCTGTGGGACGATCTGGAGCACCGCACCATCAGCGGGATCGAGGTGCTGCGCGCGCTCGCCCAGCGTCGCCGCAGCGGCGTGTCGGCGCTGATGCCGGTGGTGTTCACCAGCGCCCTCGACATCGACCCCGCCGGCCAGAAGGCCCAGCGCTTCGGCGAGGTGGTGGAGAGCGTGTCGCAGACCCCGCAGGTCTGGCTCGACCATCAGGTGATGGAGTGGAACGGCACGCTGGTGCTGAACTGGGATGCGGTGGAGGCGATCTTCCCGCCCGGCCTCCTGGATGATTTCGCCACCGCCCACGGCGATCTGGTGGAGCGCCTCGCCACCTCCGACAGCGCGTGGAGCGAAGCGCAGGGCCGCCTTGCCCCCGCCGCGCAGATCGCCCGCCGCGCCGCCGTCAACCGGACCCGGGAGGATTTCCCGCCGCGCCGGCTGGAAGACGCCTTCCGCGCGCACGCTGCCGCTCATCCCGAAGCTGTGGCCCTCCTCACCAGCCGCCGCGCCGTGACCTATGGCGAACTCAACCGGCGCGCGGCCGAGATCGCCGGCCTGTTGCGGGCGCGGGGCGAAGGGCCGGGCCGCCTCGTCGCGGTGGTCATGCGCAAGGACTGGGAGCAGGTGGCCGCCGTGCTCGGCATCCTCATGGCGGGCGCGGCCTATCTGCCGGTGGACCCGGACCTGCCCAGCGAGCGCCGGGCCTATCTGCTCGCCCATTGCGATGTCACCACCGCCCTCACCCAGTCCGCCGTTGATGCGGCGCTGGACTGGCCGGACGGCATCGCGCGCATCGCCGTGGACCTGCTGGAGGCGACGGGCGGGGCGAGTGCCGATATCGGCCCGTTTTCCCTCGATGATCTGGCTTACGTGCTCTTCACCTCCGGCTCCACCGGGGTGCCGAAGGGGGTGATGATCAGCCAGCGGGCCATCGCCAATTCCATCGCCGACTTCACCCGCCGCTACGGCTTCACCCCGCGCGACCGCACGCTCGGCCTTTCGGCACTGGGCTTCGACCTTTCGGTGTTCGACATCTTCTGCCCGCTGTCCGCCGGCGGCGCCATCGTGCTGCCGGACGCCGACAAGCTGCGCGATCCCGAGCATTGGGCGGACCTTGCCCGCCGCCATAACGTCACAGTCTGGCAATCGGTGCCGGTGCTGATGCAGATGATGGTGGAGGCGCTGGAGCCGCGCCGCGAGCTGTGGCCAGCATCCCTGCGCTGCGTGGTCATGAGCGGGGACTGGATCCCGGTGTCCCTGCCCGACCGCATCCGCGCCTTCGATCCCGCCATCGCGCTCCACGGCCAGGGCGGAGCGACGGAAACCTCCATCAATGCGGTGGTCTATCCCATCGGCGCGGTGGACCCGGCGTGGCGCTCCATTCCCTATGGCAAGCCCTTCGCCAACCAGACCGCCCACATCCTGAACGCTTTGCTGGAGCCCGCGCCCGACCACGTGCCGGGCGAGCTCTACATCGGCGGCACCGGCCTTGCGGACGGCTACTGGAAGGACGAGGCGAAGACGCGCGCCGCCTTCATCCGCCATCCCCGCACCGGAGAGCGGCTGTACCGCACCGGCGATTACGGGCGCTTCCTGCCCGATGGCAACATCGAGTTCCTCGGCCGGCGCGACACCCAGATCAAGGTGAACGGCCACCGCATCGAGCTGGGCGAGATTGAGGCCGTTCTGGCGCAGCATCCGGGCGTGGAGCACGCCGTGGCGGCGGCGCCGGCGGATGCCCTCGGCCATCGCCGGCTGGTGGCCTATGTGGTGCTCAAGCCCCGGCCGGAGGCCGAACAGGAACCGGGCGGGGACCTGAGCACGGACAATGTGCTCGCCGATCCCATGGCGCGGGTTGCTTTCAAGCTCGACCGCCACGGCCTGCGCGCGCCCGCGCCTGACGCGGAAACCGTGGCGCTGCCCGGCGGCAGCTTCGATGCGGCGCGTCGCGCGGCCTGGCTGGCGCGCCAGAGCTTCCGCCATTTCGAGGGCGAGGGCGTCACCATGGAACGCCTCGGCGCGCTTCTGGGCGCGTTGCAGGAACTGCCCATGGAGGGCGCGCCGCTGCCGAAGTTCCGCTATCCATCGGCCGGCAGCCTCTATCCGGTGCAGGCCTATGTGGTGGCAAAGCCCGGCCGCGTCGCGGGGCTTGCGGGCGGGGCCTATTATTATGACCCGAGCCGCCATCGCCTCGTCGCGGTGGGACCTGGGGCGGAGATGACACCGCTTTATCCTGGCCCCAACCGGCCTTTGGTGGAGGCCTCGGCCTTCTCCCTCGTGCTGGTGGGGCGGCGGGCGGCGGTGGAGCCCCTGTACGGCCCGCTGTGGCGCGACTTCTGCCTGCTGGAGGCCGGCTACATGGGCCAGCTCCTGTCGGCCGCCGCGCCGGAGCACAGGCTCGGCCTGTGCCCGCTGGGCTTCCTCGCCGAGGGGCCGGCGCGCGCCCTGCTCGGGCTCGATGACGCGGACGTGGTGCTGCACAGCTTCGCCGGCGGGGCCATCACCGAGGCCCAGCTGGCAAGCTGGTCCCCGGAGGAGGTGCCGCAGCAGCCAAGCCCGGTGGACGAATTGCGCGCTTACCTGCGCCGCAAGCTGCCCGACTACATGCTGCCGTCGAGCTTCATCCTGCTCGATGCCCTGCCGCTCAGCGCCAACGGCAAGGTGGACCGCGACGCCCTCCCGTCCCCCGACGCCGTCCTGCCCGCTGCGGATGCGGGCGCGGCGCCGGCCACCGACGTGGAGAAGACCATCGCCGAAGTGGTGGAGGCTGTATTGCAGTTGCCGGCGCTGGGGCTCGACAGCAACTTCTTCGACCTCGGTGCCAATTCGGTGCATCTGGTGCAGATCCACCGCCGGCTCCAGGAGCAGCTGGCGCGCACCTTCCCGCTGGTGGACCTGTTCCAGAACCCCTCCATCCGCCGCCTCGCACTGTTCCTCGACGGCGGCGCGGCGGCGCTTGAAACCGACGACATCGTCGCGCGTGTGGAACGCGCCAAGCAGGACCGCGCGAGACGGCTCGCCCGCCGGCGCACCGGTGGCAATTCGACAGAAGCGGAAGCGGCATCATGAGCAACGCGCCCGTCACCCCAGCTCTGGACGGCATCGCCATCATCGGCATGAGCGGCCGGTTTCCCGGCAGCGGCGACATCGCCGCCTTCTGGCGCGCGCTGCTGGAGGGCCGCGAATGCATCACCCGCTTCACCGATGAAGAGCTTCTGGAGGCGGGCATTCCCGCCGCCGTGCTGCGCCAGCCCAATTATGTGAAGGCCGGCTCCTATCTCGACGCCATCGACCAGTTCGACGCCGCCTTCTTCGGCATCAGCCCGCGCGAGGCGGAGCTGATGGATCCGCAGCAGCGCCTGTTCCTGGAGCATGCGTGGCTGGCGCTGGAAGACGCCGGCATCGTGCCCGAGCGCTTTGCCGGAGAGATCGCGGTGTTCGGCGGCGCCAGCTTCTCCACCTACGGCCTGTTGCACCTGCGCGCCGAGATCGGCTCGGTGGGCAGCCTGGAGACCGTGCTGGGCAACGACAAGGATTATCTGGCCACCCGCGTCTCCTACAAGCTGGGCCTGAGGGGGCCGAGCGTGAGTGTGCAGACCGCCTGCTCCACCTCCCTCACCGCGGTGGCCATGGCCTGCGACAGCCTGCTCAACCTGCAGGCGGACGTGGCGCTGGCGGGCGGGGTCACGGTGAAGCTGCCGCTGAAAAGCGGATACCTGTTCGAGGATGGCAGCATCCTGTCACCGGACGGCCATTGCCGGGCGTTCGACGCCAAAGCGCGGGGCACCATCTTCGGCAGCGGCGTGGGCGTGGTGGCGCTAAAGCGGCTGGAGGATGCGGTGGCTGATGGCGATCCCATCCACGCCGTGATCCGCGGCTGGGGCGTCAACAATGACGGCGACCACAAGGTGGGCTTCTCCGCCCCCAGCGTGGACGGGCAGGCCCGCGTCATCGCCACCGCGCTGGCGCAGGCCGGCATCTCGCCGGATACCATCTCCTATGTGGAGGCCCACGGCACCGGCACGCCGCTGGGCGATCCCATCGAGGTGCGGGCGCTCACCCGCGCCTATGGCTCGGGGGCACGGCGCGCCGACAAGTGCGGCATCGGCTCGGTGAAGACCAATGTGGGGCACCTGGAATCGGCGGCGGGCATCACCGGCCTCATCAAGGCGGCGCTGGCGGTGAAGCACGGCGTGATCCCGCCGAGCCTGAATTTCGAGACGCCCAATCCCGAGATCGACTTCCCCGCCACCCCGTTCCGCGTGGTGGACCAGCTGACGCCATGGCCGGCGGAAGGCCATCCCCGCCGCGCCGGGGTGAATTCCTTCGGCATGGGTGGCACCAATGTGCACATGGTGCTGGAGCAGGCCCCCGCCGTGCCGGCGGTCGCTCCGCAGCTTGAGCGGCCGGAGCATCTAATCGTCCTCTCCGCTCGCAGCGCGGCCGCCTTGCGCGATCTGGCGCGGTCCTATGCGGGGGCTGTGACGGAGGCGGGCGCCGGGCAACTGGGAGATATGGCCTTCACCGCCGCCACCGCGCGGCGGCATTTCCCGCACCGGCTGGCGGTGACGGCGCGCGCGGCGGAGGAACTGGCAGCGCAGCTTGTCGCCTTCGCCGATGGCGGCGCTCCGGACCTCTCCGGCGAGGCGGCGGGCGCGGCGCCCGAGGTCGCCTTCCTGTTCTCGGGGCAGGGCTCCCAATATGCCGGCATGGGCCGCGCGCTCTATGAGGCATCGCCGCGCTTCCGCCGCACGCTGGATCGATGCGACGCCATCCTCCGCCCGCTCATGGACCGGCCGTTGCTCAGCGTGCTGTTCCCGGCGCCGGGGGATGAAGGGCTGATCGACGAGACCATCTACACCCAGCCGGCCCTGTTCAGCCTCGGCTATGCGCTGGGGGACCTGTGGCGCTCATGGGGCGTGAAGCCCTCGGTGATGCTGGGCCACAGCGTGGGCGAATATGCCGCCGCGACGCTCGCCGGCGTGTTCACGCTGGAGGAGGGGCTGAAGCTCATCGCCGCCCGTGGCCGCCTGATGCAGGCGCTGCCCCGCGACGGGGTGATGATGACCGTCTTCGCCGCCGAGGCCGAGGTGGCGGCGGCGGTGGCGCCTTACGCTGCCGATGTCTCCATCGCCGCCGTCAACGCCCCGCGCAGCACGGTGATCTCCGGCCGGCGGGCGGCGGTGGAGGCCATCGCCGCCGGCTTCGAGGCGAAGGGCGTGAAGGCGCGGGCGCTCACCACGTCCCATGCGTTCCACTCGCCCCTCATGCAGCCCATGATGGCGGCGTTCCGCGCGCTGGCGGAAAGCGTCGCCTATGGCACGCTGGACATCCCCATCCTCTCCAATGTCACCGGCCGGCTGGAGACCACGGCGCTGGCGAGCGCCGATTATTGGTGCCGCCACGTGCTGGCGCCGGTGCGCTTCCTCGATGGCATCAGCGCCGCCGCCGCGCGGGGCATCAGCCTGTTCGTGGAGATCGGGCCGCGCCCGGTTCTGTGCGCGCTCGGCCGCGAGACGCTGGATGGGGCGCCCGGCGCGGACGGGCGGCAGTGGCTGGCGAGCCTGCGCCGGCCCGGCACCGACTGGCGCACCCTGCTCGACAGCCTCGGCCGCCTTCATGTGGCCGGCGTGGAGATCGACTGGGCCGGGTTTGATGCGGACTATGCGCGCCGCCGGGTGCGGCTGCCGGGCTATGCCTTCCAGCGCCGCAGCTTCTGGGCGGCGCCCCGCGCCGGTGGGACGGCTGGCGGCAAGGTGCGCGGCGTCGCCACCGGCACAGACCATCCGCTGCTGGGCCAAAGGCTGCGACAGGCCGGTACCAAAGAGGTGCGGTTCGAGGCGGCGCTGAACGCGACCGATCCCGCCTTCCTCACCGACCATCGGGTGTTCGACGCGGTGGTGCTGCCGGCCACCGGCTATCTGGAAATGGCGCTGGCCGGCGGCGCTCACCTGTTCGCCACCGACGAACTGACGCTGGAGGATATTTCCTTCAAGCAGGTGATGACCCTGCCGGACGCAGGCGAGCGCATCGTGCAGGCGGTGTTCGTGCCCGCTTCCGGGAAGGCCTATTCTTTCGAGATCTTCAGCGGCGATGCGGCTGGGAACGAGTGGACGCTCCACTGTTCCGGCACCGTGAAGCCGGCGGAGGATGACACCGACCTGCCCGCCGATGACGAGACACTGGACGCGGCCCGCCGCCGCTGCGACGCGCCGGTGCCGGTGGCCTCGGTCTACGAGAATTATCTCAAGCGCGGGCTGGCCTACGGACCGGCCTTCCGTGGCATCGCCGATCTGGCCGCCGGGGAGGGAGAGACGCTGGCCCATATCGTTCTGCCCGACGCGGCGCGGGACGGGGCCGATGCCTATCGCCTGCATCCGGCGCTGATGGATGCCTGCTTCCAGGCGCTGGGCGCCGCCTTCGGCGCCATGAATGACGCCGACACCTACCTGCCGGTGAGCCTCGACCGCCTCACCGTGCGCGGCCTCGTGCCGGGCGACATCTTCAGCCATTCCCGCCTGCACGGCGGGGAAGGGGAAGGCGTCGCCGACCATGTCTCCACCCTGCGCCTGTTCGACGCGCAGGGCGCGGTGGCGGCGGAGGCGGTGGGGCTGAAGTCGCGCCGCATCACCCGCGACGTGGTGCTGCCGCAGGATGCCGGCGGCATCGACACCTGGCTCTATGACCTTGCCTGGGAGTCGGCTGAAACCCCTTCGGGCGTCGAGGGGCCGGGGGTGGGGCCGTGGGTTCTCCTCGGCGGCGATGGGCTGGCGCGTGCCATCGCCGCTCGGCTGGACATGCTGGGATGGTCCGCGCTGCTTCTGCCGGCAGGGGAGGTGGGCCGCCTGCCGGAGCTCCTCGCTACCGGCGCCCTTGCCGGCCTTGTGGATCTCAGGGCGCTCGCTTCAAGCGATATCCCTCTCCCCGATGCCGCCCAGCGCGCGAGCGCGGACCTGCTGGCGCTGATACAGGCCATGATCGCCGCCGGGCGCACCCGTGATCTGCCGCTGGTCGTGCTCACGCGTGGCGCCCAGGGCGGTGTCGTGCCCGACGAGGCGCCGGCCGGGGAGGGCGTTGTCGAGGGGGGCGTTGCCGAGGGTCTGGCCGCCGCCCCGCTCTGGGGCCTGGTGCGCACCGTGTGGCACGAATATCCCGACCTGCCCGCAACAATCCTCGACCTCGCACCCGAAGCCGCAACAGACGAGGCCGCGCAGATCGCCGCCGAACTCACCGGCGCCGATGGCGAGCAGCAGGTGGCCTATCGCGCCGGAAGGCGCTTCGTGGCGCGGCTGAAGCACCACCAGAGCACGGCGGCGCAGAGCCGGCTGGACATTCCCGATACCCCTTATCGCATCGACCGGACGCCCGAGGGCGGCCTCGACCGGCTGCTTGTGGTGCCCCATGCCCGCCGCCGCCCGCAGGCCGGAGAGGTGGAGCTGGAAGTGCTGGGCATGGGCCTCAACTTCCGTGACGTGCTGAACGCCATGGGCCTTTATCCCGGCGAGGCCGGCCCGTTCGGCGGCGAATGCTCCGGGCGGGTGCTGCGGGTGGGGCCGGGCGTCACCGGCCTTGCGCCCGGCGACGCGGTGGTCGCCATGCATTTCGGCACCTTCGCCAGTCACGTCACCCTGCCGGCGGCGGTGGTCTTCAAGGTGCCGAAGGGTATGGGCGTGGTAGAGGCGGCGGGCCTGCCCATCGTCTATCTCACCACCTGGTACGGGCTGCACCACCTCGCCGGCATCAAGGCTGGGGACAGGGTTCTGATCCATTCCGCCTCGGGCGGCGTGGGCATCGCCGCCATCCGCGTCGCGCAGATGGTGGGCGCGGAGATCTTCGCCACCGCCAGCCTCCACAAGCACGACTTCCTGCGGTCGCTCGGCGTTACCCACATCATGAACTCGCGCGACACCGCCTTCGCCGACGAGATCATGCGGCTGACCGGCGGGCGTGGCGTCGACATCGTGCTCAACAGCCTGGGCGGTGAAGCCATTCCCGCCAGCCTCTCGGTGGTGGCGCCGGGCGGGCATTTCGTGGAGATCGGCAAGCGCGACATCTGGAGCGTGGACGAGGCCCGTGCGTTGCGGGGCGACATCACCTATTCCATCGTCAATTTCGACATCACCGCCGTGGAGGAGCCCGAGCTGGTCCGCGCCCTGCTGGCCGAGGCGCTGGAGCTGATGTCGTCCGGCGCGCTGGGCCAGCCCGTCACCACCGTCTATGGGGTGGAGGACGCGCTCGACGCCATGGCGGCCATGCAGAAGGCACGGCACACCGGCAAGCTGGTGCTGGCGACGCCCGCCGCCGGCGCGCGGCGGGGCGATTTTGCCGCCGACGCCACCTATCTCGTCACCGGCGCCTTCGGCGGCATCGGCCGGCTGGTGGCGGGCTGGATGGTGGAGCGCGGCGCCCGCACTCTTGCGCTCGTCGGCCGCCGCCCGCCGGACCGGGAGGCCGAGGCCGCCATCGCCGCGCTGCGGGCCGCCGGCGCGCGGGTGGAGGTGTTTGCCGCCGACGTGGGGGACGAGGCGGCGCTCGCGCAAGTGCTCGCCGCCGTGGATGCCGGCATGCCGGCGCTGCGGGGCGTCATCCATGCGGCCGGGGTGCTGGATGACGGCGTTCTCACCGCGCTCGATCCGGCGCGGCTTGAAAGCGTGTTCGCCGCCAAGGTGCGCGGCGCCTACGCCTTGCACCGGGCCACCGCCCATCGCCCGCTGGACCTGTTCGTGCTGTTCTCCTCGCTGGGCTCCGTGCTCGGCGCGCCGGGGCAGGCCAATTATGCCGCCGCCAACGCCTTCCTCGACCGGCTCGCCCACGCCCGCCGCGCGAAGGGCCTGCCCGCCCTCGCCATCAACTGGGGCGGCTGGCAGGACACCGGCATGACCGCCGGCGGGGCGGTGGCCGCGAACCTTGCCTATGGCGGCAGCATCCCGCCGGCGAAGGGGCTCACGATCCTTGGCCAGCTGATGCGGGAGGGCGCCGCCGAGGTGGGCGTCGCCCCGTTCGACTGGCGGCTTTATTTCGAGGGTCTGCCCCGCCGCCTTTCGGTGCTCGCCCATGTGGAGCGGGAGCTGGAGCAGGCCGCCGCCGCCGCCGAGACCTTCGCCGCCCTGCGCACCGCCTTGCGCGGCGCCGATGCCGCCCGCCGCGACGGCCTGCTGCTGGATTACCTGCGCGGCGTCGTCGGCCGCCTGCTGCGGCTGGAGGGCGGGGAGGTGCTTTCCGAAATCCAGCCGTTGCAGGAATTGGGGCTGGATTCCCTCGTCAGCATCCAGCTGCGCAACCGTATCCGCGCCGAGCTGGAGATCGACCTGCCGGTGGCGGAGATGATGGAGGCCGGCAGCCTTGCCCAATTGGTGGCGGTGGCCGCCGGCAAGATCGCGCCGGTGGCGGGGGAGGGCGCGCCGCCGCCCGCCGGCATCGTGCCTCTTCACCTTGCCGAGGCGCCGGCCTCGTTCGCGCAGCAGCGCCTCTGGTTCCTGTCGCGGCTCGATCCGGGATCGGCCTTCTACACCGTCACCTTCTCCCTGTTCCTGGAAGGCCCGTTCGAGCCAGCCGCCTTCGCCCACGCGGCGGCGGAGATCGTCCGCCGCCATGGCGCGCTGCGCACCACTTTCCCGGAGGTGGACGGCGCGCCGGTGCAGCGCATCCGCGATGATCTTGCGCTGCCGCTGGAGTGGGTGGACCTCTCCGGCCTGAGCGAGGCGGAACGCGAACGCCAGATGGCGCGGCGGGTGGAGGAGGAATCCCGCCGCACCTTCGATCTGGCCGAAGGGCCGCTGTTCAAGCTCACGGTGCTGCAGCTGGGCGCGGAGTTGCAGCGGGCCATCGTCGCCATCCACCACATCGTCACGGACGGCTGGTCGGCGGTGGTGTTCATCCAGGAGCTGGGAGCGCTCTACCGCGCCTTTTCCCGGGGGGAGACCTCGCCCCTGCCGGAGCTGCCGGTGCAATACACCGATTTCTCCGTGTGGCAGCGCGACTGGCTCAGCGGGCCGCGCCTTGCGGCGGAGCTGGACTATTGGCGCGGGCAGCTCGCCGCGCCCCTGCCGGTGCTGGACCTGCCCACCGACCGGCCGCGCACGGGCGCCGTCGTGCACCGGGGCGGCGCCTTCACCGTGATGCTGCCGAAGGATCTGGCGGAAGGCCTCAAGGCGCTCGGCCGCAGCGCCGGGGCGGGCCTGTTCGCGACCCTGATGGCCGGCTTCCGCATCCTGCTGCATCGCCTCACCGAGGCGCCCGATATCGTCATCGGCTCGCTGGTGGCCAATCGCGACCGGCCGGAGATCGAGGGCCTCATCGGCTTCTTCGCCAACATGGTGGTGTTCCGAGGCGACCTGTCGGGTGACCCCACCGTGCGCGCGGCCCTCGCCCGGGAGGCGGAGACCGTGCGCGGCGGCCTCGCCCACCAGGACGTGCCGTTCGAGAAACTGGTGGAGGAGCTGAAGCCCGAGCGCCATGCCGGCCGCAATCCCCTCTGCGACGTGATCCTCGTGCTCCAGCGCGGCGTGCCGAAGCCCGACCTCGACGCGCGGGACCTGAAGATCGGCCCGGTGTGGGACCTCGACAACGGCACCGTGCGCTTCGATCTGGAGGTGCATGTCTGGGAGACCGACCAGGGCCTCTCCAGCTCCTTCATCTACAACGCCGACCTGTTCGACGCCGCCAGCGTGGAGCAGCTGGAACGCCAGTTCGCGGCGGTGCTCGCGGCCATGGTGGAGGCCCCGGACCTGCCGGTCTCGCGGCTGCCTTTGGCCTCGGCTGTGCCGGATGGGGGAGATGCGCTGGCGCGCACGCTCCAGCAGATCGAGAACCTCAGCGACGCCGAGGTGGATGCGCTGCTGCGCGAGATGATGGACGAGGGCGTCGACCACACACCATGAGACAGGCGTCATGAGCATCGCCCGGGACGATGGCCCCGCCGGGGCCGGCACCGGCCTTTCCGCCGCCCAGAAGCGTGCCTTGCTGGCGCGGCTGATGGCGGAGGGAAAAGGCCGTGCCGTTGCCCCGGCCGAGGGCTTCGTGGCCCTGTTCGAGCGTCAGGCCGGGCTGATGCCCGCCGCCCCGGCGGTGTCCGATGGCCGCGACGGGCTGACCTATGGCGAACTGAATGCCCGCGCGGCGGCATGGGCCGATGCCCTGCGCGGCCGGGGCGCGCGGCCGGGGGATGTCGTGGGGCTCGCCCTTGCGCGCGGGCCTGCGCTGATTGCCGGCCTCATCGGCATCCTGAAGGCCGGCTGCGCAATCCTGCCGCTGGAGCCGGAGGACGCGCCGGCGCGGCTCGACCGGTTGCGGGCATTCGCGCGGTTCGTGCTCACGGACGCGGAAGGCTTGGAGGCAGGTCTTGTTGAGGCAGGTGTTGCTGAGGCCGCCCCCACCGACCCATCCGCCTTCGCCCTGATCGCGCCGGAGCGGGCGCTCTTCGTCGTGCCAGCGCGCGCTGTGGCGGAGCGGTTGGCGTGGCTGCGGGCGGCGTTTCGGCTGGGGGACGGCGATGTCAGCCTGTGCGCCGCCTCCCTCCACGACATATCGGCCGTCGCCAGCCTGTTGTGGCCGCTGACGGTGGGCGCGACGGTGGCGCTGGTGCCGGTGGAGCGTGAGCCGGCCGCGCTGGCACAGCTGGCGCGCACCACGGCGGCGACGTGCGCGCTGCTGCCGGCTGCTGGCTTGCCGCTGCTGGATGAAACCGCGCTGCGGCTGGTGTTCCTCGATGCCGATCCGCCCCCCGGTGCCGCCAGCCCGGCGGGGGCCCATGTCTTCACCCTGTGGCAGGTCGCGGAAGCCGGCGGGCCGGTGCTGGCGCAGCCGGTGGGCGAGGGCGCGCCACTGATGGGTGCCCCCCTGCGCATCCTCGATCGCCATGGTCAGAAGGTGCCGCTGGGCGGTGTCGGCAACCTCGCGGTGACCCCCGCGCCGGAACTGCCGGAGGTGGCGCCGGGCGTGCGGGCGCGGCAGCGCGCCGATGGCCGCTTCGAGCGCCGGCCCGATGGCGGCCGCCGCGTGGAGACGGGCGGTCTGCGCTTCGGCCTCGCCGTCATCGAGGCGGAGTTGCGCGGGCAGGCCGGCATCGCCGATTGCCGAGTGCTGGAACGCGTAGATACGGCGGGTTCACCCCGCCTCGTGGCTTACATCGTGCCGGATGGCCATGCGGCGCCGGAGGGGTGGGCGCCTCATGCCGAACGCGTCCTGCCGCTTTGGCAGCGGCCGGCGGCCTTCGTCGCGGTGGCAGCCCTGCCTCTCACTGAAGCCGGGGCGGTGGACGACGTGGCGCTGGCCCGCCTGCCGGTGCCCGATGCGGTCGCCGCCGCGCAGTGGCGTGCGCTTCTGGAACCCATGGACGGTATCGCGGAAGCCGCCGTGGTGACGCGGGCTCTGGCGCCCGAGCCGGCATTGGTCACGCTGCCGGCGGTGGCGCCGCTCCCGTCCCCCGCGACGGTCGCGCCGGAGCCGCCGCCCGCCCCCGAAGGCCCATGGGCGCTGGCGGATGGCGGGCCGCAGGAGTTGCCGGCCGACGCCGCCCGCACCCTCACCGAGGCCCTGCTGCGCACGGCGGAACGAGCCGGCGACAAGGGCATCCTGTTCGAAGGCACGGGGCCGTCCCGGCGGCTCACTTATGCCACGTTGCTTGAGGAGGCGCGGCGCATCGCCGGCGGGCTCAAGGCGGCGGGGCTTGAGCCCGGCGACATGGCCATCCTGCAGGTGGCGGACCTGCGGGCCCATCTTCCCGCCTTCTGGGGTTGCGTGCTGGCTGGCGTGAAGCCGGTGACGGTGGCGGTGAGCGCCACCTTCACCGAGCGCACCGCGCTGGTAGCCAAGCTCATCAATGCCTGGGAGCTGCTGGGCCGCCCCGTGGTGCTGGCCCCCGCCGCGCTCGCGTCCCCTCTCGCGGGGCTGGCGCGCTTCGCCGATGCCGCGCCGCGTGTGCTGGCGCTGGAACAGCTTGCGGACCACCCGCCCCTCGAAGCCGTGCACGCGGCGGCGCCCGCGGACGTGCTGTTCCTCCAGCTCAGCTCCGGCAGCACCGGCACGCCCAAATGCATCCAGATCACCCATGGCGGGGTGGTGGCGCACATCCACGCGACCGTGCGCGTCAACGGCTATGGCGCCGACGACGTGGCGCTGAACTGGCTGCCCATGGACCATGTGGTGCCCATGCTCACCTGGCACCTGCGCGACGTGTATCTGGGAATGACCCAGATCCAGGTGGAGACGGCGGCGGTGCTGGCCGATCCGCTGTTGTGGCTCGACCTGATGGACCGCCATGGCGTCACCCGCAGCTGGTCGCCGAACTTCGGCTTCAAGCTGGTGTCGGACGCGCTGCGACGGGACCCCGGCCGCCGCTTCGCGCTCGGCCACGTGCGCACCCTCATGAATGCGGGGGAGCAGGCGACACTGCCGGTGATTTCCGAATTCCTCGCCCTCACCGCGCCCTTCGGCCTGCGGGCGGAGGCGATGCAGCCGGCCTTCGGCATGGCCGAGGCCTGCACCTGCATGACCTATGAGACCGGCTTCGACCCCGCCCGCTCGGTGCACTGGATCGACAAGGCTTCCCTCGGTGGTCGGCTGCGGCCGGTGGCGGCGGATGCGCCCGAGGCGGTGAGCTTCATCAAGCTCGGCCCGCCGGTGCCGGGGGTGGCCATCCGCATCGTGGACGGCGCCGGCGCGCTGGTGCCGGAGGGGGTTATCGGGCGGTTCCAGATCAAGGGCGGCGTGATCACGCCGGGCTATCTGCGCAACGATGCCGCCAATGCCGAGGCCTTCGTGGGCGATGGCTGGTTCAACAGCGGCGACCTCGGCTTCATCCGCGATGGCAATCTCGCCCTGACGGGACGCGAGAAAGAGCTGATCATCGTCAACGGCGCCAATTTCTACTGCTACGAGATCGAGGATCTGGTGAATGCGGTGGACGGCGTCCAGCCCACGTTTGCCGCGGCCTGCGCCGTGCCGGATGCGGCAACGGGCAGCGAGGCGCTGGCCCTGTTCTTCTCTCCCCGCCCCGAGGCGGACGCATCGGCAGTGGCCGACGCCATCCGCGCGGCGGTGACGGCCCGGCTCGGCATAGCCCCGGCCCATGTGACGGCGATCCCCCAGCCGGATTTTCCCAAGACCACCAGCGGTAAGATCCAGCGCATGCAGCTGCGCGCCGGCCTCATGGCGCAACTGGCGCAGGGCGCAGGCGCGCGCACGGTGCCGGCGTGGTTCCACGCGGAAAGCTGGGTGCGGCGCGATCTGGACGCGGAGCCTGTTCCGCCGCGCGGCGTGGTGTTTCTGGGCGGCCCGGATGGGCTCGCCGCCGCGCTGGCGCAGGCGCTGGAGCGGGAGGGCGTGCCGGTGGTTTCGGCTGGTGCCGATGTGGATGGGGGCCTTCAGGTGGCTCTCGCTGATGCGCGGGCCGACACGGTAGTGGACCTGCGTCCGTTGGCTCCCGTGCCCGCCGGCGAGACGCTGGATGATTTCCGGGCGCGGGCCGGCTTGGAACTCGCGGCCACGCTCGCCCTGCTCCAGCAACTGGGGCGCGGGAGGCCGCCTGTGGCGCTCACGCTGGTGACGCGCGGCGGGGCCGGGAGCGGCGAGGGCATCGACCCCGTCCGTGCTGCCCTGCGCGGCCTGCTGCGCACCGCCGCGCAGGAGATGCCCGGCCTCGCCTGCCGGCAGATCGATGTCGGCGGGCTGGACGCCACCGCACCCGACCTGATGGCCCGGCTGGCCCGCGAGATCCGCGCGCCCGCTGGCGAGGCGGAAGTGGCGCTGCGGCCCACTGGCCGCTTCGTGCCAAGGCTGGAGCCGGTTGACCCCGGTCGCGCGCCCCGCGAGCCAGCGCTCCGGCTGAAGACTGGCGGGCGTTATCTCATCACCGGCGGCACCGGCGGCATCGGGCGGGCGCTGGCGAGCCATTTGGCGGCGCGCTGCCGGGCCAGGCTGCTCGTGGTCGGGCGCTCCGCTGGGGGCAGCGAGGAGGATGGCCCGGACCTGCTCACCCGCGCCGTGGATGTCACCGACGCCGATGCGCTGGAAGCCGCCATCCGCGTGGCGGAGGAACACTTCGGCGGCCCCCTCGACGGCGCCTTCCATCTCGCCGGCATCTCGCCGGCCGGAGCGCTGGCGCAGGAGACGGCGGAGGGGCTGGCGGCAGCCTTCGCGCCGAAGGCGGTGGGCGCGCGGGTGGTGATCGAGGCCATGGCGCGCCGGCCCGGCGGGTTCGTGGTGCTGTGGTCGTCGGTGAACGCTATCTTCGGCGGCGCCGAGGCGGGAGCCTATGCCGCCGCCAATGCCGCTCTGGCGGGGATGGTGGGGGAGGGAACCCGTGTGCTCTGCCTTAACTGGAGCCGCTGGCAAGACCTCGGCATGAGCGCGCCGGCGGGCGCCGACAGCGGGGCGGCGGAATTTGCCGCCGCGCGGGGCTTTCGCACCCTGCCGGTGGAGGACGCCCTCGCCAGCCTTGAGGCGGCGCTGGCGCTGGGGACTTCGCCTTTGTCCATCGGGCTCGATGGCGCCTCGCCATTTGTCCGGGCGCGGGTGCGCCAGCCGGCGCGGCCGTTGCAGGGGCTGGCCGGCTTCGTGGTGCCGCGTCCGGGTGCCGTGCCGGCGGCGCCTGCGAACGACGATTTGGCCGACCGCTTCGGCACGCCGATCCCGTGCCCGCTGCGCGTGCTCGATGCCATGCCCCGGTCGGCGGACGGCACCATCGACACCGAAGCCCTGTCGCGCCACGAGGGCGTGGCGCTGGCCGTCGAGAGCGGGCAGGATGGGGTGGAGGCGGAATTGGCAGCCATCTGGAGCGTGCTGCTGAAGCGGTCGAGCATTGCGCCGGACGACAATTTCTTCACCTCCGGTGGCCATTCGCTGGTGGCGGCCGGCCTCGTCCACCGGGTGCGCGCGGCGTTCGGGGTGGACCTGCCCCTGCGCATCCTGTTCGAGGCCCCCACCCTGCGCGGCATGGCCCGCTGGATCGCCGCCAACGCGCCGGCCGAGGCGGATCGCCGGCCGCTGCCCGATTGCCTCGTGCCGGTGCAGCCGGAAGGCCGGCGGCTGCCTTTGTTCTGCGTCCATCCGGCCGGCGGCAGCCCGTGGTGCTACCTGTTCCTTGCCGATCACCTGGGCCGCGACCAGCCGCTCTACGGCTTCCAGGCGCCGGGGCTGATTGACGATACGCCGCCTTTGTCCACCGTGGAGGAGATGGCGCGGCTTTATGTGGAGGCCATGCGGGTGCGCCAGCCTGAGGGGTCGTACCACGTAGCCGCCTGGTCCTCAGGTGGGCCGGTGGCGTTCGAGATGGCGCGGCTGCTGGAGGAGACAGGCGAGCGTGTGGCGACGCTGGCCTTCCTCGACTGCGCGGTGATGGAGACCGAGAATTTCGTGCGCTCGCGCGATCCCCTGCGCCATGTGAAGGCGCTGTGGCGCATGGGCACGTTCGTGACGCAGGTGCGCCTGCCGCGCTCCTATGGCGATCTCGCCGCCCTGGCGCGCCTCATCGGGCTGAGCCTGCCGGCCAGTTTCCGCGAGCTGAGGCTCGATCGCGCCTTCTGGGCGGGTGTCGGGCGCTCCCTGCGCATCTTCAATCTCAACACGACGATGGGATACCGCTATTCTCCCTCCCGCATCACCGCAGGCGCGGTGCTGTTCCGCGCGGGGTCCTCGCAAGGGGCGGACGATCCGCTGGAGGCGGAGTTGCGGACCCATGTTGCCGGCGATGTGGTGCGCGTGGATCTTCCAGGCAACCACATGTCGATCATTCTCGATCCCGAGGGGGCGGCGACGCTTGCCGCCCGCTTGAAGCCGTTTCTCGATGGTGAGGCCGGAGCACGAAAGGGAGAAGGGGTATGACGTATCGCATCCTGTCTTTGGACGGCGGCAACGGCGGCAAGGCCGGCGTGTTCCTCTCGACGCTGGAGCGCCGGGCCGAGGTGCTCGGCTTCAGCGTCCTGCGCCAGATCGACCTGTTCGCCGGCACCTCGAACGGCGCCGTCAACGCGCTGCTGCTGGCGTGGTTCGATGATCCGGTGCTGGCCTTCGAGGCGGTGCTGCGCTTCGATGACGAGGTGCGCGAGAGCCAGACGCCGTGGTCCATCGCCGGCACCGTGCTGGGCAACAATGCCGCCATGACCACGGGGCGCATCAAGACGTTCTGCGATGAGGTGTTCGGTGCCGGCGCCATCCTCGCCGACGTGAAGCGGCCGGTGCTGGTCAACACGGTGCAGCTCGACAACGCCCTCTCCGACGGGCAGCGCAGCTGGCTGCCGCGCACTTTCAGCAATTTCCCCGGCGATCTCGGCCGGGTGGAGCTGATCGCGGACGTGGTGCTGCGCACCATGGCCATGCCGCTGCAATATCCCATCTACCAGAGCGGGGCGCAGACCGGCCCGGCCTATGTGGACGGGGCGGTGGCCTCCAACAATCCGGCGCTGACGGCGATCACCTCGGCGCTGGCCCAGCAGAAGGCGCTGGAGGACATCGCCCTTCTGTCCATCGGCACGCCGCGCAACCTCGCGGGCCAGTCCCGTTATCTTTCGCCCGGCCTGTCCGAGGGCAGCGCCGACTGGGGCTATCGCCAGTGGCTGCTGGATCCGTTCAACCCGCTGGTGCTGGTGGACCTGTTCCTGCAGGCCGGCGCCGCCGCCACCAGCGCCCAGTGCGCCCAGCTTCTGGGCTCGCGCTTCCGCCGCGTCGATCCGCCGGTGTTCACCGGGCCGGCCTGGGACGCGCCGGAAACCAATGCGGTGCTGGACACCACCGTGGACTGGCTCAACGCCCACGGCTGGAACGATCCCGCCGCCGCCGTGAAGGCGCCGGCAGCTCCCGTTTCGTGACCGGGGTGGGGCGGCGCCGGCTCGGCTTTCGGGCCGCCGGCCGCCGCTGGGGAGAGGCGGCTTCAAGGGACGCCGGCACAGCGGCCGGGAGGGGGGAGCATGGACCAGCAAAACGGGATGCAGGGCGGCGGGGAACCGGCCCGAGCAGAACCGGGAAAGACCGCCCCGGCCCGCTTCTTCGCCTATCCGAGCGCGGATGGCGTCGCCCTGTTCGGGCGTGAATGGGGCGACGCCGCAGCGCCTTTGCCGGTGGTGCTTCTGTCCGGCCTCACGCGCAATTCGCGGGATTATGAGGCGCTTGCCGAAGCGCTGGTGGCCGATGCGGCCCATCCGACCCGCGTGGTGGCGTTCGATTATCGCGGGCGCGGCGGCTCGGGCCATGCGCCCTATACCACCTACACGCCCATCCAGGAGGCGCAGGACATCCTCGCCGGCCTTGCCGTGCTCGGCATCTCGAGGGCGGTGCTGGCCGGCACCTCGCGGGGCGGCCTCGTCATGTTCGTGCTGGCCATCCTGCGTCCGGACCTGTTCGCCGGCGCCATCTTCAACGACATCGGCCCGGTGGTGGAAGTGTCCGGCATCCTGCGCATCGGCGGCTATGTGGGCGCGCCGCTGAAGGCGAGCTGGCCGGAGGCCGTCGCCGACCTGAAGGCGACCCAGGGCTTCATGTTCCCGGCCCTCACCGATGCCGAATGGGAGCGCTTCGCCCGCCAGATCTACGGCGATGCGGGCGGCAAGCCGTGCCTCTCCTATGATCCGGCGCTGGGCGAGGCGTTCAAGGCCATAGTTCCCGGCAAGCCCCTGCCGGACCTGTGGCCCGGCTTCGATGCCCTCGCGCAGGTCCCGGCCATGGTGGTGCGCGGCGCGCTGTCGGACGTGCTCTCGGCCAGCACGGTGGAGGACATGGCGGCCCGCCATCCGGGCCTCGTGATCCATGAGGTGGCGGACCAGGGTCACGCGCCCCTGCTGTGGGACGCGCCCGCCCAGCAGGCGATCATCGCCTTCATCCGCTCGGTGTCGTAATCCGCGCAGGGGCGCGGAGAGGGGGGATCGCGATGCGGCTTGAGGACGGCGTGTCCGCCCACGGGGCTGCACCCGGCGAGGTGCTGGTCCTGCACGGCTTCACCCACGTGCTGGCGCAGGAGGACGTGCGCCGGCACGTGATGGCCTGCCTCAGCCCCGAGGAGGAGGCCCGCCGCCGGGCCTTCGCTTTTCCCCGCGACCGCGACATGTTTCTTCTGGCCCATGGGGTGATGCGGCTGGCGCTCGGCCGCGTCATGGGGGTCGGTCCGCGGGACCTCGCCTTCACCCGCGATGCCTATGGCAAGCCGTTCCTCGCCGGACCGTTCGAGGCGGGGCCGGGGTTCAGCCTGTCCCATTCGGGGCAGGCCATCGCCATTGCCATCGCCCGCGCGCCGCTGGTGGGCGTCGATGTGGAGGCCCACGGCCGCGAGGTTCCGCTGGAGGCCATGGCCATGGTCATGGCCGATGCCGAGGTGGCAGACCTTGCCGCTTCCGGTGGTTCCGCCCGGCGCAAGGCGTTTGCCTACTGGACCCTGCGCGAGGCCTTCGCCAAGGCCGTGGGCCTGGGCCTGTCGCTGCCGCGCAATGCCGTCTCCTTCCGCCTCGGGGGACAAGGTCCCGCCGGCGAGGGGGCTCCGGCCGTCGCCCATCTCTCCGAGCAGTTCGGGACGGCCGGCGACTGGCACCTCCACCAATGCGACCTTGGCCCGGACCATATTCTGGCCGTCGCCGCGCGGGTCCCGGGACCGGTGGCGTGGCGGCTGCTGCCCATCGAGAGCGTTCTCCCTTGCGCGGGTAGCGTCAGAGCGCCGGCCCGGCCCGTTCCCTGAACTGGGCGGCCATCCAGTCGATGAGCACGCGCAGCCGCGGCGAGAGCTGGCGGGTGTGCGAATACAGCACATGGACCGGCAGGGCGGCGGGCGGGAAGTCCGCGAGGACCTCCACCAGGGCGCCTCCCGCAAGCTCTGCGGCGACGCGGTAGCGCGGCACCTGGATCAGTCCGATGCCGAGGCAGGCGGCGGCCACGTTGGTCTCGGGCCCTGTCACCGTGAGCGAGGCGGGCAACGTCAGCTGCCGCACTTTTCCGGCTACGGTGAACAGCAAGGGCGAGATCTTGGCGGTGTCGGTGGCCAGTAGGCCGACCATCTCGTGCCCTTCAAGCTCCTCCGGCGTGCGCGGCGTGCCGAAGCGCCGGAGATAACCGGGGCTCGCGAAGGTACCGCGCTCAAGGGTCGCCAGGCGCCGCCGGATCAACGGGCTGTTGGCGAGTTCGCCGGCGCGCAGGATGCAGTCGAAGCCCTCGCGGATCAGGTCCAGCTGTTGGTGGGTCTCGCTCATGTGCAGCCGGATGCCGGGATAGGTGGCGAGGAAGCGCGGCAGGCCGGGCAGCAGGAAATGCCGCGCCTGGGTGCCGTGGACATCCATGCGGATGAGGCCCGAGGGCTTGGCTCCGACGAAGGCGCCCTCGGCATCCTCGAGGTCGGCGAGCAGGCTGACGCAGCGCTGGTAATAGGCCTCGCCATCCAGGGTCGGGCTGACATGCCGCGTGGTCCGCTGCAGCAGCCGCACCCCCAGCCGCGCCTCCAGTCCCTTCACCGCGTCGGTGACCGAGGAGCGCGGCAGGCCGAGATCCCCGGCCGCCTGGGTGAAGCTCCTGCGTTCGACAATCCGGGTGAAGACCCGCATGGCATCGAAACGATCCATTGTTCGCAGTCTCGAATAATGATGCCGGATCATGGGCGATTATCTGGCGTGGGGAAATGGGCATTGTCTCCACCAACCCGCCGCCACACCGGCGGTCGGCACAGGAGCGAAGACCATGACCTCTCACACCAGCAAGGTTGCGATCGTGACCGGAGCCGCGGGCGGCATCGGCGCGGCGGTGGCCGAGCGCCTCGCGCGCGACGGCTTCACCGTGGTGGTGAACTACGCGGGCAAGACCGCGCCGGCCGACGCTCTGGTGGCGAAAATCGTGGCGGCGGGCGGCCATGCCCTCACCGCCCAGGCCGATGTTTCCAATGCAGATTCCGTGCGTCGCATGTTCGACAGCGCGGAAACCGCCTTCGGCGGCGTCGACGTGCTGATCAACACGGCCGGCATCATGGCCCTCGCGTCCATCGCCGACAGCGACGACGCGCTGTTCGACCGCCACATTGCGGTCAACCTGAAGGGTACCTTCAACACCCTGCGCGAAGCGGCGCGGCGGCTGCGCGACGGTGGGCGGATCGTGAACTTCTCGTCCAGCGTGGTCGGCCTGCTGCAGCCCACGTATGGCGTCTACGCTGCCACCAAGGCCGCCGTCGAGGCCATGACCAGCATCCTCGCCAAGGAGTTGCGCGGCCGCAGCATCACGGTCAACGCCATCGCGCCGGGGCCCACGGCGACCAGGCTGTTTCTCGACGGCAAGCCGCAGGAGGTGGTGGATCGCCTCGCCAAGCTCGCACCGCTGGAGCGTCTCGGCCAGCCCGAGGACATCGCCGCCGCCGTCGCCTTTCTGGTGGGGCCGGACGGTGCCTGGATCAACGGCCAGACCCTGCGGGCCAACGGCGGTATCATCTGATCGCGGCGGTTGCCGCAGCTCAGAGGCCGCCTGTGCCCACGTCCCGGCGCGGCCGATTCCCATGCGATTCGACGCCAATATATAAATCATGTGAAGTTATTAATTGACGCGGGAGGGGTCAGCCGCATAAATCTCGCCGAGCCTCCCCGGCTCGTGCCGCACCCAGGCGCCGGACCCGCAGTCCCGGCCTGGCGGGCCCCACTGCAAGGCGAATCTCCGATGTCGAGTCGCGTCATTCCGGTGCAACCCTTCGTCCTCACGGTGTTCGGCGCCACCGGGGACCTTGCCCGCCGCAAGCTGCTGCCTGCGCTGTACCAGCGCGACCGGGCCGGACAATTGCCGGAGCGCGCCGCCATCGTCGGCGCCTCGCGCCAGCAGATGACGCCGGAGGCTTTCGTCGCCTTCGCCCGCGCCGCCATCACCGAATATGTGCCGGCCGGCGACCTCGAGGATGCGGACGTGGCCCGCTTCCTCGCCCGCCTCACCTATGTGCCGGTGGAGGCGGAAGGCGAGGGCGGCTGGCCGCAGCTTGCGGCCCTCATCGCCACCCACACGGACATGATCCGGGTGTTCTATCTCGCCACCGGGCCGGCCCTGTTCGGCCCCATCTGCTCCCGGCTCGGCGCCCACGGCATCGCCGTGGATGGTGCGCGGGTGGTGGTGGAGAAGCCGCTGGGCAAGAGCCTGGAGAGCGCTGTGGCGCTCAACAAGGCCATCGGCGAAGTCTTCGAGGAGCGCAACGTCTACCGTATCGACCATTATCTCGGTAAGGAGACGGTGCAGAACCTGATGGCGCTCAGGTTTGCCAATAACCTGTTCGAGCCGGTGTGGAACAACGCCCACATCGACCATGTGCAGATCACGGTCGCAGAAGACATCGGCACCGCCGGCCGTGCCGGTTACTATGACACCGCCGGCGCCCTGCGCGACATGGTGCAGAACCACATTCTCCAATTGCTCTGCCTGGTGGCCATGGAGCCCCCCGTGTCGCTGGATGCGGATGCGGTGCGCGACGAGAAGCTGAAGGTTCTCAAGGCGCTTTTGCCCATCACCGAGGCCAATGCCGGCCAGCTCACCGTGCGCGGCCAGTATCGCGCCGGGGCCTCGGCGGGCGGGGCCGTGCCGGGCTATCTGGAGGAGCTGGGCTCTTCTACGTCCGAGACCGAGACCTTCGTGGCCCTGAAGGCGGAGATCGGCAACTGGCGCTGGTCCGGCGTGCCGTTCTACCTGCGCACCGGCAAGAGGCTGGCCTCGCGGGTGTCGGAGATCGTCATCACCTTCCGGCCGGTGCCCCATTCGGTGTTCGATGCGTCCGCCGGCACGCTGCGGGCCAACGTGCTGGTGCTGCGGCTCCAACCGGAGGAGGGCGTGAAGCTGTGGCTGATGATCAAGGATCCCGGCCCCGGCGGCATGCGGCTTGAGCATGTGCCCCTCGACATGAGCTTTGCCAGCGTCTTCGGCGTGCGCAATCCCGATGCCTATGAGCGCCTGCTCATGGACGTGGTGCGCGGCAACCAGACCCTGTTCATGCGCCGCGACGAGGTGGAGGCGGCGTGGCGCTGGGTGGACCCGATCCTCGAGGCGTGGCGCGCCTCCCGCGAGCCGCCCAAGCCCTATACCGCCGGCACCTGGGGCCCCGCTGCCGCCATCGCCCTCATCGAGCGCGACGGCCGGACCTGGTCCGGCGACGACTGAACGCCTGTTTTCGCTTGCACCCTGCCGGACTTGACCGGCAGGGTCGCGCCAAAAGCTGGCTCGTGCCAACAGATGGTCGCAAGATGCGCGTATAAGAGCTGACGACAAGAAACCGATTGCCGGAAGAGCCGCCACAGGATCGGCGGATGCCCTCCGGGAGGAGACCGCCAATGTCCGCCGAAACTCCGTCCGCTTCGCCCGCCCCCCTGAACGCCCGTATCGGGGAGGTGACGGAGCGGATCGCGCAGCGCAGCCGCGACCAGAGACAGCGCTATCTCGACCGCATCGCCGCCGCTGCCGCCCACAAGCCCCGCCGCCAGGCGCTGGGATGCGCCAACCAGGCCCATGGCTTCGCCGCCTGCGCTCCCGGCGACAAGGCGGTGCTGCGCGAGGGCCAGGGCGCGAGCCTCGGCATCGTCACCGCCTATAACGACATGCTCTCCGCCCACCAGCCCTATGAGCGCTATCCGGAGCTGCTGCGCGAGGCCGCCCGTGGCGTGGGCGGCGTGGCCCTGGTGGCCGGCGGCGTGCCCGCCATGTGCGACGGCGTCACCCAGGGCGAGGCCGGCATGGAGCTGTCTTTGTTCTCCCGCGACGTGATCGCGCTCTCCACCGCCGTGGCCCTCTCCCACCAGACCTTCGATGCGGCGGTGTTCCTCGGCATCTGCGACAAGATCGTGCCGGGGCTGGTGATCGGGGCGCTGTCGTTCGGCCACCTGCCGGCGGTGTTCATCCCGTCCGGTCCCATGACCTCGGGCCTGTCCAACACCGAGAAGTCGAAGATCCGCCAGCTGTTCGCGGAAGGAAAGGTCGGCCGCGACGCGCTGCTGGAGGCGGAATCCAAATCCTACCACGGCCCCGGCACCTGCACCTTCTACGGCACCGCCAACACCAACCAGATGCTCATGGAAATCATGGGCCTGCATCTGCCCGGCGCCTCCTTCGTGACCCCCGACACGCCGTTGCGCGATGCCCTCACCAGGGCGGCGGCGCAGCGGGCGCTGGCCATCACCGCGCTGGGCAACGATTACATCCCCGCCGGGCGGATGCTGGACGAGAAGGCGTTCGTGAACGGCATCGTCGGCCTGCACGCCACCGGCGGCTCCACCAACCACACCCTGCATCTGGTGGCCATGGCGGCGGCCGGCGGCATCGCCCTCACCTGGCAGGACTTTTCCGACCTCGCCGAGGTCACGCCCCTGCTCACCCGGGTCTATCCCAACGGCACGGCGGACGTGAACCACTTCCACGCCGCCGGCGGCATGGCCTTCGTCATCCGCGAGCTTCTGGGCGCAGGTCTCTTGCATGCCGATGCCGAGACCATCCTCGGGCGCGGGCTTGCGGCCTATACCAAGGAGCCGGTTCTGGCCGAAGACGGCAGCCTTGCCTGGCGCGACGGCCCCGCCGTCACCGGTGACGCCAAGGTGCTGCGCACGGCGGCCGATCCGTTCCAGGCCACCGGCGGGCTGAAGGTGCTCGACGGCAACATCGGCCGGGCGGTGATCAAGACCTCGGCGGTGGCCCCCGAGCGCCACGTCATCGAGGCGCCGGCCCGGGTGTTCCATGCCCAGGAGGAGCTCCAGGCCGCCTTCAAGGCCGGCGAGCTGACAGGCGACATGGTGGCGGTTCTGCGCTTCCAGGGCCCCAAGGCCAACGGCATGCCGGAGCTGCACAAGCTGATGCCGCCCTTGGGCGTGCTGCAGGATCGCGGGCTGAAGGTGGCCCTCGTTACCGACGGGCGGCTGTCGGGGGCGTCGGGCAAGGTGCCCTCGGCCATCCATGTGACGCCGGAAGCGGTGGACGGCGGCGCCATCGCCAAGGTGCGCGACGGCGACCTCATCCGCGTGGACGCGGTGGCCGGCACCCTCGAGGTTCTGGTCCCGGCCGCCGAATGGGCCGCCCGCCCGGCGGTGACCGTGGACCTCAGCGCTTCCCACTCCGGCGTCGGCCGCGAGCTCTTCGCCCCCTTCCGAAACGCCGTCGGCCAGGCCGAAAAGGGCGCAAGCATTTTCCAGGAGGTTTTCGCGTGACCGATCAGATCCAGCCCGGGCTTCACTCCATTCTCTCCCGCGCCCCGGTGGTGCCCGTGGTGGTGGTGGAGCGCGCCGCCGATGCCGTTCCGCTGGCCCGCGCTTTGGTGGCGGGCGGCCTGCCAGCCATCGAGATCACCCTGCGTACGCCGGCTGCCCTCGACGCCATCCGCGCCGTGGCGCAGGAGGTGGAGGGCGCCATTCCCGGCGTCGGCACGGTGCTCGACGCCGCCCAGCTGGAGGCTGCCGAGAAGGCCGGCGCGCGTTTTGCCGTCTCGCCCGGCGCCACGCCGCGCCTGCTGGACGCCGCCGCCTCCTTCGCCATCCCGCTGTTGCCCGGCATCGCCACGGCCGGGGAGGCCATGGGCCTGATCGAGCGCGGCTACCGCTTCGCCAAGTTCTTCCCGGCGGAGCCGGCGGGCGGCAGCGCCTATCTCGCCTCCATCGCCTCGCCGTTGCCGCAGCTCACCTTCTGCCCCACCGGCGGCATCAGCCTCGCCTCCGCGCCGCGCTATCTGGCCCTGCCCAACGTGATCTGCGTCGGCGGCTCCTGGATGCTGCCGCGCGCGCAGGTGGACGCCGGCGACTGGGCGGCCATCGAGGCCGCGAGCCGGGCGGCGGCAGCGCTCAAGTCCTGAGGACGGACACCCGGGGGTGAGGGCGAGATCCCCTCGCCCCCGCGCCGC
This sequence comes from Xanthobacter autotrophicus Py2, assembly GCA_000017645.1. NCBI lineage: Bacteria > Pseudomonadati > Pseudomonadota > Alphaproteobacteria > Hyphomicrobiales > Xanthobacteraceae > Xanthobacter > Xanthobacter versatilis. The sequence continues at coordinate 1,171,521 of CP000781.1, forward strand.
GCGGTCTCAAAGCGTCGAGAAGCGGTAGATGGAGACGTGCCGGTAGGTCGCGCCGGGGTCGAGCCGGGCGGAGGGAAAATCCGGCCGGTTCGGCGCGTCGGGCCAGGCCTGCGGCTCCAGGCAGAAGGCGTCCGACTGGCGGTGCAGGCGGCCAAATTTGCCCTGCGCCGCCCCGTCGATGACATTGCCCGAATAGAACTGCACGCCCGGCTGGTCGGTCAGCAGCTCCATCACCCGGCCGGACCGGGCGGCCCGCACGCGGGCGGCGAGGCGCGGCGTGTCGGTCGGTTCAAGACAGTAATTGTGATCATAGCCGCGCCCGAAGCGCAGCTGCTCGTCGTCGTCCCGGATGCGCGCTCCGATGAGCGCGCCGGCGCGGAAATCGAACGGCGTGCCATCCACCGTGCGGGGCGGGCCGGGCAGGGGGATCGCCGCGGAATCGGTGGCGAGGAAGCGCTCGGCGGCAAGCGTGAGGTGATGGCCCAGGATATCGCCGCCCGTCTCCACCCCGTCCAGGTTGAAGAAGGCGTGGTTGGTGAGGTTCACCACGGTGGGCCGGTCGCTCATCGCTGAAAAGGCGATGGTCAGTTCGCCGAGGCCCGAGAGGCTGTAGGTGACGCGGGCATCCAGCGTGCCGGGAAAGCCGCCGGCCCCGTCCGGGCTGATGTGGCGCAGGGTGACGGCCGGGACCGGGTCCTCGTCCACCGCCTCAATGGTCCACAGCGCCCGGTCGAAGCCGTTGAAGCCGCCGTGCAGCATGTTGGCGCCGTCATTGGCCTCAACGGTGAAGCGGGCGCCGTCGAGGTCGAAGGCCGCCCCGGCGATGCGGTTGGCGACGCGGCCCACGGTGACGCCGTAGAAATCGCGCGTCCGCCCATAGCCGGCGGCATCGTCATGGCCGAGCACCACGTCGGCGAGCACGCCATGGGCGTCGGGCACATGCAGCGCCTGCAGCGCCGCGCCATAGGTGATGACCGACGCCTCGAAGCCCCCGGCGCCCAGGAGGCGCACCCGCTCCACCACCGGGCCATGGGGCAGCAGGCCGAAATTCTCGCGCAGGATGGGGGTCGTCATCGCGTCTCGCCTTCGAACGGCAACGGTCCGGCATGGATATGCCAATGGCCCATGAGCTTAGCTCGTGGGCCATTGGTCAAGCCCGCGCGGCGCCCGGTTCCGGCTATTGCCGAAACCGGTCCCAGAATCTTCAACTCGGGAGCCCCCGAGTTGAAAAGCGGACACTTGGCCTCGGTCGAAGACCGAGGACGACGGCAAATAAGATGACGCCGAGGATCAGCGGATGATCATTTCCCCCAGCGCAGCACCAGCGGGTCGAGCCGGCGGGCGATCTCGATCAGGCCGGCGCGGGTGGCGGGGTGCATGGCCGGCAGGGGCGCGCGCACGGTCTCGTGGGCGATGACGCCGCCTTCCTTCATCAGCGCCTTGCAGGCGGCGAGGCCGCACTGGCGGTTCTCGTAATTGATCAGCGGCAGCCAGCGCTGGTAGGCGTCCATGGCGGCTTCGCGGTCGCCGGCGAAGTAGGGATCGGTCACCTGGCGGATGCCGTCCGCATAGGCGCCGCCCGTCATGGCGCCGGTGGCGCCGGCGTCGAGGTCGGCCATCAGGGTGATGGCCTCTTCCCCGTCCCACGGCCCTTCGATGGCATCGCCCCCGGCCTCGATCAGCGCGCGCAGCTTGGCTGCAGCCTGCGGCACCTCGATCTTGAAATAGGCGAGGTTGCCGATCTCCTTCGCCATGCGGGCGAGGAACGGCACCGACAGAGGCGTGCCCGCCACCGGCGCGTCCTGCACCATGATGGGAATGGAGATGGCGTCGGAGACGCCGCGATAGAAGTCGTAGATGGAGGCTTCCGGCACCCGGAAGGTGGCGCCGTGGTAGGGCGGCATGATCATCACCATGGCCGCGCCCCGCTCCTGCGCCCGGCGCGAGCGCTCGGCACAGACGGCGGTGGAGAAATGGGTGGTGGTGACGATCACCGGCACCCGGCCCGCCACATGCTCCAGCACCGTGACCATGACGCGGTCGCGCTCGTCGTCGGTGAGCACGAACTGCTCGGAGAAATTGGCGAGGATGCAGATGCCGTGGGAGCCAGCATCGATCATGCAGTCGATGGCGCGTTTCTGGCCGTCCAGATCAAGCGCGCCGGCGGCGTCGAACACGGTGGGCGCCACCGGGAACACGCCCTTGAACGGGCGCGCGGCAGGAAACGTGGGCATGGGTCACCTTCAGTGATTGTCGCGCGGCACCGGCGATCCGGTGCGGCCGACGAGAAAATCGAAATCCGCGCCGCGGTCGGCCTGCAGCACGTGGTCGATGTAGAGGCGCTGATAGCCGCGCTCGGCGTGGGGAGCGGGCGGCACCCAGGCGGCGCGGCGGGCCGCGAGCTCCTCTTCGCTCACGTGGAGGTGCAGGGCACGGGCGGGCACGTCGAGGGTGATGAGGTCGCCGGTCTTCACCAGGGCCAGCGGGCCTCCGGCCGTGGCCTCGGGCGCCACGTGCAGCACCACCGTGCCATAGGCGGTGCCGGACATGCGGGCATCCGAGATGCGGATCATGTCGCGTACGCCCTGGCGTAGCAGTTTGGCGGGCAGGGGCATGTTGCCCACCTCCGCCATGCCGGGATAGCCCTTGGGCCCACAATGCTTCAGCACCATGATTGAGGAGGCGTCGATGTCGAGGGCCTCGTCGTTCACGGCGTGGTGCATCTCCTCCACGCTCTCGAACACCACGGCGCGGCCGGTGTGCTGCATCAGCTCGGGAGAGGCCGCCGAGGGCTTGATCACGGCGCCGTCCGGGGCAAGGTTGCCCTTCAGGATGGCAATGCCGGCGTCGGCCTTGAACGGCGCCTCGAACGGGGTGATGACCTCCTCATTCCAGCACGGCGCCTCGGCCACATTCTCCCAGATGGAGCGGCCGTTGACGGTCAGCGCCTCGCGGTTCAGGAGCCCGCGCTCGCCGAGCGTGCGCAGCACGGCGGGCAGGCCGCCGGCATAGTAGAAATCCTCCATCAGGAAGCGGCCGGAGGGCATGAGGTCCACCAGGCAGTGCACGTCGCGGCCCAGCCGGTCGAAATCCTCCAGGGTCAGCTCCACGCCCACCCGGCCGGCGATGGCGAGCAGGTGCACCACCGCATTGGTGGAACCGCCGATGGCCGCCAGCGCCCGGATGGCGTTCTCGAAGGCCGCGCGGGTGAGGATGTCGGAGGGCTTCAGGTCCGCCTTCGCCATCTCGACGATGCGCCGGCCGGCCATGCGGGCGAGCAGGTTGCGCCGGGCGTCGGCGGCGGGGATGGCGGCATTCTCCGGCAGGCCGAGGCCAAGGGCCTCGACCATCGAGGCCATCGTCGAAGCCGTGCCCATGGTCATGCAACTGCCGGCGGAGCGGTTCATGGCCGCCTCCGCCTCGTGGAAGTCGGCAAGGGTGATCTCCCCGGCGCGCAACTGCTCGCTCATGGAGATGATGTTGGTGCCCGAGCCGATGATCTCGCCGCGATAGACGCCACGCAACTGCGGCCCGCCGGACACGCCGATGGCCGGCAGGTCGGCGGAGGCCGCGCCCATGAGCAGGGCGGGGGTGGTCTTGTCGCAGCCCATCAGCAGCACCACGCCGTCGAGGGGATGGGCGCGGATGGCCTCCTCCACGTCCATGGAGGCGAGGTTGCGGAACAGCATGGCGGTGGGCCGCATGGTCACCTCGCCAAGGGAGGAGACCGGGAATTCCAGCGGGAAGCCACCGGCATCCAGCACCCCGTAGCGCACATGCTCGGCGATGGTGCGGAAATGGGCGTTGCAGGGGGTCAGCTCCGACCAGGTGTTACAGATGCCGATGACCGGGCGGCCGTCGAACTGGTCCTGGGGGAAGCCGGAGTTCTTCAGGAAGGACCGGTAATAGAAGCCCATCTTGTCCTGCCGGCCGAACCAGGCCTGGCTGCGCAGGGGCTTGGTGCTTTGCTTGGCGGCTTCCTTGGCGCCGGGCGTGTCTTGGACGGGCATGACTTGCACGGGCTTGCCCTTGGTCTCGTCGCTCATGCTGCGTGTCCCGTCATGCCGTTGCGGCGCGGCGTGGCAAGGCCAGGATCATCGGCGCGCGGCGGGTCTTTGCGTGACACTGCGGCTGTCCTCCCTGGCCTGAACGCGGCTTTGGCCGCATCTTCTTAAAACGATTTATGGCACGGCATCGGGCGGCTGAACAGCCGGTCCCGGACCGGCTTTTCACACCTTTCGCGGGACAAGAAAAAGCGGCCGGAGCGCTCGCCCCGGCCGCCATGCGGCTCCAGAATATTCAAGCTCCATGCGGGCTTGAAGCGAGGGCCGGTCAGCCTGGCCGACCGGCCCCCACCATCAGCCGTGCAGCTTGATGGCGGTCTCGGCGATCTTCCTGCCCTGGTAGCGGGCGCCGTCCAGCTCGATGGCGGAGGGCTGGCGGGAGCCGTCGCCGCCGGTGATGGTGGTGGCGCCATAGGGGCTGCCGCCGGTGACCTCGTCGAGGGTCATCTGGGCGCCGTAGCCGTAGTCGAGGCCCACGATCACCATGCCGAAATGCATCAGGTTGGTGATGATGGAGAACAGTGTCACTTCCTGTCCGCCATGCTGGGTGGCGGTGGAGGTGAAGGCGCCGCCCACCTTGCCGTTCAGCGCGCCGCGCGCCCACAGACCGCCGGCCTGATCGAGGAAGTTGGCCATCTGCGAGGCCATGCGGCCGAAGCGGGTGCCCACGCCCACGATGATGGCGTCATACTCGGCCAGCTCCGCGACGGTGGCGATGGGGGCCTTCTGGTCCAGCTTGAAGTGGGCGGACTTGGCCACTTCTTCCGGCACCAGATCCGGCACGCGCTTGATGTCGACGGTGGCGCCGGCCTCGCGAGCACCGGCGGCAGCAGCTTCCGCCATCTGCTCAATGTGACCGTAGGCGGAATAATACAGGACGAGGACTTTGGCCATGGTGGGCTCCTTGAGAAAGGGGGAAACGGAAAGGGAGGGGAGAGGGCGTCAGGCCGCTTCCACCAGCACCAGCTCGCTGTCTTCCAGAGCCGTGATGGTGAGGATGGGCTCGTTCGAGATGGCCGCGCCGTCACGGGTGTCGAGGCGCAGGCCGTTGACCTCCACCGCGCCGGTGGCCGGCACCAGATAGGTGTTGAGGCCGCTCAAAGGGGCGTAGTCGATGGTCTCGCCCGCCTTCAGCGTGGCGCCGAGCACCCGGGCATGGGCGCGGATGGGCAGGGCGTCCCCATCCCCCGCGATGCCGCTCGCCAGGGCCACGAAGCGGCCCGAGCGGTCGGTCTTGGGGAAGGGGCGGGTGCCCCAGGTGGGTGCGCCGCCGGCCTGATCCGGCTCGATCCAGATCTGGAAGATGCGCGTGGGTCCGCTTTCCAGATTGTATTCGGAGTGGCGGATGCCGCGCCCCGCGCTCATCACCTGGATGTCGCCGGCCACGGTGCGGCCGCGGTTGCCCAGGCTGTCCTCGTGGGTGATGGCGCCCTCGCGGACATAGGTGATGATTTCCATGTTGGCGTGCGGGTGGGGCGGAAAGCCCGATCCCGGCGCGATCTCGTCGTCGTTCCACACCCGGAGCTTGCCGTGGCTCTGGCGGGCGGGATCGAAATAATTGGCGAAGGAGAAGTGGTGCCGGGCGTTGAGCCAGCCGTGGTTGGCCTTGCCGAGGCTGTCGAAGGGGCGATGCTCGATCATGTCGGTGTTCCGTGGCCGTTCAAGCGGCCGCAACAAAGCGTTTTCAAGCGAAGTGGATACCGGTTCGCGTGACGAAAACGCGTCAACTTCGGGGTCTGGAGCGATTGCCGTGGGCTTTGGCCAACGTCGACCGCTCCAGCTGTCGGGGTGGATATTAGGTTGGCGCTGGGCAAAGCAAAGAGGGGTAGAGCGACAGCGGTGTTTGCAGAAATGCAAACATAGGCCTGGGCGTTTCCCTGCAACGCGAACGGGCTCCGACGGGGCCATTTCGACCCGGCCGGAGCCCGCTCAGCGAAGCTCGGTGTCTGGAAGGCGGCTCGCTACTTCGACATCAGCCCCAGCGCATCGGTGAAAAAGTTCACGCCGCCGAAATTGCCGGACTTGAGCGCCATGAGAAGATCACCGTGGGCGCCGCCGATGGTGCGCAGCACCGGCACGCCGGCGGCGATCTCCGGTCCCAGCGCGAAGGCTGGGATGCCCAGGCGATCCACCACCGCGCCGGAGGTCTCGCCCCCCGCCACCACCAGCCGACGGACGCCGCGCTTGACCAGCCCTTCGGCAATGGTCGCCAGCCCCTGCTCGATGGCATGGCCGGCAGCCTCGCGGCCGTGGAGGGCCTGAAGCCGTGCCACCTCGGCCGGCGAGGCAGAGGAGGCGATGAGGACGGGACCGTCGCCGATGCGGGCGGCTGCCCACTCCAGTGCCCCCTCGGCCTCGGCAGGGCCGGAGACCAGCGCCTCGGCGGACAGGCGCAGCACTGGCATGACATCCTCGGCCCGCGCGATCTGTTCCAGCGTGGCCTTGGAGCAGCTACCGGCAAGGCAGGCGGAAAGCCCGCCGACACCGGCCATGACCGATGCCGTCGCATCGACCCGCAGCACCCGGCCGGTGGCGACGAGGCCCCGGGCCAGGCCGAGGCCGAGGCCGGAGGCGCCCACGGAAACCTGGGAATCGAGTGCTGCGGCGCCGAGGGTGACCAGATCGCCCTCATTCACCGCGTCGGCGATCACGCCGCCGATGCCGTCGACCGCAAGCTCCGCCAGCCGGGCGCGGACGGCATCCGCGCCGCGCGCCACCAGCGCCTGTGGAACCAGCCCCACGCGGGAGACGCTCTGCCGCCCCAGCACGCGCACGAGGTTCGCGTCATGCATGGGATTGAGGGGATGGTCCTTGAGCGGGCTCTCGTTCAGCGGCACCGAGCCGACGAAGAGATGGCCCTGGTAGACGGTGCGCCCGGTCTCCGGAAACGCGGGGGTGACCAGCACCGCCGCCGCGCCGGCATCCGCCGAGAGGGCGTCGAGCACCGGGCCGATATTGCCCTCGTCGGTGGAATCGAAGGTGGAGCAGATCTTGTACATGACATGGCCGGCGCCGCGCGCCCTGAGCCAGCGGTCGGCGGCGCGGGCCTTCTCCACCGCCTCGGCGGCGGGCACGGAGCGGATCTTCAGGGAGACCACCACCGCGTCCACCTCGCCCAGCGGCAGGTCGTCGGCCGGGATGCCCACGGTCTGCACGGTGCGCAGGCCGTTCTTGGCCAAGGTGTTGGCGAGGTCGGAGGCGCCGGTATAGTCGTCGGCGATGGTGCCGAGGGCGAGGGTCATCCGTTCGCTCCCGCCTGGAGGGCCGGGGCGGCGGCATAGGGCGCGAACCAGCTCAGGCCGCTCAGCGTGCCGGCGCGCGGGTTGTATTCGCAGCCCACGAAGCCGTCATATCCCAGGCGATCCAGCTCCGCGAACAGGAACGGATAGTTCAGCTCCTCGCCGTCCGGCTCGTTGCGGGACGGCACGCTGGCGATCTGCACATGGCCGGTGATGGGCATGAGCTGGCGCAGCCGCATGGTCACGTCGCCATGGATGATCTGGCAGTGATAGATGTCGAACTGGAGCTTCAGGTTGGGCAGGCCCAGCTCGGCGATGAGCGCCTCGGTGAAGGCGAAATCGTTGAGGAAATAGCCCGGCATGTTGCGGCCGTTGATGGGCTCCAGCACCAGGTCGAGACCCTTCTCCGCCAGCGCGCCGGCGGCGTAGACCACCGCCTCGCGATAGGCGGCGCGGGCCTTGGGGTCGGCGCGGTCGGCAAGGCCGGACATGAGATGCAGGCGCTTCACGCCGGTGGCTGCGGCATAGGTGAGGCCGGTCGCAACGCCTGCCTTCAGTTCGTCGAAGCGCTCGGGGAAGGCAGCGATGCCGCGCTCGCCAGCCGCCCAATCGCCGGGGGGCAGGTTGAACAGGGCCTGGGTCAGGCCGTTGCGGGCGAGGCGTTCGCCCACGGCTTCCGGCGCATGCTCGTAGGGGAAGAGGAATTCCACCGCGGTGAAGCCGGCATCGGCGGCGGCGGCGAAGCGGTCGAGGAACGACCACTCGGTGAACATCATGGTGAGGTTGGCGGCAAAGCGCGGCATGGGAATTGTCCGAAAAGGTGGGATCTTCCGAAAGGTCGGGTCGCGGCGGTCGGTGCGGCGTGAAGGACGCACCAATCCGCGCAGGGACGCAAGCAGGGTTTAGGTCGGCACCGGCTCAGGCCGGATCGCCCGGCAGCTTCGTTCCGGTGATGCGGGCATAGAGGCGGGCGACGGAGGCGTCGTCGTCGCGCCCCATGCCGGCGGCGGAGGTGGCCAGGAACATCTGCAGCGCGGCGGCGGAGACCGGCACGGGGAATTTCGCGCTGCGGGCCATGTCCTGGATGATGCCGAGGTCCTTCACGAAGATGTCCACCGCGCTCCTCGGCGTATAGTCGCCGTCCACCACGTGGGGCATGCGGTTCTCGAACATCCAGCTGTTGCCGGCCGAGGCGGTGATGACCTCATAGACCTTGGCGATGTCGAGCCCCTGCCGCGCGGCAAACGCGACGGCCTCGCTCGCCGCCGCGATGTGCACGCCGGCGAGCAGCTGGTTGATCATCTTGAAAGCCGCGCCCTGTCCGGGCGCATCGCCCAGCTCATAGAGCTTCGCCGCCATGGCATCGAGCGCCGGCCGCGCCTTGGCGAAGGCCGCCGGGCTGCCGGAGGCAAGGATGGTGAGCGCGCCTTCCGCCGCGCGCTGGGCACCGCCGGAGATGGGTGCATCGAGATAGAGCCGGCCTGTGGCCTCCAGCCGGGCTGCGAGGGTGCGGGCGATCTCCGGGTCCATGGTGGCGGAGGAGAGGAACACTGCGCCGTCTGCCAGCGTCTGCGCCACGCCGTCGGCGCCGAACAGGATGGTCTCGGTCTGGGCGGCGTTCACCACCACGCTCACCACCACGTCGGCGTCGCGGGCGGCCTCTGCCGGGCTCGATGCGCCGCGACCGCCTTCTGCGGCGAAGCGCTCCACGGCGGCGGCGTTCACGTCGAAGCCGGCCACGTCGAAGCCGGCGCGCTTCAGTGACTGGGCCATGCCATAGCCCATGGAGCCGAGCCCGATGACCGCGGCGCCCCCGGTCCCTGTGGCCCCCGAAATGGCGACCTCGGGCGAGAACTGTTCTGTCATGACCTGATCCTCGAAAAGGGAGCTGCGCTGCGACGGCATCGGCACGAGGGGCCTCCCGCGGATCGCGCCGCGGGAGGCTGTGGGTTCACTTGTTGACGAGCTTGGGCGAGGTGGTGAGCACCGCAGCGGCGCCGGCCACCAGGATCGCCGCGAGGGCATACATGCCCACCTGGGTGGAGCCGGTGAGGTCCTTCAGGAAGCCGATGAGGTAGGGGCTGACGAATCCGGCGAGATTGCCCACCGAATTGATCAGCGCGATGCCTGCGGCGGCGCCCGTGCCGGCGAGGAACGCGGTGGGCAGGGACCAGAACAGCGGCGCGCAGGAGATGGCGCCGGCAGCGGCGATGGACAGGAAGATGATGGCCACCGTGGTGCTGGTGGAGGTGGCGGCCACCGTGAAGCCCACCGCGCCCATCAGCGCCGGGACGACGAGATGCCAGCGCCGTTCGCGATGGCGGTCCGAACTGCGGCCGATCAGGTTCATGGCGATGACGGCGCAGAGGAAGGGAATGGCGCTGACGAGGCCGATGTGGAAGTTGCCGACGACGCCGGTCGCCTTCACCAGGGTGGGCATCCAGAAGGTCAGGGCATACTGGCCCATGACGAAGCAGAAGTAGATGAAGCTCATGAGCCAGATCCGGTTGTCGGCGAACACGCCGGCAACCGAGTGGTGGCCTTCCTTGGTCTTTTCTTCCTGGGCGATTTCATATTCCAGCACGGCCTTGTGCTCGGCGCTCAGCCACTTGGCGTCGCGAATGCCATTGTCGAGATAGAAATAGATGACGATGCCGATGGCGATGGCCGGAATGGCCTCGATGAGGAACATCCACTGCCAGCCGGCCAGCCCCGAGGTGCCGTGGAAGCTGTCCATGATCCAGCCCGACAGAGGATTGCCGAAGATTCCGGAAATCGGGATCGCCGACATGAAGATGGCGATGATCTTGGCGCGGCGGTGCGAGGGATACCAATAGGTCAGGTACAGGATGATGCCGGGATAGAAGCCGGCTTCGGCGACCCCGAGCAGGAAGCGCAGGGCATAGAACATGGGCGCGCTGGAGACGAACATGAAGGCGCCGGAGATGAGACCCCAGGTCACCATGATACGGGCGATCCAGATGCGCGCGCCGACCTTGTGGAGAATGACGTTGCTTGGCACCTCGAACAGGAAATAGCCGAGGAAGAAGATGCCGGCGCCGAGGCCGTAGACGGTCTCGCTGAAGTTCAGGTCCTGCGACATCTGGAGCTTGGCGAAGCCCACGTTCACCCGGTCGAGGTAGGCCACCACGTAGCACAGCATCAGGAACGGGACGATGCGCCAGAACACCTTGGCGTAGGCGGCCTTCTGCGTGTCGGGTTCCACGGCGACGTGCGCCGCGAGGGGCGCGGTTTGGGTGCTCATCGGGTCCTCCCTGGAGGTGGCGTTTGTGTTGGCTGTCGTGTCGGGCTGCGTGCTGGGCATGGCAGCGCTGCCATCAGCACATAGCAAACAGTGGCAGCGCTGCCAAACAGAAAATGGTAGCGCTGCCAAAATACCGCCTTGATGGCTCCCCAGGAGCGTGACACAACGGCAACAAACACGAAAACCCGACGCGCATTTGCCGCGCATCCGGAGTGCGCCTAACCGGGCAGGGGAGGGCAGGCGTGGCCGACAAGGACGCCAGTTCGATGCGAGATGACGCGATCCGTGACGACGCGCTGGCGGGGCGCCGCGCGAGCGCAGGTCCGCACCTTGTCTCTCCCGCGGGCTCGGGTGCGGGCGTCACCCTCACGGATGTGGCGCGCGAGGCCGGCGTCGGCGAGAGCACGGCTTCGCGGGTGCTGCGCAGCCACGGTTCGTTTTCATCCAAGACACGCGCCAGCGTGCTGGAGGCGGCCGCCCGGCTCGGCTACGTGCCGAACCGCATCGCGGGAACCCTCGCCTCCACCGGATCGAAGCTGGTGGGCATCATCGTGCCCTCGCTCGCCAATATCGTGTTTCCGGACCTGCTGCGCGGCGCCAATTCGGTGCTCGGCAAGGCCGGCTTCCAGTCGGTCATCGGCGTCACCGACTATGATCTTGTGGGCGAGGAAGCCCTCATCGCCTCGCTGCTCAGCTGGCGCCCGGCCGGGCTGCTGGTGGCGGGGCTGGAACACACGCCGCGGGCCGACGCCATGCTGCGCGGCGCCGGCATCCGCATCATCGAGATGCTCGACACCGACGGGGCCGGCATCGACATGGTGGTGGGCTTCTCCAACCGAGAGGCGGGCCGCGCTAGCGCGCGCCATCTCATCACCCGCGGTTATCGCCGGATCGGCTATGTGGGCCACGACCTGGCCCTCGACCTGCGCGCCGCCAAAAGGTTCGAGGGGTTCCGCTCCACGCTTGCCGAGGCCGGGCTCCAGGTGGCAGGGCAAGTGATCGCGTCGGCGCCCTCGTCCATCGAGGCGGGGCGCGACGGGCTGGCGCGGATCCTGAGTGAGACCCGCGATCTTGACGCCGTCTATTTCTCCAACGACGACATGGCCATCGGCGGCTATTTCCTCTGCCTGTCCAGGGGCATCGGCATTCCGGGCGAGCTGGCGCTGTTCGGCCACAACGGCCTTGAGGTCGCCCGCTGCGCGCCGCAGCCCCTGTCAACGATCCGCACCCCCCGCGTCGAGGTGGGCGAGGCCAGCGCACGGCTCATTTCATCGGATGGGCCGCCAGCCGTCGTCACCCTCGATTTCGAGTTGATCGAGGGGGCGACCACTTAAATTCCGTCGGTTCGGACCCGGCATTTTCTTTCCGCGCCGGGCCGAGATCTTCCGTTCCCGCTTTGGAGCCCGCGCCTCAGCATTGGGGCCGGGCCGAGGACCTGCCATGTCGGAAACAAAACTGCGCGAAAGCATCTGCATGTTCGGCCGCTCGCTGTTCGAGCGCGGCCTCACCCCCGGTTCGTCGGGCAATATCAGCCTGCGCCTCGACGACGGCGGCTGGCTGGTGACGCCCACCAATGCCTCGCTGGGCTTCCTTGATCCGGCGCGCATCTCGCGCCTCGACGCCACGGGCCGCATCATCTCCGGCGACGCGCCCACCAAGGAGATCCCGCTCCATGAGGCGCTCTACGACACGCGCTCCAGCGCGCGGGCCATCGTGCATCTGCATTCCACCCATTCGGTGGCGCTCACCATGCTGCCGGAGATCGATCCGAAGGCGGTGCTGCCGCCCATGACGCCCTATTATCTCATGCGCTGCGGCCAGACCGCGCTGGTGCCCTATTATCGGCCCGGCGACCCGGCGGTGTCCGACGCCATCCGGGGGCTCGCCGGGCGCTATTCCTCGGTGCTGCTGGCCAATCACGGCCCGGTGGTGGCCGGCGACACGCTGGAAGCCGCCGTCTTCGCCACCGAGGAGCTGGAGGAGACCGCGAGGCTCTATCTGCTGCTGCGCGGCCTGAACCCGCGCTATCTCTCGCCGGAGCAGGTGGCCGACCTGGTCAAGGCGTTCGGCGTCTCGCTGCCGGCGGACGATCACGCGGGGCATGACCACGAGGGGCATGGTCATTAGGGCCGGCCCAGCACGAACGAATGCTCGAACCCCAGCCCGACCGTGATCTGGTTCGGGCTGCCGGAGAGCGTGGTCACGGGGCTCGTGGCCGCCGCGCCGGCCAGGCGCTGGTAGCTGCCGTAGAGCGTGGTGGTCCAGTCCTGCGACATCTCATAAGACAGGGACGAGGTGAGGCCGAGGGACTTGATCCCGGCATCCGGCGCGTAGGGGGCGATGTGGCCGTTCAGCGCCGAGGCCAGCGGCGAGACGCCGAATTCCGTCTGCATCAGCGCGCTGTCGGCCAGCGACAGGCGCGGCCCGATGGACCAGGTGAACACGCCCTGCTTCTGCACGAAATCGGCCGAGAGATTGGCCGCAAGGCCGCCAGAGGCGCCGAAGCCCTGGAGCAGTTCCACGCGGGTGCGCAGCATGCCGTCCACGGGCCAGTATTCGGCAAACCCACCGCCCTCCAGCGCCCAAGCATAGCCGGGCAGTCCGGGCAGGGCGCCGCTCGCGCGTCCTTCGCGGATGCCCGCCAGCGGGCCGAGCTTGAACGCGCCGAGATCCAGCAGGCCGATGCCGAAATTGTCGTCCGGCGCGCCGAAGGTAGCCGGCTCGTCGGCGCGGCGGATGTCGAACGAGGGCGTGAAGAACGGCGCGATGGACCGCGCCCCCTCATAGGACGGCCCCAGCGTGAAGCTGCCACCGAGGGTGACGATCCAGGCGTCGGTCGCGGCATCGGTCGCGGAGGTGGCGGCGGAACCGGTGTCCTGCCCTCGCGCGTCCCACGGCAGCGCCGATACCGCCAGCATCAGGAGGAGGACGAAGCGCCTAACCATCGCCGGCCCCCGCCACCTTGTCGATCTTGATGCCCAGCTTCTTGATGCGGTGCCACAGGCTGCGCTCGGTGATGCCGAGCTTCTCGGCGGCGCGGGCCTGCACGCCGCCGTTGTCCTTGAGCGCTTTCAGCACAAACTCGCGCTCGATGCGGGCGAGCTCGCCGTCGAGGTCGCCGTCGAGCGTGTGCGGCATCGCGGCGGCATCGCCGGTCGCCTCGAACAGCAGCAGGTCGCCTTCACCCACGAGGTCGCCCCGCGCGACGATGGCGGCGCGCTCCATGCAGTTCTGCAGTTCGCGCACGTTTCCCGGCCAGCGGTAGCGCGTCAGCATGGCCTGCGCCTCGGGGGTGAGACCCTTGATGCGCTTGCCCATGTCCCGCGCCGCGGCAGCGAGGAAATGGTTGGCGAGCAGCACGATATCGTCGGTGCGCTCGCGCAGCGGCGGCAGCGAGATGGGGAACACCGCGAGGCGATAGTAAAGGTCCATGCGGAAGGTGCCGGCAGCGATCTCCTTCTGCAGGTCCTTGTGGGTGGCGGCGATAATCCGCACGTCCACCGATACGCTCTTGCTGCTGCCCACCGGCTCGAAGCTTTGCTCCTGCAGGGCGCGCAGCACCTTGGCCTGCACCGGCAACGGCATGTCGGCGATCTCGTCGAGGAACAGCGTGCCATGGTCGGCAGCCGCGAAGCGGCCCTCGCGGGCGCCGGTGGCGCCGGTGAAGGCGCCCTTCACATGGCCGAACAGCTCGCTTTCGATCAGGGTCTCGGGAATGGCGGCGCAGTTGACGGCGACGAAGGGCAGGTCCCGCCGCGGGCTGTTGTAGTGGATGGCGCGGGCCACCAGTTCCTTGCCGGTGCCGCTCTCGCCAAGAAGCAGCACGCTGGCCCGGCTCGGCGCCACCTCGGTCACCTGGCGCAGCACGTCGCGGAAGGCCGGGCTGTCGCCCACCAGATTGTCGAAGCGGTAGCGCCCCTCCAGCTCGGAGCGCAGGCGCGCGTTTTCGCTTTCCACCGCCTTCAGTCGCAGCGCGCGGGCCATGGTGGCGACCACGTCGTCGAGGTCGAGGGGCTTGGCCACATAGTCGAAGGCGCCGTCCTTCACCAGGTCCACCGCACCGCGCACCGTGGCGTAGGCGGTCATGATGATCACCGGCAGCTCGGGCTGCTGCTCCTTAAGCGCCTTCAGCAGGTCGCTGCCGCCCTGGCCGGGCATGCGCAGGTCGCTCAGCACCAGGTCCACCGCGTGGCTGGTGCAATAGGTCAGCGCCTTGGCGACGGTGTTGGTCGAAGTCGCCTCGAAGCCGCGCTCGGCGAGGGCTGCCTCCAGCACCTCCCCATGGCGGACCTCGTCGTCGACGATGAGTATCTTCGCGGCCATGTGCGGCATCAGCCCTGTTTGCCGAGGGGGAGGCGGAGGGTGAAGATGGCGCCGCCGCCCGGTGCGTCGGCATGGCTCACCGCGCCGCCGTGCGCCTCTGCCGTCGAGCGCACGGTGGCAAGGCCGAGGCCGGTGCCGTTCACCTTGGTGGTGACGAAGGGATCGAACAGGGCGGCGCGCACGTCCTGCGGCACACCGGGGCCGTTGTCCTCCACATGGAGCACGGCCGAGTCCTCCTCCTGACCCACCCGCACGATCACATGGCCGCCGTCGCCGGCGGCGTCCATGGCGTTGATGAGCAGGTTCATGAGCGCCTGGTGGAGCAGGTCCTTGTCGCCCTGGATCGGCACCGGATGGTCCGGCAGGCGGGCGGCGAGGGTGATGTCGCGGCGGCGCAGCTCCGGCGCCATGAAGTCGAGGGCCGGCTGGACGATAGAGGTGACGAGATCGAGCGGAACGGCGGCGCATTGCGGTGGCCGGGCATAGTCCAGCAGCTCCTTCACCAGCCGGTCGATACGCTGGACCTCGTCGAGGACGAACATCATCAGCCGGTCTTCGCTTGGCGCCATGGGGGTCTTGCGGCGCACCAGCTCCGCCGAGGTCTTGATGATGCCGAGCGGATTGCGGATCTCGTGGGCGATCACCGCCGCCGCCTGCCCCAGCGTCGCCAGCTGGGCGCGGTGGCGCAGCGCCGCCTCCCGGTCGCGCAGGGTCTGAAGCTGCTCGGTCATGGCATTGAAGCCACTGGCCAGCGCCTCGATCTCGCGGCCGCCGGTCTCGCGCACGCGGATGGCGTAATTGCCCTCGGCCACCGCCCGCACGCCGCGGGTGAGATCGTGCAGGGGACGGCTCATGCGCCGGGCGATGGAGAAGCCCACCAGCAGCGACAGCGCACCCGCCACCGCCGCCAGGGCCACGAACAGCCACACGGTGCCCAGGCGCTCGAACGTCGCCGACGTGCCGTTGAGCCGGCAGGCGATGATGCCCACGAGGCGCCCGCCATCATCACGCAGGGCAGTGAAGGCCACCGCCGGCCCCAGCCCGTAGCTGCGCCGCTGGATGGCGATAGGTGCGCCGGCGGTGAGCGCCGCCAGCGCCTCCGGCGGCACCGGCAGCGGGGCGCGATGCAGGGCCTCGAGATCGCGCAATTCGCCGCTCTCGGTCACCTCGATCAGGTGCAGGTCGAGGGAGCGGATGGTCTGCGGCGCGGTGAAGAATTGTTCGTCCAAGAGATTGGCGACGAACAGGAAGCCAGCCTGCTCGCCGATATGCACCGCCTGGATCGCACCTACCATCATGGCGCGGCGGCCGTCCTGCCGGACGAAGAAGATGGATGAGACCGCCTTGAGCGGCAAAGGCTGCATCAGCTCCAGGTCGCCAGTGGAGAACAGCACCTTGCCGTCGGCAGTGTAGAGGCGCACGAAATCATAGCCCACGGAGGTGAGCAGATCGGCGAACGGCTCGATGGGCTCGACGCCGCCCGTGCCGGCCCGCGACAGGGCGGCGGCCACGATGGCGGTGGCGCGCTGGGCCTCCTCGCGTCCTTCCGCCGCCTCATTGGCCATGAAGCTTGCGATCTCGCCGATCCACTGCTCCACGTTGCGCTCGAACGTCGCCGAGATGACCTCGGCCGCGATGAAGCTCGCCACCAGCACCGGGGGCACGCTGACCATGACGAAATAAAGGGTCAGCCGCAGCCGCAGGGGCAGCAGCGACCACCAGTTCAGCCAACGCGAGCCGCGCCGTCGCGCCATGATGCCCTAGGACCTCTTGTTCCCGGCGCTGGCCTTCGCCGGGGCCGGCGGGGCGTCGCAGCGTTTCAGGCTGGCGGGCGCGCGATGCCATTGGAGCGCCCGCCCGAACGCCTTCATGCCGACGAAACCGGTCACCACGATGGCGTCTTCCTCCCCCGGGGCGATGGCCACGGAATAGCGCGCGCCGGCCTCCGGATCATAGATCCAGCCTCCCTCCCAGCCGTCCCGTCCCGGCGCGACGCCGGACAGCACCTCCATCCCGCACAGCGGCCGGTCACGCTGCGACAGGTCGGCATTGTTCTCGTCGCGCATGGGCTGCCCGTTCTCGTCCAACGGAGTCTTCAGCCATACGATGCGTCCGCACAGCCTGTCGCCGCAAGGTGCGATCTGGACTGCGCCCTCGCCGTCCTCGGTCATCCAGGTGCCGGTCACGTCCGGGGCGGCAAAGGCCGGGGACGCCATCGCCGGGCCGATCAGGGCCAGCGCGCGGAGGCCGGCCATCAGGTTTCGCATGGGGTCAGCTCCTCTTCTGGAACGGCGTCCGCCTCGGCACCGTGGCCGATGAGCGCCACGCCCAGGAGGATCAGCCCGATGCCGGCGGCGGTGCGCGCGTCCACCGCCTCGCCGAAGGCCAGCCAGGCGAACAGCGGCACGCTCACATAGCTCAGCGCCGTCAGCGGGAAGGCACGGCTCAGGGCGGTATCCTTCAGCACCAGCATCCACAGCACATAGGTCGCAAGGTAAAGCGCGACCGCGAGCCACGCGAAGGCGATTCCCGCAGCGGAGGCGAGGAAATCGAGCCCCAGCGGCAGGTCGCCGATGGCCTCGGCGGCGGCCTTGAAGGCGAGCTGGGTCGCGGTGTCCACGGCGAGGAACACGCCCACGAGGATGAGGGTGGGGAAGGCTGAGGGACGCAGCGTCATCGAGCCCCGTCCTTGTCCCGCTGCCGCAGGTCGAGCCGCCGCAGGTCGGGGTCCCAGCGGGGAAAGGAGAGCAGCGGGGCGGCCAGGCGCACGGCGGCATGGAGCAGCTGGTTGCGATGCTTCACGAGATGGGTGCGCGGCTCCAGCGCGCTGCCGAACCGCAGCTTGGAGGCATAGGCGGTCTGCCCGGTCTGCAGGTAGCGCCGGCCGATGCGCTGGCAGAAGCGCACGTTCTCCAGCCAGCTCAGGGCATAAAGGTCGTGCGCGGGGCCGAGCGGGTAGGCCATGCCCAGGAACTTGTCGATCACCCGGTCGGGCTCGACGAACAGCAGGTTGAAGGCGGCAAGCTGCCCCTCCACCCGATAGCAGGCGAACACCGCATCGGTGCCCAGCGCCCGCGAGACCGCCTCGAAATAGCCGTCCGGCAATTCCTCGAAATCGCCATAGCGCACCTGGCTGCGGGTGCGGGTAGCCTCATAGAGCGCGCGCACCTCCCCTTCCAGGCCGGCGAGGGAGGTGCGCCATTCCACCTCCACCCGCCCGGCCTGTTTCAGCTTGCGCCGCAGGTCCTTGCGGGTGGCCGGCGAGAGGCGGGCGAGATAGGAGTCGAGATCGCCGGTGTCCGCGAGGTCCAGCACGGCCACGGGCAGGCTCTCCACCGCGAAGTATCGGGTGGCGGCGAGGTGCGGCCCCAGGAGATCCAGCTCGCGCGGGGCAAGGTCCTTGAAGACCACGAGGGCGGCGCCCCGCCGCGCCGCCTCTGCCTCCACGGCGGCGATGAGGCTTAAGATGGCCTCCTGCCTGCCGGTCCCGCCGAGGCGCGGGTTGAGCGCCACCGGGCAGGCGTCGGTGAAGGCCGAGCCGACGCCGAGCATGCGCCATTCCAGCAGCCCCGGCGCGCGGCGGGCGAGGCGGTCGCAGAAGGTCGCGAGCGGACCACCCTGGAGCGGGGTGTCGAGCCGGTATTTCAGGGCGAACAGCGGGGCGCCGGCGGCGAGGCCGTCGCGATTGCCGACGCTGACCGCCGCCAGCTCCATGGCGGCGGGCGGCGCGGTCTCGCAGGCGGCAAGATAGGCCCATCCCTCGCTTTCGGGGGGGCGGGCGGCCTTCCAGCCGGTGGGGTCGATGCCGGCCATGCCGGACACCACGCGGGCGAGCGGAAGGCTCGGCCGGCGGGCCGTGCCCTCGGCCCAATCGCCCATCAGGGCCTCATGCGACATGGGCCACCTCCGCAGCGGCGATGGGCGCATTGCGTTCGGCGCGGGCGGCCGCCGCGCGGCGCGGCTCCAGCACGGGATGGCGGTTTGGCGCTGCCACCACGCCCCGGATGAAGGCCGCCACCCGGTCGGTGACCAGATGGCGCTGCCGGTCGAGGGTCACGAGGTGGTAGCTGTCGTCGAGCACCAGGCATTCCACCGTGCCGCCGAGACGGCGTTGCAGCAGCACGGCATTGTTGAAGCTCGCCACGTCGTCGTGGCGGGCATGGGCGATGAAGACCGGCTGGCGGATGGAGCCGAGCAGCGGCTTCAGCCGCGCCACCAGCCGCCACAGCTGCTTCAGGGCGGCGGAGGGGGTGCCGAGGCTGCCGGCATCGGTATCGCCCCGTCGCATGGCGCGCAAAATCATGGCCCGGATGCGCTCGTCCTTCAGGCCGTAGGGCTCTCGCTCCACGAAGCGATAGCGCCGGCCCAGCGGCGTATTGATGAGCAGGCGCAGCAGGAAGCCGTAGCGGGGGATGGACCAGCCGTCATAGCGCAGGGTCGGGGCCAGCATTACCACCCCGTCCACGCTGTCGGGGTTGCGGGCGGCGAGCAGGGCGGCCAGCAGCGCCCCCATGGAGAGGCCACCCACCACCACCTTGGTGCAGCGCGCCTCCAGCGCCGCGAGGGCGGCCTCGGCGCTGGCGTACCAGTCCTCGAACCGTGTGGCGGCCAGTTCCTCCTCGGTGCCGCAATGGCCGGCGAGCTGGCAGCACAGAACGGTGGCACCCGTGGCTGCGAGCCGGCGCGCGACCTCGCGCAGTTCCACCGGGGTGCCGCCGAGGCCGTGGATGAGCAGCACCCCGATGGGGCCGCCCTCGATCATGATGCTGCGGTCCACAGGCATGGCGTTCCTCACAGGCTGGATGCGACGAGGGCGACACCGGCGGTGACGAGGACCGCCCCGGCGTATTGCCGCGGGACGATCCGTTCGCCGAGCCACAGGTGGCTCGCCACGGTGATGCCGAGAATGTTGAGGCTGGCGACGGGAAACGCGATGGCCAGCGGCACCTGCGCGAGGATGCGCGTCCACACCAGGAACTCGACGGCGTAGACCAGCAGCCCCAGGATCAGCCAGGGCTCGCCCACCAGCCTCAAAGCGAAGCGCGCCACGCCAGCGGAGCCGACGGCGGGAAGCCGGTCGGCACCGCGCTTGAACGCCAGCTGCCCGGCCACATCGCAGGCCACCGAGGTGGCGAACAGGGCGACGAGGGACACGTTCATTGCAGGATGTCCCCCATGTGCCGGAGGATACGGCCGTTGGTGGCGCCGTTGATGGCGATGGCATTGCCGTGGGGATCGCGTCGTTGGTCCCGGTCGAGATTGGCCAGCAGGGTGCGCAGCGCGCCGTTGTCGCCTTCCGGCGAATAGTCGCCGCACACGTCCATCCCCAGCACGGGCCGGTGCCGGGCAAACAGGGTGATGGCCTGCAGCACAAGGTGGAGGGGCAGGCGGCCCTGGTCCCAGTTTGTCACCGCCTCGTCCGGGCCGAGCACGTCCTTGTCGAGGGTGATCCACAGCGGCGTTGCCGGGAGCTGGCCGGCGATGGTCTCCACGTGCGCGGCGAAGTCGCCGTCCTCCAGCCCCGCCCAGCGCAGGCCGTCGGCGGCGATCCCCGCCGCCCCGCGCACGCCGGCCGTTTCGAACCCCGGCCCGGCATAGAAGGTGGCTCCGGATGCCAGGGGATGGACCTCAAGCCGTCCGGCACGCAGCAGCGGCAGATCCGCCCCCTTCAGCTGTGGGGCGTTGAGGTCGCTGCTGCACGGGCCCAGCGTCACCACCCGCTCGATATTCCGCTGTTCCAGCAGGCGGCTGACCCAGGAGCCGCAGTTCAGCGTGCGCGGAAACCGGGTCCAGTCCGGATGGTTGTCGAAATGCACCACGCTCATCGGCTGGTCGAAGCGTGAGACCAGAAGGTGGCTCAGGTGATGGAAATCGCCCGAGCCATAGAAGCAGATCTCGCCGCGCGTCGGCGGGCCGAGCCGCTCGGCCAGCGTCTTCAGCGCGCTCCGCCCCGCCAGCAGGCGCAGCCGGGGTGCAAGGTCGCGGGCAATGAACAGGTCGGCGTCACAGCCGGGCAGGCCGGCCATGACCTCGTCCTGCACGGTGAGCGCGCCGTCCAGATCGATGACCTTGATGCGCATGGCGCTCACCGGGGCGTCACGCGGGCAAACAGCTGGTCCATGAGCGCCAGGGCGAGGTCGATCTCGGCATGGCTGATGGTCAGCGCCGGCGCCAGGGTGATGACATTCTTGTGGTAGCCGCCGATGTCCAGCACCAGCCCGTAGCGCTCGCCGCCATGGACGAGATCGCCCTTCAGCGCCTCGTCCACCATGCGGTCGACGATGGCTTTTGAGGGGGTGTAGCTGTCATGCGGCTCGCAGATCTCCACCCGCAGGGCAAGGCCCAGCCCGTCCACGTCGCCGACGATGGCGTGCTTCGCCTTCAGCTCCTTGAGCCCATCGAGGAAACGGGCGCCCTTTTCGGCCACGGAGGTGGCGAAATCCTCCTCGCGCATCATGCGCATGGCTTCCAGCGCCACGGCGGTGCCGAGCGGATTGGCATTGAAGGTGGAATGGGTGGAGCCGGGCGGGAACGCCTGCGGATTGATGAGCGCCTCCCGCGCCCAGAGCCCGGACAGGGGGTTCAGCCCGTTGGTCAGCGCCTTGCCGAACACGATGATGTCAGGCGCCACGCCAAAGTGCTCGATCGCCCACAATTTGCCGGTGCGGTAGAAGCCCATCTGAATCTCGTCCACCACCAGCAGGATGCCGTGGCGGTCGAGCACTTCCTTCAGCTCCGGGAAGAAGTTGGCGGGCGGGATGACGTATCCGCCGGTGCCTTGGATCGGCTCCACATAGAAGGCGGCGTATTCGCACTGGCCGGCCTTGGGGTCCCACACGCCGTTGTATTCGCTCTCGAACAGGCGGGCGAACTGCTCGACGCAGCGGTGGCCGTATTCCTCCTTCGTCATGCCGCGCGGGCCGCGGAAATGATAGGGGAAGGGGATGAAGTGGGCGCGCTCGCCGAAATGGCCGAAGCGGCGGCGATAGCGGTAGGACGAGGTGATGGCCGAGGCGCCGAGCGTGCGGCCGTGGTAGCCGCCCTCGAAGGCGAACATCAGGCTCTTGCCGCCGCAGGCGTTGCGCACCAGCTTGAGGGAATCCTCGATGGCCTGGGCGCCGCCCACGTTGAAATGCACCCGCCCCTTGTGGCCGAAGCGCGCCATGGCGCCTTCCGCGATCTCGGCGGCCAGCTCGATCTTCTCGCGGTGCAGATACTGGCTCGCCACCTGGGGCAGGCGATCGAGCTGGCGGCGCATGGCCTCGTTCAGGCGCGGATTGGCATAGCCGAAATTGACCGCCGAATACCACATCTGCAGATCCAGGAAGGCGCGGTCCTCGTCGTCATAGATGAAAGACCCCTCGCAGCGCTCGAAGATCTTCGGCTCTTCAGTGTAATGGACCGTGTCTCCATGGGAGCAATAGGTCTCCTCCAGCTCGCGCAGGCGGGTACGCTCGGCAGCGGCGGTGGAGATTTCGGTCTGGCGATCAAGCATGAACTTCCTCGAGGGTGAGGCGGGAGGGGGAGGCGGCGCGGCGGGCGCGCAGCGGTTCCAGAAAGGCGAAGTCCAGGAAGGCGAGGGCGTCGGCGAAGCCGGAAATGGCCTGGTGGGCGATGCCCTCTGCGGCGCAGAAGGCGGCAAGCTCGCCCTTGGCCAGGACGAAATCGGCGCGGCGGGCGAGGCAGAAGTCCGAGCGCCCGTCGCCCACCAGCACCACCCGGCGATCCGCCGGGACGGCGGCGCACTTGCAGGTGCCGCTGGGGCACTGTTCCCCGCGATTGGAGAAGGCCGCCTGCCAGCGTCCCGCGCCGGTCTCCACCAGCCGGTTGCTGGTGACCGGAAGGTCGATGCCGTTGGCGTGCAAAAGGTGGATGATGGCGAGGTCGAACCCGTCCGACACCACCGAGACGGTGGCCCCGCAGAGCCACGCCCGCGTGACGAAGGCGGTGAAGTGCGGGTCGAGTCTTACATCGGCAAGTGCCGCACACAGCGCGGCGCGCGGCGCCTGAAGCAGGGCGACCTGCCGCGACAGGCATTCGCGCGAGCCGATGCGGCCGGCGCGCCAGTCCTCCTCGATCTCCTCCCAGCGCCCGTCCGCGAACGTAGCAAGGAGCAGATCGGTGGTGTCGATGGGGCTGATGGTGCCATCGAAGTCGAGAGCGAAGTGAAGTTGCATTTGGCCTCGCGAACTGCGCATGCCCTCTACGCAAGCGCGGGGCCAAAGCATAATAGTATGATTTTAAATGAATTTTTGTCGGGGACGGGTTCTGCGCAGCCTTGCGGTTTGGAGCTTCCTCCAAATTTTGGAGGAAGGGCGGCGGCGGGGTCTAAGGCCCGCATCGGGGGCGCGCGGTGCCGAGCCGGCGCAGGCGTCAGCCTGCCCCTTTAAGGTGCGGTGGCTCCTGCCAGCTCAAAATCGATGGAGCGAACTTGTTCGCCGCGCTCCGGTCGCGGCCGGCCGAAGATGATCGTCAGCGACAATGGCAGCGAGTTCACCTCCAACGCCATTCTGGGCTGGGCCGACGCGGCTCGGGTCGAGTGGCACTCCATCGCGCCCGGCAAGCCGATGCAGAATGGCTTCATCGAGAGCTTCAACGGCCGCCTTCGGGACGAGTTGCTGAACGAAACGCTGTTCTCCAGCCTGTCCAAGACAAGAGCCGCTCTCGCCCGGCGGCAGCTCGACTACAACACCGCCCGGCCGCACTCGAAGCTCGGATGGCAGACGCCAAGGGCCTTCGCCTCAACCTTCCCCCCCGCGGCTGGATCAGACGCTCCGCACCATGAATGGCTCCACGTCTGCACCCGCCGCTCAGGCCGCCCCAGAGCGCAAATCCAACCGACGGAACGAACTCACAGCTGGATAGAAGTTGGGGGCAACGTCATAGGCCTTCGAGTTTTCGGGCCGATAAGCACCCGCCAGGACATTAGCGCGGATGGTTATGACCTTGCCGGCGAATTCAGCTGACCCACCGTCATCCGGTGGATGTCTTCAGCTTGGAAACGCTGGCTTTTACCGTCTCGACGAGCTGTTCGAGGCGAGATGGCGGGCGGGTCCTGTATAGGCGGGCGATCACCAATTCCTGCGGCCGGAACGGTCCGTCCAGCGGCCGAGACACGAGCCCACCCTGATCCGGGGCGACGTAAGGCGGCGAGAAGTTCAGCACCGTGTAGCCGAAGCCGCTGGCCACCATGCTGCGCAGCATCTCGAACGAACCGGTACGGTAACCAATGCGCGGCTCGATGCGCTCCGCCGCGAAGATCGAGAGGAAATAGTCCCGCGTCTTCGGCAGGTCCAAAAGAATGAAGGGTTCCTTCGCCACGTTGGCGAGGCGCAAGCGCTCCCGCTGAAGCACCGTGTGACCAGCAGGCACCACGAGTTGAACCGGCATGGTGCGCAGCGTGATCGCCTGCACGGTGGTGGGCAGGTCGTAGTCATAGAGGATCGCCAGATCGAGGGCGCCGCTGTGCAGGCCTTCGAGCAGGCTGTCGTGGCTGTCTTCGTGCCAGCGGGCCTGGATCTTGGGGTGCTCCTTCTCCACCTCCTGCATCAGCCGGGGTACGAGATAGGGCGCCAAGGTATTCAGGCAACCAATGCTCAGACGGATGGCGGCGCGCGGCCCGCCGCGCTCGCCCATGGTCTCGATCTCCCGTACATGCAGGAGGATGCTGCGCGCATGGACGGCGAGATCCCGCCCCGCAGGCGTGAGCAGCATGCCGCGCGCATGGCGCCGCATGAACAGCTTCACTCCCAGGATGCGCTCCATCTGGGAAATGGCAGTGGAAACCGAGGAGGGCGAGACATTCAGAGCCTCGGCTGCGCGCAGCACGCTCAGCTGGTTCGCGGCCGTGAGGAAATAGGCGAGCTGCCGCAGGCTCAGATTGGGCACGTCCCGCCAACCGTCCTCGCCCTCGGACCTGTTCATATCATGCGCCCCATGCTTCCGAGAGCTGCTCACCACCTGAGCCGCGCAACATCCGTCGCCGGCAGAAACGATCAAATGTGATGCAATATGGGCCTACAAAATGAGCATGTGGGCGCCTTTTGCAGCATTTATCTCGCAAGTGCTCACGAACATATCGCGCAGCACAAATTTTGTAAGCGATCTTGGTTCGGATTTATTGACTTTGTAATCGCACTAATTCGATTTGCCAACCTAAAGAGCCGGCGCAATGCTCGTGTCATCCAAAGCGGAGCCGCTTCCGCGAATGGAAGCACCGCCCCACCTCCGCCGCCCCACGGAGAGCAAAACGCATGGCCCAGCAAAAGCAGTTTCTCTCGCAGCCCTTCGCCGGATATCTGAACGAGCCGGCACCTGAGGAGAATGTCGAGCTCACCCACATTGAGAAGGGCTCGGCAGCCGGCGAGTTGCTGCGACGCTATTGGCAGCCGGTGGCCCTGACCAGCGAGATCAAGGATGTGCCGCTCGGCATCCGGATGTTTGGTGAGGACCTCGTGGTCTTCCGCAACACGGCTGGCGAATACGGCATCCTCGACCGCCATTGTCCGCACCGCGGGACGTCGCTGGAATTCGGCCTGCCCACCGAATGCGGCCTGCGGTGCTGCTACCATGGCTGGCTCTTCGGCATGGATGGCAAGGTTCTGGAAACGCCCGGCGACCCGCCCGGCAGCACGCTGAAGGACCGGCTCTACCACGCCGCCTATCCTGCACGCGAATACAAGGGCCTCGTCTTCGGATACTTCGGCCCGATCGAGGCCATGCCGGAATTTCCCATCTACGATTCCTACGAGCACCCCGACGACAAGCTGGTGCCGTATTGCGTCACCTATCCCTGCAACTGGCTGCAGGTGCTGGAAAACGTGATGGACCCGGCGCATGCGGTGTTCTTGCACACCCGCGTGACCTTCTCCCACTTCTCCGACACCTGGGGCGAGCTTCCGGTGATGGATTTCGTGGAGACGCCCACCGGCATGATCTACGTCACCACCCGCCGCTGGAAGGACAAGGTGTGGGTGCGATCCAACGACATCCTCATGCCGAACCTCGCCCAGGTCGGCCATATCTGGGAGGATGGGCAGGAGGCCAAGCAGTTCGGCCGCGTGGGCATCACGCGCTGGACCACGCCCATCGACAACCAGACCTGCCGGGTGATCGGCTGGCGCCATTTCCATCCGGACGTGGATCCGCGCGGCCTGGCGAAGGAAGAGGAGTGCGGGGTCGAGAAGGTGGATTTCTACGGACAGGGCATCGGGGCCTCCTTCGAGGAGCGCCAGCGCCTGCCGGGAGACTATGACGCCATCGTTTCCCAGCGGCCCATCGCCGTCCACGCGCTGGAGCACCTCACCTATTGCGACAAGGGCGTGGTGATGCTGCGCAAGCTCCTGCGCCGCGACATCCGCGGCCTTGCCGCAGGCGAAGAGCGGGCTGCATCCCCGCTGCGCTCCAACGGCCTCATCCCGACCTACTGCCACGACACGGTTCTCGACATTCCGCCCATCGACGGCGTGGACGATCTGGAGTTGCTCGAGGAGGTGGGCCGCCGCGTCACCGAGATCATCATCGAGGGCGAGCACCACAGCGCCGACGACCGGATCGAGATCGTGCGGCGCAAGCTGCTCGAATACCAGCGCTCGCTGCTGCCCCGCGCGGCGGAGTGAACGCACCCGGCGGCTTGCCCAGCCGCCGCCCCACGCGGCCACACAGCAATGCCGCAAGACCAGTGAGGCGAAACGGCCTCGCAGCCATACAGCACAAGGATCTGCCCCGTGACCAAGCACCCGATCCACCCCGGCGCCGTTGACTGGAGCGGCGAGAACCCCGGCATCTATCTGAAGGAGCAGCCGGAGGGGCCGTGGACCGGCCTCATGTGCTTCTTCCGCATCGTCTATTCGCCTTTCGGCCTTGGCAGCGGCATCGTCGTGCTGGACGAGCCCGGCACTGCCAAGGGCCTGCCCGAGGTCGCCAATTTCTGCATCTCCGACAACGAGGATCTCGCCCGTTACCTCGTGGCCGAGTTCTTCAGCAAGTTCGCGGCCTTCCGCGTCTCTCCCGGCATCTCAGCCATCAGCTACCTGTCGGCCACAGAGATCCGGCGCGAGGGCGACACCCGCGGCACCTATCGCGAGATCGTCAGCGCCGCCGACATGGAGGTGGTCGCCACGTGGAACCAGCTCGGCGCGCCTTATGCTGTCGACATGCCGCCCGAGAAGGGACCCACCAAGAAGCACGAAATGTACAGCGTCTTCCTTGACGCGCCCGACGCCTCGGTGACGATCAACGGCCGTCCGCTCAAGGGCAAGGTCGCGACGCGCAACTGCGCCGATACCGTCAAGAGCTCCGCCTTCCTGGCATTTTCCGAGTCCTGGATGCGGACGGACGCCTGAACGGCGTTCCACGGGAGGATCGGACCATGACGGACGCGCTCCAGTTTCTTCTGAGCGGCATCGTCGTCGGCAGCATCTACGGGCTCATCGGCGTCGGCTTCACCTGCATCTTCAACGTGACCGGCATCGTAAACTTCGCCCAGGGGGATTTCGCGATGGTGGGCGCCATGACCACCATCGCTCTGCTGTCGGCGGGGGTGCCGCTGCCCATCGCGATCGTGCTCGCCATCGTCGTCACGTGCCTCGTGGCGGCGATCATCGAGCGCACCGCCATCCGGCCGGTCCGCTCGGACGTCGTGCGTGGCATCATCGTCACCATCGGCATCGGCGTGATCCTCCACGGCGTGGCCGCGCTGGTCTGGGGCACCGACGCCCAGCCCATGCCGGCCTTCTCGGGAGATGCGCCGATCCGCATCGGCGGCGCCACCATCTCGCCCCAGGCGCTGTGGGTCGTCGGCGCCGCCATGACCGCGATGGTCCTGCTGGAACTGCTGTTCCGCAAGACGTTCCTGGGGCAAATGTTCCGCGCCTGCGCCATCAATCCCTTCGCGGCCGGCCTCGTCGGCATTCGCGTCGGCACCATGAGCCTCATCAGCTTCGTCATGTCCGGCGCGCTCGGGGCCATCGCCGGCATCGTCGTGGCGCCTATCGCCCTCACCCAGTACGACAGCGGCCTCCAGCTCGGCATCAAGGGGTTCGTGGCCTGCATCGTCGGGGGCTTCGGTGGGCCGATCGGCGCGGCGCTGGGAGGCATCCTCCTCGGCATCCTGGAGGCGTTCGCAGCGGGCTATGTCAGCTCCGGCTACAAGAACGCCATCGCCTTCGTGCTGCTGCTCGTCTTCCTGCTGTTCCGGCCCGGCGGCCTGTTCGGCGACCTCGAAAAGGTGAGGAGCTGACATGGTCCGCATCCCCCTGCTCATCGCCATCCTCGTGGCCTGCCTGGTCACGGGCGGCGACTATGCCATCAGCCTCGCAGTGGTCATCGGACTGCAGGCACTGCCCGCCCTCGGCCTGACGCTCCTCACCGGCTACACCGGCCAGATCTCGCTCGGCCATGCCGCCTTCTACGGCCTCGGCGCCTACGGCTCCGCGCTTATCGGCGCCGCCCTCGGCCTGCCCGCCCTGCTGAGCGTGATCATTGCCTCGGCGCTGGTGGCGGGGATCGCCTGGGCCATCGGCTGGCTGGTGTTCCGGCTGAAGGGGCACCATCTCGCCATGGCGACGCTGGCCTTCGGCATCATCGTGCAGATCGCCTTCGTCGAGATGCATTTCCTCACCGGCGGTCCCAACGGCCTGTCGGGCATCGAGCCGCTGTCGATCTTCGGCAAGGACCTCATCACCGACGCCCAGGTGCTGCCGGTGGTGTGGGGCGCGGTGATCCTCGCGGTCCTGTTCGCCCAGAACCTCATCTCCTCACCCGCCGGCCTCGTGATGCGGGCCATCGCGGAGGGCGACAAGGTGGTCGGCTCTCTCGGCAATGACGTCGCCGCTATCAAGCGCAAGGTGATGATGCTGAGCGGCTTCCTCTGCGCGGTGGGCGGCGGGCTCTACGCCCATTATGTCGGCTACCTCAGCCCCGGACCGTTCGACGTGGGCTTCTCCGTGCGGCTCCTGCTCATGGTGGCGCTCGGCGGTTTCGCCAACATCTGGGGCGTGCTGTTCGGCGTCGCCTTCGTGACGCTGGTGGGCGAGGCCCTGAAGCCGCTCGGCGCCTTCGACGTGATCGCCTACGGCACGCTCCTCGTGGTCTCGGTCATCTTCTTCCCGCGCGGCCTCATGGCCGGCATCGCGGAGCCCGTGGTGGCGCAGGCGCGCCGGTTCCGAAAGGTGGCCGCCCGATGAACGCCAAGCCGATCCTCTCCGTCGCCGGTGTCAGCGTCACCTTCGGGACGTTTCCGGCCCTCACCGAGGTGACCTTCGACGTGGCCGAAGGGGAACTGGTGGCGCTCATCGGCCCCAACGGCGCCGGCAAGACCACCATCCTCAACGTGCTCTCCGGAGAAGTGCCGCCGACGGCCGGAACGGTCAGCTTTCGCGGCCGGCCGCTGGCGGGCCTCAAGCCCCACGAGGTGGCGCGCCGGGGCCTCGCCCGCACCTTCCAGGCGGCGGAGCCGTTCCAGCACCTCACGGTGCGCGAAAACGTCATGGTGGGCGGCGTCCCTGCCTCCGGTCTAGGGCTCATCGCCGGCCTCGGCTTCCGCGCCAACAGCCTGCCCGCCGCCCGCCGCGTGGCCAGCGAGGCGGATGCCCACTTGGAGCGGGTCGGGCTGCTGGAGAAGGCGGACCTGCCGGCCGGCCTCTTGACTGCCGGCCAGCGGCGCCTGCTCAGCATCGCGCGGGTGCTGGCGACCGGGGCGTCCATGCTGGTACTGGACGAGCCGGGCGCGGGCCTCAACGAGAGCGAGAAGACCTTTCTCGGCGACGTCATCCTCTCCTTGTGGCGCGACGGCCGCACAGTGCTGTTCGTCGAGCACGACATGCCACTGGTGAGCCGCATCGCCCAGCGGATCATGGTGCTCGACCGCGGCCATCTCATCGCCGATGGAGCGCCCGATGAGGTGCGCGCCAATCCGAAGGTGATCGAGGCCTATCTCGGCCGCCGCGCGCCGGAGGAGCCCGCCGCGGCGCCCGTCGCCGCCATCGTCGCATCGGTCGCCGAGGCCAACTCCGAGCCGGTGAGGCCGGCGGCGCGGCTGCTGACGGTCCGGGATCTCAACGTCACCTATGGCGGCCTGACGGCAGTAGACGGCGTATCGCTCCACATCGACGAGGGCGAGGTGCTGGCGCTGGTCGGCGCCAACGGCGCGGGCAAGAGCAGCTTGCTCAAGGCCATCGGCCGGGTGGTGAACGCGCGCGCCGTCGAGATGTCCTTCGCCGGCGAGGAGATCGCCCGGCTCCCGGAGGATGCCGTGGTGGCCCGCGGCCTCTGCCTCGTGCCCGAGGGGCGCGCCCTGTTCGGCTCGCTCACGGTCGCCGAGAACCTGGCGGCCGGCCGCTATGCCCGCCGTCGCGCCCGCGGCTTCACGCACCTTCTCCACCAGAGCCGCGCGGAGCGGGCGGTGTTCGAAGCCCGCCTCGATATGGTGTACCAGTTGTTCCCGGTGCTGAAGGAGCGGGCGCGTCAGCTCGCCGGCACCCTGTCCGGCGGACAGGGCCAGATGCTCGCCATCGGTCGCGCCCTCATGGGCGAACCGCGCCTGCTCATGCTCGACGAGCCCTCCCTCGGCCTCGCTCCGCAGGTGATCGACGAGATCTTCGCCTCCATCGCGCGGCTGAAAAGGCAGGGCCTCACCATCCTGCTGGTGGAGCAGAACATCGCCTCGGCCCTCGCCATCGCCGACCGGGGCCTGGTGCTCGCCAACGGGCGTGTCGCCGCCAGCGGCACGGGCGCCGAGCTGCTGAGGGATCCCCGCATCACCGAGGCCTATCTGGGCACCAGCGACAGCCAGGCATCCGGCTGCAGCGCACCGCGCATGATCGCGGTCTAGAGGAGGTCGCATTGGACGAGATCACCGCCCCCTCCGCCCTCTCCGACGCAGACGGCACCGCGCTCGCACTGATGCACGCGGTGGAACCGGCCTGGCGCGGCGTCGCATTGGCGCGCGACGCGATGGACTTTCCCGAGCGGACCATTCTTCATGCCGGCCCACCGGTGGACTTGGCGCGCATCGCCCGTCCCATCCTCAACAGCGCCGTTATGGCCGTGCTGCTGGAGGCCTGGGCCGCCGATGCGACCGAGGCGGAGGCGATGATCCTCTCCGGCGCCATCCGCCTCGCCCCGGCACAGGACCATGGCGTCATGGTGCCGCTTGCCGCCGTCTTCTCGCCGAACATGGCGGCCCAGATCGTCGTCGATCTTGCCGATCCGCGCCGTCGCGTGCTTGCCCCCATCAATGGCGGCATGGCCAAGGCGCAACGGCTCGGCCTTGCCGGACCCGACATCCTCGCGCACCTCAAGTGGATCAACGGCAACCTCGCGGCGACGCTGTCCATCGTAGCCGACCGGGACATTCCTCTCCTGCCCATCGCGGACGCCGCGCTGGCGGCGGGAGACGATTGCCACGGCCGCACCGTCGCGGGTACGCGGCTGGTGATCGAGGCCATCGCGCCACGCCTCGGCAGCGACACGCTGGAACGCCATTTCCTGGATGGCGCGCCCGGCTTCTTCCTCAACCTCTGGATGGCGGCGGCCAAGCTGATCGCCTCGGCCGCCGAGATCCCCGGCAGCAGCCTCATCACCGCCATGGGCGCCAACGGCGTGGACGCCGGTGTCCAGCTCGGCGGCCGGCCCGGCCAGTGGTTCACCGCGCCGGCCGCGCCCCCGGAGGGCACGCTGGTGGAGGGCGTCACCCCGGACGACCGCCTCGGCGCCATCGGCGACAGCGCTCTTGTGGACGCGCTGGGCTTCGGCGCCATGCTGACCGAGCAAGCCGGCCTGCCGCGGGCACGCCTGTTTCCGCGCGAGCACCCCGCCTTCGCCCTCAGCCGGGCGCGCATCGGGCTCCCCGCCGCAGCCCTGGTGGCGGCCGGCGCCGCGCCCCGCATCGCCCTCGGCATCCTCGACCGCGCCGGATGGCGCGGACGCATCGGCGGCGGCATCCATACCCCACCCCCGGCGCTGTTCGCCGAAGCCTTCAACGCCATCGCCTGACCCGAATTCGTTCCTGATCCGCCCACACAGCCCCGACCGAAGGTGTTCCCATGCTGCCCCTGAGACCCACCATCGCCGCATTGCTTATCGCCGCTGGCCTCTCGGCCGCCCACGCCGCCGACCCCATCAAGATCGGCGGCCTTCTGGAGACCTCCGGCGCCGTCGCCTCCCTCGGCCAGCCTGGCCTTGAGGGCGCCATGCTGGCGGTGGAGCAGATCAACAAGACGGGCGGCATCAACGGACAGCCCGTCGAGTTCGTGAACGTCAACACCGAGAGCGACAACACCCGCGCCGTGACCGCCGTGAAGCGCCTCATCGGACAGGGCGACATCGCTGCCATCGTCGGGCCGATGAACTCCGGCTCGTCCTTCGCCATCATCGACACCGTGCAGCGGGCCTCCGTGCCCATGATCTCCAATGGTGGCTCGCGCAACATCGTGCTGCCGGCCGAGGAGAAGAAGTGGATCTTCCTCTCGCCCCTCACTGACGTGCTCGTGCAGAGCGTGATGATGGAGGACATGAAGAAGCGCGGGATCACACGCATCGCCCTCCTGAATGCGGACAGTCCCTTCGGCACCAGCGGCCGCGAGCAACTGGAGAAGAACGCTGCCAGCTACGGCATCACCGTCGTGTCCCAGCAGGCCTTCGGCAACGCCGATCAGGACATGACGCCCCAGCTCACCAAGGTGCGCGGCACCGATGCGCAGGCGGTGGTGGTGTGGGCCACAGGCCCCGGACAGGCCATCGTGGTGAAGAATTATCGCCAGCTCGGCATCGACCTGCCGCTCTATCTTTCCCAGGCCGCGAACGACTTCAACTTCCTGCGCCTCGCCGGCCCGGCTGCGGATGGAATCTTCATCCCCTCCTCGAAGATCTATGTCACCGGCGCGCTGGCCGCGAACGACCCGCAGAAAGCCGTGATCGAGACCTTCGCGAAGGATTACGAGGCCAAATACGGCAAGCCCCCGGCGACGTTCGCGGGTAACGCCTACGACGCGGTGATGATGCTGGCGGAGGCGGTGAAGAAGGCCGGTGCCACCGATCGCGCCGCCATCCGCGGTGCCATCGAGGGCCTGAAAGACCACGTGGGTGTCACCGCCGTCTACACCTACGGCCCCGGCGACCATTTCGGCGCCAAGGCGGACAGCGTGGTGATGCTCACCGTCAAGGACGGCAAGTTCGCCCTCGTGCGCTGATGACATTGCGGCGGCGCTGACCGCCGCGACCCGATCCATTCCCTTCACCCGATTCCGTTCGGCGATCCAGCCGGGCGCGGAGACGCGCGCGCCCGGCCGGACGCTCCCGAGGAGACGGACATGCCCAATGTGACCATCGTCTTCGCAGACGGTGAGCGGACCGAGATCAAGGCCCGCCCCGGCGAGATGATCCTCCAGGCCGCGCGCCGTAACGGACTGGCGCTGAGCTCTGATTGCGAGGTGGGCGACTGCCAGACCTGCCGCTGCACCCTTCTCGCCGGCGCGATCGAGCATGACGCATTCGCCACCACCTCCCTCACCACCGCCGAGATGGAGAGCGGCGAGGTGCTGACCTGCGTCTCGGCAGCTGATGGAGACGTGACGCTCCGCATGCCCTATGAGCGCACCCGGCTGCTGCCGGCGAAGCCCTTCACGCTGCGCATCGAAAGCCTGGAGCAACTCGGCGCCAGCGTGATCCGCCTGAAGGGGCAGACGCTGGGGCTCAAGCCGCTGGTGTTTCTCTCCGGCCAGTACATCAACCTGAAAGTGCCGGGCACGGAGGCCCTGCGCTCCTATTCCATGGCCAACCCGCCTTCCGGGGAGCGCTCTCTGGAGCTGCTGATCCGGCTGCTCGACGACGGCGCCATGTCCACGTATCTGCGCGAACGCGCGGCTCCCGGCGACCAGATCGCGTGCGAAGGCCCACGCGGCACCTTCTATCTCCGCGACGGCACGCGCCCGTTGCTGATGGTGGCCGGCGGCACGGGCCTCGCGCCAATGCTCGCCATGCTGCGACAGATTGCGAGCGCGCCAACGTCGCGCGCCATGACCCTTTGCTTCGGCGTGAACACGCCCGAGGACCTGTTCTGCCTCGACGACCTCGCCGAGCTTGCAAGTCGCCTGCCGGGCCTTGAAATCCGCGTGGCCGTGGCGCGTGGCGACGCCGGGCCGAAATGGCAGGCGGGCTATGCCACCGATCTCCTCCAGCCCGGGGACGTGCCGGGGCGCGACATCTACCTGTGTGGTCCGCCCCCCATGACCGACGCGGCGCGCGCCTTCCTGACTGCCCACGGCGCCGATCCTGCGGCCATCTTTCTGGAACGTTTTGTCGTGAGCGGCGCCACCGCCGCCTGATCGAAAGCTTGATCCATGAGCATCTTTGTCAAGACCCTCAGCCTCGGGGCGGATGGCCCACGCGTCGCAGTGAAGGACACCATCGATATCGCGGGCGAGCCGACCATGGCTGGCAGCCGGGCCCTGGCCGACGCAGCCCCCGCGACCGAACATGCCGAAGTGGTGGCGCGGGCGCTCGCAGCGGGCTGCCGGATCGTCGGCAAGACCACGCTCCACGAGCTGGCCTTCGGCGTGACCGGCATCAACGACTGGAGCGGAACGCCCGAGAACCCGAAATGGCCGCATCTGGTGCCCGGCGGCTCGTCCTCGGGATCGGCCGCGGCAGTGGCGGCGGGGCTCGCCGATTTCGCCCTCGGCACGGACACCGGCGGGTCCGTCCGCATCCCGGCCGCCTGCTGCGGTGTCTTCGGGCTGAAGCCGACCTTCGGTCGGGTCAGCCGGCACGGTGTGATGCCAACCGACAGCACCATCGACTGCGTAGGCCCGATCGCGACAAGCGCGGACATGCTGATGCGCGCCATGGAGATCATCGATCCCACCTTCGCGCGACGGTCGGTCAATGCGCCGCGCATCGGGCGCGTGGCGGTGAAGGCCAATCCGGCGATCCACCGGGCCGTCAACGAGGCACTGGCAGCTTCGGGCGTCGAGAGCCGCGATGTCAAACTCGCCGGACTTGAAGCCGCCTTCTCCGCCGGTCTCGCAATCATCAATGCCGAGAACGTCACCGGCCTCGGCCACCTGCTGCAGACGGGTCTCGTGGGAGACGACGTCGCCCGGCGCCTCGCCCAGGCAGCCGCCGTAACCAGGGAGGAGATCGCCGCAGCCGAGTTTGTGCGTGCGGCGTTCACGGCGGAGATCGACGCACTCCTCGAAGCCCTCGACGTACTGGTTCTGCCGACCATGCCCGAGTTCCCGCCTGCTCTCGCGGAAGCGCGCGGCGACCTTTCCGCCGTGGGCATGACGACGTTCGTGCGCCCCTTCAATCTGTCGGGACATCCCGCCGTGACCGTGCCGCTGCTGGCAGAGAACGGCGCGCCGGCGGGTTTGCAGATCGTCGGGAGAAAGGGCGAGGATGCGTTGGTCCTGGCGGTCGCTGAACGGGTCAGCCTCGCAAGGTCGCAATGAGGGTCGATTTCAGCCCCAGTTGTTTCCACCAAAAATGATACATTAGTTTAAAAAATGACGACTACGTAAAATATATTGCTTGAATTCACTCCAAATTACTCTGTAGCAAAACCGCCCCCGCTCCCCTAGCACTTAACGCATCCGCAGGATTGCGGAGCGGGCACTCCTCAAGTGACAGGCATCCGCATCCGATACAACCATCCAGATGGTTGCGCAGCTGGGTGAGACCGTCGATACGTGCCTGCAATGCCACTCTCCAGCCGGCGACCATATCGCGAACCGCGGCAGCTGACGGTTGTTTCCCGGCCGGTATCGGTTTCAGCAGGGCGGAGATTTCAGCCAGCGGCATTCCCAGGTGCTGTGCCACCCGGATAATCGCGATCCGCCGTAGAATGTCCCTGGAAAAGCGCCGCTGGTTGCCGCGGCTGCGCGTTGCCGCGATGAGCCCTTTGGCTTCGTAGAAGTGCAGAGTCGAAACGGCCACTCCGCTGCGCTGCGCAACTTCCCCCACGGTCATTTGCCGAGGCGGGCTTCCTCGTCTGTCCACGACGAAAATCCTTGACCTAAACCATACTCGAGGTTTTATACGAATGGTCCGCTTGCCCATGCAAGCCCTTTGGCCAAGCACGGCTGAAGAGTCTTTCGCGTTGGCGACCGCGTCCGTAAGAAGGACCGGCCCGACGCAAGCTCGTACGGGACGGACAAAATGGAAACCAATGAGATTATTGCCTTGGTCAGCGGTGCCAATCGCGGCATCGGCTTGGCCATTGCGGCTGGGCTCGCGCGCCGCAAAGGTGTCAACGTGCTGCTTGGGTGCCGCGATCTTGACCGAGGAAAGACGGCGAGCCTCCCGCTGCTCGCGGAAGGGCTCCGGGTCCGGCCGGTCCAACTGGACGCAACGGACGAAGCCAGCGTATCGTCGCTTGCTCATTTTATAGAGAATGAATACGGGCGCCTTGACGCGCTCGTCAACAATGCCGGAATTGGTTTAGACTACGATCCATCACTGTCGGTTGTTGAGCGAATTCAGAAAACACTAGATGTCAACGTCGTCGGCGCCCTGCGCCTTACAGAGGCGATGGTCCCATTGCTGGCGAAATCCACCCGCCCTCGGATCGTCAACGTATCCTCTGAACTCAGTTCGTTTGGGCTGCGCGCAGATCCGGACTGGGCCTATCGCGACTTCAGGCTTCCCACCTATGCGGCATCCAAAGCGGCGCTCAATTCGCTCACGCTCAGCTATGCGCAGCAGTTGAAGGATAAGGGCTTTAAGGTCAACGCCATTTGCCCAGGCTACACGGCCACCGAGGCGACCAACTTTGCGGGGACACGCACGCCCGAACAGGCGGCGGTGATTGCTGTTAAATTCGCATTGCTCGACAATGAGGGACCGAACGGCATTTTCGTCAATGAAGTGCAGGAACTGCCTTGGTAAGATGATTTAGGTGGAGCCCAACAGGGCTTGAGGCCGGCGTGGAAACCTCCGTCGGCAGTCTGGGTGCAAGCGACCCGGGACCGGCGCCGTGCCGGTCCCGGTATTGCACGCCGGACGGAGCATCCGCCCGGCAAATTCAGTCTTCATTCTTCGAAGCGTGGTGCGTCTGGCCCATCAAAACATAAGCCGTGGGCACCACGTACAGCGTGAAGAGCGTGCCGATGGCGAGGCCGGTGGCGATGACGAGGCCAAGGTTGAAGCGCGAGGCGGCGCCCGCGCCGGACGCGAAGATGAGCGGTAAGACGCCGAGCACCATCGCCGCCGTCGTCATCAGGATCGGCCGCAGGCGGAGCGTGGCCGCCTCGACGATGGCCTCGCGCTTGGACTTGCCTTCAAGCTGCAGTTCGTTGGCCACCTCCAGCATCAGGATGCCGTGCTTGCTGATGAGTCCCATCAGCGTGGTGAGGCCGACCTGTGTGTAGATGTTGATGCTGGCCCCGCCGATGCCGACGCTGATGAACAGCAGCGCGCCGGCGAGCGACATGGGCACCGACAAGAGGATCACCACCGGATCGCGGAAGCTGTTGAACAGCGCGGCGAGCGACAGGAAAATCACGATCAGCGCAAAGGCGAAGGTGGTGACGAAGCCGCCGCTCTCCTGCACGTACTGCCGCGAGGCGCCACCGAAATCGAGCGTATAGCCCGCGGGCAGGGTGCGCTTGGCGAGATCCTTCAACGCCGTGATGGCATCACCCGTGGTAATCCCGGGTGCAACCACGCCGGCAATCGTAGCCGCGTTTACCTGCTGGAAGTGGTTGAGGGATTCCGGCACGGTCTTCGTTTCGATACGCGCCACGGTCGACAGCGGGATCATCGTTCCGTCGGTCATGCGCATGTAATAATCGAGCACCTGGTCGGTATTGAGCCGCGCCTCCTGCTTCACCTGCGGGATGACCTTGTAGGACCGCCCGTCCAAGCTGAAGTAGTTCACATAGCCGCCGCCCAGCAGCGAGGAGAGGGCACCGCCCACGTCGCTCATGGAGAGGCCGAGGAGCGAGGTCTTCTCCCGGTCGATGACGATGGAGGCCTGCGGCTGGTCAATCTTGAGATCGTTGTTGAGGAAGATGAACAGGCCAGTGTCCAGCGCCTCCTGCAGGAACTTCGCGGCCACCTCGTTGAGCTTGTCGAAGCCATCAGAGGTGCCGATCACGATCTGCATGGGCAGGCCGTTCGAGCCGGGCAGAGGCGAGGTCTGGAAGGCGACGATCTTCTGCCCGGCGATGGCGTTCAGCTCCTGCTGGATCATCGGCTGAAGGGTCTTGGTGGTCGCCTTGCGCTCGTCCCAGGGCTTCAGCACCCAGCCGGCGATGCTGGTGCCGGTGCTCTCCACCTGGAACACCGTCTCGGTCTCGGGGTGCCGGGCGAAGGTCTCGTAGGTCTGTCGATTGTAGAGCAGCTTCTGCTGCAGTGTCGCATTGGGGGCGGAAATGCTCTGGGCGAGAATGATGCCCTGGTCCTCCTCGGGCGCCAGCTCGCTCTGCGCGGCGCCATACAGCCAGTAGACGCTGCACAGCACGAGGGCGGCGAACACGGCGGTGACGGACATGTAGTTGAGAGCGCCCGTCAGCGAGCGGGAATAGGCGGCGGTGATCCTGCCCATCACCCGGTCCACCGCCAGCACCATGCGCGATTCCAGGTCCCCGCCCGCATGGTCCACCGGCTTCAGCATGTAGGCGGACATCATCGGCGTCAGCGTCAGCGCCACCACGGCCGAGATGGTCACCGCGCCCACCAGCGTGAAGGCGAACTCGGTGAACAGCGCACCCGTGAGCCCGCCCTGGAAGCCGATGGGCACATAGACCGCGATCAGCACCACGGTCATGGCGATGATGGGATTGGCGAGCTGGCGCGCCGAGGCGAAGGCGGCCTGAAGCGCGCTCATGCCCTCTTCCATGTGATGGTTGACGCTTTCCACCACGATGATGGCGTCGTCCACCACGAGGCCAATGGCGAGCACCAAGGCCAGCAGCGTCAGCAGGTTGATGCTGAAGCCGAAGGCCAGCATCATCAGGAAGGTGCCGATCAGCGACAGTGGGATCGCGATCACCGGTATGAGCACCGAGCGCCAGGAGCCGAGGAAGGCGAATACCACCAGGGTCACGATGGCCAGCGCCTCCACCAGCGTGTGGATCACCATCCTCGATGGAGGAATTCACGAAGGCTGAGGAATCGTAGATCACGCCCATCGAGAGCCCGGTGGGCAGCTGGCTCTCGATCTCCGGCAGCACCGCGCGCACGCCCTTGATGACATCAAGCAGATTGGCGGTGGGGGCGATCTGGATGCCGATATAGACCGACTCCCGCCCGTCGAACATGGTGGCGGACTCATAGTCGTCGGCGCCAAGAGTGACGTTCGCCACGTCCTTCAGGCGCACGATGGCGCCGTTCGCCTCCTTGACGATGAGGTTCCGGAACTCCTCCACATTGTGCAGGCTGGTTGAGGCGGTGAGGTTCACCTGCACCATCTGGCCCTTAGTGTTGCCGAGGCTCGCAATGTAGTCGTTGCGGGTCAGCGCGGTGGAGACCTCCGAGGCGGTCACGCCATAGGCCGCAAGACGGATGGGGTCGAGCCAGGCGCGCATGGCGAAAGTCTTGCTGCCGAGCAGTTCTGCCGTTTGCACCCCCTGCACCGCTTGCAGCTTCGGCTGCACCACGCGGATCAGGTAATCAGTGATCTGGTTGCCGGCGATGGCGTCGCTGCGGAAGCCGATATACATGGCGTCGATGGTCTGCCCCACCTTGACCGTCAGCACAGGCTGCTGAGTACCGGAGGGCAGTTGGTTGAGTACCGAATTGACCTTGGTATTGATCTCGGTCAGCGCCTTGCCGGTATCGTAGTTGAGCCGCAGGTTGGCGGTGATGGTACTGGTGCCGGTGGTGCTGGTGGAGGTCATGTAGTCGATGCCGTTCGCCTGGGCGATGGCATTTTCCAGCGGCGTCGTGATGAAGCCCGCCACGACGTCCGGATCGGCGCCGGGATAGGTGGTCGAGACGGTAACGATGGCATTCTGCGTGCGCGGATATTGCAAGATGGGCATGGAGCTCATGGCGCGCAGGCCCAGCACCAGGATCATCA
Organism: Xanthobacter autotrophicus Py2; assembly: GCA_000017645.1. Classification (NCBI taxonomy): domain Bacteria; kingdom Pseudomonadati; phylum Pseudomonadota; class Alphaproteobacteria; order Hyphomicrobiales; family Xanthobacteraceae; genus Xanthobacter; species Xanthobacter versatilis. The sequence goes on from CP000781.1 coordinate 1,211,433, forward strand.
GGCTGACCACGATCGCCAGCACCGGCCGGCGGATGAAGATGTCGGTGAAGGATGACACTGGCGCCTCGGTTCAGCGATCGACGATGGAGGGAGCGGGGTCGTTGGCCGGCAGCACCGTATTGTTGACGCTGACCTGGGACCCGTTGTGCAGCTTCATCTGCCCGGCGGCGACGATCTGGTCGCCCTCCTTGATGCCTGATAGGACGGCGATCTGGTCGCCCCGCGTCGCGCCCGTCTTCACGAAGACCTGACGCGCGGCGAGGCCTGTGGCCGAGCCCTCCTTCTTCTCCACCACGAAAACGATGTCGCCATACGGATTGGCCGTCACGGCCGTCTGCGGCACGGTAACGAACGCGTCCGGCGTTCCCACAGCGACCTCGACAGTGGCGAACATGCCGGGGGTGAGGCGGTGATCGTCGTTCCTGAACTCGGCGCGCAGTTGCACGTTGCGCGAGGTGACGTCCACCTTGGGGCTGATGGCCGTCACCGTCCCCTCGAAGGCCTGGCCGGGATAGGTGTCCACCGTGGCCTTCACCGTCTGGCCCGTCTTCACCTCGGCGAGGGCCTGTTGCGGCAGGTAGAAGTCGATGAAGATGGGGTTGAGGGACTGGAGCGTCACCACCGCCGTGCCCGCGCTCACATACTGGCCGAGATCGACGGAGCGGATGCCGAGCCGGCCGGAAAAGGGCGCCTTCAGCGTCTTCTTGTCCACCACCGCCTGCTGCTCGGCCACCTGGGCCAGCGCCTTCTTGAGGTTTGCGGTGTCGCTGTCGATGGTTGCCTGGCTCACCGCGTGGATCTTCAACTGCTCCTGGTCGCGGTTGAGGATGATGGCGCTGACGTCCGCAGTCGCCTTCAGGGCGGCGAGATTGGCCACCTCCTGCTCGTCGCGCAGTTGAAGGAGGACCTGCCCCTCGCGCACCTCGTCACCAGACTTGAAATTGATCTTCGCGACCGTGCCGGAGCTCTCGAGCGCCAAGTCTGCCCCCGCTTCGGCGCGCACGCTGCCCACCGCCTTGACGGTGGACTGCCAGGGCGTGAGGCCAGCCACCGTGGTCGCGACGGTCTGCGGCGGGTCGCGCAGCGAGGCCAGCGCCTGCTTGATCATGCTCGCCTTGAAGAGCTGGAAGCCGTATAGCGCCCCGAAAACCAGGGCGACGGCGGCCAGCATGAGGATCATCCGTTTCTTCATCTGACGTCTCTTCTTGCGGCTGCGGCGCAGGTGGCGTTTTGAGGGCGCAGGGGCGAGGGGTCGTGCGTACCGCTCAGTGGTCCTGGAAATAGCCGGCGTTGGTGCGGGGTTCGGCCTGCGCCGTCTGGTCCACACGGTTCCACCAGCCGCCGCCCAGGGCCTGGAACAGCGCCGCGGTATCGGTGAAGCGGGCGGCCTGCGCCTTCACCCGCGCGACCACGGCCTGCTGGAAGTTCTGCTCGGCTGTGAGCACCGAGGGATAGGTCACCGCGCCGGCCAGATACTGGGTGCGGGAGATCTTCACGCTCTCCTGCGCCGCCTTCTCATAGGCGAGCTGGGCCTTCAGCGTGCTGGCATCAGCCTCGATGGCGCGCAGCGAATCCGCCACGTCGCGGAAGGCGGTGATGACCGTGCTCTTGTATTGCGCCAGCGCCTGCTCGTTGCTCGCGACGGCGGATTCCTTGTCGTGGTAGAGCGTCCCGCCGTCGAACACCGTCTGTGCGACGCTGCCGGCGATGCTCCAGGCGGCGGTGCCCGGCGAGAACAGGCTGTCGGGGGTGAGGCCGGCCCTGCCGTAGCTACCGGTGAGCTGAACCTGCGGCAGCATATTGGCCACGTTGACGCCCACGGTGGCGGTGGCCTTGTGCAGGCTCGCCTCCACCGCGCCGATATCGGGCCGCTGCCGCACCAGCGCGGAGGGGACGCTGACGGGAAGATCGCGCGGCAATGTGAGACTGGCAAGGGTCACGTGCTCGCCCCGATCCTGGCTCGGCAGCCGGCCGAGATAGGCCATCAGCTGGTTACGCTGCTGGGCGAGCTGCTTCTGCAGCGGCGGCAGGGTCGCCTGGGTCTGGGCGAGATTGGACTGCTGCGATAGCACGTCGGATTGAGCCACCGCGCCCAGCTCGAACTGGCGCTGGACCAGCTTGAGCTGTTCCTGCTCGGACTTGATGATGTCGTTGGTTGCTTCGATCTGCGCGCGCAGAGAGGCATCGGTGATGGCCGCCGTCACCACATTCGCGGTGAGGCTGAGATAGGTCGCCTCCAGCTGGAAGCGTTGATAGTCCGCCTGCGCCTCCAGCGCCTCGACCTGCCGGCGGGTGCCACCCCATACGTCCAGCACATAGCTGACGCTGACCGAGGCGTTGTAGAGATTGTAGGGGCTGGTGTTGCCGCTCTCGCCCTGGCTCGCCAGCGAGGCGACCTGCCGGGTGGCGCTGCCGCTCGCCGACACCTGCGGAAACAGGGCGCCCTCGCCGGCCAGGGCGTTTTCGCGTGCCGCCCGCAGCGCAGCCTGGGCGGCGGTCACGTCCGGATGGTTGCGGATCGCCTCCGCGACGAAGGCATCGATCTGCTTGTTGCGGAACACCCGCCACCACTCGCCGGGCAGATCGCGACCGCGGAGAAAGACCTGGCGGCTTCCACCATGGACATCCGCCGAGGTCGTAGGACGGGGCGTGCCTTCGGGCAGGTAGCCGCTGACGCGCGGTGCATCGGGCGCCTCGAAGTCCGGCCCCACCATGCAGCCGTTCATGAGCAGCAGGGAAGCGGCGAAGGCGCCTCCCTTTAGGCAGGGCGCGAGCCCGGAAAGGGCAAACAGGTCTCGCATGTGTGATGGCACCCCGGTACAACAGCCTGAACCGAACCGTTCAGTTCGATATACGAGTAGGGCGAGGCAAGTGGAGAGTCAATATGGACTGAACCGTACAGTTCGATTAGATTGAACGCATGTCGGAATGCAACGCTTCATCCCTTGAGCCGCAAGACGCCAGCTCCCTGAGGCCCAAAGCCCGGGAGGCCCTCGCGGCGGCCCGCGCCGTGTTCCTGGAGGTGGGCTACGACGGCGCCAGCATGGACGCGATCGCGCGCGTCGGTGCGCTGTCCAAGGCGACTCTCTATGCGCACTTTTCCAACAAGGCCGCCCTCTTCGAGGAACTGATCCGGGTCGAATGCCGGGCGGTGAACGCCAACCTCTACGTGCCGGACCCCAAGAGCGCCACCGTTTCGAAGGAGCTGCGCAAGGTGGCGGCCAACTATCGAGGCATTTTCGCGGACCGCGAGGGGCTCGACATCTTCCGGATCCTGATTCCGGTCGCGCCGCGGTTTCCCCGTCTCGCCCAGGTTTTCAATGATGAAGGGCCAGGTGCCGCGATCCATCAGATCGCGGGCTATCTCCGTGCGCTGAGTGACGCGGGCCGCCTCCGGATTCCGGATCCCGAACTGGCGGCGCACCAGTTTCTCGCGCTGGTCACCGAGGACATCAAGCTGAGCGGGGCCCTGGGGTTTCCCCCCTCGAGCGGTCGCGCGGCCGATCGCCTGATCGAGAGCGGCATCGCGATGTTCCTCGGCTTCTACAAGGCTTAGCCGAATGTTGAAGGCAATTGATCGAAAGCGTCCCCGGACTCTTCAAGATGGAAGGTCTTCGCGTTGGCGTCGTGTTTAGCCGTGCCGGCAATACGGCGATAACGGAGGGCCTGGGAAGCACCGGCCTATGAACCCCATTCCAAAGTGCTGAGATCACGGGCCGGCTACTGAGGATATCCCGCACGCCGTATTTCATTCCCTGACGCCAGACATCGGGTCTGGAAGGGAATGGAAAGGTTCAGGTCATGGCACTCAAGGCTATCCTGCGCGGGCAACTCGGTTTTGGCGCGGCGCCCCTCGGCAACATGTTCCGGGACATCCCCGAGGCGGAGGCGCGCGCCACCGTCGAGGCGGCCTGGAATGACGGCATCCGCTACTATGACAACGCACCTTTCTACGGTGCTGGCCTCGCCGAAATCCGCATGGGCGAGATGCTGGCCGGCAAGCCGCGGGACGCGTTCGTCATCAGCACCAAGGTGGGCCGTATCATCCTCGACGAGATCGAAGACATCAGCGCCCGCGATCTCGGGGAGAAGGGCGAGGTCTTCAAATATGGCCGCCCCAACAAGATCGTGAACGACTATTCGGAAGACGCCACCTATCGGTCCATCGAGGACAGCCTCAAGCGCCTGAAGGTCGATCATATCGACATCGCCTTCGTCCATGACGTGGCGCAGGACTTCTATGGCGATGAATGGCTCGGCCGGTTCGAGGAGGCGCGCAAGGGCGCCTTCCGCGCGCTAGACCGAATGCGCGATGAGGGCGTCATCAAGGCCTGGGGGCTGGGCGTCAATCGGGTCGAGCCCATCGAGCTGCTGCTGGCGCTGGACGAGCCGCGCCCCGACGGCTTCCTCCTCGCCGGGCGCTACACGCTGCTCGACCATGACCGGGCCTTGCAGCGGGTGATGCCGATGGTTCAGGAGCGCGGCCTCGGCATCGTTGTCGGCGGCCCCTACAGCTCGGGCGCCCTCGTCGGCGGGCCCAACTTCGAGTACGCCCCCGTGACGCCTGTCATGAGCGCGCGCATCGCGGCGATCAAGGCCATCGCCGATCGCTACGGCATCTCCATGAAGGCGGCCGGACTGCAGTTCTCGCTTGCCCATCCCGCGGTGGCCGCGGTCATTCCCGGTGCCAGCCGTCCGGAGCGGATCGCCGAGGATGGCGCCGCGCTGCGCGAAGCCATTCCTGCCGCATTCTGGGCCGAACTGCGCGAGCGTGGCCTCGTCAATCCGGCGGCGCCGCTTCCCGTCGCAGGCTGATCCTGCGATCCCGTCCCCGCCACCGCGTCCACAGGCAGCCGCCGCCGACGCGGTGGCGGCGTGCGCAGGGGAGCGTGTCGCGTGAGTGGCCTAGCCGAGCGCCAAAAACGTCTGCATGCGCGGCACGGCAAAATCCAGGAAGGCCCGGACGCGGGCGGGCAGGAACTGCGCGCCGCGGAACAGGGCATGGACATCGTCCGTCACGCCGATGTCGGTGTCGGCCAGAAGCTCCACCAGTTCGCCCCGTGCGATGGGCTCGCGCAGATGGTAGTCGGCGAGCCTGATGATGCCGACGCCGGCAATCGCCATACGGCGAAGCGTGTCGCCGTTATTGACCAGCAGCGACCCGCTCAACATGCGCTCGACGATCCGTCCTCCTTCGCGCATGGGCCAGACCGGCATCGCGCGGCGGAAATTGAAGCCGAGGCAATTGTGGTGGACGAGATCTTCCGGCGTAGCGGGCGTGCCGTGGCGCGCGAGATAGGCGGGGGAGGCGACGATACGCCGCCGCGTCTCGCCGATCTTGCGCGCCATCAGGTTGGAATCCACGAGCTTGCCCACCCGGATCGCCACATCGGTGCGATCGAGATAGAGATCGACCACCTCGTCCGAGAGCGAGAGATCGACGATCACCTTTGGATAGGCCTCGAAGAAGGCCGGCAGGACCGGTTCCAGGGCCGCGGAGCCGAAGCTCACCGATGAGGTTACGCGCACAACGCCCTCGGCCTCGGCGCCGCCCTGGGCGATCTGTTGCTCGGTTTCGTCGAGCTGGCCGAGCAGGGCTTGGCTGCGCTCGTAATAGAACTGGCCCTCTCCGGTCAGCGCCAGCCGGCGGGTCGATCGCTCGATCAGGCGCACCCCCAGCCGCGCTTCCAGGCGGGCGATCAGCTTGGATACCGTGGAGGGTGTCATCAGCATCAGCCGGGCCGCTTCGGAAAAGCTTCCCGCTTCCACCACGCGAACGAACACCATCATCTCGCCGGCGCGGTTGTCCATGGCGGACCTTTGATCTGGCTTGACCGAGGGCCGAGACCTAACACGCCATCGGACGGCCGTCCCGCGATCTGTGAAACCATCTCCCAAATCCAGTGAAAAGCGGCCGTCTAGCACTGCTTTGGCCGATTAACGCATTGATAAGATTGGCTGTTGAGGTTTGCGCCCGGATTGGAGCGCAGGCCATGGCGAGCTGGGATGAGGCGCTGGGGGCGTTTCTGAAGCCGTTTGTCGCCCTGCTGGGGCACAAGAAGCGACGGCAGATGTGCCCGCTCTATGTGGCAGGCCTGATCGGTCCGGGTGAGCGCAAGAGCATGCGGCCCATGGCCGAACGCCTTGATCCGGCACGGTACGACCGTTTCCATCATTTCATCTCGGATGGCCTGTGGGACGAGGTCCCGATCGAGGCCGAACTCGCCCGCACGGCCGATCGCCTCGTGGGCGGAGCCTAAGGGGCTGCCCACCGGATGGCGGCCCCTTACCTTTTTAGGGGACAATAATCGTCCAGATGCGTCCGGAAACGTTCGCCTAAAGCCAGTGTCACGCTGTGGGGGCGGCGGTGGGGGTGATGCGAAACAAGCATCAGAAGCCCATTATATTTCGATAGCTTATGTCGTCTGATTGGTGGAACCGAGGTCCGACGAACTCCCGTCTGTGAGCGTCCGACTCCGTCCGTTAAATTCAGTATTTATCAATCAATTGTGCTGCCTCCTGTCCGCGACCGTTCCAGAGCGTCCGCCCAAAGCCAGCTTCTGTGGTGGGGTTGAAAGTGGGGTGGTATGTTTTGGATCCCGGTGGGGTTGGCTTCCCATCGGAGGGGTATGTGGCACGCGCAACGAACCGGCTCACCGCACGGACCGTGGCAAACTTGAAGGAGCTGGGCCGCTGCGGACGGTGGTGGGCTCTACCTCCAAGTCGGCCCCACGGGCACTAAGGCATGGCTCTTCATGTTCCGCCGCGATGGGAAGCGCCGGGAGATGGGGCTGGGCTCGGCAAGGGACGTGGGGCTCGCTGAGGCCCGCCAGAAGGCCGAGGACGCCCGTCGCCTCACGGCAGAGCGGCAGGACCCGCTCGAAAGCCGGAAAGCCTCCATGACGCGCCAGAAGGAGGCTGAGGAGGTTCCCTCCTTTGGCGCGTTCGCGGATGCCCTCGTCGAAAACATCGAAGGTGGGTTCCGGAACGACAAGCACGTCTATCAGTGGAAACAGACCCTCGGGCCGGCCTACTGCGCGAAGATCCGTGACAAGAAGCTGGGCGAGATCACGACTGATGACGTGCTCGCCGTGCTTCAGCCCATCTGGCAGGAGAAGAACGAGACGGCCTCACGGCTCCGAGGTCGCATCGAAAGGGTGCTGGATGCCGCCAAGGCCAAGGGGCTGCGCACGGGAGAGAACCCCGCCCGCTGGCGCGGCCACCTCGACACCCTCCTGCCGAAGCGCCAGAAGCTCCAGCGCGGCCATCACCCTGCGATGCCCTACACCGAGGTGCCAGCCTTCCTCACCGAACTGCGGACGCGGGAGGCCATGGCTGCGCGAGCGCTGGAGTTCGCCATCCTGACGGCCGCCCGGTCGGGTGAGGTACTGGGGGCGATGTGGGGCGAGGTCGATCTCAAAGCCGAGGTGTGGACGGTGCCGGCCAATCGCATGAAGGCCGGGCGAGAACATCGTGTGCCCCTCGCACCGCCCGCCATTGCGATCCTGAGGGCGCTGGCGGCCCTGCGCCCAGAGGATGACGACAAGGGTGCGTACATCTTCCCTGGGCAGCGGAAGGGCCGCCCCTTGAGCGGGATGGCCATGGAGATGCTGCTCCACCGCCAGAAGCTGGAGATCACCGTCCACGGCTTCCGCTCGTCTTTCCGGGACTGGGCAGCCGAGGAGACGGGCTTCCCACGGGAGATCGCCGAAGCCGCCCTTGCCCATGTCGTGGGGGATGCCACCGAGCGGGCCTATCGCCGGGGTGATGCCTTGGAGAAGCGCCGCGAGCTGATGACGGCCTGGGCGGCCCATTGCCAGCCAGTGGCCGTGTGACGTTGCCCCCAACTTCTATCCAGCTTTGAGTTCGTTCTGGCGGTTGGATTTGCCCTTTCGGGTGTGCGGGGCGGCGGGGGCAGACGCGGAGCCGCTCATGTTGTGGAGCGTCTGATCCCGCCGCGGGTGGAACGTTGAGGCGAAGGCGCTTGGCGTCTGCCATTCGAGCTTCGAGTGCGGTCGGTCGGTGTTGTAATCGACCTGCCATCGGGCGAGGGCGGCCCTGGCCTGGGACAGGCTGGAGAACAGCGTCTCGTTCAACAGCTCGTCCCGAAGGCGGCCGTTGAAGCTCTCGATGAAGCCATTCTGCATCGGCTTGCCGGGCGCGGTGTAGTGCCACTCGACCCGGGCCGCGTCGGTCCAGGCCAGAATGGCATTGGAGGTGAACTCGCTGCCATTGTCGCTGACGATCATCTTGGGCCGGCCGCGCTCTGCCAGAAGCCTGTCGAGTTCGCGAGCGACCCTGACCCCGGACAGCGAGGTGTCCGCCACCAGCGCCAGGCACTCGCGGGTGCAGTCGTCCACGATGGCCAGCATCCGGAAGCGGCGGCCATCGGTCATCTGGTCGGCGACGAAGTCGAGTGACCAGCGCTCGTTCGGTCCCATCGGGATCATCATCGGCGCCCGTGTCCCGATCGCCCGCTTGCGACCGCCTCGCCGGCGGACCATCAGCCGTTCCTCACGGTAGAGCCGGAACAGCCGCTTGTGGTTGACCCGGAAGCCCTCCCGCCTGAGCAGGACGTGGAGACGGCGGTAGCCAAACCGCCGTCGCTCCTGGGCGATGGCCTTCATGCGCTCACGCAGCGAGGCGTCATTCCCGCGCGTGGCTCTGTATCTCATGGTCATGCGGCAGAAGCCGGTGGCTTTACACGCCCGCCGTTCGCTCATCCCGTGATGCTCCACGAGATGGGCGACAGCTCTGCGCTCGGCAGCGGGCGTCACCACTTCTTTCCCAGGAGATCCTTCAGCGCGACGTTGTCCAGCATGGCGTCGGCGAGCATGCGCTTCAGCTTGGCGTTCTCGTCCTCGAGCGCCCGCAGCCGCTTGGCCTCCGATATGTCCATCCCGCCGAAACGGGCCTTCCACTTGTAGATGCTGGCGTCGCTGACCCCGTGCTTCCGACACAGGTCCGAGACCGGCTCCCCGGCCTCGTGCTCCTTCAGGATCCCGATGATCTGCTCCTCGGTGAAGCGGCTGCGCCTCATGTTCTGGTCCTCTCATGGGGCCAGAACGAACTTCAAGCTGGATTAGCCAGGAGGGGCAACGTCAGCTCTGCTGGATCGGCGAAGGCAGCCGCCTGCGGCCGCAAGGGCCCGCTGGGCCCCGCGGCCTGGAAGGCAATGAGGCCGGCGGCGGCGCCATGGGCCGGGGCAACTCCTCCCGCACCGAGAAGAGACAGCAACCGAGCCACGGCCTTGCGTAAGAAGGGCCCCATCTTGCCTTCCCCAGCATAGGCGCGACTTTCGGCCGTTTTCATGAATCGTCAAGGGCCGCCTCGCCCGTGATAGACGGCGAGCGCCCATTCGAGCGTTACGCGCATGCTCGGGATCACGCCGGACGCGTTTGGATAGGCAGCATCGCGATTGAGCCACGTCTCGCACTCAAGGCCCCTACTAAAGCGCGCGTGCGCGGCGGAAGAACAAAGCGCCATCGTCCTGCTTCTTGAGCTTTGCCAGAACACGTCAAACGTGCAATATTGTCGCAGGTCATTCGTTTGCGCGCAATTCGTCGGAGGAGCGTCATGGCCCGCTTGCTGGTCAAGGTGCGCGGGGACGGGCGGGCTTTTGCCCAGGGTTTCAGAGCCAGCGGGCTCGAAGTTCAGCCCATCCTCACAATCCCCGCCTCGGCCGCTGGTTCGGCGCTCGCCGAGCAAGACCTCGCGAGGCAAGACCAGTCAACCTGGCTCAAGCTTGTCGACCGTGCCTCCTCCGACAATCTCTGGGACGATGCGCACGCCATGCTGAACGGCGCATCCTCCTTCGCCGCAGTGAGCCCGGCGCAGATCGAGGCCGTCGAGCCCGATATCAGCCAGGCCTGGCCCTGGGACCGGCCGAGCGACGGCGGCAAAGGCGCCGGCCTTCGCGGTGCCGCGGCGCAGGCCGATGTGTGCGCCTTCGACGACCAGGACGGCAGCGGCGGCAAGGCGTGCGTCCCGCGCCGCCCGGCCTGGAATCTCGATGACGATTTCAGCCGGCTCCGGCGTGCCCGGGACACGGTGGGGGCAGCGCAGACGAAGATCCGCATCGCCCATCTCGACACCGGCTATGATCCCGGCCACGCCACACTGCCCCGCAATCTGCTGACGTCCCTGCAGGCGAATTTCGTCGCTGGCGAAGACCCCGCCGACGCCGTCGACCGGATCCCGCCGGGGGAATCGCTGTTCTCCAACCGGGGGCACGGCACCGGCACGCTCTCGCTGCTGGCCGGCAACCTGATCGACAAGCCGCCGGGGTTTCCGCGCTTTTCGGATTTCCTGGGCGGTGCGCCGCTGGCCGAGATCATCCCGATCCGGATCGCCGACTGGGTCGTGCGTTTCACCACGGGCACCATCGTGCAGGGCATCGAGCATGCCCGCCGCAACGGCGCGCATGTGCTGTCCATGAGCATGGGCGGCGTGACGTCGCAGGCGCTGACGGACGCCGTGAACCTTGCCTATGACACCGGCATGGTCCTCGTCACCGCCGGCGGCAACAACTTCGCGGGGTGGCCAACGCCGAAGACCATCGTCTATCCCGCACGGCTCAGGCGCGTCATCGCGGCCTGCGGCGTGATGGGAGACGGGCGCGCCTATTCCGGCCTCTCCTCGGGCACGATGCAGGGGAATTACGGCCCGCGCGAGAAGATGGACACGGCGATCGGTGCCTATACGCCGAACGTCCCCTGGGCGCAGATCGGCTGTGGCACGATCGTCGATATGGATGGCGGCGGTACGTCGGCCGCCACCCCGCAGGTCGCTGCCGCCGCCGCCCTCTGGCTGGCGCATCACTGGGACGTGGTCAAAGCCTATCCGCAGGCCTGGATGCGCGTGGAGGCCGTGCGCTTGGCCCTTTTCGGCTCCGCCGCCAAGAGCACCCCGCGCATGGATGCGGCCGAGACCTTCGAGAAGATCGGCCAGGGCGTGCTAAATGGGGAAGCTGCGCTCGCCATCGCACCGGCACGGGCAGGCGACCTGAGGAAGCTGCCGCCGTCCGAGCCGAGCTGGCCCTGGCTGAGCCTGATCTTCGGCGAGGGCGGCGTCGAGCTGGCCGCCGGGGCGGATCGGCGGCGCCGGACTATGCTTGCGCTCGAATTGACGCAGATGGCGCAGCGCGTTGCCGCCGTAGAGGAGGCTATCCCGTCGCCGGAACGCCCCCCGAACGAGATCGGCTTCGCCGAGCGGGCCCGTTATCTTGAGGCCGCGCTCGATGCCGGCGACCCATCGCAGGCGCTCCGCGCCGAGCTGGAGCGCCATCTCGACCGCAGCGTGGTGCCGGCCTCTTCAGTCGCGCCGGCGAAGCCGTACCAAGTTCGCCGCAAGATCATCGAGCCGGGCGCGCCGCCGCGCCGGCTGCGAGTCTACGCGCTCGACCCGGGCATGTCGAAACGGCTCGATACGCTGCCCGTCAACGAGACTGTGCTGACATTGCCATGGGACGACCATCCCGAGGCCGGAGCGCGCACACCCGGCCCGCTCCGGCCGGGTCCGGTCGGAGACTATCTCGAGGTGGTCGACGTCGATCCCGCGTCCGGCAAGGCCTATGAGCCGGTCGATCTCAACGATCCCTGGCTCCTTGCCCAGAGCGGGCTCGAGCCCTCGGAGGGTAATCCGAAGTTCCACCAGCAGATGGTCTATGCGGTCGGCATGAAAACCATCGGCGCCTTCGAGAAGGCGCTGGGCCGCCGCGCCCTCTGGGCGCCGCACCAGCCGCGCAAGGCCGACGGCACCTATGGCGACGCCATCCCCATGCGCCGCCTGCGCATCTACCCGCATGCGCTGCGCGCGCGAAACGCCTATTACAGCCCGACCAAGGTGGCGCTGCTGTTCGGCTACTTCCCGGCGAATTCGACGCAGAACGATGCAACCGCGCCGGGCAGCATGGTCTTCAGCTGCCTGTCGAGCGACATCATCTCGCACGAGATGTCGCATGCCCTGCTCGATGGGCTGCACCGCCGCTTCCAGGAGAATTCGAACCCGGACGTTGCGGCCTTCCACGAGGGCTTCGCCGACATCGTCGCGATTTTCCAGCACTTCACCATCCCCGAGCTCGTCCGCTTCGAGATCGGCCGCGCCCGCGGGCGGCTCGACGCCGCGACTCTGCTCGCCGGCCTTGCCGCGCAGTTCGGCGAGGGCAGCGGCATCGGCGGCGCGCTGCGCAACTATCTCAGCAATACAACCCGGGCGCGGCGCTACGCCTCCACAACGGAATCCCACGACCGCGGCGAGATCCTGGTGCTCGCCGCCTATGACGCCTTTCTTGCCATCGTCCAGCGCCGGACCGCAGACCTCATCCGGATTGCGACGGGCGGAACCGGCATCCTACCCTCCGGCGCGCTCCATCCCGATCTGGTCGAACGCCTGACCGAGGAGACCTGCAAGGCGGCCGAGCATGTGCTGCGCATGTGCATCCGCGCGCTCGACTACTGCCCGGCCGTCGATATCACCTTCGAGGAATATCTCCGGGCGATCATCACGGCCGACGTCGACCTCGTTCCGGACGATCCTTACGGCTATCGCGTCGCCTTCATGGAGGCCTTCCGGGCGCGCGGCATTCCGATGCGCAGCGTGCGCAGCGTCTCGGTCGAGAGCTTGACCTGGAACACGCCGGAAACGAACAATCCGCCCCGGGTCGCGAAGGCCTTCGCCCAGATCGATTTCGACCTGGAGCGGCACGCGAGCCACGAGGAAATCGTCGCCGTCAACGAGCGCAATCGCTGGACCCTCTGGCGCACGCTGGACGAGGCCTTCGCGGCCGACCCCGATGCCTGCCGCGACTTCGGGCTCCTGCCGGACATGCCGCGCTACGATGCGCAGGGGAAAGAGCGGGAGAAAGTCGCCGGGCGCGCCAAGAGCACGACCACATTCGACGTGTTCAGCGTGCGCCCGGCCCAGCGCATCGGGCCGGACGGCTCGCTGCAACGGACCATCGTCGCCGTGGTGCATCAGCGCCGCCCCATCGCCTTCGACGAAAAGGACGTGGCGAATGGCTTCTTCTGGTTCCGCAGCGGGGCGACGCTGATCCTCGACGCCAATGGCGGCAAGCCCGAAATCCGCTACATCGTGCTCAAGACCGGCGACAGCGAACGCCGACAGCAGGTGCAGCGCAGCACCCAGGGGGCGAACCACCTCTCGCCCCTGCGCGCGCTCTATTTCAGCGGCATGGCCCGCGAGCCCTTCGCGATGATGCATGCCGACCGCGGAGAGCACGATCATGGCTAGGACACCGCGACCCTCCGCCGAGCCCAAGCCGCGTCGGCGCGCATCGCCACGCAGCACGGGCGGTGCCGCGGCCGGACCCGCGGCGGATGCGGCCGCCGCCAAGCCCGGCTTCACCGTCCGGCACTATTGCCAGGGCATCGGCGACTGCCATCTGCTCAGCTTCCCGCGCGAGGATGGGGGCCGCTATTTCATCTTGATCGACTGCGGCGTCCACTCCGGTGTCTCCGGTGGCGCCGACAAGATCCGCGAGGTCGTCGCCGACATCGCCACCGTGACCAAGCGCATCGATCTCCTGGTGGTGACGCACGAGCATTGGGACCATGTCTCCGGCTTTATGAGCGCCGCGGACGCCTTCGCGGCGATCCATGTGGAGGATGTCTGGTTCGCCTGGACCGAGGATTCGAACGACGCGCTGGCGCGCGACTTCGACACCTACCGAGGCCAGGCGCTCGCCGCTCTGCAGATGGCCAGCAGCCGATTGGCGGGCCTGAGCGGCGCTGACGCCTCTCTCGGTACACTGGGGCGCGAGCTCGGGCAGGTCCTCGGCTTCCATTTCGGCGCGGCCGGCGACAAGGTCCGCAAGGCCCGCAATGCTGCCCGCGACATGGCCAAGGGCAAGGTGGTGTATCAGCAGCCGGGCGCCGGACCGCTCGCCCTTCCCGGCGTGTCCGGCGTGAAGGTCTATGTGCTCGGCCCGCCGCGCGACCCCAAAGCGCTCGGTCTCGAGGAGCGTGACAGCGAACTCTACGGCCAGGGCCTCGCCGGCGGCTTCGGGATGGCGATGGCTCAGGCCCTGATGGGATACGCGGCCGGCAGCTCCGCCGAGGACGACGGCTCACCCTTCGATCCGGAGATCGGCCATTCCCTCGCCGAGATCCTGCCTCTCGCCAGCGGCCCGGCCACGCCGAAGCCGGGCGACCTCGCCGTCGCGCGCGCCGCCCCGCTCGTGCAACTGCTCCACGCCCACTACAGCGGGCCGGCAGATGCCTCCGCCGTCGCGCGTGGCAAGAAGGCGACCGCCCCGACCGTGAGCGACCAGGGCTGGCGCCGGATCGATGGCGACTGGCTCGGCCTTGCCGCCGATCTCGCCATGCAGCTCGACCGGGGAGTCAACAACACCAGCCTCGTCCTCGCCTTTGAGTTCGGGGACCGTCGCGTCGCACTCTTCGTCGGCGACGCGCAGGTCGGGAACTGGCTTTCCTGGCAGGGTCTGACCTGGGGCGCGGGCGAGAGCGCCGTGACCGGCCCCGACCTGCTGAAGCGCACCGTCTATCTGAAGGTCGGGCACCATGGCAGCCACAATGCGACCCTGAAGGCGAAAGGGCTGGAGCTGATGAACCATCCCGATCTCTCGGCCTTCATTCCGGTCAATCAGTTGGATGCCAAGAATATCGGTTGGAATCAGATGCCGTTCGCCGGCATCCTCGACGCGCTCAGGGTCCACGCGGGTGCCCGGGTGGTGCGGGCCGACGACGACTGGCTGGCAGACTGCGTGGTCCCTCCGGCATTGGCCGGCGGCGGGGGATCCCTGCGCGCGGTGCGCTGCCGGGCAAAATTATGGGTCGAGTTCGATGTTGCGTAGCCGGTCGGTTCGTCCGACCGAACTCACGACGGGGACTTCTGCACCACAATCGCACAAGGTCTCAGGGGCCTCGCAGCACACCCATTAAACGCACGTCAGGCGAGGCTTTACGGGAGAAGCAACACGCGCCGCCGAAAGCTCATGCGTCGCTCGCGCATCAACCTTTTCAGCTGTGCCGGAAAGTCCGATGCAGCGCAGGTTGATTGCGAATGTCTCGTTTCGGGTTCCTTCCCAGTGTTGGCTCCTGCCGCCGGGCTGCCGGATGGTGTCTGCATACCGCAACACGTCCGGCCTTTTGGCGCCATCGCCGATATAGATAGAGCGAATGCCGTTACGGCAGAGTGGGAGCATTCATGGCCGAGCGACTTGAACGGCACCGCCAGCCTGGATCCATGAAGAACTCGAAAAGCTCAAATTGCTCGCCAAGAAGGGCATGGCACTCAGAGCTATTTCGAAAGCGATGACGCGCAGCGAGGAATCGATCAAAGACCGCGCCAAAATTGATGGCATCGGGATCGCCAAGCTCCGTTAAGCCCAGTTTCACGGTACAGCCCCGAGTGCGCGCCCCATGCCTGGCTCTCACGGAGTGCTAAATGGCATTTTGGCAATTTCGGCACAAACAGCGTATCAAAAATCATACCCTCAAGTCATTGGAAACACGTTATATTTCAATTTCGGCGATTTCGGCATTTTGGCACATAAGACACCCTTTTCTATAAACAGTAGTATTATAATACTTTTATGTCTCCATCCATCGTTCCACAGTCTTTGGCTGGCAATGGGCCGCCCATGCCGTCATCAGCTCGCGGCGCTTCTCCAAGGCATCACCCCGGCGATAGGCCCGCTCGGTGGCATCCCCCACGACATGGGCAAGGGCGGCTTCGGCGATCTCCCGTGGGAAGCCCGTCTCCTCGGCTGCCCAGTCCCGGAAAGACGAGCGGAAGCCGTGGACGGTGATCTCCAGCTTCTGGCGGTGGAGCAGCATCTCCATGGCCATCCCGCTCAAGGGGCGGCCCTTCCGCTGCCCAGGGAAGATGTACGCACCCTTGTCGTCATCCTCTGGGCGCAGGGCCGCCAGCGCCCTCAGGATCGCAATGGCGGGCGGTGCGAGGGGCACACGATGTTCTCGCCCGGCCTTCATGCGATTGGCCGGCACCGTCCACACCTCGGCTTTGAGATCGACCTCGCCCCACATCGCCCCCAGTACCTCACCCGACCGGGCGGCCGTCAGGATGGCGAACTCCAGCGCTCGCGCAGCCATGGCCTCCCGCGTCCGCAGTTCGGTGAGGAAGGCTGGCACCTCGGTGTAGGGCATCGCAGGGTGATGGCCGCGCTGGAGCTTCTGGCGCTTCGGCAGGAGGGTGTCGAGGTGGCCGCGCCAGCGGGCGGGGTTCTCTCCCGTGCGCAGCCCCTTGGCCTTGGCGGCATCCAGCACCCTTTCGATGCGACCTCGGAGCCGTGAGGCCGTCTCGTTCTTCTCCTGCCAGATGGGCTGAAGCACGGCGAGCACGTCATCAGTCGTGATCTCGCCCAGCTTCTTGTCACGGATCTTCGCGCAGTAGGCCGGCCCGAGGGTCTGTTTCCACTGATAGACGTGCTTGTCGTTCCGGAACCCACCTTCGATGTTTTCGACGAGGGCATCCGCGAACGCGCCAAAGGAGGGAACCTCCTCAGCCTCCTTCTGGCGCGTCATGGAGGCTTTCCGGCTTTCGAGCGGGTCCTGCCGCTCTGCCGTGAGGCGACGGGCGTCCTCGGCCTTCTGGCGGGCCTCAGCGAGCCCCACGTCCCTTGCCGAGCCCAGCCCCATCTCCCGGCGCTTCCCATCGCGGCGGAACATGAAGAGCCATGCCTTAGTGCCCGTGGGGCCGACTTGGAGGTAGAGCCCACCACCGTCCGCAGCGGCCCAGCTCCTTCAAGTTTGCCACGGTCCGTGCGGTGAGCCGGTTCGTTGCGCGTGCCACATACCCCTCCGATGGGAAGCCAACCCCACCGGGATCCAAAACATACCACCCCACTTTCAACCCCACCACAGAAGCTGGCTTTGGGCGGACGCTCTGGAACGGTCGCGGACAGGAGGCAGCACAATTGATTGATAAACATGGACTTTAACGGACGGAGTCGGACGCTCACAGACGGGAGTTCGTCGGACCTCGGTTCCACCAATCGTCTGTTTCACGTGAGCGCCATGCCTTGCCCCGCCCACATCCGCGGCACGGCCCGCCGCCGTGGGGGCGGGGAAGGATGATCTTGTCGGAGATGATGTGGATGACGACCGCCGGGCGCCGGATCCAGTTCGCTCGCGGCCGCTCCTTTCTCCCGTTCAGATAGGAGGCCGCATCCGCGCAGCAAGGCACGCGGCGATTTCACAGTTGCGGTGCGTCAATGCCGTGCTGCGCTGCCGTGCTAGAGGTGTGATGCGGGACTTGGACGGCGGCGCGAGAGCAGCCGCGAATCGCCGGAGGGATGGGATGCCATTTCTCCGGAAGGGTTTGTGTGCGCTTTTGAGACGCCGGCCATGACAGGAGGTCGTTCCATGAACGACGAAGGTACAGTCCGGCGCACGCCGCGATTGAAGACATTTGCGGTCGCCGCAGCCGGCGTCGCGGTGGTTGGGGCGGCTGTGTTCTGGTGGATCGTCACCCCGCCGCGCATCGACGATGGCGGCCGTGCGCTGCCGCAGGCGGCCGCCCCGGAGCTGGTGGCGCGCGGCAAATACATCGCCGAGCTGGGCGACTGCGTCGCCTGCCACACGAAGGCGGACGGGCAGCCCATGGCCGGTGGTCGCGGACTGGAGACGCCGTTCGGCATGCTCTATTCCACCAACATCACCCCCGATCCGCAGACCGGCATCGGCCGCTACAGCTTCGGCGCCTTCGATCGCGCCATGCGCCGGGGCGTGACCGCCGACGGCACCCACATGTACCCGGCCATGCCCTACCCGTCTTACGCGAAGATGACGTCGGACGACATGTACGCGCTCTACGTCTACCTCATGAAGGGCGTGAAGCCGGTGGACAGTCCCAACCGGCCGTCGGGGATCGGTTTCCCCTTCAACCAGCGCTGGACGCTCGCCTTCTGGAACGAGATGTTCCTCGACAACCATCCCTTCGTCGCCGATGCGCGCAAGGGTGAGGTCTGGAATCGCGGCGCCTATCTGGTGCAGGGCCTCGGCCATTGCGGCGCCTGCCACACGCCGCGCGGCATCGGTTTCCAGGAACTCGCCATGGGCGATACCGGCGGCAGCGGCGACAAGTTCCTTTCCGGCTCCAAGGTCGAGGAGTGGAACGCGGTCAACCTGCGCGGCCTCGGCGACGTGGATGACACGGTGGAGCTGCTGAAGACCGGCCAGAACCGCTTCGGCACCGTCTCCGGCTCCATGACCGAGGTGATCCACAACTCCACCCAGAACTTCGCCGACGCCGACCTCGTGGCCATCGCCACCTACCTTGATGGCCTGCCGTCCGGCCAGCCCCGGGCGCCGCGTCCTGCGAAGTCTGGGGGCGTCGCCGCCGCCGTTCCCGAGGCCATGTTCACCACCCGCGGCGGGCTCGCCTATGCCCAGTTCTGCGCCGATTGCCACCGCCTGAACGGGGCCGGCGTCGCCAAGGTGTTCCCGCCGCTTGCCGGCAATCCGACCGTTGCGGCGAAGGACCCTTCGACGCTGGTCCACATCACGCTGACCGGCTGGGCGACGGCTGAGACGCAGGCCCATTCCCGCGTCTTCACCATGCCCGGCTTCGCCCGGCTGGGGGACGACGAGATCGCGGACATCCTCTCCTTCGTCCGCGCCAGCTGGGGCGGCAATGCCACGCCGGTCACGGCCTCGGAGGTGAAGGCCGCCCGCGCGACGCTCGACCCGAAGGTGGACACGCGAGCGTTCGACACGCCGCGCATCGCGGATGTCCTGGGCGAGCCGAACGCAGCCCAGCTCGTGCGCGGCATGCGCCTCAACACCGAGACGCACACCCTGCTGCCGAAGAATGTCGGCAACGTGCTGAACTGCTCGAGCTGCCACCTCAATGCCGGCACGGTGGCTGACGGCTCGCCCTATGTGGGCGTCTCCGCCTTCTTCCCGAGCTATGCGCCGCGGGCCGGGCGGGAGATTACGCTGGAAGACCGCATCAACGGCTGCTTCCTGCGCTCCATGAACGGCAAGCCGCTCGCCAAGGATGGCGATGACATGAAGGCCATGGTCGCCTATTTCGACTGGATGAAGCGGGAGACCAAGCCCGAGGACAAGGTGGAGGGCCGCGGCGTCGGCAAGATCAGCCAGCAGATCAAGCCGGACACGGAGAACGGCGCCAAGGTCTACGCCGCCCAGTGCGCCGTCTGCCACGGGTCCAGCGGAGAGGGCGTCAAGGACGCCGCCGGCGCCTTCGTCTATCCCCCGCTGTGGGGCGACCAGTCCTTCAACATCGGGGCGGGCATGGCGCGCACCTACACGGCTGCAGCCTTCGTGAAGCGCAACATGCCTATCGGCTTCCACGGCGGCTTCCCGCTGGGCCAGGGCGGCCTCACCGATCAGGAGGCGGTGGATGTGGCCGAATACTTCAGCCACATGCCGCGACCGGACTTCGCGCCCAAGGTGAACGACTGGCCGAAGGACAAGAAGCCGGCAGACGCCCGCTACTGACCGCCTGAAGCAACGAGCGCCCGGGCCGTGCAGGGTCCGGGCGCTCGCGCATCCCCCCGTCGCGGGACGATGGACGGGCGGAAAGGTGTTGAATTGGGAGAACTCAGACGGGAAGCACCACCACCTTCGTGCCGTTCGGCACGCGGCGGTAAAGGTCGATCACGTCCTGGTTCATCATGCGGATGCAGCCGGAGGAGACCGCCTCGCCGATGGTCCACGGCTCGTTGGTGCCGTGGATGCGGTAGAGCGTGTCCTTGCCGTCCTTGAACAGATAAAGCGCACGGGCGCCGAGCGGATTGGTCTCGCCCCCGGCCATGCCGCCGACCCAGGGCCGATACTTGGCGGGCTCGCGGGCGATCATGGCATCGGTGGGTCGCCAGCTCGGCCATTCGCGCTTGTTGCCCACGTTCGCCGTGCCGGAGAATTCGAGCCCTTCGCGCCCGACACCCACGCCGTAGCGCAGCGCCTTGCCGTTCTCCTGCACGAGGTAGAGGAAGCGGTTCCTGGGATCGACCACCAGCGTGCCCGGCTCCTGCCCAGTCGTGTCCTTCACCAGCTGGCGCACGTTGCGCGGCTTGATGTCGTCCGGATCGGCGGCGGGAATGCGGAAGCCGCCATCGTCCAGCGCGCCATAGCGCGCGGCATCGGCCGGCGCGACGCGCGGCGCCTTTACCGGCGGCTGGTCCTGCGTGGTGACGCAGGCGCCGAGGGCCAGCGGCAGGACGAGGGTGGTGAAGAGACCACGACGCGACAGCAGGGGGGAAGCGGGAGGAGAGTCCAAGAGCGGCTCACTCCCCGGCGGTCTGGCGACGGCGGGCTTCGGCCACCGCGCGCTTGAAGCTGGCATAGTCGAGGGTCGAGGCGAGCAGCGGGCCAACCAGATAGGTGGGGGTGCCGCTGAGGCCGAGCGAGTCCGCCTGCGCGGCATTGCGCTTCAAAAGCCCGCCGATGTCGGCGATGTGGGCCTTCAGGTCCGCCATCAGCCGGTCGAGATCGACGCCCGAGGCGGCCACCGCCTTCAGCATGGTCTGCTCGTCGATGCGGCGGCCGGGGATGGCCATCAGTGCGTCGTGCACCGTCTCGTAGCGGCCCTGATAGGTCGCCGCGAGCGCCAGCTGCGCGCCGTAGACCGAAGCCTCGGTAAGCACCGGCCAGTCCTTGTAGATGAGGCGGATGTGCCCGTCCTCCTTCACCACGCGGGCGAGGTCCGGGGCCGATTTCTTGCAGTAGGGGCAGTTGTAGTCGAGGAAAGCGACGATGGTCACGTCGCCGTCCGGATTGCCAGAATTCGGCGCTGCCGGGTCGCGGAGGATGGCGTTCACATCCACGCCCTCCGCCTGTGCCCGGCCTGCGCCCGCCACCGCGGCCGGCATCAGCGCGGTGAGCGCGGCGATGCGGATGAAGTCCCTGCGTCGCATGGGGTATCCTTCGGTCATGGGGTCACAGCCCCGCCTGGGTGGCGAGGCGGTCGATGTCGGCGAGGGTCAGCGCGCCCACGCGGCGCGATCCCGGCAATTCGCGGCCGTCCGGATCGAGGAGGAACAGGGTCGGCGGGCCGATGACCTCGTAGCGGCCCATGAGGGCGCGCGCGCCGTCGCCATACCGGGTCACGTCCACGGCGATGCGTTCGAGCCCGGACAGGCGCGCGGCCACAGCGGGCTCCGCCATGGTCGTCTCGTTGGACTTGCAGACCGTGCACCAGTCGGCGGTGAAGGAGACGAGCGTCGGGCGGCCATGCTGACCGGCCGCGGCGAGCGCGCGCGCCAGAGCGGGGGGAGAGGACACCCGCACTTCCCGCTCCGCCGCAGCGGCGGGGCGGGCCGGTGCTGCGAGAAAGGCGAGAGGCCGCAGCGGATCGCTGGCCCCGCCGGCGGCTCCGACCAGGAGCAGGAGCCCGGCCGCCACGGCGGCGATGCCCGCCGTCTTGCCGATGCGGCGGCCGGCATCGGCGTCGGAGGCCAGCGCATCGAAGCCGCCGGCGAACACGCCGAGGCCGATGGCGAGAAGGCCGTAGAGGGCAAGGCCGGCAGAATCTGGCAAGACGCGCGCCGCGAGCCATGCGGCGATGGCGAGGAAGAGCACGCCGCAGCCTTGCTTGACGGCGAGAAGCCAGCGTCCCGACCGGGGCAGGATCTGCGCGCCGAACGCACCCACCGCCACCAGCGGCGCCGCCATCCCGAGGCCGAGCATGAACAGGGCGGAGGCGCCGCGCGCGGCATCGCCCGTCTGCGCCGCATAAAGCATGGCGGCGGCGAGCGGCGGCGTCACGCACGGCCCCACCACCAGCGCCGAAGCGAAGCCCAGCCCCGCCGCTCCCGCGATGGAGCCGCTCCCGCCCGACGGCAGCCGTGCGGCCAGCGCAGACGGGATTGCGAGATCGAAGAGGCCGACCATCGCGCCGGCCAGCACGGCGAACACCGCAGCCATCAGGCCGATGGCCCACGGCGTCTGCAGCGCAGCCTGCAGGTTGGCGCCGGTCCAGGCAGCGCCCATGCCGAGCACGCCATAGGCGGCGGCCATGGCCAGTCCATAAGACCCGGACAAGACGAGGCCGCGGGCCGGTGTCGGCTTCGCGCCGCCGCCGGCGAGGATGCCGGAAAGGATCGGCAGCATGGGGAAGACGCAAGGGGTGAAGGCGAGCAGCAGGCCGAGGCCGAAGAAGGCCCCGAGCAGGGGCAACAGGTCCCTGCGGAACAGCGCATCTAGGGCGGCGGGCTGCGCGGGGGTCCCGGGCGCTGCGGCAGGCTTGGGCGGGGGCGCGGCGGTCCCCCATTGATCCACCGGCGACGCTTCGACGCGCGGACGGGCCGCGGTGATCGTCAGCGTGGCGAGGTCTATTTGCCGCGTGACAGCGGGGTAGCAGACCCCCTGCTCGGCGCAGCCCTGAAACGAGAGTTCCAGCGCCCCGGTCTCCGGCAGGGCAGGCGCGCTGGCCGTGACGGACCGGTGATAGATGTCCACCGGCCCGAAGTTCGGATCGTCCTTCTCTTCGCCCGGCGGCAGTGTGAGAGGGACAGCGGTGCCGTCCTTCCCGGCCTTCAGGCTCTCGCGATAGAGATAGGTGCCCGGCGCGATGCGCCAGCTCAGGGAGAGGGTGCCGTCGGTCGCCCGTGTCGCGGAGACGGTGAAGGCCTCGTCCGCCTTCAGGATGCCGCCCTGCGCCAGCACAGGGGCGGCGCCGGTGGCCCACAGCACGACCACCACCAGCGTGGCGAGTGCGCGGCGGAGGGGCGACAGGGGAGAGCGAGGCGGGTTCGCGACCATGACGCTCCCTCGGATGTCCACCTTAAGCGGGCCTTAAGGTCGGGATAGAAGGGAAGGGGCGAGGAGAGCGGTCTGATGCGCATACTGGTCGTCGAGGACGATCCGGTCCTGATGGACGGGCTCAAGGTGGGGCTCGGCCTCGCGGGAGCAACGGTGGATGAGGCGACGACCTGCGCCGATGCGCGGGCGGCGCTCGCGGCCGGCCGGTTCGATGCGGTGGTGCTCGACGTGATGCTCCCGGATGGCTCCGGCCTCGACGTGCTCGCCGGCCTGCGCGCGCGGGGCAACGCAACGCCCGTCCTCCTGCTCACCGCCCTCGACGAGGCGCCGGACCGGGTGCGGGGCCTCGACGGCGGCGCTGACGACTATCTGGGCAAGCCCTTCGACCTCGACGAACTGAACGCCCGCGTGCGCGCCATCGCCCGCCGCGGCCATGGCCGGGCCGGCCCGCTGCTCAAGGCGGGCGCGCTGGTGCTCGATCCCGCCACCCTCGCTGCGACGCTGGATGGGCTGCCCATCGCCCTGTCGCGTCGGGAGTTCGCGGTGCTCTCCGCGCTCATGGAGCGGCCGGGCGTGATCCGCTCCCGGATGGAGATCGAGGAGCGGCTCTACGGCTGGCAGGAGGAGGTGGAGAGCAACGCGGTGGAGGTGCACATCCACAATCTTCGGGCCAAGGTCGGCCGCGAGACCATCGAGACCGTGCGCGGCCTCGGCTATCGCGTCAGGGGGCCGGCATGAGCTCGCTCAAGCGCAGGCTGGTGCTGATCCTGCTGGCGGCCACGGGGGTCATCTGGCTGTGCGCCACCGGCTGGATCTACGCCTCCAGCCGCAGCGAGCTGGAGCATGTTCTGGATACCCGCCTGCAGGAGGCGGCGCGCATGGTCCACTCGCTGGTGGCCGGCGGCAACATCGCCGCCGCCGCGGCCGTGGCACAGGTGGCGAATCCGCCGGAGTCCGGCTACGAGCGCCAGCTCTCGTGCCAGATCTGGTCACTGGACGGGCGCCTCGTCGCGAAATCGGGCGGCGCGCCGGAGGAGGCGCTGGCAGGTCCTGCGGAAGGCTTCTCCGAACGCATGGTCAATGGCGAGCCGTGGCGGGTCTACACCATCCTCGATCCGGACAAGGGCGTGCGGGTGATGGTGGGCGACCGCATCGGCCTGCGCGACCGGCTGGTGCGTGATCTGGTGGCGGGGCTGCTCGCGCCGATGATCCTCGTCGTGCCCCTGCTCGGCCTGCTCATCTGGATCAGCGTCGGCCGTGGCCTCAAGCCGCTCCATGTCGTGGCCGGCGACATCGCCGCCCGCGACGGCGAAGACATGCGCCCCGTGGCGCCCGCCGCCGCCCCGGCCGAGATCCGCCCGCTGCTGGAGGCCATCAACGGTCTGTTCGCCAAGGTGGAGGCCGCGCGGCGGCAGGAGCGCGACGTGACCGCCTTCGCCGCGCACGAACTGCGCACACCCCTCGCCGGCCTGAAGACGCAGGCCCAGATCGCGCTCGCCGCGCACGACGCGCCGACGCGGGAGGGTGCGCTCAGGCAGATCCTCGTCTCCGTGGACCGCACCACCCGCCTCGTGCGGCAGCTGCTGGCGCTCGCCAAGCTCGAAGGCACGCCGTCTCCGCCGCTCGAAGCCGTGGGCGAGGCCGAGGCCGGGGCGCTGCTGCGTGAGATCGTGCGCCAGACGGCGAAGCCCGGGTCGGCGCATGTGGAGGTGGACGACGCCCTCGACGCGGTGAAGCTGAAGGGCGACCACGAGGCGCTGCACCTGATGCTGCGGAACCTGCACGAGAACGCCGTCGAGCATATGGCCGGCGGCGGCACCATCGCGTGGCGTCAATGCGCCGGCGGGCTGTGCGTGGAGGACGAGGGGCCGGGCATTCCCGAGGACGAGCTGCCGCTGGTGACGCGTCGTTTCTACCGGGGCCGCAGCCGGAGCGGAGCGGGGAGCGGCCTCGGCCTCACCATCGCCACCATGGCCGCTGCCCGGGCCGGCGCCCGGCTCACGCTGGAGAACCGCCGCGATCGCGATGGCCTGAGGGCGAGCGTCGTGTGGCCGCGCGGCGCCGCCTGATGTAGCGTTTCAGGCCTTGTCGTGAAAGCCGACGCGGCCCGGCAACGCTTGTGCCCGGCCGCATCAGGCTGAAGGCCGCGACCTGTCTGGTGCTCAGCCCGCGATCGGGCGATGGCATCTGTAATGCTGGCGAGGTTTCGGCGCCGTCTCAGCCCGTCGCGGCAACCGGCAGTGGCGGATCCCTTTCGAGGCCGGTCGCGCGGTGCTGCGCGAAGGCCCGGCCAACGCCGATGACGATCGGCTGGTCGCTGTTCATCTGGTTGACGGCCTCGCCGAGCGTCGCAAGGTCCGCGATCCGCAATTGCTGCTCGCGACGCCCAAGGCCCGCACCGACCGCGACCGGCATGGATGCAGGCACGCCGAGGCTGATGAGGCGGTCTGCGATCTGCCCGGCGTTGCGGCCGCCCATGTAGAAAATGGTCGTGGCCGAGGGATCGGCAATCGACCGCCAGTCGAGATCCTCGGGAAGGCCGCCGTTGCGGGAATGGCCGGTCACGAAGCGGACCGATTTCGCGTGGTCGCGATGGGTCAGAGACATGCGCAGGGCCGACGCGAGCGCCACCCCAGCGGAAATGCCGGGGACGATTGCGACGGGAATGCCGGCCGCTTCCAGCATGGCAATCTCTTCGCCGGCGCGGCCGAAGATCATCGGATCTCCGGATTTGAGCCGCACCACATGGCGGCCGGCCTTGGCGAGCGTCAGCATGAGGGCATTGATGTCCTCCTGCCTGCAGCTCGGCCGTCCGCCGCGCTTGCCCACCTGGATGCGCTTCGCCTCGCGGCGGGCCAGCTCAAGCACCTCGTCGGAAACCAGATCATCAAACAGGATCACATCGGCAGACTGAAGCGCGCGAACCGCCTTCAAGGTCAACAGCTCAGCCTCGCCCGGGCCGGCGCCCACCAGCGTGACCCTGCCCGCGCTCGCACGCGATGCGCCCACCGTTCGCGCCTCCTCGAACAGCTCCTGTTCCACCTGCGGCCCCGGGGCGTCGCCGAAAGCACGTTCCGCAAGCCGCTCCCAGAAGCGCCGCCGCTCCGCGCCCGGGTTCAGGGTCGCGGCCACCCGGCCTCGGATGCGGGCCGCCAGCGCGGCCCATTCCGCCAGCGGCGGCATCAAGAGCGTCTCGATGCGCCGGCGGATGGCCTGCCCCAGAATGGGCGCTGCTCCGGTAGTGGAAATACCGATCACCACGGGAGAGCGGTTGACGATCGCGCCGAACTGGAAGCTGCAGAAGGCCGACTGGTCGATCACGTTGCAGGGCACGCCGGCTGCGGCTGCGGCTGCCGCGAACGCCGCTGCCTCCTGTTCGTCCCGCGCGTCGCAGATGGCGACGGCCGCGCCGGCGAGATCGGTCCTGTCCCACGATCTGCCGTGGTGAAGGGCGGCCGGGCCATGCCGCTCGATCAGTTTGGCGAAATCCTCGCACAGGTCTTCGTCGGACGCATGGACAAAGACCTTGGCTCCGGCGGACAGCAGCAGCTCGGCCTTCCAGCACGCGGCTGCCGAGCCGCCGGCGACGACGGCGCGCTTGCCGGCCAGATCGAGGAACACGGGCAGCACGGTGAGCGGGCGGATGCGCGCCGCGTCCTGGTCACTCGGCTGCCTGGAGATGTTTCGCATCGATGATCCCCTTGATCTCGGCCCGACATGACCCGCAGTTGGTACCGGCCTGCGTTGCATCGCCGACGGCCTTCACCGTGCGACACCCGCTGGCAATGGCGGCGGCGATCTCGTTGCTTCCCACCCCGAAGCAGGAGCACACGATCGCCCCCTTGTCCGATTGGCCGGCGCTGGGCCTGGTGGCCAGGACCGCCAGCCGCTGCCGCTGGAGGTCGTGGCTGGTCGCAAGCTGCTCCACCAGCCAGCCACGGGCCACGCCGACCGGCTGCGGCGCGATGAAGAGCGCACCCAGAAGCGCAGCGCCGTCGAACGCCGCGATCCGATAGCGGCCCGCTCCAACGTCGTTGTAGGCCAGGATGTCCACATGTTCCCCGCCGCCGAACAGCCGCAGGGCAAAGGCGTGCCAGTCGTCCTTGGCCTGCCCGAACGCAAGTTCCAGCCGCCAGCCGCCGGTGCATCTGGCGATCGCCCAATAGTCGGCCGGGATGTCCGCCGGCTTGCGGGCCACGACCGCAAAGCCGTAGGCCGCGGCATTGAAACTGGCCAGCGATGCCCGCGCCTGCTTCAGCGCAGGCTGGCCCGAGACCGGGTCGGTGACGGCATCGACCAGCGCATCAATGCGGGCGTTGGAGGCGAACCGGTCGTTCCAGTGCATCGGCACGAACACCGAGCCGCGACGCTGGCGATTGGTGATCAGGGCGCGCGCGATGGCCTGCGCCGGACCCTTGGACAGCCGCACGAGGCTCGCTTCCGCGATGCCGCTCTGGACCGCATCGTCCGGATGAATTTCCACGAACGGCTCTGCCATGTGCTGGGACAGGCGGGGGCTTTTTCCCGTCCGCGTCATGGTGTGCCAGTGATCCCGCACGCGACCGGTGTTCAGGATGAAGCCTTGATCGGTCGGCTCCTGCGCCGGCAGCCTTGCCAGCGGGCCGGTACCGGCCCGGGCCTCGCGCGGGGCCACGAAGCGTCCCTTGCCCTCCGGCGTGAAGAAGCCTCCGGCGGCGAAGAAGCGCTCCGTACCGGTGACCGCCCCGCGGCGTTGGGGCCACTGGAAGGGAGCGAGCGCCTCATAGCCGACGGCGTCGATCCCGGCATGAGCCCCGATGTCGAAATCCCGCTCGCCGTCATTCTCGAAGGCCGACAGGGCGGCGTGTTCGGCAAAGACCTCGGCGGCGGTGGTGTAGGAAAAGCCTTCGGCAAAGCCCATGCGTCGCGCCACATCGGCCATGATGTCCCAATCCGGCCGGGCCGAGCCCGGCAGCGGCAGGAACGGACGCTGCCGCGAGATCCGCCGCTCCGAATTGGTGACCGTGCCATCCTTCTCGCCCCAGGCGGCTGCCGGCAGCAGGACGTGGGCTACGCGCGTGGTGTCGGTGTCGGCGAGGACATCGGAGACCACGACGAAGGGGCAGGCGGCAAGCGCCGCCCTGACACGGTCGGCCTCGGGCATCGAATCCACCGGGTTGGTCCCGGCGATCCAGACGGCCTTGATGTGGCCCTGGCCAATGGCTTCGAACATCTCCACGGCCTTGCGGCCCGGCCGCGTGGCGACGGTGGGCGCCTGCCAGAAGCGTTGAACCCGCGCGCGATGGGTTTCGTTCTCGATATCCATATGGGCGGCGAGCATGTTGGCCATGCCTCCGACCTCGCGACCGCCCATCGCGTTGGGCTGGCCGGTGACGGAAAAGGGCGAGGCGCCCGGCTTGCCGATCCGGCCGGTGGCCAGATGGCAATTGATGATCGCATTGACCTTGTCGGTTCCGGTTTCCGACTGGTTGACGCCCTGGCTGTAGACCGTGACGGTGCGCTCGGTGCGGGTGAAAAGGGAATAAAATTCAATAAGCTGAGAGGGGGCGATGCCGCACTTTCGACTGACCGCCCGGAGGTCTTGCGCGCCGAAGCGCAGCGCCTGTGCCGCCCCTGTCGTGAAATTCGAAATATAGGAATAGTTGAGCGCACCGGTGTTCGCGATCCAGCTCAGAAGGCCGCCGAACAACGCCACGTCGCCGTCGGGCGAGATCGCCAGATGCATGTCGGCGATGTCCGCCGTCATGGTGCGGCGCGGGTCGATCACGACGATCTTGAGCGAGGGGCGCCGCTCTTTCTCCGCGGCGATGCGCTGGTAGAGCACCGGATGGCACCAGGCGAGGTTCGAGCCCACCAGCACGATCAGGTCTGCGAGCTCGAGGTCTTCATAGTTGCCGGGCACGGTGTCGGTGCCGAAGGCGCGGCGGTGGCCGGCCACGGACGAGGCCATGCAAAGCCGCGAATTGGTGTCGATGTTGGCGGAGCCGATGAACCCCTTCATCAGCTTGTTGGCGACGTAATAATCCTCGGTCAGAAGCTGGCCGGAGACGTAGAAGGCCACCGAGTCCGGGCCGTGTTCGGCGATGGTGGATGCAAACCGCGCGGCCACCAGATCGAGGGCCTCGTCCCAGTCTGCCGGCCGGCCGTCGATGTGCGGGCGCAGAAGGCGCCCGTCCAGATCGATGGTCTCGGCCAGCGCCGAGCCTTTCGAGCAGAGCCGGCCGAAATTGGCCGGATGCTCGGGGTCGCCGCTCACCGAAACCGACCCGTCCGGTGTGACCGTGGCGATCACGCCGCAGCCGACGCCGCAATACGGGCAGGTGGTCTTCACGTCGTGAGCAGCACCCGTCGCCATGTCACGCGACCTTCGCTATGGCGGCTTCGAGGCCGATGAAGATCTGGTCGTGCTCGACCTTCACCGGGAAGGTCTTCACCGAGCCCTCGTCGGCGCCCGTCGCCTGGCCCGATTCCAGCGCGATGGTCCAGTTGTGCATGGGGCAGGTCACGGCTGCGCCGTGCACGATGCCCTGGCTCAGCGGGCCGCCCTTGTGGGGGCAGCGGTCCTCGATGGCGAAGATCTGGTCATCGACGGTGCGGAACACGCCGATCCGGCCGTTAGGCGTCGTCACGCAGCGCGCGCCGCGGCTGGGAATGTCGCTGATGGAGCCGATTGCAATCCAGTTCACCACCGTCACTCCGCTGCCTGCGTGATGTCCAGTTCCGCCATGGGCCGGAACTCGTGCTTGTCCTTGCCGGAGACACGCTCCGACCAGGGATCGACCTGCGCGAACTTCTGGGAGAACACGAAGCGGTCGTAATAGGCCCGGCGCTTGTCATGGTCCTCCATGATCTGCTGGCGGATCTCCGCAAGTCCGATCCGCTTGGCCCACTTGTAGATGCGCTCGAGATAGCGGCCCTGCTCGCGATACATCTGGGTGAGCGCCACGATATGCTCGAGCGCCTCATCCTCGCTCTTCACCAGGCCGAGCACCTCGGTTCCCTTGATGTCGAGGCCCGCGGCTCCAGCGAAATGGATCTCGTAGCCGGAATCCACGCAGATGACGCCGATGTCCTTGCAGGTGGCCTCGGCACAATTGCGCGGACAGCCGGACACCGCCATCTTGAGCTTGGCCGGGGTCCACGAGCCCCACATGAACTTCTCGATGCGGATGCCGAGCCCGGTGGAATCCTGGGTCCCGAACCGGCACCAGTCGGTGCCAACGCAGGTCTTCACGGTCCGGAGCCCCTTGGCATAGGCCTGGCCCGAGACGAAGCCCGCCTTGCCGAGATCGGCCCACACCGCCGGAAGGTCTTCCTTCTTGATGCCGAGCATGTCGATGCGCTGGCCGCCGGTGACCTTCACGGCGGGAATGGCGAACTTGTCGACCACATCGGCGATCGCGCGCAGTTCGCTGGACGATGTCACCCCGCCCCACATGCGCGGAACCACGGAATAGGTTCCGTCCTTCTGGATGTTGGCGTGGATGCGTTCATTGACGAACCGGGACTGGTAGTCGTCGGCATATTCATCCGGCCAGTCGCAGACGAGGTAATAGTTGAGCGCGGGCCGGCATTTGGCGCAGCCGCAGGAGGTCTTCCACTCCAGCTCCTGCATCACCTGCGGGATGGTCTTCAGCGACTTGGCCTTGATCAGCCGGCGCACGTCGTCATGGCCGAGGGTGGTGCAGGAACAGATCGGCTGCACGGCGGCGGCCGTGTAGCTGTCGCCGAGCGAGATCTGCATGATCTGCTCGACGAGGCCGGTGCAGGAACCGCACGACGCCGATGCCTTGGTGTGCGCCCGCACGTCGTCGAGGCTGGTCAGCCCCTTGGCCGCGATCGCCGCCGTGATCGTTCCCTTGCAGACGCCGTTGCAACCACAGATCTCTGCCTCATCGGGCAACGCTGCAACGGCCGCCATAGGGTCCAGCGGCGTTCCTCCCTGGAAGCTCGGGCCGAAGATCAACGTGTCGCGCATGTCCGCGATCTTCACGCCGTCCCGGATGAGCCCGAAGAACCAGTTGCTGTCGGAGGTGTCGCCATACATCACCGCGCCCACCAGGCGGTCGTCCTCGATCACCAGCCGCTTGTAGATGCCCCGTGCGGGATCGCGCAGGACGATGTCCTCGCGTCCCGCGCCGTCGGCAAAGCTGCCGGCGCTGAACAGGTCGCAGCCGGTGACCTTGAGCTTGGTGGACAGTTCCTTCACGGCAAAGGCGTCGGCCTCGCCGAGCAGCGATTTGGCGACCACCTTCGCCTGGTCGTAAAGCGGTGCGACCAGGCCGAACAGTGTTCCCTCGAATTCCACGCACTCGCCCACGGCGTAGATGTCGGGGTCCGAGGTCTGCATCTGCGCGTTCACCCGCACGGCGCGGCCAACGTCCAGCCCCGACTGCTTCGCCAGGTCGGCGGCGGGCCGGATGCCCACGGCCATCACCACGAGGTCCGCCGGCAGGAGCGTGCCGTCCTCAAGCTGGACGCCCTCGACGCGCTCGGTGCCCACGATCGCCTTGGTCGAGGCGCGGGTGATGACCGCGATTCCCCGCCTTTCCAGGTCCTTGCTGAGCAGATAGCCGGCGGCCTCGTCGAGCTGGCGCTCCATCAGATGGCCGGCGAGGTGCACCACCGTCACCTCCATGCCGCGCAGCCGGAGACCTGCGGCCGCCTCCAGACCCAGCAGTCCGCCGCCGATGACCACGGCGCGCGCGCCGGGCACGCCGGCCGCTTCCACCATCGCGTTGGTATCGTCGAGATCGCGATAGGAGATCACGCCGGGCAGCTTGTGGCCGTCCACCGGCACGATAAATGGCACTGAGCCGGTGGCGATCAGCAGCTTGTCATAGGCGATCTCACCCTTCGGGCCGACCACGACCTTGCGGGCGCGGTCGACTTCGAGAACCCGTTCGCCGAAGCGGCAGATGACGTTGTGGCGGACATACCAGGCGTCATCATGGATGACGATTTCCTCATAGCTCTTCTCGCCGGACAGGACCGGCGACAGCATGATGCGGTTGTAATTGCCGCGCGGCTCAGCATTGAAGAGGGTGACCTGATAGGCGTCGGGATCGGTTTCGAACAAATGTTCCAGAACCCGGCCGGAAGCCATGCCGGCGCCTATAACGACCAGTTTTTGCATCGCTCGTTCCTTCAGGAATACCAGGCCACGACATAGGCGACTTCGGCGCCCCGATAGACCGGGATCGCGACCACCGATTCGTAGCCGGCGGGCAGGCCGGGAGCGCCGCGCTCCACGAACGGGAGCCCGGACCCGAGCACGCGGCCGATGGGCCCGTGCCAGGGCGCCACATGCCGCTGGTTGTCCTCGTCCCACAGCGGCCCCTCGACGGCGCAGATGCCGTCGGCAAGAACGGCTCCGTGGGTGCTGCCGACCTTGCTGGTGCGGGCATCCCACAGCTCGAAACGCCGCGCGATGGGGGTGCCCCGCGCGGAAAGCAGGGTCAGCACATAGGTCTTGTCGCCCGGCACCGGGATGGGCAGGCCAAGCCCGGTGGTGAGGCCGGCCTTGCCCGCGCTCTCAGCGCGGATGAAGCGATAGCCGGACCCCAGGTCGCGCATCAGCATGGGGGTGTTGGAGGCCCAGACTCCACCGGGAAGCCCCTGGCCGTGTGGGAAATGGGTATGCTGCGACACCCATTCGAAGTGCTTGGCGGCACCGTAATAGCCGTCGTCCAGCACCAGCAGGCTATCCTTGTCGTGCCAGACCTCGATGGCGCCGATGCGCATGTCGTCGTCGGCGCACAGGACCACGATGACCGCCTTCAGGGTGTCGCCGGCGAAGATCGGTACCGCAACGCCGCTGGTCAGCCCGGCCGCCTTCGCCGCGTCGATGCGCTTGAAATAGGAGCCGTCAAAGCCCTTCAGCACCACCGGCCGGCCCTCTTGCCAGGCCTTTCCGGGCAGGCCTTCGCCCTTGGCGAAGCTCTGCTCGCCGGAGACGGTCGCGAAGCCGTCGAGACCGCCATAATTGCCGCTGGCCAGGACCAGGCGTTCGCCCTCCGGCACCCAGACCTCGGTGACTTCGATGAATGCGCGTGTCGGCATGTCGAGTACAGCGTCCATCACGCGGCCTCCTTCTTGTGGCCAGATGCCTTGCTGGGAGCGGCCGGCTGGCTGCGAGCGGGACCATGCTCGTGCTCCGCCAGGAAGTTGAGGACCTGCTCGCGATAAAGATAGTAATCAGGATGTTCCAGAAGCGCCTTGCGGCTGCGCGGACGCGGCAGATCGACTTCAAGAATCTTGCCGATCTTTGCATTCGGACCGTTCGACATCATCACCACCCGGTCGGCGAGCAGGATCGCCTCGTCGACATCATGGGTGACGCAGATGGCCGTGACGTGGGTCCGCTTCCACACTTCCATCAGCACGTCCTGAAGCTCCCAGCGCGTGAGGGAGTCCAGCATGCCGAAGGGTTCGTCGAGCAGCAGCAGCTTCGGTGAAAGCGCGAACGCACGGGCGATACCGACGCGCTGGCGCATGCCGTTCGACAGCTCGGCCGCCAGCCGTTGCATGGAATCGCCCAGCCCGACGCGGTGCAGGTAATATTCAACGATATCCTTGCGTTCGCCAGGTGTCGCGGAGGGGTAGACCCGGTCCACGCCCAGCGCCACGTTCTCGCGCGCCGTCAGCCACGGCATCAGTGACGGGGCCTGGAACACCACGGCCCGCTCAGGCCCCGCGCCGGCGACTTCCCGGCCATCGAGGACGATGCCGCCGGTGGAGACATCGGTGAGGCCGGCGACCATGGACAGAACCGTGGATTTGCCACAGCCCGAATGACCGATGAGGGTGATGAACTCGCCCTTCTTCATCTTCAGGTCGAAGCCGTCGACCACGGTGAGCGGTCCTTTCGGCGTGGCATAGATCTTCCGGACCTCGTGGAACTCCACATAGCGCTTGTCGATGGGCGAGTGCGCGGCTTCCGAATAGGCCTTGGGAAGGTCGCTGGTCTGCGTGATCGGGACCACGTTCTCGGGCAGCGACACGTCACTGTGCAGATCGTTGCTGCGGGCCGCGCCGACCTCCATCAGATAGCCCGTGATGGCGGCGCGCAGCCGGATGAACTCCTCGTTGTGGTTCATCTCGGTGCGGTCGCGGGGACGCGGAATGGTGACCTTGAACGACGGGCCAAGGGAAGCGTTCGGCCCCGGATTGAGCGGGATGATCCGATCCGCCAGCAGTATTGCCTCATCCACATCGTTGGTGACGAGGATGATCGTCTTCTTCTCCTTCTGGGAGATCTCGGAAAACTCGTCCTGCAGCTTGGCGCGGGTGAGCGCGTCGAGCGCGGACAAGGGCTCGTCCAGCAACAGGATATCGGGTTGCGTCGCGAGGGCGCGGGCCACCGACACGCGTTGGCGCATGCCGCCGGACAGCTCCGAGGGCTTGCGGTCCGCCGCATGGGCGAGGCCGACCATCTCGATATATTTGCGGGTGATGGTCCGCCGCTCGTCCGCCGGCTTGTCCTTCAGCACGCTGTCCACGGCCAGGGCGACATTGCCCTGGACCGACAGCCAGGGCATGAGGGAATAGGACTGGAAGACCACGCCGCGGTCGCGGCTGGGGCCGGTCACTTCCTTGCCGCGCACCAGGATGCGTCCGCTGTCGGGCGCGACCAGCCCGGCGATGGACGAGATCAGCGTCGTCTTCCCCGATCCGGAGAAGCCGACGATGGCGATGAACTCGCCTTCCTCCACTTCGAGGTTGATGTTGGTGAGCACCTGCGTGCGCTTGTCGCCTTCGCCGTAGCCCTTGCAGAGGTCGCTGATGTCGAGGATTGCCATGGCGCCCTCCTACCGGTTGGCCGAGAAGGTGAAGGCCGACTGCAGCGCATACATGATGCGGTCCAGCATGAAGCCGATGATGCCGATGGTCAGCACCGCCACCATGATGCGGGCGAGCGAATCGGAGGATCCGTTCTGGAACTCGTCCCAGACGAACTTCCCGAGGCCGGGGTTCTGCGCCAGCATCTCCGCGGCGATCAGCACCATCCAGCCCACGCCCAGCGACAGGCGCAGGCCGGTGAAGATCAGCGGCAGCGAGGACGGCAGCACGAGCTTGCGGATGGTGGTCGTGGTCGACAATTGCAGCACCTTGCCGACATTGACGAGATCCTTGTCGATCGAGGCAACGCCGAGAGCGGTGTTGATCAGTGTCGGCCACAGCGAGCACAGGGTCACCGTGACCGCCGAAATGACGAGGGATTTTGGAACCGCCGCGCTGGGATCAAGATAAAGCGCGGAAACCACCATGGTCACGATCGGAAGCCAGGCCAGCGGAGACACCGGCTTGAAGATCTGCACGAGCGGATTGATCGCCCCCGCGAAGGTCTTCGACAGGCCAGACGCAATGCCGAGCGGAACGGCGATCACGGTGGCAATGAGAAAGCCGAGCCCGACCGTGACGAGAGACGTGAAAATCTGATCCACGTAGGTCGGCTTGCCGGTATAGGCCCGCTGCTTGACCTGGTCCGCCTTGCCGTCGGCGACGAGCTTGGCGTTGCGTTCGTCCTGCCGGCGATAGAATTCGGCCTCCTTCTGCCGCTCCGCCGAATGGTCGGCGAGGAGCGCGCCGGCCTGCTGCCAGACGGCCAGCGGGCCGGGAATCGCGCCGAGCGAGGTGTGGACCCGCGGGGCCAGGAACCCCCAGGCGGCGAGGAACAGGGCGATGCCGATCAGGGGAATGATCAGCACGCGCTTGATTTCCCCAAGCTGCTCGCGCGGATTGTCGCCGGCGGCGATCTTGAGAATGGGCGTCACCCAGGCAAAGCCAAGGGCATCAAGCCATTTGGCCGCCTTGTTGATCCGTGTGAAAAGTACGGCCCCCCTCTGCGCCGATGCCGCGCTGGAGGCAGATGCAGTATTTTGGGCAGCATTCGACATGATGCGTCCTGATCTGGCTGTAGGTCCGGTCGGGGCCAGCGGCGTCGCGCGCCGGCCCCGTGAGGAGCGATCAACGATTGACGATCTCACTTCCTTCCATGACCTGCTTCGACTTCAGGCCGATGGGGAGAGAATCGATGTAGCTGTTCGGCTTGCGGCCGTCGTAGCTGACGCCGTCGATGAAGTCGGACGTCGGCGCCCGGTAGCCATCGGAATCCCAGGGGAAGTCGGCCTGCTTCGCCTTGCCTTCCTCAACCAGGAGTTTCGCCGCCTTCAGGTAGAGGTCCGGGCGATAGACCTTGGTTGCGACATCCGCGTACCAGGCATCGTCCTTCGTTTCGGGGATCTGGCCCCAGCGACGCATCTGAGTGAGGTACCAGACGGCGTCGGAATAGAAGGGATAGGTGGCATTGTAGCGGAAGAAGACGTTGAAGTCCGGGACCTCCCGCTTGTCACCCTTCTCATATTCAAAGGTTCCGGTCATCGAATTGGCAATGACGGCCGCGTCCGCGCCGACATATTCAGACTTCGACAGAATCTTCACCGCTTCCTTGCGGTTGGCATTGTTGTTCGCGTCCAGCCATTCGCCGGCGCGGATCAGAGCCTTGGTGAGGGCAATGGTCGTGTTCGGATACTTTTCAGTAAACGCCTTGGTCAGGCCGAAGACCTTCTCCGGATTGTTCTTCCAGATTTCGTAATCGGTGATGACCGGCACGCCCACGCCCTTGGCCACCGCGGCCTGGTTCCAGGGCTCGCCAACGCTGTAGCCATTGATGGTTCCGGCCTCGAGCGTCGAGGGCATCTGAGGCGGCGGCGTCACCGACAGCAACGCGTCAGCCTTGATCTGGCCGGACAGATCATTTTTCGAATAGAATCCGGGATTGATGTTGCCGGCCGCCAGCCAGTAGCGCAGCTCGTAATTATGGGTCGAAACGGGAAACACCATCCCCATGTTGAATGGCTTTCCGCTCGCCTTGAATTTTTCAATGACCTTCTTCAGGGCATCGGCCTTGATCGGATGGACCGGCTTCCCGTCCTTCATCTCGACATAGGGCTTCATCATCTCCCAGACCTCGTTGGAAACGGTGATGCCGTTGCCGTTCAGGTCCATGGAGAAGGGAGTCACCAGTTCCGCCTTGGTGCCAAAGCCGATCGTCGCCGCGAGCGGTTGGCCAGCGAGCATCTGCGCGCCATCGAGTTCGCCGTCGATGACACGATCAAGCAGAACCTTCCAGTTTGCTTGCGGCTCCAGGGTTACATAGAGCCCCTCATCTTCGAAGAACCCCTTTTCCTTCGCGATGGCGAGGGGGGCCATGTCGGTCAATTTGATGAAGCCAAGCTTCAACTCGTCTTTTTCAAGCTTGAGCGGTGCTGCGCCAGCCAGCGAGATGGCAAAAGGCATTGTCGCAAGGGCCGCCAAAGCGGCAAGCATCACGCGGCGGCTGACAGAAATGCACACGGAATCGATCTTCATCGATATCTCCGACCGCCCGGACTGCAAGGCAGCCCGTGCTGTTGATTCTGATGGGGAGTGTGGCCGACAACCAGCTGTCGCCTCCGAAACCTCGGAGCGAACATTATTCTGGCGGCAACTCTGCCTGAATGCGCCCAGCGTCAGACGCGATATCGGAGGGCCAGCGTTGGCCTTGGAGAATGAATAAACCAGTTCGCCGTCCGAGCACAAGCGGAAAAGCGACGTGGTCTCAATACGTTAGGTGTAGGTGCAGCGCACAAAAAATATGCATCGTCAGCTTATGGATTGGGCATTTGATGCTCTGAATTGACAATGCTGCACAAGGTGCCGTCAGCGCGCGCCTAAGTGTTGATCGCAGGATGTCTGATCGGAGATGTAAGCTTCAATCCGCTCCGGATCGAAAACCTTGTCGTCGAAAAAGCCATCCGGTCCGAGCAGGAGATTTGCGCCCGAGGCGCCCACGAAGGTCTCTTCGCGCAATGCGCCCTCGACCTTCATGTTCGCGCCCGGAAGCGATGCTCCGAGCGGCAGGAGGGCAGATCTGTAAAGGTCGGGGCGATAGGTGTCGCGGGCCACGGCCTGGTTCGCCGGGGTATGGGGCACCTGTCCCCAGCGGACCATTTGCGAGTAGAACCACAGGGCATGGCTCTTCCAGGGGAATGTCGCGGCCTTGGCGAGGGGC
This sequence comes from Xanthobacter autotrophicus Py2, assembly GCA_000017645.1. Lineage (NCBI taxonomy): Bacteria > Pseudomonadati > Pseudomonadota > Alphaproteobacteria > Hyphomicrobiales > Xanthobacteraceae > Xanthobacter > Xanthobacter versatilis. The sequence goes on from CP000781.1 coordinate 1,249,218, forward strand.
ACGAAAAAGTCCTCGACCCGGATGGTCCGGTCTCCGGCGCTCCCCATCACGCCTGACAGCGCCGGCAGGATCCATTCCTGCGGCGTCCCGACATAGTCGGCGCCTGCCAGCAGGGCCGCGAGTTCGGCGTGGTTTTTCACATCGGCGCACCATTGGGCCGCGCGGTAGATGGCCCGCAGAAGCGCCGCCAGCGCTTCGGGATTCGCCATTGCCCAGTCGGCGTCGGCGCCGAGCACCTTTTCCGGGCTGGACTTCCATATGGCCGCCTTCGTGGTGGCGATATGGCCCGTTCCGGAGAGCGCGGCCGCCGTGTTCCAAGGCTCGCCGACACAATATCCGTCGATGGAGCCGTCATTGAGCGCGGCCGTCATCATGGGCGGAGGCACGATGACGATCTCGACATCCTCCTCCGGGTCAATGCCGCAGGCGGCGAGCCAGTAGCGCAGTTCGTAATTGTGCGCGGAATGCGGGTGGACCACCGCAAAGCGCAATGGCGGAGCGCTGTGCGTCCTGCGGGTGGCGATCACCCTCGCAAGGGCGGCGCCGGCCGAGCGCGGCTCCATGTCGGAGGTCGCGCCGGATTCGGCCATCTTCTCCCAAAGCGCCTTCGATGCCGTGATGGCATTGCCGCCGAGCCCGAGCGCCATGGGTGCGATCATGCGCGAGGCAAATGGGGTCAATCCCAGATTGCACGCGATCGGCATGGGAGCGAGAATATGGGCGACCTGAAAATGACCGACTGCGATCCGGTCGCGAATGTTGGCCCACGAGGTTTCGCGCACGAGCGTGAGGGCGACATTCTCGGCTTCCGCGAAGCCCTTGGCCGACGCCGCGACCAGCAGTGCGCTATCGAGCAAAGGAATGAAGCCGGCCGTGATTTCATAGGCTGCGGTCATTTCTGTCGCTCCGATGTCGGGTCCAGCAGAGTCGCGGCGATGATGAGCCCGTGCGCAATGTCGACGATCTTGCGGTTTCGGTTCATCGCCGTTTTGCGGAGCAGCGCATAGGCCTCCGGCTCTGAAAGGTTGCGAGCGTTCATGATGATGCCCTTTGCCCGCTCGATCGTCCGTCGGTTCTCAAGCTCGTTGCGCGCTTCTTCCAGCTCGCGCTGCATGCTCGTGAATGCATTGAAACGGCTGATCGCCATGTCGAGAATGGGCTTCACGCGCTCCTTCTTCAGGCCGTCCACGATATAGGCCGAAACGCCGGCATCGACGGCGCGTTCAATTGAAGCCTTGTCGGCACGGTCGACGAACATGGCGATGGGGCGTTTGACGACGCGCGAGAGCTGGAACATGTCTTCCAGCATGTCGCGATTTGGATTTCCAAGGTTGATGAAGATGACCTCGGGCGAGAATTCCGAAATCTTGGCGGCAATGCCCCTGATCTCGGTCTCGATCCTGACGTTGCGGTGACCGGAGTCGTGCAATCCCGCCTCGATGATCGAGGCTCGGATAGGGTTCTCGTCAATCACCAGAATACTCAGTGAACGCTCGGCCATGGCCCATCGTAGGGAGGGGGCGACCCATTGTTCAATGCGCCGGGCGGATATTTTTCGATATTGCCCCCATCGTCGGGGCCGACACTTCGGTGGCGCACGCTGCTGCGATCAACGCCCCGCGCCGTGCATGCGGGGACGGGTATGAGCCCGCACGACTTTCGTCGTCATCTCGCTGCGCAGAGCGCGGGGGTGGGGGGCTGAACGCGTTTCTCCGACGAATCACATCGTTCGCCGGATAAGGACTGCGACGGGCCCTCGCCAGGATGCCGGCCGTCGCCGACGCATGCATCCCAAGCGCGTCCCAGAAATGCGAAAGCCCCGCGGAGGGCGGGGCTGGACCTTCGAAAGAAATGGCGCTCCCAAGGGATGGGGCTTTGGTAAGGTAGGGCAGGGGTTTGTCCCTGATTTTGGGCCGGAAGCGGGTATTGAGATTGCAGATGATTTTCGCGTGCTCCCCAACCAATTCGGGGGCGGGGCATGACGGATTTCACCGACCTGATGGGGGCTGTAGCCGAGCGGCTCTTGGGGCCGCCGAACCATCGTCTGTCGTCCAAGGATGAATGGCGGTACGGCACTAATGGAAGCCTTTCGGTCAAGATCGGCGGGCCGCACAAGGGGACGTGGGCAGACCATGAGGCTGGCGAAGGTGGCGGTGTTCTCGACCTGATCGCCCGGCGCGTTGCAGGCGGCAGAGAAGCGGCGCTCAGCTGGCTCCGGCAAGAATTCCCCGATGTTTCGGGGCGGCCGGAAGGCCGGGGCGTCGTTGCGGCATATCCCTACCATGACGAGACCGGTGCGCTTCTCTTCGAGGTGGTGCGCTTCGAGCCGAAGGACTTCCGCCAGCGCCGCCCCGATGGATCGGGCGGGCACGTGTGGAACCTGAAGGGTGTCCAGCTTGTCCCCTATCACCTACCTGAACTGATCGAAGCCATCAGCCAGGATCGGACCATCTACATCGTCGAGGGCGAGAAGGATGTTGATCGGCTGGGCCGCCTCAATATCCCGGCGACGTGCAACGCCGGCGGCGCCGGGAAGTGGCGAGACGAGTTCGCCGCCTATTTCACCGGCGCGGACATCGTCATCATCCCCGACAATGACGACGCCGGCCGTGATCACGCCGAAAAGGTCGCGCGCTCGCTCGCTCCCGTCGCGACCAGGGTACGCTTGCTCGCTCTGCCCGGCCTGCCGCGCAAGGGAGACGTGTCAGACTGGCTGAGCGGTGGCGGCACCGTTGATGAGTTGCACGGGCTCACCGAACAGGCGCCGAACTGGAAGCCGAGCGTCGCGACGCGGCTTCCAGCCGTTTGGTGGGGCGACGAAGACAAGCAGCCCGCGCTTTCATGGCTGGTGAAAGGCATGCTGATCGAGGGCGGCCTGTCGACCGTTTATGGCCCACCAGGCACCTCGAAGACCTTTCTTGTGCTCGACCTTGCCCTGCACATCGCCCACGGCCGGGAATGGTTCGGCCGGCGCGTCGCGGCGGGAGGCGTAGTCTATGTGTCGGGCGAGGGCGGCTCTGGCATGCGGCTGCGCATGAAAGCATGGCGCAAGGAACGCGAGGGCGAGGCAGGGCGGCCCTTCGTGCTGGTGCCTTCGTCCGTGAACCTCTTCGACGATGATAATGGTGTCGAGGCGCTCATCGCGGACGTGAAGCAACACGCCGCCATGATGACGACGCCGTTGCGCCTGGTGGTGCTGGACACGCTCTCTCGCATGATCGGGGCGGGAGACGAAGACAAGGCGCGCGACATCAACATGGTGGTCCAGCGTGCTGAGCGCATGCAACGTGAACTCGGCTGCCATGTGCTGGTGGTGCACCATTCCGGAAAGGACCGCGACCGCGGCGCGCGGGGCTCAAATGCTCTGCTTGGAGCTGTCGACGCGGCCATCGAAATTTCCCGTCACGAGACGGGATTGTGTGAAGGCAAGATCGCAAAGGTTAAGGAGGGCGGGGACATCGCGCCTTTCACGTACGAGCTGCTGCAATCGGTTCTCGGGACCGACGAAGATGGTGATGACATCACCTCCTGCGTCGTAACACCCTCGGATGCGAGCACCGGTGAGACGAAGGGCCTGCCCAAGCTCTCCAACGCCGAGCGGATTGCCCGTGATGCGTTGGTCGAAGCGATTGACGAACAGGGCGAGCAGATATCCGGGGCTCGTGCTCCCGCTTCTGTCCGTGCTGTGCGCCTCGATCAATGGCGCGAGTATGCCTACAGGCCACGCCTTCTGATGGCGGAATTGGCGTGAATTCGAAGCCCGCCGTCGCGCAGGCATCGGCCGGGATCTGCCAGAGCGATGGCGGTCATGAGTGTCGCGGATGATTTTTAGCGGAAGCTTGCCATTTCCGTTTATGGTTGCCTTGGGTGTAGATCCCAACACTCTCAATCACCCGATGCCTGCATACGAATTGCAAATGCGATTTTCGGCAGTGTCAGAGTGTATTAGCGCGTCGCACGATATACCGCTGTAGTGGTATAGCCAAAACGCTGGGATTCCTTATCTATCAGGCGAGCAGTCAGCCGCTATCGGGAATCCGTCCAGATGACCTAGATCAGGTGCAGGCATGCGCCGGCATTAACCAGGCCGAAGCCAGTGGCGAGGTCATTCCCGATGGTCGCTGCTCTGCCGCCGGTCATCGCGCTCGACGTCCCAAAGGCGACGTCGCTTGCGGTGCGATTCAGCACCGAGCGAATGTCCCTCGCGGTCAGCTTGGGGTTGGCTTGCAGCATAAGCGCACAGACCGCGGCAACCTGCGGCGCTGCGGCGGAGGTGCCGCCGGTGAAGCACCATCCGTCGTTTACGCCTGTGCCATCGGGCAAGCCGGCACAACTGCGGTCAAGCCAACTGCCGGGCGGGCAGGGAAGCATAAGATAGGCTTGCTTTTCCAGGCTCCCGGCAATGCCGCACACGTCGGGCACGGTTCGGCCTGGATAGATATTGGAGCGAAAGCCGCTGGCGATATTGGAAGCGCGTACCTCGCCGCCAGCATCGACCACGCAGCCGCCTGCGGCGATGACTTCGGGCAGCATTGCAGGGAAGGCGAACTGCCCGTTGCCGCCCGCGCATACCACGGTTACTCCGCGCGCCACAGCATTCTGGAGTTGGAGCGCGAGGGCAACGCATGAGCCCGGCAACCGCTCGGCCTCCAGATCGGTGATGTCGCTGCGCAGGTCGTAGGCGATGGACAGCACCAGAATGTCCGGTTGATGCGCAAGCGCCAGCAAAATGCCCCCATGCAGGGCGTCGATCGGCACCGAGCCATCGGGCAGGCCGAGCGAAATGCCGATGAAATCGATATCTGGAGCGATGGCAAACAAGTTGGCGCACATGGCGGTGCCGTGGCCATCCCGGTCGCGCGTCCCGTCCGCGCCGGGAGCAGTAAGCACTGAGAAGCGGCGATTGAGGAAATAGGGGTGGTCCAGCGAGAAGCCGGTATCGACCATGGCGACCCTCACCCCAGCCCCGCTCATGCCGCGAACCGCCGGGCCGCTCGCATTTAGCAGGTTTGCAAGATCGTTCGGCAGATACACGCGATCCGGCCCGAAAGCTCCGATTGGTGCAGGTGGGGTCGTCATGGGCGTGGCCGGCCACTGGATATAGGCATCGTCGATCAGACGGGCGATGTCGTCCTGCGGAGACCAGGGTCCCCCGTCATGGGGAAACAGGAAGGCAGGCCGATCCCCCCGGGTGCGAAATCGCGAAAGCCGCGTGCCGAACAGCTTCTCGAAATTGTCCGGCGCGAGCTGCGCGCTGGCCGAAAAGCTGCCGCGTGACAGAATGGAGACGCCCATCCGCGAGAGCTGGTGCAGCGCCATGTCCATCCGAAGGGGGTCGGGGCGCAGTTGCTCTAGCGAGGCGCCGCTTGCGGCAAAGCCTAGCCGAGTGGGCCCCGGCACCGTGGGATCGGCGGGCGCGAACGTAATTGCGAGGTTGACCGGGCGTTGGCGCAGGGCATGGGTGGATATCGCCAGGTGACGACGGAGCCGCGACGTCCTGCGCGAGGCCCCGTCCTCGGTCTTGGCGGCACTCATGGCCCTTCGATCTGATCGCGCGAAAGCACTCGAATCGAGGCCATCATGCCCAAGTCTTCGTGCTCCAGAATATGGCAATGAAACACGTACCGCCCCACCTGCTCCGGACGGTTGAAATCGATCCGCACGTCGATGGAACCGGATTTGTCGTCCGCCGCCTTGTTGCCCCGGCACGCGGCTCCCGGATTCAGGCGGTACCGATTGTCGCCAGCCATCGTACCATCGTCGAGTTTGGCGAACTGGCCGCCCGGCCCGACCGTCGTCTTGCACTCCCCCGCGCCGCGCGGAACGATGATCGTGTCGTGCAGCACCTGCCGGTCCTCGCCGACATTGACGACGACCTGCGGCAGGTTGACCGCATCGCGTTGATCCTGTGTGCGCAGGGCGGGCGTTTTGTCAGGGTTGAGGGCGACGGTGAAGCGGTTCTGGTGAATGTGGAAGTTGTGGACTTCAGGAGAGACGTTGACCAGCTCCCAGCGCTCGCGCGCGCCAAAGGGAATGCAAAGGTCGGCCTTGGCATCACTCATGTTCATGGTCTGTAGCAGCGGGCCATCGGGCAGTGGATTTTCATTCGCGGGATCGCGTTCCACCCCTTCGGCATCGATGATCGAGGTGCCGAGAACGAACGATTCAGGTTTCCAGTTCGGATCGGCAGGGTCCTGCGCCTTGTCGGGCTTACCATCGACATGCTCATCTACTGCGATGCCGAAATAGATGCGCCGTCGCTCACCAGGCGCCAAAGGGCGGACATTGCCCGAGCGGCACAGGCTCTGCGTGCTGCTGTTGATGTGGCTTTGACCAGCGGCGGCGTGGCTCAGGGCGACTGTTTGCCCGGCCGGCGTACGCTGGTTCGTTGCCAGCGCGAGCGACGTCATGGCCGGCGTGGGGCTCTGACGGATCGTCATGCGCGCCAATTCCAGGCGCGGCCAGACGTCGGCACCGGGACCTGTCTCATATTCGTGATTGACCAGCGCGATGGGCGTGTCAGTCGGCGCGGGCGCGGTGCTGCAATTGTCGAGTGTCGGCTCGGTCCCATCGGCGGGGCATTCCGCGCGCGGGCGATGCGCGACAACGATCTCCATGCGGCTGCCTGGCATCAGGATTGCCCGGCGTTGCAGGCCTCTAGGAGAGAAGTGTGACTGGCCAGGGTTCGCACCGTTGTTGACCAAGCCCAGCCCAACCCCGTCGAGCGAGAGGATCTGGAACGGCATGCCGCCTGCGTCGGATTGCCCGTCCCAGCCTGCTCCGTCGAGTCTCAAGTCGTAGGTGACGTTGGCTGATGCATTCTGGATGCGCCACACCTCTGCGCGCCCGCCGTCGATCGACCAGGTCGGATGCACGGCGCCGTTGATCGTGAAATACCAGCGCCCGGCATCGGCTTCGCCGCCCCTGCAGTATGAGCCGGCGTTCGCCTGGGCCGCCGTTTTGCTGCAGAAGCCGGCGTCCTGATCGAAGAGCGCTACCGCCGGGTGGCTGCCTGAGGCGAGGCTTACCAATTGGATGTCCTTGAGCAGCATGTGTCGCATCGGCGGAAGCGGCACGGATGTGTCGCAGGTGCCGTCGGCGCGCGGGCTCATGCAGGCATAGTCGCGCAACCTGCCGATGTTCACCATCGCGGTCATGCCGCCCGAAACCTGTTCCTTGGCCAAGCCGTGAAAATGCGGGTGCAACCAGAAGATGCCGCTAGGGTGCTGACCTTGCTCCACCGAACTTTCGCCGGGACGCCCCGGCACGCGGATCTCATAATCCACCACCCGGCATCTGGTGTCGGCGGTAGCCAGGTGGTGGATGTGGCCCCCGCCTGGACCACAGCCGCCCTTTGGCATGACCGTGACGAATGGATAGTCACCGAAGGCCCCATTGGCCGGATCCGTGGAGACACGGTCGTGCGGCGCATAGGGTCGGACGACGAGGCCATGGGTATGAATATTGGTCGGCTCGTCGATATCGAGCGCAGCAGGCAGTGTCTCGCTCTTGTCATAATGCAATTTGGGAAGGTCGTTTACGAGCTGGATCCGCAATACATCACCCTGCTCCAGCTTGAGCCTAGGCCCCCCGTAAAGGTTTGTACTGCACTTCGATGGCAGGGCCGGGCTGTTGATCGTCGCGTTGCGCCGCGCCCAGTTGATTTTGCAAGTTTCGTAGACCAGCGTATCGATCGGCTGTTTATCGATGATGACTCGCCTCTGGACAGCACGTAGGCGAAGATCAAGCCGGCCTCCCGTTGAGTCAAACTGATCAAGAGCCGCAAAGGTATCGGATTGCGCATACAGCGCAGCAGGGAAGACCAAGCTGCTGAAGAGCGCGATCATGCCACAGCCTCGTAGTACGCGCCGCATGTATCCCCCCACAAATAGCCGGCTTGCGTGACCTGCGCTCTCACCGTTCGGGGCAGGAAACACGACCCGACATAATATACAGAATCGGTACAGCATTGTCTCCGTCAATTTCGGCTTAACTGATAATCGAAGCGGTGCTCATCGTCCGAACTTACGAGCGTCAAGTTGATTCATGTCGACACCGTCGAGCCGACTCCTGGGATAGCGTCGCTCCAAACTGAACGGCCACACGGGCTGCCAAGCGCAATGTCCGATATCTGGCATCGAGCTAATGTCGCCCTCTGGCGAGTGATAGCTACTATTTGCCAATTTCAACACGCATCGCCTCAAAATTTAGAATATTTGAGACACTCGGCGGCTCGAGATAAATCAACGACTTGTGTGTCTCGAATTATAGTCTCATCATGTGTGCATGATCATCGCGCTATGCACGCGTATCGACTGATGGACAGACGCTAGGCAGCCAGATCGAACACCTCAAAACCTTGGGTTGCCAGAAAGTCTGTTCTGAGACGGCCGGCGGCGCGAAGACCGATCGGCGCGAGTTGCGGCTCTGCATCGCCTCGCTCGCAGCCGGCGACGTTCTCGTCGTCGTTAGGCTCGATCGCCTCGCGAGGTCCACGCGGGATCTGCTCAACGTGCTTGCCGAGGTCACTGAACGCCACGCCGCCTTTCGCTCGCTCTCAGACGCGTGGGCCGATACCACCACGCCCCATGGGCGGCTGATGCTAACCGTGCTAGGCGGCCTGGCCGAATTCCAGCGCGAACTCATCAAGACGCGAACGGGGGAAGGACGGGCGCGAACCCAGGCGCGAGGCGTGAAGTTCGGCCGCAAGAGCGTGCTTGCGGTCGATCAGCGCGCCTATGTCGCCAAGTTGCGCGCCGAAGGCGAAAGCGTGCGGCACATCGCCCGCATCATGGGCGTCAGCAAGGCAACCATTAGCCGGATTGCTCCGGTCTCGTAGGGAATGGTTGCGCCAGAGGCGAACGCGCCGGCTTCGATCCCCCGCTGGAATGATACCCCACGCGAACGCGGGGAAATGTTCGCCAAGCGCGCTGCCCCCCTCTGCGGCGCAAATGGGCCGCCAATACCTCCGCTTGAGCATTGCGCGTAGGCGCGAAACTAATTATTGTACCGCAATGTCACCTAAAATTACGGCGTTTTCTGGCTCCGGTGATTATGTGCACTTGCTATCGGTGCGCTCTTTAATCTGCATTACTTCGGCCTCGGGATCCGCCCGCGGGGACTGATCGACGCTTTGTCGTCGCCTTTGATGCCGGAGTGTCTCACACTCATGGAGGGAACTCATGGCCGAGGGCGTCAATGTTGTCGTGCAGTTCCGCAAGGGCCGCGAACCGCGCGGCGCTCAACTGAACCTGGGCCAGGGAGAATACTGGCAGCGCCTGGCCAGCCGCTTCGGTCCGCTAACCCTTGAGCCTCGCTTTAAGGCACTGCCCGCTGAACAGGTAGAAGCCTTGGAGCGCCGCGCGGAGATGCCTGGCGCACTCACGTCGTTTTACGTGGTGCAAGCCCAGGAAGGCGCTGACGTACGTGCCTTAGTTGGCGCACTGCTGTCCTGGGCGGATATTGAACTGGCCTTTCCCGAGCCGATGGCAAGCGACCCCGTCACACCAAACAACGATCCAAGGTTCCCGCAGCAGCGCTACCTGCAGGCTGCGCCGGAGGGCATCAATGCGGTCTTTGGTTGGACTCTGGCCGGGGGCGACGGCAAGGGTCAGCATTTTGTCGACGTAGAGCAGGGCTGGACACTTAATCACGAGGATCTGGCGGCAAAAGGTGTGACACTCATCCATGGCAGCAGCTCTGCCGCGTCCGCGTTTCACGGCACTGCCGTTCTCGGAGAGATCTGCGCCGTCGACAATGCGATCGGCTGTGTTGGAATCGTCCCCAATCTGGGGTCGGTATCCGTTTCCTCAGCTGGCACGGGGCAGGTCGGCGACGCTATCGTGGCAGCAGTCTCGCACCTCACTTCCACGCTCAATGTAATCGGTGTCATTCTCATCGAGCAGCAATGGATCAGCTACGACGGCATTTCAAACATGATCGTGGAGGCTGCGCCCGACGTATTCAACGCCATTCGGCTTGCGACCCAACTTGGCCACCTTGTGGTCGAGGCGGCGGGAAACGGGAGCTATGACCTTGATACGTATCGCCCGGGAGGGGTTCCGATCTTCCTTCGCGGCGACGCAGGCTTCAAGGATTCCGGTGCTCTAGTGGTCGGTGCTGGTTCATCTGGATTTCTTCACTCAAGGCTGTCCTTTTCTAATTTCGGCAGTCGCGTCGACTGTTATGGCTGGGGGGAGAACGTAACCACGACCTATTCGGACACCAGCGGGTCTACGAGCCTGTACACGTCCGTGTTCAACGGGACGTCCAGCGCCTCTCCGATCGTGACCGGTGCGGCGCTGGCGTTGCAGGGCATTAAGGTACAGGTCGACAACACACCCTTCATGCCGAGCTTTCTTCGCGCGATCCTCTCCGATCGAACACTCAATACCAGTTCGGCTAGTCCCGCGGTTGACCGAATTGGCGTCATGCCTGACCTCCAGCGCATCATCTCCAGCGTTTTTCGCCTGCTCCCCGAGGTCTATATCCGAGATGATGTGGCAGACACGGGAAAGGCTCGCGGCGGAAACCCCTCAAACAGTCCGGACATCATCATTCGCAATGCAGCAGTTGCTAATCCTCAATCGACCTACGGGGAAGGCAGCGGCACCGAGAGCAATGCGGCGCTGAGCCAGGACGTGTCATTTGGCAACGACAATTATTGCTATATCCGAGTCCGGAATTCGGGGTCGGTTGCCGCGAACGGCTGCACTGTCACGCTCTACTGGTCGCCGCCAGCCTCATTGATCACGCCGAAGCATTGGAACCGGATTGGCTCGGTCAACCTGGATGTGCCGGCCGGAGATGCGCTTACGGTGACCGGACCCATTGTTTGGCCGCGAGCTGCTATTCCCAATCCTGGTCACTACTGCTTCATCGCGACGGCTTCACACCAATATGACCCTGCACCAGACCTCGCGCAGCTCGATCCGATACAGAATTTTGCCGGCTTTATTCTCGTCAACAACAATGTTGCGTGGCGCAACTTCAACGTCACCGACATCAGACCGCATGGCTCGTCAGAGGCGGCTGCAATGCCGTTCTACGTGCCCAACCCGACGCCCGGACCCTTCACCGACATGAGCGTGGAGGTGGTGTCCGACCTACCGCCAAAGTCCAGGCTGTGGCTCGAGGTTCCGGATACCGTTCGGCCCGCGAAGGGGTTGAAAGCCTATCCCGGACGCGAACCGCACACCTTGGACATCGAGATGCGTCCGCAAGGAACAACCGAGCCCTTTGAGCAGCAGATTATGCCGGCGTCGACTGCGGTGACGCTACACGCCCAGGTGCCATCCGAATACTGGGAGCGCACCTTCGAAATCTATGCGAGGCAATTGTTCCAAGGAATCGAGGTTGGACGGGTCACCTGGCTTTTATCGCTTCCACGCCAAGATGGGTGATCAGGACGTCTGCAACCCCCACCGATCCCGCATTACCGACCGTGACGCTGCAGCGTTCAAACGACGAACGGTCTCGAGTTGGTGGAAGACCGCTGACCTGAGACCCTTTTCTCCTCCGGTCTGAGGGAGAGTCCGAGGGTTGATTTGTGGCCTCAGGCGGCCTGGTTTTCCAGTGGGATTGTTGCGGCGAACTCGGCGGGGGATCGATTGCCGAGAGCTGAATGAGGGCGGTTCAGGTTGTAGTCCTCCTTCCATGAGGCGATTGCGGAACGGGCCTGGCCCAAGCTCGAGAACAGGGTCTCGTTCAGGCACTCGTCCCGGAAGCGACCGTTGAAGCTCTCGACGAAGCCGTTCTGCATCGGCTTGCCGGGAGCGATGTAGTGCCATTCGACGCTGCTCTGCTGGCACCATTTGAGAACGGCCATCGAGGTCAGCTCCGTGCCGTTGTCGGAAACGATGGCCGCAGGCCTACCCCGGATGGCGAGCAGCGCGTCGAGCTCGCGCGTCACCCGAAGGCCCGAAAGTGAGGTGTCAGCCACCAGCGCCAGGCACTCCCGGCTGAAGTGGCTTCGCCGAACGTTGTTTCGTCGACGACGGCCATCACCCGGAAACGCCGACCGTCCGTGAAGGCATCCGACACGAAATCAAGGCTCCAGCGGACGTTGACCCGATCCGGGACCAGGATGGGACGCCGGGTGCCAAGCGCGCGCTTGCGCCCTCCGCGCCGACGGACCTGAAGCTTCTCTTCCCGATACAGCCGGCGGAGCTTTTTCTGGTTCATGACGATGCCCTGGCGCCCTAGCATGATATGGATGCGCCGGTAGCCGAAGCGACGGCGCTCACCGGCCACGGCCCGCATGGCTTCCCGCAGGCTGTCGTCATCGGGACGTACACTCCGGTAGCGCACGCTGGTACGATCGACGCCCAGCGCCTGGCACGCCCGACGCTGGCCCACCCCGTGCGCGGCACAGGCATGAGCCACGGCTTTGCGCCTTGCATCAGGCGTCACCATTTTTTTTAGCTGACATCCCTCAGGATCGCGTTGTCCAGCATCTGCTCGGCCAGCAGCTTCTTCAGACGCGCGTTCTCCTCCTCAAGCGCCTTCAGCCGGCGGGCATCGGACACATCCATGCCCCCGTACTTGGCCTTGAACTTGTAGAAGGTCGCCGAGGAGATGCCGTGCTTGCGGCAGACCTCAGCGGTCTTCGCGCCCGCCTCCTGCTCCTTCAGCATCCCAATGATCTGTTCCTCTGTGAACCGTGAGGCTCGCATCGTCCGTCTCCATGATCGACGGACTCTACCTAAATCTGGAGGAGGATCAGGGGCTCAGGTCACAGGTCACAGGTCACAGGTCACAGGTCATCGCGAAGGCGCAGGAGAAGAAGCGGGTGTGGCTCAAGAGCCCCGAAGCCGCGAGTTGCGAGAAGCGTGGTGACGTGGCCGGCGAGCCGTAGTCCAGTCGCTCTCATTCGCCTCCCCTGCTTGGGCTGCTCGGGGGCGCCCTTCTCAAAGAAACAGATCAGCAGAAACGGACGCGGGAAAATCACTCCTCGTCGGCGAAGAAGTCCTCGTCCAGGCGCTTGAACTCGACGGCGCGGGTGAGGCGGACGCCGACGTTGTGCTCGATCATCAGGTCGGCAAGTTGCTGGCCGTCGATGAGGATGACGCGTTGGGTGAGGTGGCGCACGAAATCCCGCGCCTGAGTGCTGAAGGCGGAGGTGGTGACGAACACGCCCTTGGTGGCGCCGAGGCCCACGAGGCTGCCGACGAAGCCCTGCACCTCCGGGCGGCCAACCGCATTGCCGGGGGCATAGCGCTTGGCCTGCACATAGACGCGATCAAGGCCGAGGCGGTCCTCGTTGATGACGCCATCGACCCCGCCGTCGCCGCTGCGGCCGAGCTGCTGGGCAGCGTCGCGGTGCGAGCCGCCATAGCCCATGGCCACGAGCAGGGTAACGATGACGCGCTCGAAGAAGGCGGGCGGGTTCTGGAGGATGCGGGCGAGGAGGTCCTGCCGCAGCGCGGCCTGCAGGGCGGCGTATGCTGCCTCCACCTGCTCTTCCGGCGTCACGGTGGCGGGGACGGGCGGCGGCGCCACCTCGGCGCCGACTTCGTTCTCCCCCGCGCCTTCGCGGGCATTGCGATAGAACTCGCGGAAGGCCGGATAGGTCTCCAGCAAGGGGATGTCGATGCGAGGCGGGTTCCGCGCGAGCAACTCGCGCCCGGCGGGGCTGGCCACGAAGCGGCCGCGGCTCGGCACGTCCATGAGGCCGGCGCGGGTGAGGTAGAATTTCGACCAGTGCAGGCGATTATGGATCACCTTCTGCCGGCCGGAGGGGAGCAGCGCCTCCCGCTCCGCCTCGCTCAGGCCGAAGTCGTTGCAGATGCGCTCTTCCAGTTCGGGAATGCGCGTCTCGCCCTCGGCAGCGATCTTCAGAAGAGGCAGCATGAGGGTCTGATAATCGGGAATGGGCATCTCACGCCTCCGCCGCCGGCCGCCGCCCGCGCCGGGCCTTGGGAGCCGCGCCGCGCTCTGCCCGGATGCGCTCAAGCAGCACGCTCGCCGGCTCGTCGGCGGGGTCCTGCGGCACCAGCTCGCCTCGGAAGGCTTTTGCGAGCACGGCCTGATCCAGCCGGTCGATGAGGGTGCGGGCGCTGGTGGCCTCGGCGGCGAGGCGGTCGATCCAGGCGAAAGCGGTTTCGATGCGATCTAGAACAGCAATTTGGTCTGATAGCCCAGGTAGTGGCACAGGGGTTCGCGAAACGTCTCCCTGATTGATGCTCGCTTGGTTCACCGCCCATTTCGCGTCTTTCGTGAGGCTGCCTCGGCCCTGAGATGATGATAGGTAAAGCTGCACAAATTTCGGCTCCGCAAGTGCATTGAGCCTGATCCTCATCATGTTTGATTCAAATATCGCGCCAGCCATCGCTTTGGTCACGACCATGGATTTTCCAAGATGCGACGGGCTGTTGACGCGATTAATAATCAAATCTCCGTCAGACATGGCGAACTGCGCGGCGATTGCGTCAGATACCGTCACCCTATGCCAATTCGTCGGCTCATCTATAAAATTAAATCCATAGTTCTGGATGCGTAATATTGGGGTGCCTTCACCATATCGATCTTTCGGCAAGTACAACCCATTCTGGGGGCCAAATTCGATCAGCTCGCCAAGCTCCGGATGAACAATATCATGTGGACTAAGCTCGGTGAGCCTTCCATCAAATGCGGCGGCGAGGATGGCCTGTTTGTACTTCTCGACGAGGCGGGGGATGTGCTCGAGGTGGTCGCGGGCGCGTCTGGACTTGGCCGTCAGGCTGTCGATCTTCGCCACGATCCGCCGCTGTTCGGGCAGGGGTGGGAGAGGCAGCGCAAGCTCTGTGGCTCGGCTGCCTGAAAGCTCCTTGAAGGTTGTCCCGCTCGCTTTGCTTTCTGCGTACTCGGTCGATCCCAGAAGGTAGTGCCGGACGTATTCGGGGGAGATATCGCCTTTCAGAATAAAGCTTTTGAAGCCCTGGTTTGTGCTGACATTCTCCGATGCAATGGCGCAATAGCCGACCGGCGCTCGCGACGAAAAGAGCACCGTGCCTTTAGGTAGTAGGCGAGCAGCTGATTCGCGATAACCCTTTTCGCTAAGATCACGCCTCCCGCGCGAGATGTAGGTCTCGCGATATCCCGTCAAGTCTGCTGGGGTGAGCCACGGAACTCCTTGCTTGGTGAAGTTGGCCTCATCTCCGGTAGGCGGCGTTCCCCCGCCGACGATGTCTGCAACTTCACCAAACGATGCCCAGAGCCACGAATGGGGAACTTGCCACCGCGCTTCACTCATTCCGCCGCCTCCGGCACCGCCGCTTCATCCTCCGGCTCCAGCTCTTCCGCCAGAGCCTCGATCTCCTCCAGCGCCGCCTTCAGGTGCCCGATGAGGGCGGCGGCGATGTCTTCCGGCTCGGTCAGGGTTTCCTCGGCCTCCGCCTCGGTGTCGCGCAGCCAGGAGATGTCGAGATTGTCGTTGCGTGCGGCGATGGCGGCGCGGGAGAAGCAGCGCCAGCGGCCCTCCTCCCCCTCGTCCGTCCGCGTCGCCCCGCCGTTTGGGTCATCCCCATAGGCGGCCTCGAAGGCGGCGAAATCGGCGATGGTGAGGGGTCGCGTCTTGCCGAAGGCGGGCATGTTGGCCCGCATGTCGTAAACCCATACGGCCTTGATGTTGGCCTTGTCATTTGTACCGCGCCGGAAGAACAGCACGTTGGTCTTCACGCCCTGCGCATAGAAGATGCCGGTGGGCAGACGCAGGATGGTGTGCAGATCGCACAGCTCCATGAGCCATGAGCGCAGGCGCCGGCCGGTGTTGTCCTCGAACAGCACATTGTCCGGCACCACCACGGCGGCGCGTCCGCCGGGGCGAAGGCTTCGCACGATGTGTTCCACGAAGGCGAGCTGCTTGTTGGATGTGTCCGCCGTTACGGAAAAGTCGGTGCGCGTGGGCCGCCCGCCGCCCTTCTTGGTGCCGAAGGGCGGATTGGTGAGGATGAGGTGCGCCTTCGGCAGCCCCTCGCCATCGGGGGAGAGGGTGTCCATGCTCTCCACTCCGCCCTCGATGCCATGCAGAAGCAGGTTCATGAGGCAGAGGCGGTGGGTGTCCGGCACCAGTTCGGCGCCGACGAAGGCATTGTTGCGCTGGAAAAAGCCTTGCGCCTCTGTCAGCTCGAAGAGGTCGTCGGTGCGGTCCTTGATGTAGCGATCGGCCGCCACAAGGAAGCCCGCCGTGCCCGCTGCCGGGTCCTGCACGATCTCGCCCGGCTGCGGCTTCATCAGCCGCACGATGCAATCGATGAGGGGGCGGGGCGTGAAATATTGCCCGGCACCGGATTTCTTGTCGGCCGCGTTCTTCTCCAGCAGGCCTTCGTAGAGGGTGCCGAGCCCCTCCTCTCGGGCGGAGAACCAATCCAGCAGGTCGATGCTGGAGGTGAGCGCCTTGAGGTTCGTGGGCTTGCGCAGCTTGGTCTGCGCATCGGTGAAGATGGCGCCGACCAGCTTGTCGGGCGCCTTGCCGAGGGCGAGCAGCATGGCCTTGTAATAGTCGAGCTGGTCCATGCCCTCCTTCTTCGCGAGGAGGCCCCAGCGCCAGCCCTCCGGCAACCGCTCCTCGTGGCCGGTCTCCTCCAGCATCTTGAGGAATAGGAGGAAGGTCAGCTCGGTCACATACTCGTTGTAGGTGACGCCGTCGTCGCGGAGCACATGGCACAGGCTCCAGAGCTTGGCCACGATGTCGGTGGTGGAGGAGGTCATTGTTTTTCTTTCAGGCGATGCAGTTGGGCAGCCAAGGAGAGCGCTGTGTCGATGTACGCCGCGGCATCTTCGTCCTCGATGTCAAAATCCTTCATATGACTTGCCTGATTACGGAGATTGCGGAGGCGAGCGAGCATCTCTCTTTCTCCGGGGCTTATGAGTTCCCGGCGCCAAAGCTCGCGTTCAACTGCCAAAGGTGAAGTGAGCGGACGGGCGCCTTCGTCTGGCGTCGTTGCCAGCTCTTTGGCCGCTGTTTCGACTGATAGCCATGCCTCAATAATTGCGCTGCGCTTACTTATTTTTGAAAGCTCCATCAGTCGATCGAGCTCGTGGGTCGATTGTGGCGATGGAGGTGTTTTGCTCGTCTCAGTTTTTTGTTTAATAATCTCTAGGTTTTGAAGGTCTTCTTCCCAGCTCGCGCTTAGTTCGCGACTTGCATCCTTATAACTTAAGCGTCGCATGGTTGAGATTAAGTGTGCGATCTGGGTGCGAAATACGATGGCGATTATCATCAGCGCGAATGGCCACGATGTGATCGCCGTCTCGAAATGCTGGTGGAGCTTCTCTGGGGACAGGAGTTGCCCGAGAAAAATGTATAGATCCGTTAGGAGGGTGGTGCACCAAGTACTCATGCAACACTCCACATCTTTTCGTTGATCCCAGCGAGGATGCTCTCAAGCTCCCCGCCGAACACCTTGTTCAATCGGCTGAACCCGCCATGGGACGAGAACTGGCCGGTGTCGATGGCCTCGCGATCCACCACGACCTCCTTCTCGATCTGCTCGCCGATGCGCTTCAACCACGTCTTCTGCGGCTCCGTCCAGGCGCGGCTCGCCAGGATGGTGCGCATCGCCGCCTTCACGCGGGTGGTGTAGGGCACCAAGGGGTCGCCGATCGCCGCCTGTCGCACGAAGCCGATGATGGAGGCGGCGATCTCCTCATTCTTGGCATCGGCCCAGGCGCGGCGCAGGTTCGCTTCCGAATAGCCCTTGCGATCAAGGGCGAGGCGCAATTCCTTGAGGTCGGCGCGGGTGAGGTCGCGGGGCCGTTGCACCACCAGCTTCAGCGCGGCGATGGTGTTCATGTTGTCGCGGACGAAGGCGGTGAAGCTGTCGAGGAAATCCTCGGGCCGTGCGGCGGTACCATAACCACGGGTGACGGCGACGACCTCGTCTGCATGGGGTGAGATGGGAATGAGCGGTGGGGTGCCGCCGTCCGTTTGCCAATCGAGGATCGGGCCGATGGCCGAGTGATCCTTGAGCCAAGCTGCGAGGGCGGGGGCGTCCCCGTTCAGGACGCGATCGAGCATCTGCTGCGGCGTCTCGCCCGCCACCGCCTCGAAGCGTTGCCGCGCTTCTTCGGGCATCTTCCGCAGCCGACGACGCAGCTTGACGGCGATTTGCTCGCGGATCGTTTCACGCTGGGCATCATCCGTGGCGCCGAGCATCTCCGCGACGAGCTGGGCGAAGCTGATGGATGGATTGACCACCACGGGCTTCATGTCCGTGAGGTTCTGAAGGTGGGGATAGAGGTCCACCGCGTCGAAGATGCGGAAAACCTCCTTGCCGATCTCGTCGCAGCGGCGCGTGGCCCGGCCGATCATCTGCTCATAGAGAATGCGGCTGTTCACCCGGCGCAGGAAGACGAGGTTCACGATCTTCGGCACGTCGATGCCGGTGGTGAGCAGGTCCACCGTAACCGCGATCTTCGGATTGGCGTCGTTCCGGAATGAGCGGATAAGGTCCTGCACCTTGTCCACTTTGCCGGTGATCTTCTTCACCGCCGCATCGTCGATCTCGCCATAGGCCTTCGCAAAGGCGGTTTTGATGGCGTTCACCACCATGTCCGCATGGGCATCGGTGGCGGCGAAGATCAGGGTCTTGCCCTCGAAGGCGGGATCGATGTGGCGGGCCAGCTCCTCGGCGACCACTCGGTTGAACTCCGGCGTGATGACCTGCTTGTTGAACTGCTCCACCTCGAACCGGATTTCGTCCGGGAGGGTGGCGGTGTCGACCTCTCCGGTCCGGGTGTTCAGAAGGTCGAGCTGCTCGTCCCGCACGAAGACAATGCCGGCCCGCGCCAACGCGGTCTCGATCCGCACCGGGGGCTCATGGTCGATGAGGAAGCCGTCGACAACCGCCTCACGATAGGAATAGCGAAAGATCGGCTCGCCGAAGATGTCCGTGGTGTGCAGTGCCGGGGTGGCGGTGAGGCCGATCTTCACCGCGTCGAAATATTCCAGCACGCGCCGATATTTGGATATGTAGTCGGTTTCGTCCCGGAAGCCCAGTTCGGGGTCGGACAGCTCACGATCGAGCAAGTAGCCGCGGTGGCATTCGTCGATGACCATGAGGTCATACTGGTCGATAGGCGGCGCCTCGGACCCGTCCGCCGCGTAGAGCACCCGCTTGACCAGCCCCTGGATGGTGCAGATGTGGACCTTCGTTTCCAGATCGGGTGTCACGTCGTCGAGGCCTTTCAGCCCGAAGATTTCCGCGAACGTCTTACCCGACACAACCTTGGTGGTTGAGAACTCGCCCTCGGTCTGGTGCCCGAGCGCGGAACGGTCCACCACGAAGCAGATGCGGCGGAAGCGCTTGGCCGACAACAGCCGATAGAGCAGGGCAATAGCGAGCTTGGTCTTGCCGGTCCCCGTCGCCATGGCCACCAGCATGGAGCGACGCTCGTTCGCCAGCGCCTCCTCCACCGCCCGGATGGCGCTCTCCTGATAGTGGCGCAGAGGGAAGCCGAAGACGAAGGGCTGAGCATTGAGGGCAGCGTCTGCCGTGTCTTGATCGACCTCCAGTTGGCCGGTGAGGCCTTCGGGCGTGGGCCAGTCCACCAGGGCACGGCGGTGGTTCGCGCTCCGTCGCGTGTCGCGAAACCAGATGCCGCTCTCGGTCTCGATCTGCTTCAGGTAGGAGCGGCCGTTTGCCGCGAAGACGAATGGCACGCGGTGGTCGTTCCACGGGCCGCCGGCATAAATGAATTCGTCGCCATCGCGGATGCCGATGGAATAGCGCTCGGATTGGTCGATGGCACCCGAGACACTCTTGCGCTGGCGCTTGGCCTCCACCACACCAACGAGAGTGGTGCCGACAAACAAGGCATAATCAGCCCGTCCGTTTGCAGTCGGCCATTCGGCGATGGCCGTGTTGCGGCCCTTTGCCGGACGAACGCCCGCGCTGTGGCGCAAGGCCTTCGTATCGGCCTCCCAGCCCCTGTCCCGAAGCTGCTGGTCGATAAGGGCGCGGGTCTCCGCTTCGTCGAGTTCAAGCCGGGCGGCGGCCTCTTCGCCGCGTTCCACAAGCTCCACTGCCTCTTGTCGCGGGGCGGCCTCGGCTTGCGACTGAAGGCTCGCCAGCTTTTCGGCAATGGCGGTCTTTTGAGCCTCCGTCTCCTGGGCGAGTTGCTCCCAGGCCGCCCTCTCCTCGGCCTCCCGCCTCAGTCGCTCATCCAGCGTCTCGCGGGCGCGGGCATGCTCTTCGGCCTCCCGGCGTGCAGCCGCGGCAGCATCTTCGCTTTCGGCCACTCTGCGGCGTAGCGCCTCGATCTCGTCACGCAGGGGCGCCGAGGCATCTGTCGGCTCCGGCGGAGGCACAAAAGGGCCGGGATTGAAATTGGGCAGCCGCGCGTAGGTGCGGTGGAACCAGACGCCGAGCGAGCGGGCGAGCTTCAGCGCTGTCAGTGCGTCGGCATGGCCGCCTTTGGCCTCGTGCACGGCGGCGTTGCCCACCTTGCGCAAGGCGTGGAACACATCGGCAACTTCTTTGGGGATGACACGATCGTAGGATAGGCGCCTCAGCGTCTCATCGAACGTCTCGCGTTCCCCGCGATAGGCGGCATGACGGGCGGCGATGATCTTGGCTGTCAGCTCGGCGAACTGGCGCAGCTTCACGATCGACGTAGACGGGTCCTCTCGGAAATAGCGTTCCCCGAGTGCCCCCAAAGCCGACAGCTTGGCGTCGTGCGCGTCGAGAAAGCCGAAGTTGACCGAGCCCATTCCCCCCTCGCCGGCCGACCATTCGCTGCTCAATCTTCCAGAACGGTAGGGCAATGTCTAACGCTGCGGTTGTGTGCTGTCACGGGTGAGACGGTCGCTCCCGCTCCCGACCACCCTCTGCACCGCCGACACCCCCACTCCAAGCGTCTTCGCCACCTTCAGCATCCCCATTCCATGCGCCCGAAGCTCCTTGATCCGAGCCTCGGTCTCGGCCCCCACGGTGGGCCGCCCCAGCTTCTTGCCCTCCGCCTTCGCTCGCGCCAGCCCGGCGTTCACGCGCTCCCGGATCATGGCCCGCTCGTACTCGGCGAACACGCCCATCATCTGGAACATGGCCCGGCCGGAGGGCGTGGTGGTGTCGAGGGCTTGCTGGTGCAGGTAGAGGTCGGCGCCGCGGGCGTGAAGCTCGCCGAGGAAGGCCACGAGGTCCGCCATCGAACGGCCCAGCCGGTCCACCGACCACGCAGCAACCATGTCCACCTCGCGGCGGGTGACGGCCTTCAGCATGGCGTCGTAGCCGGGGCGCTGGTCGCGGCCCTTGGCGCCGGAGATGCCGGCATCCTCGAACACGGCCACCACCTCCCATCCCGCCTTTTCCGCCACGGCCCGAAGCTCGCGACGCTGGTTCTCTGTGGTCTGTTCGGAGGTGGAGACGCGCAGGTAGAGGGCGACGCGGCGAGCAGTCTTGCGGGACACGGCAGGGGCTCCGGGAAGCTAGTGATGGCCATACCGATAACAATTGTTTACGGAATGAGTCAAGCGCCCTTCGCAAACCTGCATGGATCGGTGCCTCGGGACCGTGATTTCGGGCGAGGGTTTCGGTATGGCCCCCGAAGAAGCCTTGGCATGTCGCGGAGCATCGAAGAAGCCCAGGGCGGGGCCGCTACACCGTCAGCTCGCCGGGGTGCACCCCCAATGGCGAGGGGCCACGGGGGGAGCACGGCAAAGCATCGTCGGATTGACTGGCTTTCAGAAATTTCCGCCGGTTTAGGCTGGAAGGCGTAGGAGCCGCGGAAAACGGGGGTGCGCAGCATCAAGCTTTTGGTGCTGCACGGCTTGCGGCCTGTCGTGTTGACTGCAGGTGTTCAAATTGAACAGCCGTCGGGAATCCGTTCAGAAGTCGGGGTTGTCGTCTTCCTCCGGCTTCCAGGGCTGTGCGTCGGCGACGAGCCTCCGAACCTGTCGTAGGTGCTCCAACAGGTCCTGGCGTTCCTCCGGCAAGAGCCGCCGGGCTTCCGCGGCTGCCTGATCGAGGCTGGCCTTTGCCCGGGACAGCGGTGTGATTGTGGACGGGATATCCCGTGCGCCTCCTGCGTCCGCGATCGGCTCAGTTCCGCCCATGGCCGCGAACACGGACGGGAAGTCCTGCTCCATCCAGTTCCGGATCGTGGTGTGGCTAACACGGCTCGCGAGGTCGACGGCGATCTCCCGATAGGACCTGAACCGCACGCCGTCACGATGGCGTCCCGAGCCCACATAGGCCTTGAAAACCGCCCGCAGCTCTCGGGATTTCAGGGGCAGGCCATGGGTGAGGTCGCCTGCGCGGCGGCCCACCGTGCCTCCTTCTCGCTCATGTCAGCGACGGAAGCGTCGATAAAGGTCTCGCCGTTGAGCTTGGCGGCCTCCAGACGGTGCCAGCCGTCTACGAGGTAGAGCGCTCCGTCGATCCGAGCGATGGAGACGGGAGGCATGGCACCACCGCCGCGCATGATGCCAGCGTAGCTGCGCACCGTGGCCTCATCGATCCGGACCCGCACTTGCCAGTCAGCACGGGTGATGATGTCGGCGATGTCGACCAGGGCGTCGGTGGAGGTGCCGGCGGCCTCCGTGGGGAGACCGTCGACGGGAGATTTTGCGTTCGCCATCGCGCCGTTCTTACCAAGCGGCCGAACGGAGCGGGCGCTTCGGGTTCGAGGGAGGGTACGCCACCACCGCGACGCACGGAGAGCTTGGCCTTCTCGGCTTCGGCTCGCGCCAGCCGATCGACGGTCTCGTTCATGGTGTTGCCGGCGTGACCGCGCACCCAGCGGATTTCGGCGAGGGGCCGTTCCACCTTCGCCGCGCTGAGCTGGCGCCAGAGGTCGGCATTGGCGACGGGCTTGTCCTGTGCGGTCTTCCAGCCACGCCGCTCCCGGGACGCCAGCCAAGTGTTCAAGCCCTTCACGACGTATTCGCTATCGCAGAACAGCACGGACGGAACGTCGGCGGGCAGTGCCCCGAGCGCCATGAGAGCGGCCGTCAGTTCCATGCGGTTGTTCGTGGTGTCGGGCGCGAAGCCGGTGAGGGTGCGGGCGGTGCCGTCGGCGTCGAGGATCACACCCGCCCAGCCGCCCGGGCCGGGATTGCCAAGGCAGGAGCCATCCGTGTGGGCGGCGATCATGCCGGGCCTCCGGTCAGCGCGATGACGGCGGCGAGGCCGTAGGGGCCGAAGAGCACCAGGGCGGGGGGAAGAGCTGAACAGACCGTCCAGGAGGTGAGGGCGTCGCGGATTTTTTGGCCGAGCACGGCCGGGCGCCGCCGAAGGCCGGCGGACGAAGGATTGGTCAAGGTGAGGTTCCGATAGAGCCGCAGAGCCGGGGCGGTCGAACGTGGCGACCGGGGGCTCTGCTGCGAGGAAGAGGAGCCCACACCTACCTCGCGATGTTATCTCGCGGACGGTCCGGTATAGGCTAGTGTGGGCCCTAATTACGAGGCCTCTGGGCTCGCCACAGAGGGGCCACCAGAGTCCGAATTAGCGAGGACACACACGGGATTCAGCCCCACGCAGATGCCGTCAGCGCCTCCCGGAGGCCACCTGTGGCGGGCGGGTTTGCGATAGGCGAGCTTCTTGAGGCCCGGGTGGTTAGGGGTACACAGATGGGGTACAAAGCGGGGTACGCACCGTCTGTGGCGCTGCTCGCATCTATTTGATTTGATTGAGAAAATTCAGGCGACATTCGGGTTGGTGGAGCCGAGGGGAATCGAACCCCTGACCTCTGCAGTGCGATTGCAGCGCTCTCCCATCTGAGCTACGGCCCCGATCCGTGGGAGGCGCCATTTATGAGTTGGGGCCCCATGCTGTCAAGCGCCCCGGGGCGCGAAATCCGGGCCATTCCTGCGCTGTCCACCATGGCCTTGCCTCAGGCCGCCTGTCGTTCGCCGCGCAGCACCACGTAGATGGCGGGGATCACCAGCACCGTCAGCGCCGTGGAGGAGGCGAGGCCGAACAGCAGCGAGAGGGCGAGGCCCTGGAAGATGGGGTCGGTGAGGATCACCGCCGCCCCGATCATGGCCGCGAGCGCTGTGAGCAGGATCGGCTTGAAGCGGATGGCGCCCGCCTCCAGCAGCACGTCCTTGAGCGGGCGGCCCGGCGCGCGGGCGTGGCGGATGAAGTCCACCAGCAGGATGGAATTGCGCACGATGATGCCCGCCAGCGCGATGAAGCCGATCATGGACGTGGCCGAGAACGGCGCGCCGAACAGCCAATGTCCCGCCATGATGCCGATGAAGGTGAGCGGGATCGGCGTCAGGATCACCAGCGGCAGCTTGAACGAGCCGAACTGCGCCACCACCAGGATATAGATGCCGAGGATGGCCACGCCGAACGCCGCGCCCATGTCGCGGAAGGTCACATAGGTCACCTCCCATTCTCCGTCCCACAGCAGCGTGGGGCGGCTCTCGTCGGTGGGCTGGCCGTGGAGGGTGATCTCAGGCTTGGGCAGGTCGCCGAAGTCCGCCGCCGCCAGCGCCTTCGACACCGCCAGCATGCCGTAGACGGGGGCCTCGTAGGCCCCGGCGAGGTCGGCGGAGACCATTTCGGCGGCGCGGCCATTATGGCGGAAGATGGGGAAGGAGGCCGGCTCGCGCACCACCCGCACCACGTCGCCCAGTTCCACCACGCCGCGCCCGCCGGGCAGGGCGTTGGCCGGAACCGGGGTGGAGAGGGTGCGCGGGTCCACCGCCTGCTCGCCCTTGGGCAAGGCAAGGCGGATGGGAATGGGCGCGCGCCCGCCGCCGCGATGGGAATAGCCCAGGGTCGCCCCGGTGAAGACGGAGCGGATGGCGTCGTAAACGTCCGCCTGCTCCACCTTGTAGAATTCGAGGTTGTCCTGGTCGATGGCAAGGCGCACCCGCTCGCCGGGCGTGCCGAAGCTGTCGTCCACGTCCACGATATAGGGCACGCTCTCGAACGCCGCGCGCACCTTGCGGGCGACGGCGCGGCGGGTGTCCGGGTCCGGGCCGTAGATCTCGGCCAGCAGGGTCGCCAGCACCGGCGGGCCGGGAGGCGGCTCCACCACCTTCAGCGCGCTGCCGGCGGGCAGGGGGATGGCCTTCAGCCGCCGGCGCACGTCGAGGGCGATGGTGTGGCTCGCCCGGCTGCGCGCGCCCTTGGGCTGGAGGGTGATCTCGATGTCGCCCTGCCGGGGGGCGGACCTGAGCCCGTAATGGCGCACCAGCCCGTTGAAGTTGAAGGGCGCGGCGGTGCCCGCGTGGGTCTGGAACGCGACCGCTTCCGGCAGATCGGCCAGCGCGGTCACCATGTCCTGCAGGGTGCGGTTGGTGGTCTCCACCGAGGTGTCGGCGGGCAGGTCGAGGATGACGGCCAGCTCGGTCTTGTCGTCGAAGGGCAGCAGCTTCACCGTCACGCCGTGGGTGTAGAACAGGCTCAGCGAAGCCAGTGTCGCCACCCCCACCACGGCGAGGAAGGCCCCCGAGCGCGCCCGCGAGGCGAGGATGGGCGCGGCCACGCGGCGATAGAAGCGCCCCAGCCGCCCGCCATCCGCCGCCTCGGCATGGACGGGGGTGCCGGTGTCGCGGCCGGCGAGCTTCAGCATCAGCCAGGGGGTGAGCACCACCGCGACGAAGAAGGAAAACACCATGGCCGCCGAGGCATTGGCCGGGATGGGGCTCATGTAGGGGCCCATCATGCCTGACACGAACAGCATGGGCAGCAGCGCCGCCACCACAGTCAGCGTCGCCACGATGGTGGGGTTGCCCACCTCCGCCACCGCATCGATGGCGGCCTGCGCGCGGGTGCGGCCATCCTTCATGGCCCAGTGCCTGGCGATGTTCTCGATGACGACGATGGCGTCGTCCACCAGGATGCCGATGGAGAAGATGAGAGCGAACAGGCTCACCCGGTTCAGGGTGTAGCCCATGAGCCGGGCGGCGAAGAGGGTGAGCAGGATGGTGGTGGGGATCACCACCGCCACCACCAGCGCCTCGCGCCGGCCGATGGCAAAGCCCACCAGCACCACGATGGACACGGTGGCGAGGCCGAGATGCAGCAGCAGCTCGTTGGCCTTCTCGTTGGCGCTCTCGCCGTAATTGCGGGTGACCTGCACCTCCACGTCCGCCGGCAGCATGCCGCCATGGGCGGACTCGATCTGGCGCAGGACGGCATCGGCGATCACCACCGCATTGGTGCCGGGCCGCTTGGCGATGGCGAGCGACACGGCGGGCCGGCGCGCAAGGCCATCCGCCGTCTTCGCCACATGGAACACGCGGGTCTCGGCGGTGTCGGTGGCAAGGGTCACCTGAGCCACGTCGCGCACATAGACCGGGCGGCCGTCGCGGGCGGTGACGAGGATGTTGCCGATTTCCGCCGGGGTCTGGAGCGTCTGGCCGGCGACGAGGGTGCGCTGGGATGCGGCCTCGCGCACTGTGCCGGTGTTGAAGGTGCGGTTGGCGCCTTCGAGCTTGCCGGCGAGCTGGGCCAGCGTGATGCCATAGAGCGAAAGCCGCTCGGGATCGGGCGCGACGCGGATCTGTTCCGGCTGCTCCCCCACCATGTAGGTGAGGCCGATGTCGGGAAGCTTGGCGATGTCGGCCTGAAGCTCGCGGGCGACGCGGGTGAGGGCGTTGGCATTCCAGCGCTCCGCCGCCTCGGGCTTGGGGGTCAGGGTGAGGACGAGGATGGCCACGTCGTCGATGGAGCGCCCGACAATGAGAGGCTCGGTGATCCCCACGGGGATGCGATCGAGATTGGCCCGCACCTTCTCGTGCACGCGCAGGATGGCGGCATCCGGACTGGTGCCGGTGAGGAAGCGGGCGGTGACGATGACGCCGTCGTCCTGGGTGGTGGAATAGACGTGCTCCACCCCGTCGATGGCCTTGACGATGGTTTCCAGCGGCTCGGTCACGAGCTTCACCGCGTCTTCCGCCTTCAGGCCCTGGGCCGAGACGGAGATGTCCACCATCGGCACGGAGATCTGCGGCTCCTCCTCGCGCGGCAGGGTGATGAGCGCGATGAGGCCGAAGGCGAAGGCGGCGATGAGCAGCAGCGGCGTCAGCGGCGAGGTGATGAAGGCGCGCGTCAGCACGCCGGCGAGGCCGAGGGAGGAGGTCTTGCTGGTCATGTCAGTGCCCCGGCGCCTGGATCTTGTCGCCGTCGGCAAGGCCGGTGAGCACCTCCACCCGCTCCCCGGCAGCGTCGGTGAGGCGGGCGCCCAGCACCACGGGCACATCGAGCGCCCCGCGCGGCGTGGCAACGCGCACATAGTCGATGCCGTGGCGGGTCGAGACCAAGGCAGGAGGGATGGCGAGCACGGCGCGGCGGCCGATCTCCACCCACACCAAAGTGCGCTCGTTGACGAAATAGTCGCCGAGGCCGTCCACCTCCACGTCGGCCATGACGCGGCCGGCGGTGATCTCCGGATAGACCTTCACCACCCGGCCAAGGCGGGCGGTGGCCGGCGTCCCGGCCGTATCCTGCGTGATGCCGCGCCGGCCGATGCGGACCGTGCCGCCCTCGCGGATGTCGGCGGCGTGGCGCTCGGGCAGGCTGAGGCGCAGGTAATAGGGGCCGGAGGCGATGCGGGCGATCTCGTCGCCGGCCAGCACCACGCTGCCCGGCGTCACCGGAACGGTGAGGACGCGTCCGTCCGCCGGGGCCAGCACGGCGCCCTCACGGGCACGCTGGAGCACCACGGCGCGGTCGGCCTCGGCGGCGGTGACCTGGTTGGTGGCCACGTCGAACTGGGTCTTGCCGGTGTCGAGCCGGCTCTGGCTGGCGACGCCCTTGGCCACCAGCTGCTGGGTGCGGTCCAGCTCGACGCGGGCGTTCTCGAGCTGGGACCGCAGCTCCTTGATCTTGGCGTCCGCGGCATTGAGGGTGAGGGCGAGCTTGTCGTCCACCACCAGGGCGATCTCGTCGCCCTCCTTCACCTGGCTGCCCTCGGTGACCGACACCGTTCTGAGGGTGCCGCCGATGCGGGCGCGGGCGGGCACCACGGTGCGGCTCTCCACCTCGCCGAACACGGCTTTCAGTTCCGGCACCTGTTCCAGGCGCACGGTGAAATCCTCCGCCGCAGCGGCGGAGGCGGCGAGGGGAGCGGCAACGAGCGCGGCGAGGACCGCGAGGGAGGGCAGGTGCATCTTAAGGTCTCTTCAGCCCGGCCGGCGCCGGGCGCGGGCTCAGGAGAAGGCGACGCCGGGCTTCAGGCCCAGCTTCTTCAGCACCATGGCGGCCGGGCAGAAGCCGGTGATGGACGCCTGCATCAGGTTCGCGCCCACGAAGGCGGTGAGCCAGAACCAGTACGGTGACACGAAAAGGCCGAGGCCGAGGGAGGCCAGGACCATAAACCCGGCAAACAGCATGACGGCGCGATCAACCGACATTATCTTGTTCCCTTGAAAACGCGCGAGCCCCGTGCCCGTGCGTGTTCGTTTGCACTTAACATTCAAACATTATAAATTCAAGATCATGAATGTTGTTGATATGATGCCCGCTTCGGAACGGGCGGCCGAGCTGATGCGCAGCCTCTCCCATCCCCAGCGCCTTCTGGTGCTGTGCTCCCTGGGCAGCGGGGAAAAGTCGGTGGGCCAATTGCGGGACGAACTGGGCATCGAGCAGGTGCCCATGTCGCAGCAGCTCATGCGCCTGCGGGCCGACGGGCTGGTGGAGGCGCGGCGCGAGGGCACGAGCGTGCACTACCGCATCGCCCGCGAGGAGGTGCTCCATATCATCGAGGCGCTGCACAGGGCCTTCTGCAGCAAGCCGGAGGGGCCGTGCTGAGCGGTGTGAGGCTTAACCCTCTCTGGGGCGCCAGACGCTGGTGCGCTTGATCTCCATGTCCTCCAGCTCCCGGGTCACCGGCACGCTGTATTCGGCGAGATGCTCCAGCCGGTCCTTCGGCAAATAGGTGCGGCCGGGATCGCCGATGAGCACGGTGGCGCCGCGCGCGCTGAGGGCCAGCAGCCAGTCGAACACCCGCGCGGAGAGGTCCTTCTCATAGGCGATATCGCCGGCGAGCACGGTATCCCAGCCTTCGTCCGTGCCGATGAGGTCCTGCTCAGCGGCGGTGAGCACCACGCCGTTGGCCTGCCCGTTGAGACCGATGGCGGCGCGGGCGAACGGGTCGATGTCGGCGCAGGTGACGGCCGCCGCCCCCGCCTTCATGGCGGCGATGCCCACGAGGCCGGAGCCGGAGGCGAAATCCAGCACGGTCCGGCCCGCCACCGCTTCGGGATGGTCGAGCACGTGGCGGGCCAGCGCCTGCCCGCCGGCCCAGGCGAAGGCCCAGAACGGCGGCGGCAGGCCCATCTCGCCCAGTTCCTCCTCGGTGCGCTGCCAGAGGGGCACGGCCTCGTCGGCCACATGGAGCGAGATTTCCGGCACCAGCGGCACCGGGTTGAGGCGGGTTTCGGCGCGGATGAAGGCGAGCGGGTCGGCGATGGGCGCTCTCACACCCCGCCCATCCCGCAGACGATGTCCCATTCCTCGTCGCTCACCGGCTGCACCGACAGGCGGGAGAACTTGATGAGCGCCATCTCCTGAAGCCTAGGCTCGGCCTTGACGGCGGCGAGCGTCACCGGGGTCTTCAGCGGCTTCACCGCCTTGATGTCCACCATGAAGAATTTGCCGGAGGGGTCGGAGGGGTCGGGATAGGCCTCCTTGATGACCTCCACGATGCCGACGATCTCCTTGCCCTCGTTGGAATGGTAGAAGAAGCCCCGGTCGCCCTTCTTCATGGCCAGCAGCTGCTGCTTGGCGAGGTGGTTGCGCACCCCGTCCCAGTGGGTGCCCTTGGCGCCGGCCTTTACCTGCATGTCCCACGACCATTTGAAGGGTTCGGACTTATAGAGCCAATGGGCCATGGCAAAGCTCGTGTTTCGCAATGATGGTGCGGGTTTGCCTCTTCCCTCCCGGCTTGGCAAGTGTGTTGGCAAGTGCATTGGCAGGCTTGCGGGCCGGTGCCGGGCAATCTTGCCTCGGCGGGGCGAAGCCTTAATGTCCCGCGCGGCGGCGCGGACGGGCCGTCGCTGTGAAGGAAAACATCATGGTCTATGAGATCGCCACGCTGGACATCAAGGAAGGCTCGGAAGCCGCCTTCGAGGCCGGAGTGAAGGAAGCTGCCCCCTTCTTCCAGAAGTCGCGCGGCTGCCGCGGCCTGTCGCTGCAGCGCTCGGTGGAATCGCCCAGCCGCTATTATCTCGTGGTGACCTGGGACACGGTGGAAGACCACATGGTCCACTTCCGCAACTCGCCCGAGTTCCAGGAATGGCGCCGCCTCGCCAGCCCCCATTTCGCCAACCCGCCGTCGGTGGAGCACACCAGCGTGGTCGGCACCTTCTTCTAAGATGCCGGAGAGCCCGCACCGCGCCGGTGCGGGCTCTCCCCTTTCGTGACGGTCCCGCAACCCCCCAAGCGTCCTACGCAGTTTCCCTATGTTGATCGTTATATCCAACGAAACATAGCTTGTTCCATCTCAATGCGCCGGCTTCCCATCTTGGGGAGCGTGGCGCGGCGCCCGTTGCGGGTGGATGGCATTTTTGGAGGCTTGCCGTGGCGATCGCTTCTGAGGGGCAGGCGGAGGATGGGCGCGAAGAGGCCGGGCCGGCCCTGTTTTTCCGCGCCCAGCACGAAGCCTTCGGCACCACGCTCGCTGCCAACAAGGGCGCGCCAAATCTGCTCGACCGCATCTGGATGCAGGCCTTTTCCAGCTACGAGCACAATGTGGCGGAGCAGACCCGGGACCTGCCGCCGCTGGCCTGCCGCAAGGGGTGCGGCACCTGCTGCCGGATCCAGGTGGTGGCCACCGCGCCCGAGGTGCTGATGGTGGCGCGCTACGTGCGGGCCATGGCGGACGGCTTCCGCAAGGTGGGCATCGATCTGCCCGCGCGCCTCGCCGCCGCCGCCGCCATCGCGCCGGAGGCCGCCGGCACCATGGCGCTGGGGCGCGAATGCCCGTTTCTCGTGGAAGGCATCTGCGTGATCTATCCGGTGCGCCCGCTGGCGTGCCGGGGCCACGTCTCCTTCAACGAGGAGGCCTGCGTCGCCGCGCTGGAAGGGGAGGCCGACGAGGTTCCGGTCTCCGAATCCCATCGCACCGTGCGGGCGCTGGTGCAGGGCGCGCTGCAATCGGCGCTGCGCGACACCGGCCACCCGTGGGCGCTCTATGATCTGGTGGCGGCGCTGCGGATCGCCCTGGAGCGGCCTGATGCAGAGGCGGCCTTCGCCGCCGGCACGGACGTGTTCGAGCCCGCCATGATCGACCATGTGAGCCGCGAGGAGATGGCGCGCACCTTCGACCGGCTGAAGGTGTGATGCTTCACCGCCCGGCCCGTCGCGCCTCCACGATGGCGAGGGCTGCCGCGAACGCCTGGGCGATATCCAGCGCCGAGGTATCGAGCAGAACCGCGTCGTCCGCCTGCACCAGCGGGGCTGCGGCGCGGGCCGAATCACGCTCGTCGCGCTTGCGGATGTCTGCCAGAACCGTCTCGTAGGCCACGTCCTCGCCCCGCCCGATCAATTCGCGGTGGCGCCGCTCGGCGCGCACCTCCGGCGAGGCGGTGACGAACAGCTTGGCCTGTGCCTTTGGACAAATGACGGTGCCGATGTCCCGCCCGTCCAGTACCGCACCGCCGGGCTGGGCGGCGAATCGGTGCTGGAGATCCAGCAGCGCGGCGCGCACGCCGCCGCGCGCCGCCACCACCGAAGCCGCCTCGCCCAGCTCCGCCGTGCGCAGGGCCTCGGGATCGAGCGTGGCCACGTCCAGCGTCCGCGCCGCCTCCACCGAGGCCGCTTCGTCCTGAAGCTGCCCCTGCGCCAGCACGATGGCGCCCACGGCCCGGTAGAGCAGGCCGGTGTCGAGGTGGGGCAGGCCGTAATAAGCGGCGAGCCGGCGGGCCAGCGTGCCCTTGCCGGAGGCCGCCGGCCCGTCGATGGCGATGACCACGGCTGTCACTTCACGAAATGACGGCGCCGAGGCCGCGCATCATGGGCATGAAGGTGGGGAAGGAGGTGGCGATGAAGGCCACGTCGTCCACGCTCACGCCCTGCTCGCTGGCAAGGCCCAGCACCAGGAACGACATGGCGATGCGGTGATCCATGTGGGTGGCGACCGGACCGCCGCCCTTGACCGTGGTGGCGCCGGTCACGAGCAGGTCGTCCCCCACCACCTCATGGGCCACGCCGCAGGCGGCAAGGCCGTCTGCCACCGCCGCCAGGCGATCGCTTTCCTTCACCCTGAGCTCGGAGAGGCCGCGCATGGCGGTGACGCCCTCGGCAAAGGCGGCGGCCACGGCGAGGATGGGATATTCGTCGATCATGGCCGGCGCCCGCTCGGGCGGCACCTCCACGCCCTTCAGGCGGGAATGGCGCACGCGCAGGTCGGCGACGCGCTCGCCGCCCTCGGTGCGCTCGGCCACCACCTCGATGCTGGCGCCCATTTCCAGCAGCGTGGTGATGAGGCCGGTGCGCAGCGGGTTCATCATCACGTCGGTCAAGGTCACGTCGGAGCCGGGCACGATCAGCGCCGCCACCAGCGGGAAGGCGGCGGAGGAGGGGTCGGCCGGCACGTCCACCGGCGCGGCCACGAGCGTCGGCCGGCCCTTCAGGGCGATGCGGCGGCCGTGGGCGCCGTGGGGTTCCACCCGCACGTCGGCGCCGAAATGGGCGAGCATGCGCTCGGTGTGGTCGCGGGTGGCCTCGCGCTCGATCACCACGGTCTCGCCGGCGGCGCCGAGCCCGGCCAGCAGCACGGCGGACTTCACCTGCGCCGACGGCATGGGGGTTTCGTAGGTGATGGCCTTCGTCCTGTCGCTGCCCTTGAGGGTGAGGGGCAGGCGCCCGCCCTCGGCGCTGTCCACGATCTCCACCCCCATGGCGGTGAGCGGGTCCAGCACGCGCTTCATCGGGCGCCGCCTGAGGCTGGCGTCGCCGTCGAAGGTGGCGGTCACGTCCTGCCCGGCCACCGCGCCCATCATGAGGCGCACGCCGGTACCGGAATTGCCGAAATCCAGCGGGGCGGCGGGGCTGGACAGCCCGTCGGCGCCGGCGCCCTCCACCTCCCACTCGCCGGGGCCGCGGCGGGTGACGCGCGCGCCGAGCGCGGCGCAGGCCTTGGCGGTGTTCAGCACGTCCTCGCCTTCCAGCAGGCCGGTGATGCGGGTGATACCCTCCGCGAACAGGCCGAAGATCAGCGCGCGGTGGGACACGGACTTGTCACCGGGGACACGCACGCGGCCGGTGAGCGCGGGGGAGCGAAGGGCGGTCGCGGGCTGAGCCGGGCCGTCGCCGTGGCCGGAGGCGGGAGCGGCGCTGCGGGTGGCGGACATGGGGGCCTTCCTCAAGCGTTGGCGTCTTAATCGATGACGTCCGGGGCGACGGATTCTTGTTGTATAGGCCGGCTTGCGAAAAGCCGGATCCGGTCGCCTCGCCGTGCAAGCCGACCGGCGCGTGCTCTAGCACAGGGCGCGGCGAGGCGTCACCGCCCCGCGCCCGGCTGATGATCGGGCCTTGACAGGGGATACGTCTGGCGCCAATGGAGCACGCTCCTGTTTAGCCCTTCCGAGGATCTTTGCCGTGGCGAAAGCTGAACTCGGCACGAAGCGCATCTGTCCTGTTACGGGGCGCAAGTTCTACGACCTGAATAAGGACCCCGTCGTGTCGCCGTTCACGGGGGAGTCCTATCCGCGATCCTATTTCGAGCCCGCCGTCCGCGGCTCGAGCCGAGCCGAGCCGCGTGGTGCGGTCGAGGAGGTTGAAGCCGAGGACACCGAGGCCGAGGTCATCAGCCTCGAGGAAGCGGATGAGGAAGCCTCCGCTCCCGCCAAGGTGGTCGTGGGCGACGATGTGGACGTGGACGACGACATCGAGGCCGGTGACGACGACACCTTCCTCGAAGAAGATGAAGATGATGGGGACGACGTCTCCGATCTCATCGGTGAGGGCCTCGAGGACGACGAAGAGGCTTGATACCCGACGCGGCCTGTGCTTAAAGGCCGCTCTCGCTCGGCGGACCTGGTTTCACGATCAAGGTTCACCAAGCATCCGCCGCGGATTTCCCGGCACGCAGATCCGGCGCTCCTCCCAACGGGGCGTCCTGCGCGCAGGCCGCGGTTCAGTGGGGCCATAGCTCAGTTGGGAGAGCGCTTGAATGGCATTCAAGAGGTCGGCGGTTCGATTCCGCCTGGCTCCACCAAATTTCCCATAAGCGTGCGGCACGCGGCTCGGGTTTTCGCCCGGATCGTCCCGGACGCGACCACGCTTCCCCGCGTGGGGCCATAGCTCAGTTGGGAGAGCGCTTGAATGGCATTCAAGAGGTCGGCGGTTCGATTCCGCCTGGCTCCACCACTTCCCCCGCATATACCCTGCCCCGCATATGCGCTGACCGCACGCGCCGCCTCGACCGTCGAGGCCGGAATCCGGGCGTGATCTCGCGGACGCACAAGGCCAGAAGGGCGTGCGAATCGGCGCGATAGGGCGCGAATCACCACGCTCTGCCCGGCGACGCCGGTTCCTGCCCACATGGCGTATTCCGAGAGCGGCGAATCCCGCTCCATGCCGGAGCGGGGCGCGGCGGATTCGATCCCATTTGGATCAGTCTCCCAATTTGTTTCCCAGTTGTGCGTGCTAGATCCGTTCCATATCGATCCGGGTCACGCCGAGCCGTCTTCGGAAGCGCCGGGCGTACTAGTCGGGATCCCGTGTCAAGCCCTGACCGGCACGGGGTGGGCGGGTCGGGTGGTGGCCGCATGCGGTGCCATCCGGCCCGTTCCGGCTCTCGGAGCGAGGCGCTCCCATATCCGATGGTCCGCAGGCGCGGGCCGACGATGCCAGGTCTCAATCCAGCCTTATGCCGAAGCGCTCGGCCTGCCGGCGCACGAAGGCCTCCATGCGCTCGCGCCCCAGATCGGTGAGGTGGACGATGATGCGCCGCCGGTCGCAAGCGTCGGGAACGCGGGTCACGAGCCCCGCCGCCTCCAGGTCGTCGATGCGGCGCAGGGCGGTGGTGGTGGGCGCGCCGGAGGCGATGCACAGGCTGGTGACCGAGATGGGCCGCTGGCTCGCTTCCGCTACCGCCAGATCAAGCATCATCTCCCAGGCGGGGTCGGAAAACAGGCCCGCCTGGAAGAGCGAGTCGCGGTCGGCGCGGGCGGCGACCAATACGCGGAGATATTGGGCGCGCGGGGAAACGGGGCGGGCGATGTGGCCCGTCGCCGCCGCTTCGTCTCCGGAGCCGGCCTCGTCCTCCACCAGCGCGAAGGCGCGGGTGATGGCGTGGGCAACCTCCTCCGCGGCCAGCGGCTTCTGCAGAAAGTCCACCGCATGCAGCCGCAACGCCCCGACGGCACGGTCGAGGGAGGCGTGGCCGGTGATGACGATGGCGGCCATGGGATGCTTGCGCCGCCGTGTCGAGAGCTTCTGCAGCAGTTCGATGCCGTCGATGCGTGGCATTTCCAGGTCGGTGACGATGACCTGCAGGTCGTCATTGAGCCGGACCAGGTCGAGCGCCTCGACCGCGGTGCCGGCGGTCAGGGCGGCGATGCCCAGCATGCCGAGGCCCTCCTGCAACTCGATGAGCACGTCGGGATCATCGTCCACCAGCAGAACACGCGGGGCTGTTTCGGTCCGCCCGTCCATCTTCTCCTCCAGCGATCCCCGTACGGCGATGGCCGAGTCCAGCCTGAAGGGCAAGCAGGCCGCTATCGCGGCGCCTGTTCTTTCGGCTTCTGGTTGAAGTGTGTCTCTAATTCAATCCAAAATGAAATCAATTCGCCTTGACGGTATCTTGGTCGTGCTGTGCAGTGCATTCCGGTCTCGCGGAGCTCAGGGCAGCGTTGTGATCAGATGGCATCGTAATGGGGCTGCAAGGTCTGCCTCGTTGCGTTGTTCATGCCCGTTCAGGTCGGTTCAACCTGATGATATCCGGCGCGGATGGCCGGAGTTGGTCTTGAGCGGTGTCGCATGGACCAGGTTCTTGTCATCGATGACGAGCCCGAATACCTCGACGAACTGGTCGAGGCACTGGGTTTTCTCGGCCACGCCACCATTTCGGTGGGGCGGGGCGCCGAGGCCATCGATACGCTCCGCCGCGACCCCGCCATCCGCGTCATCCTCACCGACATGCGCATGCCCGACATGGATGGCATCACGCTGATCAAGGCTGTTCAAGAGACCTTTCCCGGGCGCAAGATCGATTTCCTGATGATGACCGGCCACGCTGCCCCCGGCGATATCGCACAGGCGCTCGCGGCCGGCGTGGTGCGATGCTTTCGCAAGCCGCTGGCCTTCGAGGACCTGTGTGCGGCGCTGGTGGAACTGGATGGCGGCAAGGATGAAGGGGCCTGAGGCACTGGGCGACGGCTTGCGGGGGCTGGTCAATCCGGTCACGCTGATGCTGGTCGGCCTCGTGGTCCTGGTCGGCGTCATCCCGTTCGTCGCGGCGCTGGCGCTGTACCAGATGCATGACCGGGCCGAACGGGACGAGGCGGTGGCCGACGCCCGGCGCACCGCGACACTGCTGCTGCGCAGCTTCGAGCAATCCATCGCGCCGGTCGACCTTCTGCTCCTGAATATCGCCAGCACGTATGACGCATCCGCCTCGCCGGTGCAGGTTCATACCATGCTGCGCAGCATCAACCTGCCTCCGGCCGTGCTCCAGGTGACCATCACCGACAAGGCGGGGATGTTGATCGCCAGCAGCCTGCCCACCGACGGCATGGAGCAGAAGGACCTGTCGGGCCGCGAGTACATGCGCGCCTACCTCGGCAGGGAAGCTGTCCATGCGGGGCTCTCCATCGGCAAGCCGGTGCTGGGCCTGCTGTCGAAGAAGTGGGGGATCCCGCTCGCTCGGCCGCTCGTCGACGCGGAAGGCCGGTTTGCCGGCGTGGCGGTTGCGTCGTACGCGATCAGCGACTTCATCGACTTCTACAAGCAACTGCGAACCGAGGACGACATGCTGATCGCCCTCGTCGGCCGCGATGGCATCGTTCGCGCCCGCGCGGCCCGCGCCACCAGCTTCGGCGAAGACGTTTCCGCAAGCCGGGCCTTCCGGCAAACCATCGCGAACGGGGCGGTCGTCTATGACGAAGTGAGTGTCTTCGACGGCGTAGCGCGGGTGGGATACGCCGTTGCCTCGACGAAATACCCTATCCTGGTGACGGTGGCTCACTCGCTGGCCGCCGTGGAGCAGCGGTCGAAGGAGTTCCGCGCCGCCATCTGGAGCACGGCGATCGGGCTGTCCGTGGCGCTGTTCATCGTCGCGCTTCTGGCCGGGCGCTACCTGAAACTGCAGAAAAAGCTGAAGGCCAATGAGGTGCAGGCCCTGGCGCGCCAGCGCGAGGCCAACGTGCTCGAAGCCATCAGCCGGGTGCCCGGCGTCGCCGTCATGCACGTCACCGAAGCCGGCGCCAGCGAGGTGGGCACCGCCGCCGATCCGACCCTGTCACCCTTGGTGCGCCGCTATCTCGCCAGCGGCCGGTTTCGCAACCTGGTCCGCGGCCTGAAGGAGCCGCAGCTGCGCGACGAGCATCTGTCCGACGGCACCAGCGAGCTGGAAGTGGAGATGGTGGTGGCGCCGCTCCAGGACATCGATCGCGCCGCATCGCCCGGGCAGGGGGGCGACATGGTGGTGTTCGCCGTGGACCGCACCCAGCGGCGGATGGAGGAGAACAAGCTCTACCAGATGTCGAAGCTTGCCTCCCTCGGCGAGGTGGCGACGGGGCTTGCCCACGAGATCAACCAGCCCCTCGGCGTCATCCGGCTGGCCGCGTCCAACGCCCTGACCGGCCTGAAGGTGGGGCTGCCGCCCGATCATCTCGCCGGCAAGCTCGACCGCATCATCCAGCAGACGGTGCGCATGAGCCGCATCATCGACCACATGCGCATCTTCGGCCGCAAGAGCGAGGAGCAGCTTCAGCCGTCGCAGCCCACCCAGGCGGTGGAGGGCGCGCTGCAGGTGGTGGGTGCCCATTTCCGGCTCGACGAGATCGAGGTGAACACCATGTCCGAGCCCCACCTGCCGGACGTGCTCTGCCGCCAGGACCAGCTGGAGCAGGTGATCATCAACCTGCTGCAGAATGCCCGCGACGCCATCAACGAGCGCCGCGCCGCATTGGGCGAGCACTTCGCCGGCCGCATCGCGGTGCGCGTCGCCGGCGAGGCGAGGATCGGCGCGCCGGAGCAGGTGCTGATCGAGGTCGCCGACAATGGTGGCGGCATTCCGGAAGAGGTGGTGGAGCGCATCTTCCAGCCGTTCTTCACCACCAAGCCGCCGGGCAAGGGCACCGGCCTTGGCCTGTCGGTGAGCTTCGGCATCATCCGCGACCACGGCGGCAGCCTCTCGGTCCGCAACGGGTCCGAGGGCGCCATTTTCAGCATCCGCCTTCCGGCCCGGCTGGCCGCGCCGGCCCTGATCGGCGCCAGCGCCGAGATCGTGCAAGGCTGACCACGCGAGGCTGACCGCGCAAGGCTGATGCCTCCTGCGGCGAGCGTCCGGAGGCGGCCGTCGCGCGCCTTCACTCCGCGGCGGAGCGCATCTCCGTGGCGGCGGGGGCGGCGGCGCGGATACCGAGGCGGGCGAACAGCGCCGCGTCCTTGTCCCGCTCCGGGTTGGCGGTGGTGAGCAGCACGTCGCCGGTGAAGATGGAATTGGCCCCGGCAAGGAAGCACAGGGCCTGCATCTCGTCGCTCATGGCGTCCCGGCCGGCGGAGAGGCGCACGATGCTCTGCGGCATCAGAAGGCGCGCCAGCGCGATCAGGCGCACGAAGGCGATGGGGTCCGGCTTGTCGGCCTTGCCCATCACCGGGGTGCCCTCGATCTCATTCCACATGTTGATCGGCACGCTCTCGGGATGGGGATCGAGGGTGGCGAGCACCAGCAGCATGGCGATGCGGTCGTCCACGCTCTCGCCCATGCCGACGATGCCGCCGGTGCACAGCCGGATGCCGCCCGCCCGCACCGAGGCGAGGGTGTCGAGGCGGTCGTCCATGGTCCGGGTGGTGACGATCTCGGGGTAGAAGGCGGGCGAGGTGTCGATGTTGTGGTTGTAATAGTCGAGGCCGGCGGCGCCGAGGCGGGTCACCTGATCCGGGGTGAGCATGCCCAGGGTCACGCAGGCTTCAAGGCCCATGGCCTTCACGCCCGAGATCATGGCGCAGACGGCGTCGAGGTCGCGATCCTTGGGGCTGCGCCAGGCGGCGCCCATGCAGAAGCGGGTGGCGCCGCCGTCCTTGGCCTTCTGGGCCTGCGACAGCACCTCTTCCACGCCCATGAGCTTGGTGGCCTTCAGGCCGGTCTCGTGGTGGGCGCTCTGGGAGCAGTAGCCGCAATCCTCGGCGCAGCCGCCGGTCTTGATGGAGAGCAGCGTCGCCGTCTCCACCGTGGTGGGATCGAAGTGGCGGCGGTGCACGCTCTGGGCGCGGAACATCAGCTCGGGGAAGGGCAGGTCGTAGAGCGCACGGGCCTCGGCCTCGGTCCAGTCGGAGCGCAGCAGGCTCCCCTCCGCCGCGCGGGCGGTTCCGGTCCCGGTGGTCGTGCCGGTGCTCGTGGTCATGCGTTGCTCCTGAGGTTTCCCCGATCTGGGCCCAAGGATTACGCCGCAACGCACACCGGGCGCAATCCTCCCCTTGTCGGTCCTTCAGGCCCGGGCTTCAGGCGGCGGTCAGGAACGGCACCAGCAGGCGGGTGAGGGCTGCGGGCTGCTCCACGCAGGGGATGTGGGAGGCGTCCGCGATCACCTCCAGCCGGGCGCCGGGGATGGCCGCGGCCAGCGCCTGCGCCGAGGCGGGGGGCGTCGCCGGGTCCTGGTCGCCGACGATGACGAGGGTGGGGGCGGTGATGGTGGCCGCCGCTGCCCTGAGGTCCGCGTCGCGCACCGCCATGGCGCAGCCGAGATAGCCGTCCAGCGTGGTACGGGCCACCATGTTGGCATAGCCGCGCATGAGCTGCGGCGCCTTCTCCCGGAAAGCATCCGTGAACCAGCGGCCCATCACCCCCGGCGCGATGGCGGCGAGGCCGTCGCGGCGGATGCCGGTGATGCGCTCGTCCCACACCGAGGCCGGGCCGATGAGGGCCGAGGTGTCGCACAGCACCAGCCGGTCCACGCGGGTCGGTGCCGTCGCGGCCAGATGCTGGGCCACCATGCCGCCGATGGAGAGGCCGCACACGTGGACCTTTTCGATGCCGAGGGCATCCAGCAGAGCCAGCGCATCGGCGGCGAGCAGGGGGATGGAATAGCCGGCGTTCTCGGCCGGCAGGGGCGTCGCGTCGGTGAGGCCGTGGCCGCGCATGTCGTAGCGCAGCACCCGGAAGGTGGCCGCAAGCTCGGCCATCACCGGGTCCCACACATGGAAGCTGGTGCCCAGCGAATTGGCGAGCAGCAGCACGGGGGCGCCCTCGGGGCCTTCGAGGGCGTAGTGGGTGGTGATCTCTCCGGCGGCGATGAAGGGCATCCGGCGGTCTCCGGCTGGAAGGGGCGCCACGCCGGCTGGCGGGGCAAATCGGCGACGAGGAAAGCCGCCCGGTCGCCCCGGCGCAAGGGGCGGGCTGTGCGACGCAATGGGCGGCAAGGGGTCGTCGGGCAAGGCGCGGCCGGGTCGTCCCCGGCCGCGCAGGGTCAGCTGGCGCGGATCTCGATGCCGGCGCGCGCGTTCAGCGCCTCGAGGCTCAGGCCCGGCGGAAGCTGGCGGGCCACGAAGCCCTCGGGGGTGATGTCGATCACCCCGTGGTCGGTATAGACGCGGGAGACGCAGCCGAGGCCGGTGAGCGGGTAGGTGCAGTGCGCCACCAGCTTGGATTCGCCCTTCTTGGTGAGCAACTCCATCATCACGAACACGTTGCGGGCGCCCACCGCGAGGTCCATGGCGCCGCCCACGGCGGGAATGGCGTTGGGATCGTTGGTGGCCCAGTTGGCGAGATCGCCGTTCACCGCCACCTGGAAGGCGCCGAGGATGGCGATGTCCAGATGCCCGCCGCGCATCATGGCGAACGACAGGCTGTGGTCGAAGAAGGCGCCGCCTTCCAGCAGCGTCACCGGCTGCTTGCCGGCGTTGATGAGGTCGTAGTCCACCTCGTTCGGCGAGGGCTTGGGCCCCATGCCGAGGATGCCGTTCTCGCTGTGGAGCAGGATTTCCTTGTCCTGGGGCAGGAAGTCCGCAACCAGCTCGGGCATGCCGATGCCGATGTTGACGATGGCGCCGTCCGGAATGTCGGCGGCGATGCGCTGCGCCATCTCGGCGCGCGTCCAGGGCGTGAAGGCGATGTCGCTCATTGGGCGGCTCCCGTGCCGATGGCCACGACGCGGTCCACGAACACGCCGGGGGTGACGATGTCTTCCGGATCGAGCGTCCCGAGGGGAACGATGTCCTCCACCTGCGCCACGGTGATGGTGGCCGCGGTGGCCATGACCGGACCGAAATTGCGCGCGGTCTTGCGATAGGTGAGGTTGCCCCAGCGATCGCCGCGCCGGGCCTTGATGAGGGCGAAATCGGCCTTCAGCGGATATTCCAGCACATAGTTGCGCCCGTCGATCTGCCGCGTCTCCTTGCCGGCCGCGATGGGGGTGCCGTAGCCGGTGGGGGTGAAGAAGGCGCCGATGCCGGCGCCGCCGGCGCGGATGCGCTCCACCAGATTGCCCTGGGGCACCAGTTCCAGCTCCAGCTTGCCCTCTCGATAGAGCTTGTCGAACACAAACGAGTCCGCCTGGCGGGGGAAGGAGCACACCACCTTCTTCACCAGCCCCGCCGCCAGCAGGGCGGCCAGCCCGGTGGTGCCGTTGCCGGCATTGTTGGAGATGATGGTGAGGTCCTTCGGCGCGCGGGCGATCACCGCCTCGATCAGCTCGTGGGGCATGCCGGCGCCGCCGAAGCCGCCCACCAGCAGGGTCGCCCCGTCCGGAATGTCGGCGACGCAGCTTTGCGTGTCGGGCCTGGTCTTGTCGATCATGGGCGGGCTCCTCAGATCGCCGACGGATGGCGTGCCAGCGCCGTCACAGTGATGTCCATGAAGGGGAAGAGCGGCAGGGAGGAGAGCAGGGTGTGCAGCTCGTCCACGCTTTCCACGTCGAAGATGGAGATGTTGGAATAGCGCCCGGCGACGCGCCACAGATGCACCCACTTGCCCTGCCGCTGCAGGTCCTGGGCATAGGCCTTCTCCGCCGCCTTGATGGCGTCGGCCTTCTCGACCGGAAAATCGTGCGGGATCTTCACGGTCATCTCGACATGGAACAGCATGGCGGTGCGCTCTTTGTGAAAGTGGGAGGGGCGGGCGTCACACCCGCTCGATGATGGTGGCGATGCCCTGGCCGACGCCGATGCACATGGTGGCGAGGGCGTAGCGCCCGCCGGTGCGGTGGAGCTGGTAGAGCGCGGTGGTGATGAGCCGCGCCCCCGACATGCCGAGCGGATGGCCAAGGGCGATGGCGCCGCCGTTAGGGTTCACATGGGCGGCGTCATCCGGCAGGCCGAGGTCGGCGAGCACGGCGCAGGCCTGCGCGGCAAACGCCTCGTTCAGCTCGATCACGTCCATGTCGGCAAGTGTCAGGCCGGCCTTCTCCAGCACCTTGCGGGTGGCCGGGGCAGGCCCCATGCCCATGATGCGCGGTGGCACGCCGGCGGTGGCCATGGCGATGACGCGCCCGCGCGGGGTGAGGCCGTGCTTCTCCACCCCGGCGGCGGAGGCCAGCAGCAGGGCGGCCGCGCCGTCATTGACGCCGGAGGCGTTGCCGGCGGTCACGGTGCCGCCGGGCTTCACCACGCCCTTGAGGCGGGCGAGGTCTTCCAGCTTGGTGTCGGGGCGCATGTGCTCGTCGCGGTCGAACAGCTTGGGGTCGCCCTTGCGCTGGGGGATGCTCACCGCCACGATCTCGTCGGCGAAGCGGCCGGCGGCCCAGGCCTCGGCGGCGCGGCGCTGGCTTTCCAGCGCGAAGGCGTCCTGGCGGGCGCGGCTGATCTGGAAATCCTCCGCCACGTTCTCGGCGGTCTCGGGCATGGAATCGACCCCGTGCAGGGCCTTCATGGCCGGGTTCACGAAGCGCCAGCCGATGGTGGTGTCCTCGATCTTGGCGGCGCGGGAGAAGGCGCTGTCGGCCTTGCCCATGACGAAGGGGGCGCGGCTCATGCTCTCGACGCCGCCGGCGATCATGAGGTCGGTCTCGCCGGCCTTGATGGCGCGGGCGGCAGTGCCCACCGCATCCATGCCCGAGCCGCACAGCCGATTGATGGTGGAGCCGGGCACCTCGATGGGCAGGCCGGAGAGCAGGGCGCCCATGCGGGCCACGTTGCGGTTGTCCTCGCCGGCCTGGTTGGCGCAGCCGAAGATCACGTCCTCCACCTGAGCCGCATCGAGGCCGGGGCTGCGCGCGGCGAGGGCGCGGATCACGTGGGCCGCCAGGTCGTCCGGCCGCACCGAGGCCAGCGCGCCGGCATAGCGCCCGATGGGCGTGCGCACCGCGTCACAGATGAAGGCGTCGCTCATCGCTTCCTCATTTGTTCGTAATACGAACTTAAGTTCGAAAAATTGATAGGGGCGCGCGCAGGTGCGCGTCAAGGGAAATTTGCGTGAGGTTCGGATGACGGCCTTGCAATCCGGCCTTCTGGGTCGCAAGCATCGCAGGATGCGGCGGGACCCTCTCGCCAAACTCTTCCCGCTTTCGACAGCATCCGACGGCCTCAATCTTGTGCGCAATACGAACAAATGCTACATCCGGTCCGGCGACGCATTGCGCAACGCGCGTCGCATCGGGGAGGGCGGATGACCAAGGTGCAGGCGAGCGAGGACAAGGACTATGTGCAGTCCCTGGTGCGCGGGCTGGAGGTGATCCGCACCTTCAGCCGCTACAAGCCGCGCATGACCCTGACCGAGGTGGCCGAGCAGACCGGAATGACCCGTGCCACCGCGCGCCGTTTCCTGCTCACCCTGGTGCGGGAGGAATATGCCGAGACCGACGGCAAGTATTTCGCCCTGCGTCCCAAAGTATTGGACCTCGGCTTCGCCTATCTCTCCTCGCTGCCGATCTGGGAGGTGGCCCAACCCATCATGCGCGACGTGGTGAATGCGCTGCACGAATCCTGCTCGCTGGCGGTGCTGGACGGCCTCGACATCGTCTATGTGGCGCGGGTGCCCACCGAGCGGGTGATGACCATCGGCCTGTCCATCGGCTCGCGCCTGCCGGCCTATTGCAGTTCCATGGGCCGCACCCTGCTGGCCGGCCTGCCACCGGCGGAGCTGGCGGCCTATTACGACCGGGTGAAGATCGAGCGGCGCACCGAGCGCACGGTGGCCAACATGGTGGCCCTGAAGGACGCCATCGAGACCTCCCGCCGGCAGGGCTGGACCCTGGTGGACCAGGAGCTGGAAATGGGCCTGCGCTCCATCGCGGCGCCGGTGAAGAACCGCCGCTCGGAGGTGCTGGCCGCGCTCAATGTCAGCACCCACGAGGGGCGCACCTCCATCGAGACCATCAAGACGCGCTTTCTGCCGGTGCTGCTGGATGCCGCCCAGCGCATCTCGGCCGCGCTACCGCAATAGAGGTAATATCGTCTGTATAGTCCGGGACTGGCGGAAATATTCCGGCGATCGGCGCCAGATTACGCAGCGTAATATATGTCGGGCACGCCAGATTATCCCGGTTTTCAGGTGGGATCTTGTGCCTACGCGCATGGTCCGGGCAGGGGCGCCATGGTATCAGCGCGCCGGCGCAGCGTGCTTCACCTGCGTCGGGCTCCTGGCTTGAAGTGGACGGAAAATGAAAATCTCTGTGTCCGA
Source organism: Xanthobacter autotrophicus Py2 (assembly GCA_000017645.1). Lineage (NCBI taxonomy): Bacteria > Pseudomonadati > Pseudomonadota > Alphaproteobacteria > Hyphomicrobiales > Xanthobacteraceae > Xanthobacter > Xanthobacter versatilis. The sequence goes on from CP000781.1 coordinate 1,293,882, forward strand.
CCGTGCGCGGTCCCTGCGGGTTGCGGCGCTTGCGGCGGCGACCGGCGTGGGTCTTCTCTCTCTGGCGACGGCGGGTGCCGCTGAGGCTGCCGACGCGCTCGGCATGTTCACGCGGCCGTCCACCGGCACGGTGGTGAATTTCTACGATTGCGGCGGCAAGCTCTGCGGCAAGATTATCTCGGTGACCAATCCCAAGTTCCAGTCGACCGTGGGCCAGCTCATCGTCAACGGCGCCGAATCCGTCGGTTCCGGCAAGTGGAAGGGCAATCTGTTCGATCCCGATACCAACAAGACCTACAAGGGTTCCATGACCCTCGCCGGCGACGGCCTCAGGCTGGAAGGCTGCGTCGCCGCCGTGCTGTGCAGCGGCGAAACCTGGCGCCGGACCAACTGAGGTTCTGAGAGCCGGCGCGGTGACCATGGGTCCCGCGCCGGAAGCGCCTCGCGCGACTACCCCGCCCCTCAGGGGGCCGGGCTGCCGTGGAGCTGGAACACGGCGTTCACCCGGGCCTCGATCTCCGGGGTGATGACCACGTCGAGGGTGGCGAGCGTCTCCTCCAGCTGCGCCATGGACGTAGCGCCGATGATGTTGGAGGTCACGAACGGCCGGCTCGTCACCCACGCCTGCGCCAGTTGCACCGCCGTCAGGCCAAGGTCCGCCGCCAGCGCCAGATAGGCCTTGATGGCCGGGTCCACGCCGGGCTTCTGGTAGCGCTGGCCGCGATCGAACAGGGTGGAGCGTGCGCCGGCCGGGCGCGCGCCGTCCAGATACTTGCCGGTGAGATAGCCCTGCGCCAGGGGCGAATAGGCGAGCAGGCCCACATCCTCCCGTGCGGCGAACTCTGCGAGGCCCACCTCATACTCGCGGTTGAGGAGATGGTACGCGTTCTGCACCGAGGCGACGCGCGGCCCGCCGCCGGTGTCCGCCGCCTTGAGGAAGCGGTGGAGGCCCCAGGGCGTTTCGTTGGACAGACCGATGTGACGCACCTTGCCCGCGCTTACCAGATCAGCGAGCGCCCCCAGCGTCTCCTCGATGGGCACTTCCGGACCATCGCCCGTGCTGCTTGTGATGGCCGAGGCCGGGTTGCCGAACAGGGGCACGGCGCGGTCGGGCCAGTGCAGCTGGTAGAGGTCCACGTAATCGGTCTGCAGCCGCTTCAGGGACCCCTCGATGGCATAGGTGATGTTCTTGGCATCGAGCCGGGTCTTGGCGCCGTTCTCGCGCAGCCAGGTGTTGTCGGTGCGGCCGGACACCTTGGTGGCGAGGACCACCTTGTCGCGCCCGCCGCGGGACTTCAGCCAGGTGCCGATGATGCGTTCCGTGGAGCCCTGGGTCTCCGGCCGGGGCGGGATGGAATACATCTCCGCGGTGTCGATCAGGTTGATGCCCACGTCGCGGGCGCGGTCGAGCTGGGCGTGGCCCTCGGCTTCGGTGTTCTGCTGGCCGAAGGTCATGGTGCCAAGCGAGATGGACGACACCGAAAGGCCGGTGCGCCCGAGGGGGCGATAATCGAGCATGAAGGGCAATGCTCCGGGGGACGGGCAAGGGAGGGGAGGGCAGAAAAGACCCTGAGGCGGGCGTCCGTCAACGGGAGGAGAGGTAAGGACAGCCCAGCGGGTCGGGGCGTCTCTATAAATCAACTTAAACCATCGACTAAATCAAAAAATGATTGACGGGGCGTCCGGCGCGCCTATCGTGGAGGGCGAGACGCACCGCGATGGAGGTCCAGATGAGCTGCGCCTGCTGTTTGCTCTGACGGTCCCGTGACCGGCGCCGTCGCCCGTTCAGGCTTGCCGCGGGCTGTGTCCCACGCCCTGCGCCGGCGGGTGCCTCCCAGGTCGGGGCGCGCGCCTCCCACGTCCGAACAAGTTCTGCCCCGTCACACGCCGCACGTGATCCCGAGCGGGAGCCACGCGGTGAGAACGTGATCCCGTGCGGGGATCGCGAGGAGAGTGTCCATGGCCCAAGTTGAGACGTCGCCCGGCCGGCAGCTTGTCCTCAACCTGTTCATCTATCCCGGCGGCCATCACGAGGCCGGCTGGCGCTATCCCGGCGCGAGCCCCGAGCGGCTCTTGGACATCACCTATTACCAGGACCTCGCCCGCTCTGCGGAAGCCGCCAAGCTGGATGCGGTCTTCTTCGCCGACGGGCCGGCGCAGGTGGACAACATCCGCTATGCCTCGCGCTTCCGCATCGAGCCGCTGACGTGGCTTGCGGCCATCGCGGCGGCCACCACCCATATCGGCCTCATCGGCACCGCCTCCACCACCTATTACGAGCCCTATAACCTCGCCCGGCTCTATGCCTCCCTCGACCATCTCTCCGGCGGCCGCGCGGGCTGGAACATCGTCACCACCGCCGTGCCGCAGGCCAGCGGCAATTTCGGCCTCGCCGAGACACCGAGCCACGCCGAGCGCTACGCCCGCGCCGCCGAGTTCGTGGACGTGGTGACCAAGCTCTGGGACAGCTGGGAGGATGACGCCCTCGTCGCCGATCCCATCTCCGGCGTGTTCGCGGACGATGCCAGGATCCACCCCATCGAGCATGTGGGCCGGCACTTCCGGGTGAAGGGCGCGCTCAACACCCCGCGCAGCCCGCAGGGCCGTCCGGTCTATGTGCAGGCCGGCTCCTCCGACGACGGCCGCTCCTTCGCCGCGCGCTATGCGGAGGCCATCTTCACCGCCCACCAGACCGTGGAGAGCGCGCAGGCCTTCTATGCCGACATCAAGAAGCAGGCGCAGTCGCTGGGCCGCAACCCGGACCATGTGAAGATCCTGCCCGGCATCAGCCCCTATATCGGCTCCACCGAGGCCGAGGCGAAGCGGCTGTACGACGAGGTCAACGACCTGATCCAGCCGGCCTATTCCATCACCCAGCTCAAGCAGATCACCGGCGTGGACTTCACCGGCCATCCGCTGGACGGCGTGGTGTCGCTGGACGCCTTCGCCGATGCCGGCCCCGCCCGCACCGTGGCGAGCCGCTTCCAGCTGGTGGTGGACATCGTCAAGCGCGAGAAGCCGACCCTGCGCCAGCTCATCGATCGCCTCGCCGGCGCCCGCGGCCATTATGTGGTGGTGGGCACGCCGGAGACGATCGCCAACGAGATCCAGCTCTGGTTCGAGAAGGGCGCGGCTGACGGCTTCAACGTGATGCCGCCCTGGTTCCGCGGCGGCTTCGACCTGTTCACCTCGCAGGTGGTGCCGATCCTGCGCAAGCGCGGCTTGTTCCGCAGCGAATACACCGGCAAGACCCTGCGCGAGCATTACGGCCTGCCGCGCCCGGAGAGCCTTTACGCCAGCGAGGCCCGCGCCACGGCGTGATCCGCCGGCCGCGCCAAGCCTTTCCCTTCACTCGTCCATTCACTTGCCGGGCCGGCTGCGGATGCCGGCCCCGACACGGATCGACCCATGATTGTTCCGTCCCGCTCCCGCTTCCTCGCTCTGGCTTTCTCGGGGGCCTTCTCCGGGCTCGCCCTTCTCTGCCTCGGTGCCGGGGCGCAGGCCCAGACGCCGGCTCCGGCGGCCGACAAGCCGCTGAAGGTGGGCGTTTCCGCCGGTCCCTATGGCGATGTCCTGCGCGAGGCGGCGCGGCTGTCCGAGAAGCAGGGGGTGAAGGCGGAGATCATCGAGTTCACCGACTGGAACCAGCCCAACGCGGCGCTCCAGGCCGGCGACATCGACCTCAACAATTTCCAGAACCGGCCGTACCTCTCCAACCAGATCAAGACCCGCAACTATCAGATCGTGGCCCTCGACGAATCCCTCCTGGTGCCGGCGGGCATCTATTCGAAGACTTACACCAGCGCCGCCGACATTCCCGCCGGCGCCAAGATCGCCATTCCCAACGACCCCACCAATGGCGGGCGCGCCCTGCTGCTGTTCCAGAAGGCCGGGCTCATCAAGCTCAAGCCGGGCACGGGCCTCTATGCCAGCGTGCTGGACGTGGCGGAGAACCCCAGGAAGCTGCAGATCGTCGAGATCGACGCCGCCCAGCTGCCGCGCTCGCTGGATGACGTGGCCGCCGCCTTCGTCTCCTCCAACTACGCCTATCTCGCCGGCCTCGATCTCAACACGGCGCTGGTGGCCGAGACCTCGGTCGAGGAGGCGAAGCCCTACTTCACCCTCGTCTTCGCCGCGCGGGAAGACCGCAAGGATGATCCGCGCATCGCCAAGTTCATCGAAGTCTACCGCTCGCAGCCGGTGAAGGACTTCACCCTCGCCAAGTTCAAGGGAAGCATCCTGCCCGCGTGGTGAGCGGCCGCGCCGAAAGGCCCGACCACCACCGCAGCAGGACAGCCGCCACAGGACCTTTGCCATGACCCGCCCTTCCGTCGTCACCTTCCCCGCCGCCCGTTCGGCCGCGAGCCCGGCGCCCCGCTTCGACGCCATCGCCGCCGCCGAGCGGGTGGCGCAGACGCTGCTTCCGGACGCCGCCGCGCGCGACCGTCTCGGTGCCAGCCCGCGCAAGGAACTGGAGCTGCTGAGTGGCTCCGGCCTGCTGCCCCTGCTGAACCCGCAGGAGCACGGTGGGGGCGGCGGCAGCTTCACCGATGCGCTCCTGGCGGTGCGGGTGATCGGGCGGGCGGATGCCTCCATCGCCCAGCTGCTCGCCTATCATTATCTGCACCTCACCAACGCCTTGTGGCGGGCGACGCCGGAACAGGGCGCGGCGCTGTCGCGGGCCTCGGTGGCCGGCAACTGGTTCTGGGGCGGGGCCTCCAACCCGCGTGACCCGGAATCGCGGCTCACGGCGGTTGAGGACGGCTTCCGCCTCACCGGCCGCAAGACCTTTGCCTCCAACGCCGCGCTGGCCGACCGCATCACCCTGCGCGCCGAGCTGAACGACGGCTTCGCCGTGCTGGTGGTCCCCGGCGACCGGGAGGGTGTGACCCACGGCAACGACTGGGATGCCTTCGGCCAGCGCCTGTCGGAGAGCGGCACCATCACCTTTGCCGATGTGCATGTGGGCAAGGATGAAGTGCTGGGCGATCCCGCCGCCGCGCCGCCGCCGCGCACCAGCCTGGTGGTGCCGTTCCACCAGTTGCTCATCGTCAATTTCTACCTCGGCACCGCCGAGGGCGCGCTCAGTGAGGCCAACCGCTATATCCGCACTGTCTCGCGGCCGTGGCAGGCCTCCAACGTGGAGAAGGCGAGCCTCGATCCCTACATCCTCGAGCATTACGGCCTGCTCGACGTGGACCTGCGCGCCTCCCTCGCGCTGGCCGACGTGGCCGCCGAACGGTTCGAGGCAGCCGCCGCGCGCGCCAACGACATCACCCTCGATGAGCGCAACATCGCCGCCGGCGCCATCTATGCCGCCAAGGTGCATTCCAGCCGCACCGCGCTGGAGATCACCGCCAGGATCTTCGAGCTGATGGGCGCGCGGGCCACCGCCGGGCATTACGGCTTCGATCGCTTCTGGCGCAACATCCGCACCCACACCCTGCACGACCCCGTCGTCTACAAGGCGCGGGAAGTGGGCAATTACGCGCTCAACGGCACCATCACCCCGACCCCGCTCTACAGCTGACGCGCAGTAATAAGGCCAAGAGGAGATACCCCATGAGCCGCAAGCGGGAGCTGCGCTTCAACGCCTTCAACATGGCCGCCCCCGGCCACACCTGGGCCGGCCTGTGGGCCCACCCGCGCGACAAGGCCATCGACTACAACAGCCTCGACTACTGGATCGAGCTGGCCCAGACCGCCGAGCGCGGCCTGCTCGACGGCATCTTCATCGCCGACGTGTTCGGCATCTATGACGTGTATGGCGGCACGCCGGACGCGGCCTTGCTCTCGGCCGCGCAGACGCCCCATGTCGACCCCACGCTGGTGGTGCCGGTGATGGCGCAGGCGACGAAGCATATCGGCTTCGGCGTCACCGCCAACCTCACCTACGAGCATCCCTACCAGTTCGCCCGCCGCTTCTCGACCCTCGACCACCTCACCGGCGGGCGGGTGGGCTGGAACATCGTCACCGGTTATCTCGACAGCGGCGCCAAGGGCATGGGCCATGTGGCCAACCGCGCCCACGATGCCCGCTACGAGGCGGCGGAAGACTTCCTCGCGGCCGTCTACAAGCTATGGGAATCCAGCTGGGAAGATGGGGCGGTGCGCCGCGACCGGGCGGCGCGGGTGTTCACCGATCCGGCCAAGGTCCACCGCATCCATCACGACGGGCCTTACTATCAGGTCGATGGCATCCACCTCGCCGAGCCCTCGCCCCAGCGCACGCCGGTGCTCTACCAGGCCGGCGCCTCCGATCGTGGGCGGCTGTTCGCGGCGAAGCATTCCGAGGGCATCTTCCTAAACGGCCAGACCCGGCCGATCCTTGCTGAATCCGTACGCGCGATCCGGCAGGCGGCGCAGTCCTTCGGCCGCGACCCCTACGACATCCGCATGTTCCCCGGCGCCACGGTGATCGTCGCGCCGACGCGGGCGGAGGCCCTCGATCGGCTCGCCGACTATGCGCAATATGTGCACACCGCCGGCCAGCTGGCCCTGCTCTCCGGCTGGACCGGGGCGGACCTCTCCAACGTCGATCCGGACGACGCCATCTCCTACGTGAAGAGCAACGCCATCCAGTCCACGCTGGAAAACCTCACCTTGCGCAGTGCCGAGCCGCTGAAGGTGAAGGACCTCGCCACCCTCTCCGCCATCGGCGCCCGCGCGCCCTTCATCGTGGGTTCGCCCGGCGAGGTGGCGGACGCGATCCTGTCCTGGGTGGAGGACACGGATATCGACGGCTTCAACCTGAACCGCCTCGTCTCCCACGAGACGCTGGCGGCCTTCGTGGATCTGGTGGTGCCCGAGCTTCAGGATCGCGGCGTCTACAAGACCGCCTATGCCGACGGCCCCCTGCGCCAGAAGCTGTTCCCCGGCCGCGGCCCCACCCTTCCCGCTACCCACCCCGCCGCCGGTTTCCGGCGCGGAGCGCTCGCGCCGGCGGAGCCGGTGGCGGCCGGGGCCTGAGTGTCGGGAGACCGGTGCCATCGGGCAAACGGTCTTGTTGCTTGAAGTTCGGCACGGGAACGGTTCAGCTTGCCGCACGCTGAACCGTTCCCGCCTCCGCATTATGGAGCTGTCATGTCTGCCACTCTGTCTGAGGCCCGCCCCGCGCCGGCCCCGTCCGCCGATGCCCGCGCCCTGCTGGAGGCCCGCTACGGTGCCGCCGAGGCGCCCGCCGGCATCCTGCTCAACGACACCATCGCCGCGCTGCTCTCCCACCGCACCGTGCGTGCCTTCTCCGACCGTCCCCTGCCGGAGGGGCTGATCGAGACGCTGGTGGCGGCGGCGCAGTCGGCGCCGTCCTCATCCAACCTTCAGACCTTCAGCGTGGTGGCGGTGGAAAGCCCGGCCACCAAGGCCCGCCTCGCCGAGGTGGCGGGCGGCCAGAAGCATGTGGTGGAAGCTCCTCTGGTGCTGGTCTGGCTCGCCGATCTCTCCCGCCTGGAGGAGATCGGCCGCCGCGCCGGGGCGCCCACCGATGCCCTGTCCTTCCTCGAAACCCTGTTCGTGGGCATCATCGATGCCGCGCTGGCGGCGCAGAATGCGCTGGTGGCGCTGGAATCCCTCGGCCTCGGCGGCGTTTATCTCGGCGCCCTGCGCAACAAGCCGGAGGTGGTCGCCGAGCTGCTGGGCCTGCCGCCCAACGTGGTGGGCGTGTTCGGCCTCGCCGTCGGCTATCCCGATCCGCAGCGCCCGGCGGATGTGAAGCCGCGCATCTCCCAGCGCCTCGTGCTCCACCGCGAGCGCTATGACGCCAGCCTGCCGCAGGCGGCGCTGGACCATTATGAGGACGCTCTGAAGGCGTTCCAGCACGGCCAGAATCTCCCCGAGGTGGGCTGGGCCAGCGTGGCGCTGGCCCGCGTGCGCGGGGCGGAGTCCTTAAGCGGGCGCGACCGCATCCCGGAAGTGCTGAAGGCGCTCGGCTTCGGCCTGCGTTGAGGAGCGACCGGCGCCGCGGTCACGGCGGCAGGAGCCGGTTCTCCGACAGCTTCAGCCAGTCGGGCTGGTCGGCGTACATCTCGCGGATCAGCTGCTTGATGGCCTCGATGCGCCCTGACGCGTCATTGGCGCGGTAGCTCATGATGATGGGCGAGACCAGCTTCGGGTCGTCGAAATGGCGATAGGCCACGTCGTAGCTGCGCAGCCTTTGGGCGGAGGCGGGCACGATGGTGACACCGTCGTCCGCCGCCACCAGCCCCAGCGCCATCTGCAGCTCGCGCACCTCGCGGATGGCGCGGGGGCGCACGTTGCGGTCGCCGAGCAGCACCAGCACCTCGTCGGCGAAGCTCGGGCGCGGCTCGGAGGGGTAGAGCACCAGCATCTCGTCTTCCAGCGTCGCGAGCGGCAGCGGGCCCTTGTGCGCCAGCTTGGGATGGTCGAGGGGCAGCGCCAGCACGAGGCGTTCCTCACGCAAAGTGATGCGCTCGATGGCCGGGTCGGTGACGCGCACGCGGCCGAAGCCGAGGTCGATGCGCCCCTCCTTCAGGGCGGCCACCTGCTGGGTGGAGCTCATTTCCTTCAGCTCGATCTCCATGTCCGGCCATAGCCGCCGCATGCGCCGGGCGAGGTCCGGCATGCCGCCATAGAGGGTGGAGGCCACGCACCCCACCACGAACAGGCTGCGCCCGGAGCGGCCGAGCTGGCGCGTGGTGTTGCGGATCTGGTCCATGCGGCCGATCATCTGCAGCGCCTGCTCGTAGAAGAAGCGCCCGGCCTCGGTGAGCTTCAGCGGCCGCTCCGAGCGGTCGATCAGCATCACCCCCAGCTCGTCCTCCAGCCCCTGGATCTGCCGGCTCAGGGGCGGCTGGGCGATGTGGAGCCGCTCCGCCGCGCGGGTGAAGTTGCGCTCCTGCGCCACGGCGACGAAATAGCGGAGCTGGCGGACATCCATGATACCCTCGAAGTATAATAGTTGACCAACTCGGTTTTGGATCCGCGCCGCGGCGCGCCGTAGAAAATGGGCATGACGATCCATGCCCCCCTCTCCAGACAAGCCCCCAGGATCGAGCGAGTCGAGACATTTCTCGTCGATCTGCCAACGATCCGGCCCCACAAGCTGTCGGTGGCGACCATGGAGGGGCAGACCCTGATGGTGGTCCGCCTCCACATGTCCGACGGCATGGTGGGGGTGGGCGAGGGCACCACCATCGCCGGCCTGGCCTACGGTCCGGAGAGCCCCGAAGGTATGAAGTTGACGATCGACGCCTATATGGCGCCGGTGCTGCTGGCCGCCGATCCCACCCGGATCCAGGCCACCATGGCCACCATCGGCAAGGTGGTGAAGGGCAATCATTTCGCCAAGTCCGCCGTCGAGACCGCCCTGTTCGACGCCCAGGGCAAGCGCAGCGGCCTGCCGATTTCCGAGCTTCTGGGCGGGCGGGTGCGGGACCGCCTGCCGGTGGCCTGGACGCTGGCCTCCGGCGACACCGCCCGCGACATCGCCGAGGCGGAAGAGATGCTGGCGCGCCGCCGCCACCGCATCTTCAAGCTGAAGATCGGCCGCAATGCGGTGCGGGCGGACGTGGCGCACGTGGCCGCCATCAAGGCGGCGCTGGGCGAGCGGGCCAGCGTGCGCGTGGACGTGAACATGGCCTGGAGCGAGAGCGAAGCGGCCTATGGCCTGAGGGCGCTGGCCGATGCCGGCTGCGACCTGGTGGAGCAGCCGGTGGCCTCCGCCGAGGCGCTGGCCCGGCTCACCGCGCGGGGCGTGGTGCCGGTGATGGCGGACGAGATCCTGCAAGGTCCCGCCAGCGCGTTCGAGCTGGCCCGCATGCGCGCCGCCGATGTGTTCGCGGTGAAGATCGAGCAGTCCGGCGGCCTCATCGCCGCCGCCAACGTGGGTGCCATCGCCGATGCGGCGGGCATCGAGCTGTATGGCGGCACCATGCTGGAAGGCGCGGTGTCGACCATCGCCGCCGCCCACCTGTTTTCCGCCTTCCCCCGCCTCGGCTTCGGCACCGAATTGTTCGGCCCGCTGCTCATCACCGAGGAGATCCTGACCGAGCCCCTCGACTACAGCGACTTCTCGCTGGAGGTGCCCAGGGGGCCGGGCCTCGGCATCACCTTGGACGAGGAGCGCATCGCCCGCTTCCGCCGCGACGGCGCGCGCCGGACGCTGGTGCTCGCGGCAACCAAGGCCGGGAGCTGAGCCATGGCGCGCTCCCTCACATTCCCTGCCTGCCCACCCGCCGGCCCGCATGCGCGGGACCGCTGGATCTGACCCAATTCGTTAAGAAAATCAGGAGGAAACCCATGAGCAAGTCCATCATGAACCCGGCCCTCATCAACCAACTCGCCGACCGCGCGGCGGGGCTCGACGTGGCCGGCGGCAATGCGCGGCTGAAGGAGATCGTGCGCCGGCTCACCCGCGACCTGATGGTGGCCATCGACGATCTCGACATCTCCATGGACGAGTTCTGGGCGGGCGTCGCCTATGTCACCGCCGCCGGCCAGTCCAACGAACTGGGCCTCATCGTGCCGGGCATCGCGGTGGAGCATTATCTCGACCTGCGCCTCGACGAGGCCGAGCGCCTCGCGGGCCTTGCCAACGGCACCCAGCGCACCATCGAGGGGCCGCTCTACGTGGCCGGCGCGCCGCTCTCCAAGGGCTCCGCGCGGCTCGACGACGGCTCGGACGACGGCGAGGTGCTGTTCGTGCAGGGCCGGGTCACCGGCATCGACGGCAAGCCGGTGGAAGGCGCCATAGTGGACGTGTGGCACGCCAACACCATGGGCAATTATTCCCACTTCGATCCCACCCAGCCGGCTTTCAACCTGCGCCGCCGTATCGAGACCCTCGCGGACGGCACCTACAGCTTCCGCACCATCATGCCCGCTGGCTACGGCTGCCCGCCCGGCTCGGCGAGCCGCCAGCTGATGGAAGGCCTCGGCCGCCATGCGGAGCGCCCGGCCCACGTGCATTTCTTCGTCACCGCGCCCGGCTATCGCAAGCTCACCACCCAGATCAACATCGAGGGCGACCAGTATCTGCACACGGACTTCGCCTTCGGCACCCGTGAAGGACTGATCCCGGCGGTGCGGCGGGTGTCGGATGCCGCCGAGATCCATGCCCGCGGGCTGAACAAGCCGTTCGCGGTGATCGACTTCGACTTCTCCATCGCCCCCGAGGCGCAGGGCGTCGTCGGCACCGAGGTGAGCCGCCCCCGCGCCGCGGCCTGAGCCGGGAGCGCATCGCCTACAGCCATTCCCGCAACGATCCGGACGGCCCGTCGCACCGACGGCGGGCCGAGCCGGCAGAGAGGAAACGCCAATGAACGCCCACGCTCCGCTCCCCGATTATGCCGCCCTTGCCGCCCGCCTCGAAGGCGCGGTGGTGGAAGACCCGGCCAAGGGCCTCTATCGCTGCCGCCGCGACATCTTCACCGACCCCGACCTGTTCGAGCTGGAGATGACGCACATCTTCGAGGGCAACTGGATTTATCTTGCCCACGAGAGCCAGATCCCCAATCCGAACGATTATTTCACCACCTTCATCGGCCGCCAGCCCATCGTCATCACCCGCGACCGCAAGGGCGAACTGCATGCTTTGGTGAATGCCTGCTCCCATCGCGGCGCCATGCTGTGCCGGCACAAGCGCGGCAACAGGGCGACCTATACCTGCCCGTTCCACGGCTGGACCTTCTCCAATGCCGGAAAACTGCTGAAGACCAAGGAAGCCGACGGCGCCGGCTATCCCGAAAGCTTCAACACCAACGGCTCCCACGACCTCACCAAGGTGGCGCGGTTCGAGAATTATCGCGGCTTCCTGTTCGGCTCGCTGAAGGAAGATGTATTGCCCCTGACCGAGCATCTGGGCGAGGCGGCCAAGATCATCGACATGATCGTGGACCAGTCGCCCGAAGGTCTCGAAGTGCTGCGGGGCAGCTCGACCTATGTCTATGACGGCAACTGGAAGGTGCAGGCGGAGAACGGCGCCGACGGCTATCACGTCACCTCCGTGCACTGGAACTATGCTGCCACCGTCAACCAGCGCAAGGCCGCGGCCGCAGCAGAAGCCGGCAAGGACGACGTGCGCGCCATGGATGCGGGCAGCTGGGCCAAGCAGGGCGGCGGCTTCTATTCCTTCGACAACGGCCACCTGCTGCTATGGAGCCGCTGGGCCAACCCGGAGGATCGGCCGCTCTACGACCGCCGCGCGGAGCTGGCGGAAAAGTTCGGCGAGGCAATGGCCGACTGGATGATCAGCCGCTCGCGCAACCTGTGCCTCTACCCCAACGTCTATCTGATGGACCAGTTCTCCTCGCAGATCCGCACCTTCCGGCCCATCAGCGTGGATCAGACCGATGTCACCATCTACTGCATCGCCCCCAAGGGCGAGAGCGCCGAGGCGCGGGCCCATCGCATCCGCCAGTATGAGGACTTCTTCAACGCCTCCGGCATGGCGACGCCCGACGACCTGGAGGAATTCCGCTCCTGCCAGATGGGCTTCATGGCCACCTCCGCGCCGTGGAACGACCTGTCGCGCGGCGCCACCCACTGGATCGAGGGGGCGGACGAGGGCGCCGCCGCCATCGGCCTGAAGCCGCTCCTCTCCGGTGCCAAGACCGAGGACGAGGGCCTGTTCGTGGTCCAGCACCGCTACTGGAAGGACACTTTGGCCCGCGCCGTCGCTGCGACGGATGCCTCCGAGACGCCCTGACAGCCCAATGCCTTAACGAGAGACGGCGCGCCTTCAGGAGCCGCCGTCCGGGAGGAAACAATGAACGTGACCCACGAGGCCGTGGCGGCCTTCCTCTATCGCGAGGCCCGCCTGCTCGACGACAAGGACTGGGAGAGCTGGCTCTCCCTCTACGCCCCCGAGGCCGTCTTCTGGATGCCCTCCTGGGACGACAACGACGAGCTGGTGGAGAACCCCCAGACCGAGATTTCGCTCATCTATTACGGGCAGAAGCAGGGGCTGGAGGACCGGGTGTTCCGCATCCGCACGGAGCGCTCCTCCGCCACCAGCCTGCCCGAGCCGCGCACCTCGCACAATCTCACCAATATCGAGATTCTGGAGGAGACCGGCGCCAGCGTCAGCGTGCGCTTCAACTGGTTCACCCTGAGCTTCCGCTACAAGACGACCGACACCTATTTCGGCTCGTCGTTCTACACGCTCGACACCACGGGGAACGACTTCAAGATCACCAACAAGAAGGTGGTTCTGAAGAACGATTACATCCACCAGGTGGTCGACATCTACCACATTTGAGCGGGAGGCGGCGGTGAGCCACAAGATCGCGCTGAGCTTCGAGGACGGGGTCACCCGCTTCATCACCTGCGGCACCGGGGAGACGGTGGCGGATGCCGCCTATCGCTCCGGCATCAACGTGCCGTTCGACTGCCGTGACGGCGCCTGCGGCACCTGCAAGAGCCATTGCGAGAGCGGCGCGTACGACAAGGGCGACTATATCGAGGACGCCCTCACCGAGGACGAGGCGGCGGAGGGCTATGTGCTCACCTGCCAGATGCGGCCGAAAAGCGATTGCGTGGTGAAGATCGCCGCCACCTCGGCCATGTGCAAGGCGGGGGCCTCCACCTTTTCCGCCCGCCTGTCGCGGCTGGAGCGGCTTTCGCCCACCACGCTCGGCTTCGCGCTGAAGGTGGATGCGGGGGAATTGTCCTTCCTGCCCGGGCAATATGCCAATCTGAGCCTGCCCGGCACGCGGGAGGTGCGCGCCTATTCCTTCTCCAGCCTGCCGCACGACGGCGAGGTGGAGTTCCTGGTGCGCAACATTCCCGGCGGGCGCATGTCGTCCTTCCTCGCCGAGCGGGCGAAGGTGGGCGATGCGATGAGCTTCACCGCGCCCATGGGCTCGTTCTATCTGCGGCCGGTGACGCGGCCGCTGCTGTTCCTCGCCGGCGGCACCGGGCTCGCGCCCTTCCTCGCCATGCTGGACCTTCTGGCGCGCGACGGGCTGAACGTGCCGGCGCACCTCGTCTATGGCGTCACCTCCGACGCCGACCTGGTGCTGGTGGACAGGCTGGAGGCGTTCGCCGCGCGCCTTAAGGGCTTCACCTTCTCAACCGTTGTCGCCGACGCGGCAAGCAGCCATCCGCGCAAGGGCTATGTGACCCATCACCTTGCGCCCGAGCACCTCAACGGCGGCGACGTGGACACCTATCTGTGCGGTCCGCCGGCCATGGTGGATGCGGTGCGCCACCATTTCCAGGTCGCGGGGGTGACCCCCGCCGCCTTCCACTACGAGAAATTCTCTCCCGGCGCCGAAGCCAAGGCGGCGTGAGGGAGGCGGCGTGAGAGGCCGTCTGCGGGATCGCTCCCGGGGGCGCCCGCAGGTTTCCAAAGGCGCCTTATCACCGTCATGGCCGGGCTTGTCCCGGCCATGACGAGGGTGATCGCGGCACGACGCCTTTTTGAATTTTGAGATCGCCTGCGAAAGGCCCGCCCGCCCCGCAACCCAAGGCCATCGCGGCCCAAGACCAGCACGGCAAAGCCGGCACACCCTTCAATTTCAGAGAGGAAAAACGCTCATGTCTGCCCCAGCTCAGGCGGGCCCAAGGCCCGTGAACATCCAGCAGCTTATCGACGAGAGCCCGGTGTCGCGGTTCCAGCTGCTTATCATCGTGCTGTGCTTTCTCATCGTCGCGGTGGACGGCTTCGACACGGCGGCCGCGGCCTTCATCGCGCCGGCCATCCGCGCCGAATGGCAGCTCACCCCGGCCGTGCTCGGTCCCATGTTCGGCGCCGGCCTGTTCGGGCTGATGGTGGGGGCGCTGGTCATCGGCCCGTTTGCCGACCGCTTCGGGCGCAAGCCGCTCCTGATCTTCTCGGTGGTCTTCTTCGGCCTCGCCTCACTCGGGGCGGCCTTCTCCCATTCCATCACCGAACTGACCTGGTGGCGGTTCGTCACCGGACTCGGGCTCGGCGCCGCCATGCCCAGCGCCATCACCCTCACCTCGGAATATTGCCCCGAGCGCAGGCGCTCCTTCCTCGTCACCATCATGTTCTGCGGCTTCACTTTGGGCTCGGCCATGGGCGGCCTGCTGGCGGCGCAGCTGGTGGCGGAACACGGCTGGCGCTCGGTGCTGGTGGTGGGCGGCGCGGTGCCGCTGGTGGTGGCTGTTCTGCTGTGGGCGCTCTTGCCCGAATCCATCCGCTTCCTGGTGCTGAAGGATCCCCGCTCGGCCGCCGCCGCGCGCAACCTTGCCCGCATCGCCCCGAAGGCGGACCTCGCCGGCGCGGTCTTCGTCGGGCCGAAGAAGGCCAAGGGGCTGCCGGTGCAGCAATTGTTCTCGCGTAATCTCGTGGGCGGAACGCTGTTGCTGTGGCTCGCCTTCTTCATGAGCCTGCTGGTCTATTATCTCCTCACCAACTGGCTGCCCACCTTCATCAATGCCGGCGGCGCCTCGATCCAGCAGGCGGCGCTGGTCACCATGATGCTGCAGCTCGGCGGCACCCTCGGCGGCGTGGTGCTGGGCCTGTTCATGGACAAGGTGAACCCCCACGCCCTGCTCGCCTCCGCCTATGTGGGCGGCGGACTGTGCGTCACCGCCATCGGCAATTCCACCGGAGTACCCGGCCTGCTGCCGGTGGCGGTGTTCGGCGCCGGCTTCTGCATCGCCGGCTCGCAGATCGGCATCAATGCGCTGGCGGCGGCCTATTATCCCACCGCGAGCCGGGCCACCGGCGTCAGCTGGGCCAACGGCATCGGCCGCTCGGGCTCGGTGGTGGGCTCCATGGTGGGCGGGCTGCTGCTCTCCTTCCACTGGGGCTTCGAGACCATCTTCGCCATCGCCGCCGCGCCCGCGCTGGTGGCGGGCCTCGCCATTTTCCTGAAGGGCCGGCTCCAGTCCGGGGCGACGCTGGATGCAGCTCCGGTGGCGCAGGTCGCGCAGGAAGGCTGATCCGAACGACGGTCAATCGGGCGGCTCCTCTCTCACGGGCGGGGCCGCCCGAGGCCGTTCCGGGAGCGCGCGCGGCCGGCGCATGTGGGATGATCCGACCCGCGAATCGCGGGGAGGACGCAAGTATGGCGGCGGATCTCGATCTGTCCGGGAAGGTGGCCCTGGTGACGGGGGCGGCGAGCGGCATCGGCCTTGCGGCGGCGCAACTGCTCGCCCGGCAGGGCGCCCATGTGGTGCTGGCCGACCGGGACGGCGCGGCCGCCGAGGCGGCGGCGCAGGCTCTCGGCGCGGCGGGCATGCGCGCCTCCAGCCAGGCCTTCGACGTGACCGATGAGGCGGCGGTGGGGGAGGGCGTGGCGCAGGTGCTCGCCGCTCTTGGCCGTGTGGATATCCTGGTCAACAATGCCGGCCTCTCCATCCGCAAGGGCATCGCCGACCTGGCGCTGTCGGACTGGGAGAAGGTGTTCGCGGTGAATGTCACCGGCGCCTTCCTCACCACCCGCGCGGTGGTGCCGGCCATGCGGGCGCAGGGGGCGGGCGCCATCGTCAACATCGCCTCCATCATGGGGCTGTCGGGGGGCGGGCCCTATCCCAACCCGGCCTATCAGGCCAGCAAGGGTGCCATCGTGAACCTCACCCGCGGGCTGGCGGTGGAACTGGCCCCGGCGGGCATCCGCGTGAACGCCGTCGCGCCCACCTGGGTGCGCACGCCCTTCATCGCGCCGCTGATGAACGACGCGGAGCAGCTCGCCCGCATCGAGGCGCTGATGCCCATGGGCCGCATCGCCGAGCCGGAGGAGGTGGCCGACGCGGTGCTGTTCCTGGCGAGCCCCATGGCCTCCATGATCACCGGCCATATCCTGCCCGTGGACGGCGGCTTCCTGTGCCAGTGAGGTGGCCCGGCGCGGAGCCGGGCCGACGTGCACCTTATACCGACGGCCTCGGTCTTTGACCGATGCCGAGAGGGTACGCTCAGGCGCCGCGCGGGCTTGACCAAAGGCTCATGAGCGAAGCTCACGGCCTTTGGTATCAGAGGCTCACATAGATGAACTTGTCGCCCTGCAGCGCCGGATAATTGGCGCGCAGGGCCGTGGCGATCTTGCCCACCAGGGCCTTGTCGCCCGCCGCCGAGGGGCCGACGAAGTCGGTGCCGGCCATCCAGGTCTCGAAGAAGCAGTGCAGGCCCTCGTCATAGTCCGCACCCGTGGGGTTGGCGGTCTTGTCGGCGAGGGTGGCCACACCCGCCTTGGAGACTTCCAGCCGCCAGTCGCGGTCGTCCACCACCGAGCCGATGAGCTTGGCGAGGTCGGCGTCGGTCCAGTCGCCGTTGATGTCGAGAGCCATGTCGCATTCCCTACCCGTGAAGGTGTCCCGGAGCGGGAGAAGCAAGAGCCGATCCATGAGGCGCGAGGCACGGCGTGCGGCACGGCGTGACGCCTGGCGCGAGGCACGGCGCGCCGGCCGCGAATCACCGCGCGCAGGACAGGGCGGTCCATAAATGGAAACGGCCGCTCGCGCGGCCGATCCCTCAAACGTGCCCGCTCCGATCCGGCCCGGCCGGATCGCGGAAGGCAGATGCCGTGATGAGGCTCAGCGGCGGTCGGGCCGGGCGTCGGCCTTCACCGCTTCGTCGTGATACCAGCTGGAGCCGATGACCGCCTGGGTGGCGCCCATGGCCGCGATTTCGGCCGCCCATTTCGCCTCTTTGGAGGGCATGCCGACATTCGCGCCATTCTTCATCGGGAAGGGGTAGATTTTCGCCGTCTCGCGCTTCTGCATCACAGTCATCATTCAAACTCCGGTCGATGAGCCTCCTAGGCACCATCCATTGATCCGTTCTTAGCAGACTTTTCGATTTGGATATACATACATTGCCTAAAAAATTAGTACGATGCCTAAATTTTAGGCGTTGATAATTTCAAGACAGATATCCGATTTGTTTGAGCGAATGGTGCATAGCGTCTGCGCGTCTATCGCAGTGCAGCGAAGGGGCGCAGGATCAATCGCCTGTGGCGCGCATTTGTTCCGTGGGAATCGCCGTGGTGGCGTCCCGGTGGCGCGATATCTGCGTTTTGCCTGCGCGATGGGCGAAGCGCCCAAGCGTAAGGCCTAATCCTGGTGCACAAATGGGCAGGTCGCACCCGGGCTGGGCGCTGCGGAGCCTTGTGTGGCGGTTGCGTGAACTTTGGCACACGGATTGCTAGAGAGATGGCGGCTCAAACGGTCAGTGGATTCTGCGCGGCCGGACGCTCAGTCACGAGTTCCAAGATCTCACGTCATCGGCTTATGAGAGACTGCAATGCCAAAGTTTAAACTCGAGTATATCTGGCTGGACGGTTACACCCCGACCCCGAATCTGCGTGGCAAGACGCAGATCAAGGAATACGACGTGTTTCCGACCCTCGAGCAACTGCCGCTGTGGGGCTTCGATGGCAGCTCCACCCAGCAGGCCGAAGGCCGCAGCTCCGACTGCGTGCTGAAGCCCGTGGCGGTCTATCCCGATCCGGCCCGCACCGACGGCGCCCTGGTCATGTGCGAAGTGATGATGCCCGATGGCGTCACCCCGCACCCGACCAACAAGCGCGCCACCATCCTCGACGATGCCGGCGCCTGGTTCGGTTTCGAGCAGGAATACTTCTTCTACAAGGACGGCCGTCCCCTCGGCTTCCCCGAGCACGGCTATCCGGCGCCCCAGGGCCCGTACTACACCGGCGTCGGCTTCAAGAATGTCGGCAACATCGCCCGCCAGATCGTCGAGGAGCACCTCGACCTCTGCCTCGCGGCCGGCATCAACCACGAAGGCATCAACGCGGAAGTCGCGAAGGGCCAGTGGGAATTCCAGATCTTCGGCAAGGGCTCCAAGAAGGCGGCCGACGAAGTGTGGATGGCGCGCTACCTGCTGCTCCGTCTCACCGAGAAGTATGGCGTGGACATCGAGTTCCACTGCAAGCCGCTCGGCGACACCGACTGGAACGGCTCGGGCATGCACGCCAACTTCTCCACCACCTATCTGCGCGAAGTGGGCGGCAAGGCCTATTTCGAGGCGCTGATGGCGGCGTTCGAGGCCAACCTCGAGGACCACATCGCTGTCTACGGCCCGGACAACCACATGCGCCTCACCGGCAAGCATGAGACCGCGCCGTGGAACAAGTTCTCCTATGGCGTGGCCGACCGTGGCGCGTCGATCCGCGTGCCCCACTCGTTCGTGAAGAACGACTACAAGGGTTACCTTGAGGATCGCCGCCCCAACTCCATGGGCGACCCCTACCAGATCGCCTCGCAGATCCTGAAGACCATCGCGTCGGTTCCCACCGACGTGTCGGCTGCGGCCTGATCTTACAAGCCACGGCGCGTTCCGCGCGCCGTGGCCCTCCTTCGCGTATCCGCATTTTCGCCGGGCCTTGCCGTTTTGGCTCCCGTGCGCGTCGCCCGAGCGACCGCGGCCCGTATTCTTCAAGATCCATTCGTCGCCGCCAGACTCTTGCTCATCAAGGTGTGAGGCACAGGCAGGTTCCGGCTTGGTCCGGACCGTCTTGGGACACAGGTCTCAGGGGCAGTTGTCCCGGCAGGACTCGTCCCGGCCATCCACGCCTCGACCGCCTGGCGAGTCCTGTGGAGGGATGGTGCCAGCGGAGCGGCGTGGATGCCCCGGACGAGCCCGCGCAGGGCGCGTGCCATTGGCCCGTCCATTGACCGCGTCCATTGACCCTTGCGGCTACTCCGCGAAATCTCGCCTCCGAAAGCGCGCGCCCAAACCGCGCCCCCATACCTTCGCCCCCGGAAGCCTTCGCTCCGGCGCTGCCGCCATACCACCAGCTTCCGCAGCTCCCGCGCGCCTGTCCCGGTTCGCGCCGGCGCCCGTGCGGCGCAGCGGCACGGCTGAGGCCGATTGCATCGCACCCCGGATGCGTGGAACCTTCCAGTCCTGAGAATGTGAGACGGAATCACCGGCAAAGCGCGCGCTCTCATTCAGCGAGAAGGCGCCTCGCCCGGGCGGGATCCGCCTTGAGGGAGCACCATTCATGGCCGCCGACTGGAATGCCCGCCAGTATCTGAAATTCGAGGACGAGCGCACCCGTCCGTCCCGCGATCTGCTGGCACAGGTGCCGTTGCCGGACGCCGGCTTCGTGGTGGATCTCGGCTGCGGCCCCGGCAATTCCACCCAGCTTTTGGCGGAGCGCTTTCCCGGCGCCGAAGTGCTGGGGCTCGACACCTCGCCGGACATGCTGGCGGCCGCCCGCGCGCGCCTGCCCAACGCCCGCTTTGAGGCGGGCGACGCCTCCACGTTCACGCTCGACAAGCCGGCGGACCTCATCTTCGCCAATGCGGTGCTGCAATGGGTGCCCGACCACGCCACCCTGCTGCCGCGGCTCATGACCCTGCTGGCGCCGGGCGGCGTGCTGGCGGTGCAGATGCCGGACAATCTCGACGAGCCGTCCCATGTGGCGATGCGGGAGAGCGCCATGTCCGGCCCCTGGGCCGACAAGCTGTCGGAGGCCTCCCGCGCCCGCGCCGTGCTGCCGGAGCCCGGCGGCTATTACGACATGCTGGCGCCCCACGCGGCGCGGGTGGACATCTGGCACACCATCTACAACCACCCGCTGGACGGGGTTTCAGCCATCGTGGAGTGGCTGAAGAGCACAGGCCTGCGCCCCTTCCTCGATCCGCTTGAGGGCGACGAGCGCGCCGAGTTTCTCGAGGACTATGCCGCCCGCCTTTCCGACTGCTATCGGCCGCGGGTGGACGGCAAGGTGCTGCTGGCCTTCCCGCGCCTGTTCCTGCTGGCGGTGAAGAAATAAAAAAGGCCGATGGGGTGAACCCACCGGCCTTCGGAAGACGTCCCGTGCAGGCCCTCTGCATAAGGGCCCGTCGGGTTACCAGCTCGGCAGCACGGCGCCCTTGAAGGTCTCCAGGATGAAGGCCTTGGTCTCGGGGGACTGGTAGGTTTCCACCAAAGTCTTCACCCAGGGCTTGTCCTTGTCCTCGGCCCGCACCGCGATGACATTCACGTAAGGCCCCTTGGGGTCCTCGCGCAGGATGGGGTCCTTCACCGGGTCGAGGCCGGCTTCCTTGGCATAATTGGTATTGATGCCGGCCGCCGCGAGATCGGGCAGGGAACGCGGCAGCTGGGCGGCGTCGATCTCCACGAACTTGAGCTTCTTGGGGTTGTCCACCACGTCCACCACCGACGCCCTCACCCCGACGCCGTCCTTCAGCTTGATGAAGCCCTTGTCGGCGAGCAGCAGCAGGACGCGCCCGCCGTTGGTGGGATCGTTCGGAATACCGATCGATGCGCCGGCGGGGATATCGGCGAAGGTCTTGTACTTCGTCGAATAGACCCCGATGGGGAAATTCACCGTCAGGCCCACGGGCACGATCTTGTAGCCGCGATCCTTGATCTGGTTGTCGAGGTAGGGCTGGTGCTGGAACGAGTTCGCCTCCAGGTCGCCGCCCGCCAGCGCGGCATTGGGCACCACATAGTCGGAAAACTCGATCACCTTGATATCAAGGCCTTTTTTTGCCGCCTCGGCCTTCACCTTCTCCAGGATCTGGGCGTGGGGGCCGGGGGTGACGCCGACCTTGATGGTCTCGGCGGACGCCGCGGTGATGAGGCCGGCGGCGAGCGCGAGGGCGAGCACGCCGGCAGTCGCGAGGGCTTTCATGGAAGTCTCCGTGTAGAAGTCGAACGTGTCGATGTCGGTGAAGTTCAGGAGCGGCTGCGCTTGTCGAGGCGACGGGCGATGAGGTCGCCGACGGTCTGCACCCCCTGCACCAGCAGGATGAGCACGATGACCACCGCCGCCATCACCTCCGGCATGAAGCGCTGGTAGCCGAAGCGAATGCCGAGGTCGCCCAGCCCGCCGCCACCCACCGCGCCCACCATGGCCGAGTAGCCGAGCAGCGACACCGCCGCGAGCGTCAGCGCCAGCGTGATGGCCGGCAGCGCCTCCGGCAGCAGCACCTTGGCGACGATCTGGAGCGGGCTTGCGCCCATGGCCCGGGCGGCCTCCACAAGTCCTTGATCCACCTCGCGGATCGCCGCCTCGATCAGGCGCGCGATGAACGGCGCGGCGGCAACCGTCAGCGGCACGATGGCCGCATTGGTGCCGATGGAGGTGCCCGCCACCAGCCGGGTGAAGGGGATGATGGCCACCACCAGGATGATGAAGGGGGTGGACCGCGCCGCATTTACGATGAGGCCGAGCACATGGTTGGCCAGGGGCGCGGCGAACAATTCGCCCTTGCGGCTGGTGGCGAGGAACACCCCCAGCGGCAGGCCGGCGAGGGTGCCGAGCACGCCGGAAACCGCAACCATATAAAGGGTTTGTTGGGTGGCATCGAGGATCAGGTCGACGATGGCGGGCGGCAGCAGGCCGAAGCTGAGATCAAACATAGCCGAGCACCTCTGCGGACAGATGAAGCCGTTCCACCGCATTGACCACCGCCGAGACGGTGGCGGCGTCGCCGGGAACCGAGACGATGATGACGCCGAAGGGCGCGCCGGCGATCTCGTCCACCTGAGCCTGGATGATGTTCACATCCACCGACAGCAGCCGCGATACCCGCGACAGCACGGGATCCGAGGCATGGTTGCCGGTGAAGACGATGCGCAGCACCGCCTCGCGGGCTTCCGCCGGCACGGGTTTCAGGCGGTCGGCCAGTTCCGGCGGCAGGCTCTGGCCGGTGAGGGCGGAGAGGAAGGAGCGGGTGGTTGCGTGCTGCGGGGCGGCGAAGACAGAGTAGGTGGCGCCTTCCTCCACGATGCGGCCGCCGTCGATCACCGCCACCCGGTCGGCCACCGCCTTGATCACCGCCATCTCGTGGGTGATCAGCAGCACGGTGAGATTGAGCTCGGCATTCACCTTGCGCAGCAGGGCGAGGATCTGGTTGGTGGTTTCGGGGTCGAGGGCCGAGGTGGCCTCGTCGGAGAGCAGCACCCGGGGCCGGGTGGCCAGCGCCCGGGCGATGCCGACGCGCTGCTTCTGCCCGCCGGACAGCTCGGCCGGATAGCGGTCGCGCTTGTCGGAGAGGCCCACCAGCTCCAGCAGGGGCTCCACGCGGGCCTTGATCTCGCGGCGGGGAACACCGGCGATCTCCAGCGGCAGGGCCACGTTGTCGAAGGCGGTGCGCCGCGCCAGCAGGTTGAAATGCTGGAAGATCATGCCGATGGAGCGACGCTCGGCGCGAAGCGCCTTCTCGTCCAGGGCGCCGATGTCCACCCCGTCCACGGTGACGCGGCCGGAGCTCGGCCGCTCCAGCCCGTTAACCAGGCGGATGAGGGTGGACTTGCCCGCGCCTGACCGGCCGATAACGCCAAGGATGGCGCCTTCCGGCACGTCGAGCGTGATGTCGGAGAGGGCGGCGACCTGCGCATTGGAGCCGCGTGCAGCAAAGATCTTCGCCACCTTCTCGAAGCGGATGATCGGCCGCGCGGCCGCCGCGGCAGGGGCGGGCGAGGCGGGCGGGGCGGGGGAGGGGGTCTGCACTTGATCCGCCGATAGGATGAGTGGGGCGTTCACGGGAGGCTCCGGGCTTGCCGCCTGTTCGCTAGACCGGACCCCGTGTCCTGCCGTGAAGGACGGCGGAAGGGTAGCGCGAACAAAGGCGAGCGTCACGTTTCAGGGACGACGTGGCGGCCGCGGGTCCACAAAAGCTTCAATAAGCTGTGTGTTCCGGCGGGTTCCAGCTGGGTTCAGCGACACATCATCATGGCGACGCCCGTCCGTAATGGGGCAATGTTCCTTCCCAATATCGTTCTCTTTATCGAACGCGTCAAGTCAGTTATTAATCCGATGAACTTAGTGCTGATCTGACCGTCCGCCAAGGCCCTGAAGCAGGCGCCGCTCCAGCCGCGCCAGGGTGCGGGTGAAGACGGCGGCATCGTCCAGCGCGCGGGCCAGCACCAGTGCGCCCTGGATGGCGAGCACCGCGTCCTCGGCCTCCTCGCCCGCCGCCGCTGCAGGCCGGCCGGCCCGGATGAGCGCATCGGCCAGCGCATCGCGCCAGCGGGCGAAATAGCTTTGCACCGCCTGCGAGAAGCGGTCGCGCACCTCGCCCAAGGCGAACACGCCGACGAGGCACACCCGCCGGCCGGAGCGGAAATAGGCGTCGGTGCGGGCCAGCATGTCGCGGATGGCGGCGGCGCCGTCCGCTTCGGTGCGCAGGGGGGCGAACACGTTGGTCTCGAACCAGAGGTCGATCTCGGCGAGCACGGCGGCCGCCATCTCCTCCTTCCCGCCGGGGAAGAAGTGATAGAGGCTGCCTTTGCCCAGCCCGGTGCGGGCGGTGATGTGGGCAAGGCTCGCCCCCTCGAAGCCGTGCTCGCGGAACACCTCGCCCAGCAGGGGCAGGATGTCCGCGCGCTCGCTCACCGTCCGTGCCATGGCGGTCTTTTGTCCCTGTCCCTGAAGCTCACATGCCCAGTTCCGTGAGGCCGGGATGGTCGGCCGGGCGCGGGCCCAGCGGCCACAGGAAGCGGCGCTCGTTCTCGCGGATGGCCACATCGTTGATGGAGGCCTCGCGCCGGCGCATCAGCCCGTTCTCGTCGAATTCCCACTGCTCGTTGCCATAGGAGCGGTACCACGCCCCGTCCGCATCGTGCCACTCGTACTGGAAGCGCACGGCGATGCGGTTGTCGTTGAGGCCCCACAGCTCCTTGATGAGCCGATAGTCCAGCTCCTTCTGCCACTTGGCGGTCAGGAAGGCGACGATGGCGGGACGGCCCACCAGGAAGTCCGAGCGGTTCCGCCAGCGGCTGTCCGGCGTGTAGGCGAGGGACACGCGCTCCGGATCGCGACTGTTCCAGGCGTCTTCGGCCAGCCGCGCCTTTTGCGCGGCGGTCTCCACGGTGAAGGGCGGAAGCGGGGGGCGCTGGTTCATAGTCTTCTCCTGTACCGACCAGTCAATAATGTACTGAATGGTACACAATGGAGCATGAGTCAAGCGGGGCGGGATTGCTCCCGCCCCGCTTGACTTCACGTGTCCGGGTTCATTCCGCGGCGCGGGGCAGGCCGGGGCGCGCGTGGGGCGGCGTTCCCGCGTGGTGGTCGCCCGGTTCGTCCTTGGCGCCGATGAAACGGCCGAAGATGCGGCCGAGGAAGTGGCTCAGGTCGTCCATCACCGAGAACACCGCCGGCACGAACACCAGCGACAGCACGGTCGAGGTGATGAGGCCGCCGATGACCGCGATGGCCATGGGCGCGCGGAAGGCGCCGCCTTCGCCCAGCGCCATGGCCGAGGGCACCATGCCCGCCACCATGGCGATGGTGGTCATGACGATGGGCTGCGCCCGCTTGCGCCCCGCCTCGATCAGGGCGGTGGTGCGCTCCACGCCCTGGTGCATGGCCTCGATGGCGAAGTCCACCAGCAGGATGGCGTTCTTGGTCACGATGCCCATGAGCATCAGGAAGCCGATGATCACCGGCATGGACACCGAATTGCCGGTGATCAGCAGGGCGATGAAGGCGCCGCCCACGCTCAGCGGCAGCGACACCAGGATGGTGATGGGCTGGAGCAAATCGTGGAACAGCAGCACCAGCACCGCCAGCACCAGCATGAGGCCGGCGGCCATGGCCATGGCGAAGCCGGTGTTCACCTCCTCCATGATCTCGGCGTCGCCCGCCTCCTTCAGGGTCACGCCGGCGGGCAGGCGCTGTGCCGTGGCCAGGGACTTCACGTGGGTGAGGGCGTCGCCCAGCGGGGTCTCGCCCACGAGGTCGGCCTCCACCGCGATGCGCCGGGCGCGGTCGTAGCGGTCGAGCGCGGTGGGGCCCTTGCCGAAGCGCACGTCCGCCACGGCCGAGAGCGGCACCGCGCCGCCGGCTGCCGTGGGCACCTTCAGGGCGTCGAAGGTGGCAAGGCTGGTGCGGGCCTTCTCGTCGAGCTGCACGCGGATGTCGATCTGCCGGTCCTTGGCCGAGAACTTGGCGAGGTTGGCGGAGATGTCGCCGATGGTGGCGATGCGCACGGTCTCGGCGATGGTGTCCACCGAGACCCCCAGCTCCGCCGCCTCGTCGAGCTTGGGCACGATGCGGATTTCCGGCCGGTCCAGCGCCGCCGAGGAGACCACGTTGGCCAGCTCCGGAACGTGGGTGCGGATGTCCTTTTCGAGCGCGATGGCGGCATCCTCCACCGCCGCCCCGTCATTGCCGGAGAGCACCACCTGGAAGCCGCGCTGGGTGTTCTGCCCGTTCTGGCTCCAGGAGAAGCGCGCGTCGGGAATGGCGGCGAGCGTGCGCGAGAATGCGGTCTCGAACGCCTTCTGGTCCATGTCGCGCTCGGCGCGCGGCTTCAGGTTGATGACGATCTGCGCCTTGCGCACCTCGCCGGCGGTGAGCGACAGGCCGCCCGAGCCGCCGGAGCCGGCGGTGGCATAGACGCTCCTCACCTCCGGCAGCTTCAGCAGGGTCCGGGTGATGTCGTCGGACACCTTCTGGGTCTCGGCCAGCGTGGTGCCCGGCGGCAGCTCCACCGAGAGCAGGGCACGGGAGATGTCGTTGGTGGGCAGGAAGCCGGACGGCAGCAGCGTCGAGAGGAAGATGGTGCCGATGAAGATGGCGATGCCCATGCCGATGGTGGCGAAGCGGTGCCGCACCGACCACGACAACAGGCGCACATAGCCCCGCATCACCTTCCCGTCACCGGTCTCCCGGTGGCCGGTGTCGCGCAGGAAATAGGCCGCCACCAGCGGCGTGATAAGCCGCGCCACCGCCAGCGAGAACAGCACCGCGATGGCCACCGTCAGGCCGAACTGCTTGAAATACTGCCCGGCGATGCCGCCCATGAAGGACACCGGCGCGAACACGGCGGCGATGGTGAGGGTGGTGGCCACCACCGCGAGCCCGATCTCGTCCGCCGCCTCGATGGCCGCGCGATAGGGCGATTTGCCCATGCGCATGTGGCGCACGATGTTCTCGATCTCCACGATGGCGTCGTCCACCAGGATGCCGGTGACCAGCGTGATGGCGAGCAGGCTCACCGCGTTCAGCGAGAAGCCGAGCATGTCCATGACCCAGAAGGTGGGCAGGATGGACAGGGGGATGGCGAGCGCCGTGATCAGCGTCGCCCGCACGTCGCGCAGGAACAGGAACACCACGATCACCGCGAGGATGGCGCCCTCGATCAGCGTGTGCATGGCCGACTGGTAGTCCGACTTGGTGAAGCGGACCGTGGTGTCGATCTCGGTGATGGTGATGCCCGGATTGGCGGCCTTGAGCTTTGCGAGGTCCTCATTCACCCGGTCGTAGACGGTGACATCGGAGAAGCCCTTGGCGCGGTAGACGCCGAAGGCCACCACGCTCTTGCCGTCGAGGCGCGCGAACACCCGCTGCTCGGCGGCGCCGTCGATCACCTGGCCGAGGTCGCCGAGGCGCACGAAACGGCCGTTGGAGAGCACGATGCGGGTCTCAGCGAGGCCTTCCATGGTGGTGGCGCCGGCGAGCGTGCGGATGGACTGCTCCTGCGTGCCCACCTCGCCGCGCCCGCCGGACACGTCGAGATTGGTGGCGCGCAATTGCCGGCTCACCTCGGCGGCGGTGATGCCCAGCGCCATCAGCCGGTCGGGGTCGAGGGCGATGCGGATCTCCCGGTCGACGCCGCCCTGCCGCTTCACCTGCGCCACCCCGCGCACGCCCTGGAGCGCGCGGGCGATGGTGTCGTCCACGAACCAGGAGAGTTCCTCGGTGGTCATGTCGGGGGAGGACACCGCATAGGTGACGATGGGCAGGCCCTCGATGTCCACCCGCTGCACCTGCGGCTCGTCGATGGAGCGCGGCAGGTCCTGGCGGATCTTGGTGACCGCGTCGCGGGTGTCGTTCACCGCGCGGTCCACCAGCGTCTCCAGATGGAATTCCACCGTGGTGATGCTGGCGCCCTCCGAGATGGAGGAGGTGATGTGCTTGACCCCGGCGACCCCGGCGATGGCGTTTTCCACCTTCTTGGTCACCTGGGTTTCAAGCTCGCTCGGCGCCGCGCCGGACTGGGTGACCGTGACCATGACGATGGGCACGTCGATGTTCGGCATCTGCGTCACCGGCAGGCCGCGGAAGTGCACGATGCCCAGCACCACCAGGATGAAGAAGAAGACGAGAGAGGGGACCGGCTTGCGGATCGCCCAGGCGGAGACGTTGACGGCCATCAGCGTGCCTCGCCCAGGGAGAGCGGCTGGGTGACCGGGGTTACCCGGTCGCCGTCGCGCAGGAAGCTGCCGGCGCGCGCCACCACGGCGTCGTCGGCGCCAAGCCCGCTGGCGACAAGGATGCGCCCGCTCTTCTTGAGGCCGGCCACGATGCGCCGCACGCCGATGATGCCGTCGGTGACGGTCAGCACATAGGCCCCGTCGGCATCGAACATGACGGCGGACTGGGGCACGGTGAGCCCCTTCACCTCGCCGAGGTTGATGACGGCGCGGCCATAG
The DNA here is from genome assembly GCA_000017645.1 of Xanthobacter autotrophicus Py2. NCBI lineage: Bacteria > Pseudomonadati > Pseudomonadota > Alphaproteobacteria > Hyphomicrobiales > Xanthobacteraceae > Xanthobacter > Xanthobacter versatilis. The sequence goes on from CP000781.1 coordinate 1,322,167, forward strand.
GCGCCCGATTTCAGGCGCGGGTCGTCGGGCAGGGCGATCTTCACCGTGCCGAGCCGCGAGGCGCGGTCCACCTCGGCGGAGACGAGGCGCACCTTGCCGTCCAGCGGTGCATCGAAGCCGGCAGGCTGCACCTGCGCAATGAGGCCGTCCTTCATGCGCGGCATGGCGCTTTCGGGCACGTCCGCCTGAAGGTCCATGGCGCCGTCCTCGGCGATGCGGAACAGGGGCGCGGCGCGGGTGGAGAGGGCGATGGCGCCGAGCCGCGCTTCCCGCGACAGGATGAGGCCGGCGGCGGGGGCGCGCACATCGGTGCGCTTCATCTTCACCTCCAGCTCGTCGCGCTGTGCCTTCACGAAGACCGCTTCCGCCTCGGCGGCGATCAGGGTCTCGCGGGCGGCGGCGACCTGGGCGGTGGCCACCTTCATGGCGCGCTCGCGCTCGTCCAGCTGCTCCTGGGAGGAGGTGCCGGTCTTGCGCAGCTGCCGGGTGCGCTCCACTGCCGCGGTGGCCTCGGTCTCCTGGGCGATGACCTGGTCCAGGGCGGCACGCTGCTGGGCGATGGCTGCGCGGGCCTTGGCGGCGGAGGCGGTGTTCTGGGCCAGCTGGGTCTCCAGCACCTCGCGGGAGAGGCGGGCCAGCACCTGTCCCTTCTCCACCTTGTCGCCGGCTTCCACCAGGATCTCCATGAGGCGGTAGCCCTCGATCTCGGGGCCCACCTCGATCTCCTCGCGCGGCTTCAGGGTGCCGGTGACGAGGAGGGTGTCGGTCATGGTGTCGGGCCTGGGCTTCACCACCGTCACCGACAGCGCAGGCGGCGCCTTGGGCGCCGGGCTTTCGGCGGCCTTGGCCGGCTCCGCCGCCAGGACGCCGCCGCCGGGCGCCGCGGCGCAGGCGAGGAGAACGGCCGCCGCCAACGCGGCGCGGGTCGCAGGACGGACGGTGGCGTACATGATGAGGGAAGCCTCTTTCCGGATCGGGGCGGGACCGTGGGGCGAGACCACGGCATTAACGTGACGGAAGGCGGCTGCGGCACCGCTTGCGAGGGGCTGTGGCATTGCGGTCACGCTTTAGCCTCCGCCGGCACCGGGGCATCGGGCGCGAGCATGCGCTTGACCAGCTGTGCGAACGCCGGCAGCCGCTCGGCAAGCCGCCACTGGGGATGCAGCTGATGGTGGAGCAGCACCCCATCGCCGATGATCTGGAGCAGCAGAACCACCGTGTCGAGATCCAGCGCCGGGTCGACCTCGCCCTGGGCCACCGCATTGGCGAGGGCCGCCTTCAGCTGGACGCGGCTCTCCTCCTCGTGGGGCTCCACGGCGGCGCGCAGGTCCGCGTTGCGGATGGCCTCTGCCATGACCTCGGGGCCGAGACGGGCCGTGGCGAGGCAGCCTTCCTCCATCATCGCGGCGGTGCAGTCGGTCAGGGCGTCGAGCACGGACGGCGCCTTGGAGACGGCGTCAAAGAAGGCGAGCCGCTCCGACCGTTCCCCCTCCGCAATGGCGGCGATGAGGGATTCCTTGGAGGGGAAATAGCGATAGAGCGCGCCCGGGCTCATGCCCGCCTCGGCGCAGATCTTCTGCATGGAGGCGCCGTGGAACCCGTCGCGGGAGAAGCAGGCCACGGCGGCACCGAGGATGCGCTGGCGCTGCTCCGAGCGGTGGTCGGCCCGGCTCGCGGGCTTGGCGTTTGGCAGCGATGCGGCCGGGGCGGGCGCCGTGGAAGAGGTCATGGGCAGGGGTCCATCCGGCAAACGCGCGCCGGAAGCAATGAGAGCGAATGTTCGTTCGCATTATCACGCTGCACTGCGGCGAGCAAGAGTGAACGTTCGTTCGCGTCCCGGCTGTCGTGAGATCGTGATGGAGCGAGCGGGGCCGAGGGGGACCGTCACCGTGCCTGCGGCGACCGCCGCTGGGAGGCCTGCGCCGGGCTTTTTTCGCTGCCGCCGGGTTGCAAGCCGCAGAGGCGTCGGTTGAATCGGAAGGCGAATCCTCCACCTCATCCGGAGCGTCCATGCCGCGATCGCCCTTCGCCTTTCTGGCCGTCGCCGTGCTGGCGGTGGTTCTCGCCAGCCCGGCGGTGGTGCCGGCCCGTGCCGAGCAGGCAGCCCCTGTGATCCTCGCGCCCGGCCTCACCGCCGATCTGGTGGAGACCAAGCTGCTGTTCGGCCTCGCCAGCGCCGATGGCAGCGGCGTCAGCGAGCAGGAATGGGCGCGCTTCCTCGCCGAGGAGGTGACGCCGCGCTTTCCCGATGGCCTCACCGTCATCGCCGCCTATGGCCAGGTGAAGGGCGAGGCCCACGGCACCGCGCAGGTGGTGCAGGAGAACATGCGGCTCGTCCTCATCTACCATCCCGACACGCCTGAGGCGGCCGCGCGCCTCGCCGAGATCCGGCGCCTGTATTCGGAGCGCTTCCATCAATGGGGCGTGCTGCAGGTGACCAACCGGGTGAAGGTCACCCTGTGAGCGCGCCGGGCCGACTTCGTTCCGCAGGGCCTTGAGCCGCTGCGGCCGGCACCTTACTTCTCGCTTGGTTCAAACCCGGACGGTGCCATGCTCGCTTCTGCCCTGGAAGCCTTTCGCCAGACCTTCTCGCCGCTGCTGCGCGGCATGCTCTTGAAGTCCATGGCGCTAGCGGCGCTGCTGCTGGTGGTCCTCGCCATCGCTCTGGAGGCGGCGCTCACCCATTTCGTGCACGTGCCGTCCTATCCCTGGGTGGAGACCACCCTTGCCATCATCGCGGGCTTCGGCCTCGTCTTCGGCATCATCTACCTGATGCCGGCGGTGTCCTCGCTGGTGGCGGGCCTGTTCCTGGACGACGTGGCCGAGCGGGTGGAGAAGGCGAGCTATCCCATGGATCCGCCGGGCCAGCCCCAGCCGGTGCTGCGCTCCCTGTTCTATTCGCTGCGCTTCTTCGGCGTGGTGCTGGCGGTGAACCTTGCGGCCCTGCTGCTGCTGCTGGTGCCAGGGGTAAACGTCATCATCTTCTACGTGGCCAACGCCTATCTCATCAGCCGGGAATATTTCGAGCTGGCGGCCATGCGCTATCGCACCCCGGAAGAGGCGCGGCGGTTGCGGCAGGCCCATGGGGTGCAGGTTTTCGTGGCCGGGCTCTTGATCGCGCCGATCCTCTTCGTGCCGATCCTGAACCTCATCCTGCCGGTGTTCGGCACCGCCTTCATGGTGCATTTCCACCGCCGCATCGCCCCGCTCCCGCTGCTGCGCGACCGCGACGGCGCGCTGGTGATCGAGGGGCGGGCACTGTAGATTTTTTCGTGCTGCGTTTTCTTCACGCGAACCGGTACCCACTTCGCTCGAAAACGCTTCAAAGCCCCGCCGCCCTCAGCGCGTCCGACTGGCGCGTGGCCACCTCTTCGGCGGAGAAGTCGCCCATGGCGGCCTCGAACAGGCGGTGGAAGTTCAGTTCCGCCTTGAGGTGCAGGAAAACGGCGCCGAGGCCCACGGCGGCGCGGTCCATGAACACGAACTCGCGCGGCACCGTCACCGGCCCCAGCTCCTTCAGGGCCTTGTGCACGGTGAAAGCTTCCCTGCGGCCGTACTGGCCCGGCGCCACCCCGTCGGCGATGGAACGCACCCGGTCGTCCATGAGCGGGCCGTAGATGAAGCGCGCCCAGATGTTCAGCACGTCGATCAGCTCGCGCTTCAGACCCTTGAAGCCCCAGGTCTCGTAGGCATGCACCACGCGGGCCTCGTCACCCGCGATCAGGCCGCGATAAAGCTCCACCACCCCGGCCACGAAGCGCGGCGGGAAGATGCGCACGCAGCCGTAGTCCAGCAGGTTGATGCCGGCCGGGCGGCCAGCCTCGGAGAACACGGTGTAATTGCCCAGGTGCGGATCGCCGTGGATCACCCCGAACCGGCTGAACGGCAGCCACCAGGCGGCGAACATGGCCTCGGCCAGCTGGTTGCGTTCCTCCAGCGGATGGTCGGTGAAGCCGAGGATCTTCTCGCCCTCCAGCCATTGCAGGGTCAACAGGCGGCCGGTGGAGAGGTCGTCGCGCACGCGGGGCACGCGCACCCGGCTCTCGTCCGCGAGCATGAAGGCGTAGAGGGCGGCGTGGCGGGCCTCGCGGCGATAGTCCAGCTCCTCGCGCACCCGCTCGCCGATTTCGGTGGCGATCTCGCGGGTGTCGATGGCCCCGTCCATGCGGCGCTGGATGGAGAACAGGATGTCGAGCTGGGAGAGGTCCGCCTCCACCGCCGCCTGCATGTCGGGATACTGGAGCTTGCAGGCCACGTCCTCGCCATCCAGCGTCACCGCCCTGTGCACCTGCCCGAGAGAGGCGGCGGCGGCCGGCTGGTGGGAGAAGGACGCGAACCGTGTCTCCCAGTCGCGGCCCAGCTCCGCCATCATGCGCCGGCGCACGAAGGCCCAGCCCATGGGCGGGGCATCGCTCTGCAGCTTCTGCAGCTCGGCGGCATATTCGGGGGGCAGGGCGTCGGGAATGGTGGCCATCAGCTGCGCCACCTTCATCAACGGCCCTTTCAGCCCGCCCAGCGCGGCGGTGAGGGCGGCGGCGTTGGAGCTGTTGCGGTCGAGGCCCATGAGCCGTGTGCCGGCGATGCGCGCCGCGACGCCCCCCACATTGGCGCCGACGCGGGCATAGCGCGCGGCGCGGGCGGAAAAGCGGTTGCGTTCGTCGTCGGCGATCTTGTCGGACATGGGGGGCTCGGAAATGGGGGCCCGGCGTGTTGCGCGTGCCGGCTTACTACGCACAGGCGGCCCGGTCGGATCGAGAGGTGAGGGCGAGGAGGGTGGGGCGCAAAAGCGGCGTCAGCGCGTCCACGCGAAACACGGTGGCGTCATCGCCTGCGTCATAGTTGCCGACCTCGGGGGGGGGCATGGCGGGATGGGTCAGGGCGCGTGCGGGCGGAAGCCCACCGCGCCGGCGTCGGCGTCGAAGAGATAGTCAAAGGCGTTCAGCGCCCGCACTGTGGTGTTGACGAAGATGGGCCGCCGCCCGCGTCCCACCAGCATCGCCGCCTGAGGCACCACCGGATCACTCGCGTCACCCACCGTGAAGGCGTAGGCGGGCGCGGTGGCGCCGGGGCCGGGGGAGACGGCGAGGCGTGTCCCGTTCGCCACCACGGGCGCACCGCGCGCCGAGCGGGCCACAAGGCCGTCGGTCTGGGCCTGCGGGAGCGACAGGAACATGGTGGTGACCCCGGTATCCATCAGCAGCGTGCCGCAGGCGGCGGGGGTGCGGCCGGCGAGGGAGAGGCAGACGGGCGTTGCCGCCCAGTCACCGGTTTGCGGGTCGGCGGTGAGCTTCACCTGCGAAAAGCCCTGTGCGTCGCCGGCTGAAAGGCCCACCGTCACCGACTGCCGGCGTACCACATAGCCGCGCCCGAGGGCGCCGGGCTGGCCGGGCGTGCCCATGCCCGGCAGGCTGAGGAAGGGGTTGCGGTCCGGCGTCGCGCCGGGTTGGTGATCGCGGCTGCGGGCGAAGCCGATGCCGAGCATGGCCACGCGGCGCGGCGCCTCCTGCGGGCGGCAGGAGCGGGCGCGCTTCAGGCAATCGATGCGGGTGACGGCGAGCACGCGGATCGGGCGGGTGGTGAGGCTGGTGCCGTCCGCGCCGGTCAGGGTCACCGGCGTCTCCACATAGACCCCGCGCATGATGCGGCCGGAGGAGGAATAGGTCAGTTCCCCCGGCCCGAGCTGCGGGAGCGCCTCGAACCCGGCGATGGAGGTGGCGGACACCACCACGCCGGTGGAGCCCGTGTCCATCACCGCCCGGTGGATTTCGCCGCCCACCGACAGGCCCAGGGTGGGCGGGCGGCGGATCGGCGCTCCGTCAGGCGGTGCGTTGAGGTAGGGCAGGGTGAGGCCCTGCTGCGCCGCCGCCCCTCCCGCCGCAAGGGCGGGGAGCAGGAGAGCGGCAAGCACGCGAGCGGCAAGCAAGACGGCGGCAAGGAACGCGGCGGGAGAGCGGACGCGGTTCACGGCAACAGCTCCTCGGATCGCGACGGCCGGTGTCTTTCCGCCGCGAAGATCGCTTCGGCGGGCGGCCCGCCGAAGCCCCCCTCAGCCGTGCATAAGCGCGCAGACGTGCGCGGCGGCGGAGGAGGCGAGGCCTTCCAGATCGTAGCCGCCTTCCAGCACCGACACGACACGCCCCTGGCAGGTGGCGTCGGCCACTTCCATCAGCCGGCGGGTGACCCAGCCGAAGTCGGTGTCCACCAGGCGCAGCGAGGCCAGCGGATCGCGGATATGGGCGTCGAAGCCGGCCGAGATCAGGATCAGGTCCGGCGAGAAGGCGGAGATGCGCGGCAGGATGCGCGTTTCCATGGCCTCCTTGAACACCGCTCCGTCGTCGCCCGAGCGCAGCGGGGCGTTGACGATGGTGTTGGCGTCCCCGGTCTCGCTCACGGCGCCGGTGCCGGGATAGAGCGGCATCTCGTGGGTGGAGCAGTAGAGCACGCTGTCGTCGGCCCAGAAGATGTCCTGGGTGCCGTTGCCGTGGTGCACGTCGAAATCCACGATGGCGACCCGGCCGAGGCCGAATTTCGCCTGGGCGTGGCGGGCGGCGATGGCCACCTGGTTGAGCAGGCAGAAGCCCATGGGCTTGCGGGTCTCGCAATGGTGGCCCGGCGGGCGCATGGCGACGAAGGCGTTCTGCACCTTGCCTTCCAGCACCTCGTCCACCGCGTAGCAGGCGCCGCCCACCGCGCGCAGGGCCGCTTCCCAGCTGCCGGGGGACAGCACCGTATCCGAATCGATGCGCACCAGCCCGTCCTTAGGCGAAGCCTCGCCCATGGCATCGACGAAGTCGCCGGGATGGACGCGGATGATGTCCTCGCGCGCGCCGAGGGGGGCGAGGTCGCGGATGAGGTGGGTGAACTTCTCCTGCTCGAAGATACGGTCGAGGGCGCGCAACCGGTCCGGCCGCTCGGGATGTCCGGGCGGGGTCACATGGTTGAGGCCGGCAGGATGGGTAACAAGCAGCGTGTGCATGAGCCTTGGCGTCTCCCTGAGCCGTGCGCCCTGGCCGTGCATCTTGGCCTTGGCTTGGTTTCCGGCGTTTTCGCCTGTTGTCCTTGACATACCATATTCCAGCGCTTGGGGCAGGGTGTTGCGCCGGATCAAGAAGCGGTTTCGACCAAAGGCGCGGGTGCTCCGCGCGGGATTCAACCTTCTGCCCGCTGGGGGCGGGCCATGAGCGCCTCGATGGCGCCGTCGATGGACAGGCGGCCCTGCAGCACCCCGTCCACCGCCGCGCTCACCGGCACGTCCACGTCCTTGGCGCGGGCCATCTCCACCAGCACGGAGGCGGTGAAGGCGCCTTCCGCCAGCTTGTCGCCGGTGGCCGCGCCGGCTCCCAACGCCTGGCCGAAGGCAAAGTTGCGCGATTGCGGGCCGGACGTGGTGAGGATGAGATCGCCGAGGCCGGAGAGGCCGGTGATGGTCTCCGCCTTCGCCCCATAGGCGCGGCCGAAGCGCATCAGCTCGGCAAAGCCCCGCGCCACCAGCGCCGCCGCAGCGCTCGCCCCGAGCCGGCGGCCGGACACGATGCCGGCGGCGATGGCCAGCACGTTCTTGGTGGCGCCGCCGATCTCCGCCCCGCGCACATCGGCGGAATGGTAGAGCCTGAGCGTGGACGAGCCGAGCGCCGCGGCCAGCTCCATCGCCAGCTGCTCGTCATGGGCGGCGAGGGTGACGGCGGTGGGCAGGCCGGCGGCGACATCGGTGGCGAAGCTGGGGCCGGAGAGCACGGCCGGGCGCGCGCCGGGCATGGCCTCGCCGATCACCTCGCTCATGAAGGCGCGGGTGCCGCGCTCGATGCCCTTGGCGCAGGAGATCACCGGCAGGCCGTCGCGGGCGAGTGGGGCAAGGCGCGCCAGCGCCGTCCGGCAGGCCTGCGCCGGCACCACCAGCAGCAGGGCGTCGGTTGCGGCCACGGCGGCGAGATCCGCGGTGGGGGTGACGGCGGGATCGAGCGCGATGCCCGGAAGGTCCGGCCGGTTCTCGCGCAATTGCGCCATCTCGGCCATGGCGGCGGCGTCGCGGCCCCACAGCACCACCTCGCGGCCGCCCTGGCGACCGGCGCGGGCGGCGGCATTGGCGAGCGCGGTGCCCCACGCGCCCGCACCCATGACGCCGATGCGCCGGTAAGCAGCAGCCATCGTGCGTCAGGCCCGGGCGTTGGCGGAGGCGGCGGCCGAGGGGTCCAGCGGCCAGCGGGCGCGGGGGCTGAAATCGAGCCGGTCGCGCATGCCGCGCGACAGCCGCTCGGCCCCGGCCCAGGCGATCATGGCGCCATTGTCGGTGCACAGCTCCGGCGACGGCATGGCGAAGCGGGTGTTCAGCTCGGCGGCCACCTTGGCCAGTGTCTCGCGGATCATGCCATTGGCGGCGACCCCGCCGGCCACCACCAAAGCGGTGGGGCCACGGCCCAGCCGGTCGCGGAAGGCGCGGGCGCCGGCACGTACCCGATCGGCAATCAGGTCCACCACCGCCGCCTGGAAGCTGGCGCACAGGTCCGCCACGTCGTCGTCGGAGAGCGGGGCAAGGCGGTCCGCTTCAAGCCGCACGGCGGTCTTGAGGCCGGAGAGGGAAAAGTCCGGCTCGCGCCGGCCCAGCATGGGGCGGGGAAAGGCGAAGCGGCCGGCATAACCGAGCCTGGCCTGTGCCTCCACCTGCGGCCCGCCGGGATAGGGCAGGCTGAGCATCTTCGCCACCTTGTCGAAGGCCTCGCCCACGGCATCGTCCAGCGTGGTGCCGAGGCGGGTGTAGCGGCCCACGTCCTCCACCGCGAGAAGCTGGGTGTGGCCGCCGGAGACCAGCAGCAGCAGATAGGGGAAGGCGACGCCGTCGGTGAGGCGCGCGGTCAGCGCGTGGGCTTCCAGATGGTTCACCGCCACCAGCGGCTTCTTGGCGGCCAGCGCGATGGCCTTGGCGGTGGTGAGGCCGACGATGACCCCGCCGATGAGCCCCGGCCCGGCCGCCGCCGCGATGCCCGACAGCTCGGAATAATCCGCATTGGCCTGGCGCATGGCCTCGGCGATGACGTGGTCGAGGATCTCCACATGGGCGCGCGCCGCGATCTCCGGCACCACGCCGCCATAGGGCGAGTGGATCTCCACCTGCGAGCGGATCACGTTGGAGCGGATGTCGGACGCCCCCGAAGGCGAGCGCGCCACCACCGCCGCCGATGTCTCGTCGCACGTGGTCTCGATGCCGAGCACCAGAAGATCGGCCACGCCCTCACCCTCCCAGATCCGTTCTTGTACGGTATTCCAATATGGAGCCGCTGCGCCCGAACGCCGCTCTATCCCATTTCGATTCCGTCGCGCATTGTACGCCGCCATGAGTGAGAATACGAAATCCGTTTACCATCCCGTCCACCCCCGTTTGCGCATCGGCACCCGTGGCAGCCCGCTGGCCCTGTGGCAGGCCCATGCGGTGCAGGCCGCGCTCGCTGTTGCGCTGGGGGTCGAGAAGGAGGCCATCGCCGTCGAGGTCATCAAGACCTCCGGCGACCAGATCCAGGACCGGGCGCTGTCCGAGGCGGGGGGCAAGGGCCTCTTCACCAAGGAGATCGAGGAGGCGCTGCTGGACGGCCGCGTCGACCTCGCCGTCCATTCCGCCAAGGACGTGGCGACGGTGCTGCCCGATGGCCTGCATCTGGCCGGCTATCTGCCGCGCGCCGACGTGCGCGATGCCCTGATTCTCAAGTCCGGCGCCGCGCTGGCCGACCTGCCGGCGGGCGCGAAGGTGGGCACCGCCTCGCTGCGGCGGGAGGCGCAGTTGCGCCGCATCCGTCCGGATCTGAAGGTGGAGCTGCTGCGCGGCAACGTCCACACCCGCCTCGCCAAGGTGAAGGACGGGGATTTCGACGCCACATTGCTGGCGCTTGCCGGCCTCACCCGCCTCGGCATGGCGCAGGCGGCAAGCTGCGTGCTGGCGACCGATGATTTCCTGCCCGCCGTGGGGCAGGGGGCGGTGGCGATCGAGTGCCGCATCGCCGATCCCGATACCAATGCCGCCATCGCCGCTATCGCCTGCCGCGACACCGGCATCGCGCTGGAGGCGGAGCGGGCGTTCCTGGCGGCGCTGGACGGCTCGTGCCGCACCCCCATCGCCGGCCTCGCCACGGTGGAGGGGGAGAGCGTGCGCCTGCGCGGCCTCGTCCTGTCGCCGGACGGCAGCGATGCCGCCGAGATCGCCGAACTGGCGCCCATCGCCGACGCGGCCCGGCTCGGCGCGGAATGTGGGGCGCGCCTGCGCACCAGCGCACCGGCGCGGGCGCTGGGGCTTTAGGGCGGAGGGCACGGGAGAATGATGGTGCTCGCAGGTGAAGCGGGTTGATTGGGCCGGGACCGGCGCAGAACCCTCTCCCGCCGAGGAGGGGAGAGGGGGGCGCCAGCCCGAAGAGGTGGACGACGCGGGCGTAAGTGAAAACCCGGTTCCGGGCGCGGACTAAATTTCTTTGAGCGCCCCCACATTTTGACGACGGTTCTTTTCGAGCCCGGACACGTTTTTTTTGCAGAGGCCGCCATGCATATTCTCGTCACCCGTCCGGAGCCTGCCGCCTCCCAGACCGCCGAGCGCCTGCGCACCCTCGGCCACGCGGTGACGGTGGACCCCATGCTGCGCATCGCCCCCACCGCGCCGACCCTGCCGGAGGGGCCGTTCGATGCGGTGGCCTTCACCTCCATCAACGGCGTGAAAGCGTTTGCACAGCATCCGCAGGGGCCGGATTTCTTCCACCTGCCGGCCTTCGCCGTGGGCCCGCGCACCTCGAAGGAAGCGCGCGCCATCGGTTTTGCGAACGTCACCGACTGCGACGGCGACGCCTCGGCCCTCGCCGGGCGTATCGCGGGGGCGCTGCCGGCCGGGGCAAGGGTGCTGAATCCGGCGGGCGAGGACCGGGCGGCGGATCTTCAGGCGCTGCTGGCGGCGCCGGGCATCTCGCTGGAACTCGCCATCGTCTATGCCGCCCAGCCGGCCGATGCCCTCTCGGAGGAGGCGCATGCGGCGCTGGCCAGCGGAACCGTGACGGCAGCTTTGCACTTGTCCCAGCGTACGGTGAAGACCCTGCTCGCATGTGTCGCCGCCGCCGGTCTTAACGATCGGTTGATCGAAGTGCGCCAACTGTGCCTGTCGGAACAGGTGGCCGAGCCGTTGGTGAAGGCGGGACTGAAGGTGGAGGTGGCCACGGCGCCCAACGAGGACGCGCTTCTCGCCCTGCTGTGATGGCATGTGACATGACCTCGCGTAGCGGGGCTGTTGCGGTGCGACGCGGGGCGGTTTATCCGGAACCGGTACAGCGGATCCGAACTCACGATGGAGGCACGAGAGACGCCTATGGCGAGCGACGATCCGAAGGCGGAGGGCTTCGCGTCCCGCCCGTCCCGCACCCCGCCCACGCTGGACCTGAAGGCCGAGGAGGTCGCGACCGCCTCGGGCGCGCCCGGTGCGACCGCAGCCCAGGACACTGGCGCAAAGAGCATTCCGGCCCCGGCTACCGGCGCGCCGCAGTCGGGCACTGACCCGAAGGCCGCAGGGACCGCCGGCAAGCCGGCCGACACCAAGCCGGTGGAAACGAAGCCGGGGGAATCCAGGCCGGCTCCGTCCATGCCGGTGGAGCCCAAAGCGGCTGACCCTAAGCCCTCCACCACCCCATCGACCGGGCCGAAGCTGTCGGATGCCAAGCCGTCCGACGCCAAGCCGTCCGACGCCAAGCCGTCCGACACCAAGCCGTCCGACACCAAGGCGGCGGGATCGAAGCCGGGCGAGGCCGCGGCCTCCGGCGAATCGGCGCCCGTCGCTGCTGCCACGGCCTCCACTCCCGTTCCGCCCGCACCTGCACCGGCCCGTTCGGGCAATGGCGGGGCGGTGTTTGCCGGCCTGATCGCCGGCATCATCGGCGGTGGCGCCGTGGCCGGTGGCCTGTGGTATGCGCTTCCGCAATTCTTTCCGGCGCCCGCTCCCGTGGTGGAGCCAGCCCCGGTGGTGAACCTGACGCCGCTGCAGAACCGCATCGCCGCCATCGAGGCCCGCCCGGCCTTCGATCCGCGCGCCATCGCCGCCTTGTCCGAGCGGCTGGAGCGCAGCGAGGCGACCCTGAAATCGCTTGAAGCCACGGTGGCGGCGCTGAAGTCCACGCCGGCCCCGACCGGCGCAGCCGCCCCGGCTCAGGCTCAGGCCCCCGCGACCGCGGTGCCGCCGGCCCTGTTGAAAACGGTGGATGACCTGAAGGCGAGCAGCGAGGCGACGCGGGACGCGCTCGCCACCGCCCGCCGCGACATCGAGGCCCTGCGCACGGTGGAGAGCAACCTCCATACGGCGGTGGCCGCCGCTACCGCCGGTGCCCAGCAGGCCGGCGCCCAGGCCCAGGCGCAGGTTCAGGCCCTTGCGCAGTCCCTCACCCCCAAGGTGGAGGCTGTCGGCCCGCGCCTCGATGCGCTGAAGGCGCAGATCGAGGAGGCGACTGCCGCCGCCACCGCCTTCAACCGCGCCGCCGCCGGCCTCGTTGTGCTCTCCACCTTCCGCGATGCGGTGGTCTCCGGCCGTCCCTTCGCGGCCGAGCTTGCCGCCGCCCGCACCACGCTGGGGCCGGCCGCCGGCCAGCTCGATCCGTTCGCCCCCGCTGCGGCGACGGGCTATGCGGCGCCGGCAAAGCTCGCCGCCACGCTGGCGCAGCAGGGCGCCGCCGCCATCGCCGCCGAGCGCCCCGCGCCCGCGCCGGTGGATTCGTCCGCCTCGCTGGTGGACCGGCTGCTGTCCTCGGCCGAGAGCCTGGTGAAGGTGCGCCCGGTCACGGGTCCCGGCTCGGTGGATCTGGAAGGCCTGATTGCCACCGCCGTCGGCCAGGTGAAGGCCGGCCAGCTGGATGATGCCCTCATCACGCTCAAGAAGCTGCCGGATCCGGTGCAGGCCCGCCTTGCCGTGATCCGCGAGATCGAGGCGCGCACCGCTGCGGTGCGTGTCGCCGGGACGCTCTACCAGCAGCAGCTCGCCGCCATTTCGAGGAAGGTGCCGTGATCCGCCTCGTCCTATTCCTGCTCCTGCTCGTCGCCATCACCTTCGGCGTCTCCTGGCTGGCCGACCGGCCGGGCGAGGTGACGGTGGTGTGGGAAGGCGTCGCCTATGGCACCACCGTGCCCGTGGCGCTGGCGGTGATCGCCGTCGTCGCCGGCCTCATCCTGATCCTGTGGCGCATCCTCTCCCTGCTGGTGCGCTCGCCGAAGATCATTGCTGCCTTCTCCCGCCGTCGCCGGCGCGAGAAGGGCTGGAACGCGGTGACGCGCGGCCTGCTCGCGGTGGGCATCGGCGACAATGCCGCCGTGCGCCAGGCCCGGCACGATGCCGCCCGGCTTCTGCCCCATGAGCCGCTGACCCACCTGCTCACCGCCCAGGCGGCGCAGCTCGATGGCAAGCACGAGGTGGCGGTCGCCGCCTTCCGCGCCATGGTGGACAAGCCCGAGACCCGCCTGCTTGGCCTGCGCGGCCTCCACATGGAGGCGCGCAAGGCGGGGGACAAGGTGGCCGCCTATGCCATCGCCGAGGAAGCCGCCTCCGCCGCGCCGACGCTGGGCTGGGCGGCGGATGCCGTGATCGAGGCGCGCTGCGCCGCCGGCGATTATGCCGGCGCGCGGGGCGTGCTGGAGCGCCAGATGGCCCTCAAGGGGATCGACAAGGCCCAGTATCGCCGCCGCAAGGCGGTGCTGCTCGCCGCCGAGGCCATCGCGCTGGAGCATTCCGATCCGCTGGTGGCGCGAGAGAAGGCGGTGGAGGCGGTGCGCCTCGCCCCCACTCTGGTGCCTGCCGCCGCCTGCGCCGGCCGCCTGCTGGGCGCCGCCGGCGAGCTGCGCAAGGCTGCCAAGGTGGTGGAGACCGCCTTCGCCACCAATCCCCATCCCGAGCTGGCGGACGTGGAGGCCTACCTGCGGCCCGGCGACGCGGCGCAGGATCGCCTGAAGCGCATCCGCACCCTGGTGAACCGGGCGCCCAGCCATCGCGAGAGCGCCATCGCGCTGTCGCGCGCTGCCATCGACGCGCATGAGTTCCGGCAGGCCCGCCTGGTGTTGGAGCCGCTGCTCGCCGAGCCGAGCCAGCGGGTCTGCCTGCTCATGGCCGAACTTGAAGCTGCCGAACATGCCGATATCGGCAAGGCCCGTGAATGGACCGCGCGTGCCGTGCGGGCCCATCGCGATCCGGCCTGGATCGCCGACGGCGTGGTGTCCGATGCCTGGGCGGCAGTGTCGCCGGTGTCCGGAAAGCTCGACGCCTTCGTGTGGGAGGTGCCCCCCGGCGTCTCCGCCACCCCGATCCTCGAGCATGAGGCGGAGCGGGTGAAGGCGGCCATTGCCGCCGTCCGCGCCAGCGAGGAGGCCAAGGCCGCAGTTGCCGCCGCCGAAGCCGCTGCCCTTGTTGCCGCCGCCGAGGCGGAAGCCGCCGCGCTCACGCCCCCCAAGGAGGAGCCGAAGCCGGAGCCGGTCGTGGTGCCGGAGCCGGAACCGGCGGTGGTGGTCGCGCCGCCAGCTCCCGCAAAGCCAGCGCCTGCGCCGGTTTCACCGGAGCCGACGCCGGCCCCGTCCGCAGCGGCGAACGGGAAGGGGAAGGCGTCGCGGCCCGCCCCCATCGTCGCCCTGCCGCCCCTGCCGGATGATCCCGGACCGGACGGGGAAACCCCGGACGAGCCGGAAACCCCCGGCAAGAAGCGCCGCTTGATGGGGCTTTGAGGGCCGCTTGTCCCGATCGCGTTGAGACGGGCGCGCGCATTCGCCAAACGGCGGTGGTGCGCGCCCCTGCGGGGATTGCCGGGGCGCAGGCCGTCCCGGCGGGTCTCGCGCTATCCCTTCTCCTGCCCCGCGCCGGCCCTGCCGCCTTGTGGCGAACCCGCGCCGATGCTATGCGGCGCGGATGACCGCCAGCGCCCAGAAGAACATTCGCAACTTCTCCATCGTCGCCCACATCGATCATGGGAAATCGACCCTCGCCGACCGCCTGATCCAGATCACCGGCGGTCTCACCGAGCGGGAGATGACGGATCAGGTGCTCGACAGCATGGATATCGAGCGCGAGCGCGGCATCACCATCAAGGCCCAGACGGTGCGCCTGTCCTACAAGGCCAAGGACGGCGAGACTTACATCCTCAACCTCATCGACACCCCCGGGCACGTGGACTTCGCCTACGAGGTGAACCGGTCGCTCGCCGCCGTGGAGGGTTCGCTGCTGGTGGTGGATGCCTCCCAGGGCGTGGAGGCGCAGACGCTGGCCAACGTCTACCAGGCCATCGACAACAACCACGACATCGTCCCTGTCCTGAACAAGGTGGACCTGCCTGCCGCCGAGCCGGAGAAGGTGAAGGCGCAGATCGAGGACGTGATCGGCCTCGACGCCTCCGATGCCATCGGCATTTCCGCCAAGACCGGCCTCAACGTGGACCAGGTGCTGGAAGCCATCGTCACCCGCCTGCCGCCGCCCATGGGCGACCGCGCCGCGCCGCTGAAGGCGCTGCTGGTGGATTCTTGGTACGACACCTACCTCGGCGTGGTGGTGCTGGTGCGCATCATCGACGGCGTGCTGAAGAAGGGCCAGCGCATCAAGATGATGGGCTCGGGCGCTGTGAACGACGTGGATCGCGTGGGCGTGTTCACCCCGAAGA
This sequence comes from Xanthobacter autotrophicus Py2, assembly GCA_000017645.1. Taxonomy (NCBI): domain Bacteria; kingdom Pseudomonadati; phylum Pseudomonadota; class Alphaproteobacteria; order Hyphomicrobiales; family Xanthobacteraceae; genus Xanthobacter; species Xanthobacter versatilis. Next base: position 1,337,802 of record CP000781.1, read on the forward strand.
TGGTGGCCATGGCCGAGCTTGGCCCCGGCGAGATCGGCTTCCTCACCGGCTCCATCAAGGAAGTGGCCGACACCCGCGTCGGCGACACCATCACCGAAGACAAGCGCCCCTGCGCCGACATGCTGCCGGGCTTCAAGCCGGCGCAGCCGGTGGTGTTCTGCGGCCTGTTCCCGGTGGATGCGGCGCAGTTCGAGGATCTGCGCGCCGCCATGGGCAAGCTGCGCCTCAACGACGCCAGCTTCTCCTACGAGATGGAAACCTCCGCCGCGCTGGGCTTCGGCTTCCGCTGCGGCTTCCTCGGGTTGCTGCACCTGGAGATCATCCAGGAGCGGCTGGAGCGCGAGTTCAACCTCGACCTCATAGCCACCGCGCCCTCGGTCATCTACGAGATCCAGATGACCGATGGTTCGGTCATCGACCTGCACAATCCGGCGGACATGCCGGACGTGGTGAAGATCGAGGAGATCCGCGAGCCGTGGATTCGCGCCACCATCCTCACGCCGGACGAGTATCTCGGCTCGGTGCTGAAGCTGTGCCAGGACCGGCGCGGCACCCAGATCGAGCTCACCTATGTGGGCGCGCGGGCCATGGTGACCTATGACCTGCCCCTCAACGAGGTGGTGTTCGATTTCTACGACCGGCTCAAATCCATCTCCAAGGGCTACGCCTCCTTCGACTACCAGATCACCGAGTACCGCGCCGGCGACCTGGTGAAGATGTCCATCCTGGTGAATTCGGAGCCGGTGGACGCCCTCTCCATGCTGGTGCACCGCGCGCGCGCCGACGCGCGCGGCCGGGTGATGTGCGAGAAGCTGAAGGACCTGATCCCCCAGCATCTGTTCAACATCCCGATCCAGGCCGCCATCGGCGCCAAGATCATTGCCCGCGAGACCATCAAGGCCCTGCGCAAGGACGTGACCGCCAAGTGCTACGGCGGCGACATCTCCCGCAAGCGCAAGCTTCTGGACAAGCAGAAGGAAGGCAAGAAGAAGATGCGCCAGTTCGGCAAGGTGGAGATCCCGCAGGAGGCCTTCATCGCCGCGCTGAAGATGGACGAATAGCGCGCGCGCACTGGTCCTGTGTTGGCCTGAACGCGGTCCCGCCGCGCCGCCGCCGGCCCGTCTCTTGCATGATATTCAGGCACAAGCCGAATCGGACCTGATCCGGCCGATCGGCGGGGCGGGAAGGAATGCCGGACGTGTCATCGATCCCGGAGAACGAGCGGGTGTATGGGCTCAAGGGTGTGCTGGAGCATAGCTTCGAGCGCACCCGCCACGACGCCTCAGGCGCGCTTGCCGACTACATTCCCGAACTCGCCAAGGCCGATCCCGACCGTTTCGGCATCGCAATGGCCTCGGTCTCCGGCGAGGTGGTGGGCGTGGGCGACGTGGATCTGCCCTTCACCATCCAGTCCATTTCCAAGGCGCTGGCCTATTGCCTGGCGCTGGAGGCGCTGGGCCGGGACAAGGTGCTCGCCCATGTGGGCGTCGAGCCGTCCGGCGATGCCTTCAACGCCATCGTCTTCGATGCGCTGTCCAACCGCCCCTTCAATCCCATGGTGAATGCCGGGGCCATCACCGTGTCCGGCCTTCTTTCGGAAGCGTTCGGGGCGGAGGCATTCGAGGTGGTGCTGGATCGCTTCTCCGCTGCCGCCGGCCGCCGGCTGGTGATGGACGAGACCGTGTTCCGCTCCGAGGCGCAGACCGGCCACCGCAACCGCGGCATCGCCCATCTGCTGAAATGCGCGGGCGCGCTCGGCGCCGATGTGGACGACGCGGTCGACCTTTATTTCCGCCAGTGCTCCATCCTCGTCACCGCCACGGATCTTGCGGTGATGGGGGCGACGCTGGCCAATATCGGTGAAAATCCGCTCACCGGCAGCGCCGCGTTCGCGGTGGAGGCGGTGCGCAACACCCTGTCGGTGATGTTCACCTGCGGCATGTATGATTTTGCCGGCAACTGGGCCTTCGACGTGGGCGTGCCGGCGAAAAGCGGAGTGGGCGGCGGCATCCTCGGCGTGGTGAACCGCCAATTGGGCATCGGCACCTATTCGCCGCGCCTGGACGCCAAGGGCAATTCGGTGCGCGGCATCTCGGCCTTCCGCGACCTCGCCGAAGAGATGGGGCTGCACGTGTTCGACCCCACCAACCGCGGCTCGTCCCTGCTCAGCGCCTATCGGCGCTGAACCGGCTTTTGCGCTCCAGCGCGGCAGGGAAGGACTGAAGGGGAAACGGCCGGCTCAAGGCCGGCCGGATCAGGCGTGCGGCTCAGGAGCAGCGCACATAGACCATGGTGCCGTAACGGCGGGCGACCTCGGGGTCGAGCCACTTCAGCACCAGCACGTTGCCGTCGAAGCGCACCACCTGCCGGTCGCGCTCGCCGCCCGCCGGGTCATCGGGGGGGCCGATATAGGTCGGGCCGCCGGCCACCTGCTTCGACACCACTTCGGTCAGCTTGTTGTCGTCGGCGAGATACATCATGACGCCGCCATTGGTGCCGGCGGTGATGACATAGGGGTTGGAGCACTGAGCCCGCGCCTGGTTCTCTGTCCGGGTGGCGTCGTCGGGACGGTGATAGGCGGCCAGGCCCCAGCGGCCCACCAGGCGGTCGGGCGGGATCGGGCTGGTGAATTGCGGGCGGGCCGGGGGCGGCGGCTCAGTGGGGCCGCTCGCGCAGCCGGCGAGGGTCAGCGCCAGTCCGGTTATGGCAACGCCCAGAAGGCCGGCGCGCCGCGTGGCGCCCACATGCGACTTCGATCCCGCAAACATCTTCGTCATGTGATTTCCGAGGCCTCCCGCCGCCTGGGATCCGTTGTCCGATCGCCCGCCATACCAGCCGGTTGCACCGACCATACTGGCTGGCGCCGCCCGCGTCGATGCCGCCGCGCCCCGCGAATCGCGAAGGTTCGGCGCCAGTGTGCCGCAAAGCTAGACCATGTGGGTTACGGCTTTCCTAGCTGTCCTTTGGGGCAGCCGGTCGGATCTCATGCTGCAGCGCGCCTTGACGGGGCGGGGTGGCCCGCTTATCTCCGCTGCGAGCTTGGCACTCCACCTTGGAGAGTGCCAGAACCGGCGGGCCAGAGGCTCGCGTCCCTCGGAGAGGTAAAAACAATGTCCTTCCGTCCCCTGCACGACCGCGTCGTGGTCAAGCGCATCGAAGCCGAGCAGAAGACCGCCGGCGGCATCATCATCCCCGACACCGCCAAGGAAAAGCCCCAGGAGGGCGAGGTGATCGCGGTGGGCGCCGGTGCGCGCGACGAGGCCGGCAAGCTGGTTCCCCTCGACGTGAAGGCGGGCGACCGGGTGCTGTTCGGCAAGTGGTCCGGCACCGAAGTGAAGATCGACGGCCAGGACCTTCTCATCATGAAGGAGAGCGACATCCTCGGTGTCATCACCAAGTGAGTGGTGTTGCCGGTTGAGTGTCGCTGCCGCGTGCGGGTTTCGCCAAGTGATGCCAGGTGATGGCGGCCTGAACGCACCCCATAATCCCAGAATTTAGGAGGCCGTAATGGCTGCCAAAGACGTAAAGTTCTCCGGCGACGCTCGTGAAAAGCTGCTGCGCGGCGTCGACATTCTCGCCAACGCGGTGAAGGTCACCCTCGGCCCCAAGGGCCGCAACGTGGTGATCGAGAAGTCGTTCGGCGCCCCGCGCATCACCAAGGACGGCGTCACCGTCGCCAAGGAGATCGAGCTGGAAGACCGGTTCGAGAACCTCGGCGCCCAGCTGGTGCGTGAGGTCGCCTCCAAGACCAACGACCTCGCCGGCGACGGCACCACCACCGCCACCGTGCTGGCCCAGGCCATCGTGAAGGAAGGCGCCAAGTCGGTCGCCGCCGGCATGAACCCCATGGACCTGAAGCGCGGCATCGACCTCGCCGTGGCCGCCGCCATCGCCGACATCCGCGCCCGCGCCAAGAAGGTCTCCTCCTCCGCCGAAGTCGCGCAGGTCGGCACCATCTCCGCCAACGGCGATGCCTCCATCGGCGAGATGATCGCCGGCGCCATGCAGCGCGTGGGCAATGAAGGCGTCATCACCGTCGAGGAAGCCAAGACCGCCGAGACCGAGCTCGAAGTGGTCGAAGGCATGCAGTTCGACCGCGGCTATCTCTCTCCCTATTTCATCACCAATGCGGAGAAGATGATCGCCGATCTGGAAGAGCCATATCTCCTCATCTTCGAGAAGAAGCTCTCCGGCCTGCAGCCGATCCTGCCCGTGCTCGAAGCCGTGGTGCAGACCGGCCGTCCGCTGGTCATCGTGGCCGAGGACGTGGAAGGCGAGGCGCTGGCCACCCTGGTGGTCAACAAGCTGCGTGGCGGCCTGAAGGTCGCGGCGGTGAAGGCTCCCGGCTTCGGTGATCGCCGCAAGGCCATGCTGGAGGATATCGCCATCCTCACCGGCGGCACGGTGATCTCGGAAGATCTCGGCATCAAGCTCGAGAACGTGACCATCGCCCAGCTCGGCCGCGCCAAGAAGGTGATTCTCGAGAAGGAGAAGACCACCATCGTGGACGGCGTCGGCGAGAAGGCCGACATCGAGGCCCGCGTGAACCAGATCAAGGCGCAGATCGAGGAGACCTCCTCGGACTACGACCGCGAGAAGCTCCAGGAGCGTCTGGCCAAGCTTGCGGGCGGCGTCGCCGTGATCCGCGTCGGCGGCTCCACGGAAGTGGAAGTCAAGGAGAAGAAGGACCGCGTTGACGACGCGCTGAACGCCACCCGCGCTGCGGTGGAAGAAGGCATCGTCCCCGGCGGCGGCGTGGCCCTGCTGCGCGCCAAGAAGGCGGTCGAGCTGGTGACTTCGGAGAACCCCGACATCACCGCCGGCATCAAGATCGTCCTGCGCGCCCTTGAGGCCCCCATCCGCCAGATCGCCGAGAATTCCGGCGTGGAAGGCTCCATCGTGGTGGGCAAGGTGCAGGAGTCCAACGATCCGAACTTTGGCTTCAATGCCCAGAGCGAGGAATATGTGGACATGATCGGCGCCGGCATCGTCGACCCGGCAAAGGTGGTGCGCACCGCCCTGCAGGACGCGGCCTCCATCGCCGCCCTGATCGTCACCACCGAAGCCCTCGTGGCCGAGCTGCCCAAGCGCGACAGCGGCATGCCCGCCATGCCCGGCGGCGGCATGGGTGGCATGGGCGGCATGGACTTCTGAGGAAGTCTGTTCGTCTCTAAGTTTGCGAGAGGGCGCGGCTTCGGCCGCGCCCTTTTCGTTTGGCTGGTCGGCTCGATCAGCTCGCTCTCGTGCCCCGGCCGACAGGGGTGAACCGCCGCCGCTTGAAAGTTTGCTTGGACGGGTGCTCCCGGCCCCGTCCGATGCTTCAGGACCGTCATGGCCGGGCCTGTCCCGGCCATCCACGCGGGAAGGCTGGGAACAATTTTCGCATGCTATTCCAGGCAGTTCGGGGTGGACGCCCGGGACAAGCCCGGGCATGACGGGGGTGGTCGCGGTAATACCGGTCTTGATTTCAACCGGTCCCTCACGTCCCGCAGAAGGTCTGGTAGCCTTCCATGGACGGTGGCAGGCCGGCATAGGCGGCAAACGCCGGCTGCTCCTCGAAGGGGTGTGCCAGCACCGTGTTCAGCGTCTCGAACGGCGCGAAATCGCCCTCCGTCGCCGACGCGATCACCTGTTCCACCAGATGGTTGCGCGGGATGAAGAGGGGATTGACGCGGTCCATGGCCGCGCGGGTCGCCGCGCCGTCGCGCCCGGTGGCGGCGAGGCGCTCGCGCCAGCGGGTGGTCCAGGCGTCGAAGGCGTCCCGGTCGAGGAACAGGTCGCGCACTGGCCCCCCGGCCTCCGGGTCGGCGGCGAGGGCCCCGAGCCGGCGGAAGGTGAGGGTGAAGTCGGCCTTGGACTCGGCCATCACCGACAGCAGCTCAAGGGCGAGGGTGGTGTCCTCCTCGCTCGCTTCCCCGTCCGGCCCCGCAAGGCCGATCTTGGCGACGAGGCCGGAATGGTACGCCGCCCTGAAGCGCGCCGGGAACTCCTTCAAGGCGCCGTTGGCCGCGGCGACGGCGGCCTCCTTGTCCTCGCCCAGCAGCGGGATCAGGCATTCGGCGAGGCGGGCCAGGTTCCAGTGGGCGATGTCCGGCTGGTTGCCATAGGCGTAGCGGCCCATCTGGTCGATGGAGGAGAACACCGTTTCCGGATCGTAGGCGTCCATGAAGGCGCAAGGGCCGTAATCGATGGTCTCGCCGGAGACCGACATGTTGTCCGTGTTCATCACCCCGTGGATGAAGCCCACCAGAAGCCAGCGCGCCACCAGCGCCGCCTGCCGGCCGATGACGCCGTTCAGCAGCGCCAGATAGGGTTCGGGGGTGCCGGCCAGCTCGGGATAATGCCTGGCGATGGTGTAGTCGGCCAGCTGGCGCACCGCGTCGGTGGCCTTGCGGGCGGCGAAGAACTGGAAGGTGCCGATGCGGATATGGCTCGCCGCCACCCGCGCCAGCACGGCGCCCGGCAGCGGGCGGTCGCGCAGCACCGGCTCGCCGGTGGTCACTGCTGCCAGCGCCCGCGTGGTGGGGATGCCCAGCGCCGCCATGGCCTCGCTCACAATATATTCGCGCAGCACCGGACCCAGCGCCGCCCGCCCGTCGCCGCGGCGGGAGAAGGGGGTGGGGCCGGAGCCCTTCAGCTGGATGTCGCGGCGCCGGCCGGCGCGGTCCACCACCTCGCCCAAAAGGATCGCCCGCCCGTCGCCGAGCTGGGGCGTGAACTGGCCGAACTGGTGCCCGGCATAAGCCAGCGCGATGGGGTCGGCGCCTTCCGGCACGTGCTGGCCGGCGAACATCTCCACCGCGTGAGGGGTAGCCAGCGCTTCGGGGTCGAGGCCCAGTTCCTCCGCGAGGGGGGCGTTGACCTTCACGAGGCCGGGCGCGGTCACCGGGGTGGGCGTAGCGGGGGCATAGAAGCCCGGCAGGTCGCGGGCGTAGGAATTGTCGAAGGGGAAAGGGGCGGACATGGTGCGGCAATCTCCCCCGGGGCGGAAAAGGGGCAGACCCCCCGGGCCGTCAACGAACAAGGAAAAGGTGGGGGCTCCCCCCGGCGATGTCCAGCCGGCGTCACGCCACGGCGTAGAGCGGATGCTCGCGGCGCAGCTCCTCCAGCAGGATCTCCTCCACCTTGGCGAGGGCCGGCGGGCGGCTGCCGGGGCGGCCATAGAGCACGAACTCCATGTCCGGCAGGCTGGCGCGGTCGAGGTCGGCCACCACCGCGAGGTCGGGCCTCAGCGCGCGCGGCGAGCGCACGGTGACGCCGATGCCCGCGCCCACCGCCGCCATCAGCCCTGGCAGGCTGGGGCTGGTGAAGGCGATGCGGAAGGCCCGGCCCGCCGCATTGAGCGCCGAGATGGCGGCGCTGCGGCAGATGCAGGGGTTCTCGAACAGCACCAGCGGCACCGGGGCCTCCCGGTCGAGGCGCAGGTGGCGGGCGGCGATCCACACCATGGGTTCGCGCAGCAGCAGGGTGGTGGGCAGGTCGCTCTCGTTGCGCAGGCCCACCGCGATGTCGAGGTCCTCCGCTTTCAGCTTGTCCAGCATGGTGACGGTGGTGCACACGCGCACCGTGATGGGGGCCTGGGGAAAGCTGGCCGCGAGGCGATAGAGGATGCGCTTCATCACGTCTTCGCCCACGTCCTGCACGAAGCCGAGCCGTAGCGGCTGGGCGAAGGCGCCGTGGACGTGCTGGGTGAGCACCCGGTCGTTAAGGTCGAGGAGACGGCGGGCATCCTCCAGGAAGGCGCCGCCGCGCGGGGTGGGGGAGACCGCACGGCCGCGCCGTTCCAGCACCTGGAAGCCGAGGGATTCAGCCAGCCGGTCCATCTGCAGGCTCACGGCCGACTGGCTGCGCCCCACCTTGCGCGCGGCCGCCGAGATGGAGCCCAGATCGGCCACCGCCGCGAAGCTGCGCAGGAGATCGAGATCGAGGTTGCGGATCATGATATGAGAATATCCGATTTCTCGGATTTTAGAATTCAAATTTTCTCATGCGAAGGCGCGGCGTAGGGTGACGCCATCAACCCGATGGAGACCCTCATGCCCCTTCTTGATGTGAAGCTGTCCGGCACGCCGGATGCCGCGCTCGCCGCCACGGTCGCGGCCACCCTGTCCGATCTCACCGCCCGCATCCTGCACAAGGACCCGAAGGTGACGGCGGTCGCGATTTCCTTCGTGCCGCGGGAGCAGTGGTTCGTGGGCGGCGCGTCGCTGGCGGCGAAGACGGCCTCGTCCTTCGCCCTCGACATCCAGGTGGTGGACGGCACCAACACCAAGGACGAGAAGGCGGCCTATCTGGAAGCCGTGTTCGCCGCCATGGGCGCCCTGCTGCCGGACCTCGATCCGGAGAGCTACATCCTGGTGCGCGAGGTGAAGGCCGACGCCTACGGCTACGGCGGGCGCACCCAGGAAAGCCGCTATGTGGAGAAGAAGCTGAAGGCGGCGTGAGGGCGGGCGCCGGGGGCCTGGTCCTGTGAGAACCCTCCCCCGTAAGCGGGAGAGGGGGAGACTGCGCCTACGGTCTCGCGAGGCTCCGCCTAACTTATAGCCGAACGAGCCGCCCCCAATTACTGCCTCACTTGCCGGCGAGCAGCGGGGCAAGCTCCTTGTCCCACTCGGCGATGCCGAGGGCGCCGGAGATCTTCTTGCCGTTGATGAAGAAGGTGGGGGTCGCGTTCACGCCCAGCTCCTTGTTGGCGTAGAGGGCGCTTTCCTGCACCTTTTCGCCCAGGGTCTGGTCGGTGAGGCACTTCTCAAAATCGGCCTGGCTCATGCCCGCCTGCTTGGCTACGGCCAGAAGACCGGCCGCCGGGTCCTGGCTGTAGGCCCAGGCCTTCTGCGTCTCGAACAGGGTCGAGACCATGGGGAAATATTTGTCGTCCGGCATGCAGCGGGCCAGCATGAAAGCGGCGGTGGCCACCGGCTCGAACGGGAATTCGCGGAAGATGAAGCGCACCTTGCCGGTGTCGATATACTTCGTCTTCAGCTCCGGGAAGGTGGTGGTGTGGAAGGCGGCGCAGTGGCTGCAGGTCGCCGAGGCGTATTCCACCACCGTCACCGGCGCCGTGGCGCTGCCGATCGCCTTCTCCGGCAGGGGGCTCGCGGCGGGGGCCATGAGCTTGGCCTGCTCGACGGTCTGCGCGGCGGCCGGCTCGAACGGCACGGTGAGGCCGAGGCCCAGGCCGGCGGCGAGGGCGGCAAGTCCGGCTCCGGCCAGGAAGCGGCGGCGATCGAGAATCATGGACATCTCCGAAAGGTCCGGCGTCGGATCCGGCGGTCCCGCGCGGGCGGGAGCCGGATGCGCCATATCGCCGAAGCTATTGAGCGCAAAGCACGGGTAGGAGCGGGACAGGGCACCCCGCCGGTGGAATCCATGGCGCTCTAACATGTCGCCCGTATGGCGGCAAACCTTGCGCTGATCACAGCTTGTTCAGTGCCGCCGCGGGCCCGCCGAAAGCGGTTCAGCCGTGCCCGCGCTCGCGCCGCACCAGCGCACCGAGGCGGGCGAGGGAGGCGGCCAGCGCCTCGTCCTCGAAGGCGCCAATTTCCCCGCGCACGGCGGCGATGGTCGCCGGCTCGGGCTTGGGCGGCGGAAGCTGGCGGGCGTGGCGCTGGGGCACCGGCCCCTGGCGCAAGGCGAGGCGCCCCACGCAGCGCCAGCCGAAATAGGCATTGATGCGCTCCACCACCACGCCGGCCGCATATTGCAGCTCGATGGCATAGGCCCCTTCCACCCGCACCACGAGGGTTGCGGCGGCGCCGTCCTCCTTGGGCCATTGCAGGCGTACGGGCATGCAGCGCGGGGCAAGGTCCGGCCCCACGATCTCGTCCCAGTGGGTCACCACCTCCACCACCGAGAAGCCCGCCTTGCCGCACAGGTCCGAGATGCTCGGCGCGACGAAGTCGGCGAGCGGCCGGGGGCCGGACTGGCGGCGGAGCATGCGGGGCGGGTTCGACACGGGGCGTCTCTGAATGGGGAAGAGGGCGCGGCACCCCTTGTCCTGCGGCGCCGGCGCGGCCACCTTGGCCGCATGACATCCTCCCCCGCCGCAAGAGCCACGGCAAGAGCCGCAGCGAGAGCCGCAGCGCGCGCCGCTGCGAGAGCGACTGCGCGGGCCTCGGCCCATGCCGCAGCCAGTCCGGACGCAACAAGCTCCAGCGCTCCTGTCGCCGCGCCCGTGCCATCGGCCCCCGGCGGACCCGATCCTGCCGCGCTGCTCGCCTGGTACGACCGTCACCGCCGCCGCCTGCCCTGGCGGGCCGAGCCGGGGCGGCGGGCCGATCCCTACCATGTGTTCCTCTCCGAGATCATGTTGCAGCAGACCACGGTGAAGGCGGTGGGGCCGTATTTCGGGGCCTTCCTGGCCCGCTGGCCCAGCGTGTCGCATCTCGCCGACGCGCCGCTGGAGGAGGTGCTCTCCGCCTGGGCGGGGCTCGGCTATTACGCCCGCGCCCGCAATCTGCACGCCTGCGCCAGGGCGGTGGTGGACCGCCACGGCGGAGCGTTTCCGGATGCCGAGGCGGCGCTGCTGGATCTTCCCGGCATTGGCCCCTACACGGCCGCCGCCATCGCCGCCATCGCCTTCGACCGGCCGGCAAGCCCGGTGGACGGCAATATCGAGCGCGTCATCTCCCGCCTCTATGCCATCGGCGAGCCGTTGCCGGGGGCGAAACCCGCCATCAAGGCCCGAGCCGCCGCGCTGACGCCGCCGGATCGGCCAGGGGATTTCGCCCAGGCCATGATGGATCTCGGCGCCACCATCTGCACGCCGAAATCCCCCGCCTGCTCGCTCTGCCCCTGGATGGAGCCGTGCGCGGCGCGGGCCGAGGGCGATGCCGCCCGCTATCCGGTGAAGGCGCCCAAGGGCGACAAGCCCCGGCGCGAGGGCACCGCCTTCCTCGCCGTGCGGGCGGATGGCGCGGTGCTGCTGCGCACCCGGCCGGACAAGGGCCTTCTGGCGAAGATGACGGAAGTGCCCTCCACCCCCTGGGACAGCCGGGCGGGGGCGAAGGCGCCGGCGCGCGCCGAGGATCACGCCCCCTTCCCGACCCGCTGGCGCGCTGTGCCGGGGGTGGTGGAGCACGTCTTCACCCATTTTGCGCTGACGCTGAAGGTGCTCCGCGCCGACCTGCCCGCTGCCACGCCGGCCCCGGAGGGCCATCGCTGGGTGCGGCCGGAGGGCTTCGGGCGGGAGGCGCTGCCCTCGCTCATGCGCAAGGTGCTGGCCCACGGGGGGATCGAGTAGAGGACGGCCGCTGTCATCCCCCGAACCACCGTCATCCCCGGCTTGACCGGGGAGGTCCATCAGGCATCCGTGGCCGGGCTTTGAAGAGGGGATGCTGCGGCCGGGATAGGCGGGCGTGACCGGCGTGCGTAAGTGGAGCGTCCCGGCTGGCCTATTCCGCCGCGATGCCCATCTCGGCCCTGAGGCGAGCGCGCAGGGTGTCGATGGGATGGCGGCGGCCCTGTTCTTCCACGTGCCAGAAGGTCCAGCCGTTGCAGGCTTCCGCCCCCTGCGCCAGCGCGCCGACGCGGTGGATGGAGCCCACATTCTGCCCGCCGGCCAGTGCCAATGTGCCATCGGCCCGCACCACGGCGCGGAAGCGGCCCTTGGCGTCGGTCAGCTCGGCGCCGGGCGTCACCAGCCCGCGCTCCACCAGCACCGAGAAGGCGACGCGCGGGGCTTCCCGCGCGCTGGGCGGGGCCACGAGGGCATCTTCCGGCAGCGGCTCCACCGCGTCGATGCGGGCGCGCGCGGCCTGCGCATAGGCCTCCTCCCGCTCGATGCCGATGAAGGAGCGGCGCAGGCGCTTCGCCACAGCGCCGGTGGTGCCGGAGCCGAAGAAGGGGTCGAGCACCACGTCGCCGGGCTTCGTCGCCGAGAGCAGGACGCGGGCGAGCAGGGCCTCGGGCTTCTGGGTGGGGTGCAGCTTCTTTCCCGCCCCGTCCTTCAGCCGCTCCTGGCCGGTGCAGAGGGGAAACAGCCAGTCCGAGCGCACCTGCACGTCTTCGTTGCCGGCTTTCAGCGCCTCGTAATTGAAGGTGTATTTGGCATCCGCGCTGCGGGCGGCCCAGATCAGGGTCTCGTGGGCATTGGTGAAGCGCCTGCCCCGGAAGTTGGGCATGGGGTTGGCCTTGCGCCACACGATGTCGTTGAGGATCCAGAAGCCCAGATCCTGCATCATGGCGCCGACGCGGAAGATGTTGTGATAGGAACCGATGACGAACAGCGTGCCGTTGGGCTTCAGCGCCCGCCGCGCGGCCAGAAGCCAGGCGCGGGTGAAGGCATCATAGGTGGCGAAGCTGTCGAAGCGGTCCCAGTCGTCGTCCACGGCATCGACGAGGCTCTCGTCGGGCCGCTTCAGCTCACCGCCGAGCTGGAGATTGTAGGGCGGATCGGCGAACACGAGGTCCACGCTGCCGGCGGGCAGGCCGGCCATCATCTGGATGCTGTCGCCGAGGAGGATCTGGTCGAGGGGCAGGTCGCCCGGCGCGGCGCCGGCCGCCTCCCGCATCCGCTTCGCCGAAGACATGGCGCGCGCGGCACGGGGTGCCGCCGCGGGCACATCGACGGCCCGCGGGGCCGAAGCGACCGCGTTCGCGGCCCGCGGGGCCGCCAAGGGGGCAGGCTCGGCATACTCCGGACAAACGCCCAACTGGCGCGCCGTCCGTCCGGCTGCCCCCTTGGCCACACTACGCATGACGCAACCCTACGCAACGCTTACGAACAGGCAGGAGTGTGGCTGGCAGGGGTTAAGGCGGGGTGAAGGGGAAGCGGGTTGGAAGCCAAGGAGCTTGCGGCGGCTCGGCTTGTTCCCGCGCCTTCGGATGGGCGCCGAAACCCGACAATTCCCCGTGGCACCGATCTTGCAGGGGAGTGGGCCTCTGTCCGCTTCCCGCCAAGGGGGGCGCCTAGCACGTCCGGGGAAGGCGCGGTCCATGAGTGAGCTTTTCGCCGTATGTGCCACCTATGAGGTCGATGACGGCGACGCGCGCGGCTTCGTGCTGGCGCGGCTGGACGAGAATGGCGCCGTCAAGAGGTGGCCCATCCTCATCGCCCGCCAGTCCAAGAATTATTACGGCTACGAGAATGCCTGCCCCCACGAGGGCACGCGCCTGGACCTGGTGCCGGGGGAGTTTCTCGACCGGGAGGGCAACTTCCTCACGTGCGGCCGGCACGGGGCGAAGTTTGATTTCGACACCGGCCATTGCTTCATCGGCCCCTGCCAGGGCAAGGCGCTGACGCCCATCAAGCTCGTCATCGACGATGGCGACGTGTGCCTGGTGGATGTCGAGCTGGCCGAAGAAGACGGACTAGACATTGAGGACCCCAACGAGGTCCCCGAGGTCCTGATCACGGGCGATTGACGCGGGCCCCACGGCCCGCCGACCAGAGGTCGCGCCCCTCGGGCGCGGCAGACCGCGACGGTGCGGTCCGCGCGGCACTCCCTGCCGCCGCGGGCGAGCGCACCGAAGGCAAGCCCACGACGACCTCCACCCCCGACCTCCATAAAGGACCAATCCTTATGACTGCCATTGCAGATACGCCGTTTGCCAAGCTCGAAACCGAGGGGCGGCTGCTGAAGCCCAGCCTGAATGCCGACACCCACGTGGCCGGCCGCTTCGGCTTTCGCGGCGAAATCTCCTATGACGGCCCGGAGACCCTCCTGAAGGAGGTCTTCGCCGTGTCCGAAGACGGCCAGCCGGCCATCGGCTTCCTCGCCGGCTCCATCGCCGAGTTCGAATCCCTGCCCAAGCTGGTCGAGACCTTCGGCTCGGCCTTCAATGCCGATGGCAAGTATCTGATCTATATTGCGGACCTGCCCCAGGGCAATCGCCTGTCGATCCAGTTCGGCGATGTGAAGATCTTCGCCATCTTCATCGATGGAACGTCGGTCTATAACGAGCTGATCGACACGTTCTACGTGGATAAGATCAAGTTGAAGAAGTACGATACCGCCGCCAAGCTCGACGCGCTGGCCGATGTGGGCCTGAAGTATTCCTCGCCTTCCGACTACAAGGAAGTGTCCTACGAAGACGGTCTGGCCATCAAGAACGCGGCCTGAGCCCCGAGCCGGAACACTGCCCACACAGCCCGCCGGAGCACGTACCGACCGCGTCATGGCGGATCGTCACGTGCTCCGGGGCGGGTTCAGCTTTTCTTGACCCCGTTCATCTGCGCCACCACGTCCACCAGCAGCGGCACGTTCTTCTCGCCGTTCCCCAGCCCCTCGGCGGTGGCGTAGAGGTTTTTCACCGTGGCGCTGATGAAGGCCGCCGCGCCGGTGTTGGTGGCGAGGTTGGTCACATAGCGCATGTCTTTGTGCGCGTTGGTGATGGTGAAGCGGTGGGCGTTCACGTCGCCGTCCAGCGCATAGCCCATGAAGGTGCGGTAGAAGCCGCAATCCATGCGCCCGCCGCGGATCACCGCGTCGAACACCTGCGGCGTCACCCCCGCCTTGGCGGCCAGCGCCAGCGCTTCCGCATAGATGGCGCCATAGCCCAGCGACAGGAAGTTGTTGAGCAGCTTCATGGTGTGCCCCGCCCCCGGCGCGCCCACCCGCACGATGCGGTTTGCATAGGCCGCCACCACCGGCTCGATCACCGCGAAGGCGGCGTCGTGGGCACCCACCATGGCCGAGAGCGTGCCTTCGTCCGCCTGCACCGGCGTGCCGCCGAGGGGCGAATCGCAGAAGAAGATGCCGCGCGCCTCCAGCTCCGCCGCCAGCGCCATGGTGAGGGTGGGCTCGGAGGTGGAGGTATCGATGATATGGAGGCCGGACCTCGCGGTGGAGAGGATGCCGTTTTCCCCGCGCAGCACCGCTTCCACCTGCGGCGCGCCGGTGACGCACAGGACGATGATGTCGCTCACCTGCGCCAGCTCGGCGGCGGACTTCACCTCGGTGGCGCCGCGCCCGACGAGGTCTTCCACCGGCGCCCGGTTGCGATGGCCCAGCACTGCAAGCGGAAAACCCCTGGCGAGGATGTTCTTCGCCATCCCGTGCCCCATCAGGCCCACGCCGATGAAGCCCACCCGCGCCTTGGTCGTATCCTCGGTCATGTCGGTCGTCCCCGTGCCAATTACCATTGGTCGTTGCCGTTAAATCGTTTAACATGAACGAAAGGACGGCGCGAGACGCGACAGATCCGGTTATAGGGAAGGCCCATGGATGACAATATCCCCGCTCAGGCCCCAGCCGGCCAGCTGCCCGCTTCCATCGGCAAGGTGACGCTCCAGGGCCTCGCCCGCGAGCTTGGATTGTCCACTGCCACCATTTCGCTCGCCCTGCGCGACAGCCCCATGGTGGCGGAGGCGACGCGCCTCAAGGTGCAGGAAGTGGCCCGCGCCCGTGGCTATGTGGCCAATCGCGGCGCCGCGGCCCTGCGCACGGCGCGCACCAACATCGTGGCGCTGGGCCTGCACGACATCGTCAACCCCTCCTTCACCGAGCTGCTCGCGGCGGTGGAGGAGGCGCTGACCGCCGCTGGCAAGACCGTGCTGCTCGGGGTCAGCCAGGAGGATGTGGCGCGCCAGACCCGCACCCTGGGGACCCTTGCCGAATATCGCCCCGACGCCTTCCTGGTCTCGCCCGCCGCTTATTCCACGGTCGCGGACCTGAAGGCGCTCGCCTCCACCGGCATCGCCGTGGTGCAGGTGACGCGGGAGATCGAGGGCTCCGGTTTCGATTTCGCCGGCTCGGACGATGTGACCGGGGTGGCGCTGGGCGTCGCCCATCTGGTGGCGCTGGGCCATACCCGCATCGGCATGCTGGGCGGCTTCGGCGCCATCTCCACCGGCCGCAAGCGGCTCGCTGGATATAAGGCGGGTCTCGCCGCCGCCGGCCTCACCTTCGATCCCACCCTGGTGATGGAAGGGCCGGGCCTGCGGGAAGAAGGCCGCCGCCAGCTGGCGCGCCTGCTGGCGCTGGAGGAGCCGCCCACCGCCGCCGTCAGCTTCAACGACCTCTCCGCCTTCGGTGCCCTTATGGAGCTGCAGGCGGCCGGGCTCACGGTGGGCCGCGACTTCTCGCTGGTGGGCTATGACGATATCGGCGAGGCCAAGGTCTGGCATCCGGGGCTGACCTCGGTGCACACCTTCATCCCCGAATATGGCCGGGCCGCCGCCGACCTCGCCCTGAAGCGCATCGCTGATCCGTCGCGCCCGGTGGAACGGGTGGAGATGCCCCCCAAGCTGGTGGTGCGCGCCACCACAGCCCCGCCGGTGCCGGTGAAGCGCCGGCCCCTATGATCCTTCCGATTGCTGAGGCCGACGATCCGCGCATCGCGGATTTCCGGGACGTGCGGGAGCGCGACCTCGTGGGCCGGCAGGGCGCCTTCATGGCCGAGGGGGAGGTGGTGCTGCGCCTCCTCGTGTCCCGTCTCGGCGGAGCGGACAGCCACTGCCTGCGCGCGCTGCTCCTGTCCGAAGCGCAGGCGCAGCGGCTCGGAGATGTCATCGCCGCCCTGCCGCAGGACGTGCCCGTCTATGTGGCGGGGCAGAAGGTGATGGACCAGGTGGTGGGCTTTCCCATCCATCGCGGCATCCTCGCGCTCGGAGTGGCGCGGCCGCTGCCGGAGCCTGCGGCGTTGCTGGAGCGACTGGGGGAGCGGGCGCTGGTGGTGGCGGCCCTCGGCCTCACCAATCACGACAATATGGGCGGCATCTTCCGTAATGCGGCGGCCTTTGGCGCCGATGCGGTGCTGATCGATGCCGCCTGCTGCGATCCGCTCTACCGCAAGGCGATCCGGGTGTCGGTGGGGGCAAGCCTGGTGGTGCCGTTCGCGCGGGTGGCGGACGGGGCGGCGGCCGTGGAGTTGCTGAAGGCGCGCGGCTTCGAGGTGGTGGCGCTGTCGCCGGCCGGGCGGGAGCCTCTATCGCGGCTGGTCCGGCCGCCGCGCGTGGCGGCCCTGTTCGGCACCGAGGGGCCGGGCCTGCCGGATGCGGTGATGGCCATGACGCGCACCGTGGCCATTCCCATGGCGGCCGGCTTCGACAGCCTGAACGTCGCGACCACCAGCGGCATCGTCCTGCATCATTTGTCGGGGGTGTGAGGGATTCATACCATCGGCCCCGGTCTTCGACCGAAGCCAAGTGGGTTACGCTCAGGCGCCGCGCGGGCTTGGCCGAAGGCCCATGAGTCAAGCTCAAGGGCCTTCGGCCTCACTCCTCTGTGGTGCTCTCCCAGGTGGCGTGGCGCACGCCGGGCAAGGCGGCGAGGCGGTCGGTGACTGCGTCCAGCTCGGCGGGCTCCACCGCCGTGCTCACGAGCTTGGCCACCAGCAGGGACGTATCGTCGGCGGCGGGACCCTCTTCCACGTCGCTCACCGGATATTTCGCCTGTTCCAGCAGCTCGATGAGCTTCTCGCGCAGGTCGGGGATGGCGTCGGTGTCCACCGTCACGCGGACCTCGTAGCTCACTTCCGAACGGCGCTCGTCCAGCGGGATGCGGTCGATGAAGTTGGCCACCGGGCGCAGCAGGGTGTTGCCGGCGATGATGATGAAGGTCAGCAGCATGGCCTCGGCCAGCATGTCAGCCCCGGTGAAGCAGCCCACCGCCGCCGAGCACCACAGGGTGGCGGCGGTGTTGAGGCCGCGCACGTTGAGGCCTTCCTTCATGATGACGCCGGCGCCGAGGAAGCCGACGCCGGTGACCACGTTGGCCACCACGCGCATGGCCTCCTGATTGCCGGCGATGCGCGCGGCAAGGTCCACGAAGGCGGCGGCGCCCACCGCCACCAGCACGTTGGTGCGCAGGCCGGCGGTGCGCTGGCGGTACTGCCGCTCCGCGCCGATGAGCGTGCCGAGCACGAAGGCGGCGCCAAGGCTCAGGACGGAATCAAGGAACGACCAGAGTTCGAAGGTCTTCAGGAAGCTCACGCGGGTCCCCGTGCTGGGCTGGTTCCGGGCGTCTTCTTCCTCGCGTCCCGGAGGCGGGTGGGCAAGGGAAAAAGCCGGCCGGAGACGTTTTCACAGTCGCGCGCGCCGGATTGTCGCGGCTCGATGGAACTGCTACAAACCGCCCATGCATCATGCCTGTGCGCCTCTTTCGATCCTGAGCCGGGTGGCCCTCTGCGCCGCCGGGCCGTTCGCGCGCACGACCATGGAGTTTGCGGCGGTGCCGGATCATGTCCGCCTGCCGGGTCGCTTCTTCGGCCGCTTCACCACGGCGGCCTCGGCCCAGCTTCGCGGCTGACGCGCATTCAAGTCTCGTTGTCGAGACAGCCCGCATTCCAGATACCGGCCCGGCCGCCCATCGCGCGCGCCGGCCTCTCCTCAGGACAGGACGTAAGACGTAGCCATGACCGCACCTGCGAACGCCGCACCCGCGAACGGCCCCCGCACCCTCTATGACAAGATCTTCGACGACCACGTGGTGGCGCGGCAGGAGGATGGCACCTGCCTCCTCTATATCGACCGCCACCTGGTCCATGAGGTGACCAGCCCCCAGGCCTTCGAGGGCCTGCGCATGACCGGGCGCACCGTGCGCGCGCCGCACAAGACGCTGGCGGTGGTGGACCATAACGTCCCCACCACCGACCGCACCCTGCCGAACCCGGACCCGGAGAGCGTGGCGCAGATCGCCGCGCTGGCGGAGAATACCCGCGAGTTCGGCGTCGAATATTATGACGGCTTCGACAAGCGCCAGGGCGTGGTCCATGTGGTGGGCCCCGAGCAGGGCTTCACCCTGCCCGGCACCACCATCGTCTGCGGCGACAGCCACACCTCCACCCACGGCGCCTTCGGGGCGCTCGCCCATGGCATCGGCACGTCCGAGGTGGAGCATGTGCTCGCCACCCAGACGCTGATCCAGAAGAAGGCGAAGAACATGCGCGTCACCGTCTCCGGGCCTCTGCCCGAGGGCGTTGGCGCCAAGGACGTGGTGCTCGCCATCATCGGCACCATCGGCACCGCCGGCGGCACCGGCTATGTCATCGAATACGCGGGCGACGCCATCACCTCCCTGTCCATGGAAGGGCGGATGACGGTGTGCAACATGTCCATCGAGGGCGGCGCCCGCGCCGGCCTCGTGGCCCCTGACGAGAAGGCCTTCGCCTATCTGAAGGACCGGCCCAAGTCGCCCAAGGGTGCCGACTGGGATGCCGCCCTGCGCTTCTGGCAGACCCTGCGCACCGACGCGGGCGCCCATTTCGACGCCGAGATCCAGCTCGACGGCGCCAACCTGCCGCCCATCGTCTCCTGGGGCACCAGCCCTGAGGACGTGATCTCGGTGGAGGGCCTGGTGCCTGATCCGGCCCTCATCGCCGACGAGGGCAAGCGCGCCGCCAAGATCCGCGCGCTGGGCTATATGGGCCTGACCGCCGGCACCAAGATCACCGACATCACGCTGGACCGCGTGTTCATCGGCTCGTGCACCAACGGCCGCATCGAGGATCTGCGGCAGGCCGCGGCCATCGTCGCCGGCCACACCGTGAACGCGAATGTGAACGCCATGGTGGTGCCGGGCTCGGGCCTCGTGAAGGAGCAGGCCGAGGCGGAAGGCCTCGACAAGATCTTCCTCGCCGCCGGCTTCGAGTGGCGCGAGCCGGGCTGCTCCATGTGCCTTGCCATGAACGCCGACCGCCTCGCCCCGGAAGAGCGCTGCGCCTCCACCTCGAACCGCAATTTCGAGGGCCGTCAGGGCTTCAAGGGACGCACCCACCTGGTGTCGCCCGCCATGGCTGCGGCTGCGGCCATCGCCGGCCACTTCGTGGATGTGCGCCACTGGCCCAAGGCGGCGTGAAAGTGATGGCCTGAGGGTTTTCTCAGCCTGTTGATACGGAACGGCCGGGCTCTCGCCCGGCCGTTTTCGTTTGGGGCGCGCTCACCCCACCCAGTCGAGGCCGATGTCGAGGATGGGGGCGCTGTGGGTCAGCCAGCCCACGGAGATGAGGTCCACGCCCGCCGCCGCGATGGCCGGCGCGGTATCGCGGTTCACCCGGCCGGAGGCCTCGGTGAGCATGCGCCCGCCCACCATGCGCACGGCCTCGGTGAGTGTCTCAGGCGTCATGTTGTCGAGCAGCACCGCGTCGGCGCCGATGGTGAGCAGCTCTTCCAGCTGGGCGAGGGTGTCCACCTCCACCTCCACCTTCACCATGTGGCCGGCCCGCGCCCGCACCCGGCTCATAGCCTCGCGCACCGAGCCGGCGATGGCCACATGGTTGTCCTTGATGAGCACCGCATCATCGAGGCCGAAGCGATGGTTGGCGCCGCCGCCGGCGCGCACCGCGTATTTTTCCAGCGACCGCAGCCCCGGCGTGGTCTTGCGGGTGCAGACGATCTGCGCCTTGTGGCCGGCGATGGCGGCAACCAGCCCCGCTGTTGCGGTGGCGATGCCGGAGAGCCGGCAGGCGAGGTTCAGCCCGGTGCGCTCGCCGGTGAGCAGAGCGCGGGACGAGCCCTCCACCTGCGCCAGCACCGTGCCGGGCTCCACGGCGGCGCCGTCCGTCACGCGCGGGGTGAAGCGCACGGCGCCATCCAGCAGACGGAAGGCGAGGCGGGCGCAATCGAGGCCTGCCACCACGCCGGGCTGGCGCGCGGCGAGCACGAGGCGGCTCTCATGGCCGGGGGGCACCACTGCGTCGGTGGTGATGTCGCCGGCCCGGCCGAGATCCTCCAGCAGCGCGGCGCGCACGATGGGCTCCACCATCAGCTCGGGGAGCGGGTCGAGGGGCATGGAACGATCCGTCAGCTGGATGAGGCGAGGGCGAAGGCCGGCGCGGCATGGCGGCGGGCCTCGGCCAGGGTGCGCTCAAGGGTGGTGCGGGAGCGCCGGGCCACGGCGGCGGGCGCGGGGAAATCCGTGCGCGCATGGGCGCCCCGGCTTTCTTCGCGGGCCAGCGCCGACACCGCCATCATGAGCCCCACCCGGGCGGGGGCGCAGGCCGGCCCCGCGCCCTCTGCCAGCGGCAGCAGGCGGGCGATGGCGGTGGCAAGGCCGGCGGCATCGCGGGTGACGCCGAGATGGCGCGAGACGATGGGGCGGACTGAGGTCGCGTCCGGCGCCGCCGGCAAATGAACGGCCATTCGGCGGGCGGGGGCGCGGGCCGGCGTTCCGGCCACGCTCAGGGCCGCCGCGCGTCCGCAGACCACCGCCTCCAGAAGCGAATTGCTGGCGAGCCGGTTGGCGCCGTGGAGGCCGGTGGCCGCCACCTCGCCCGCGGCCCACAGGCCGGGAACGGAGCTGCGGCCGTCCGCATCCACGCCGATGCCGCCCATGTGGTAGTGCGCCGCCGGGCGGATCGGCACGAGGTCGGTAGCCGGATCGATGCCCGCCGCCCGGCAGCCGGCGGCGACCGAGGGAAAGCGTGTGGCAAAGCGCGCGCCGAGGCTGGCACGGGCATCGAGGAACACCTCGCGCCCCGCAACCAGCTCCTGCCACACGGCGCGGGCGACCACGTCGCGCGGGGCGAGCTCGGCGCCCGGCACGGCTTCCAGCACGCGGCGGCCGGCGCGATCCACGATGAGGGCGCCTTCGCCGCGCACCGCCTCGCTGATGAGGGAGAGCGGGCGGGCCGAGGTGGCGAGCGCGGTGGGGTGGAACTGCACGAATTCGAGGTCCGCCAGCTCCGCCCCGGCCTCGGCGGCCAGCGCGAGGCCCATGCCGAAGGAGGAGGCGGGATTGGTGGTGTGCTCGAACAGGGCGCCCACGCCCCCCGTCGCCAGGATGAGGCGGCGGGTGCGCAGCACGGCGCCGCCGTCTCGCCCCGACACCAGCAGCCCGGCTACTGCGCCATCCTCCATCAGGATGCGCCGGGCTTCGGCCTCCACCACGGTGATGGACGGGCAGGCGCGGGCGGCGATGGTGAGGGCCTGCACCAGCGCGCGGCCGGTGGCGTCGCCGTCCGCATGGACGATGCGGCGCCGGCTGTGGGCGGCCTCAAGGCCGAGTGCGAGGCTGCCGTCGGCGGCCCGGTCGAAGGCGACGCCGAGACGTTCCAGCTCCGCCACGGCGGCAGGGCCATCGGCGAGGATGCGGCGGGCGACCTCGGGGTCGCACAGGCCGTCGCCGGCCATGAGCGTGTCGGCGAGGTGGAGGTCGGCATCGTCGTCTGTGCCGACGCTGGCGGCCATGCCGCCCTGGGCCAGCGGGCTGGAGCCGTCCGCGCCGAGGGGGGCGCGGGTGACCAGCACCACCGGCTCGGGCGAGAGGAACAGGGCGGCGGCAAGCCCGGCGATGCCGCCGCCAACGATGACGGGGCGGCCCTCCAGCCGCTCGAAGCCGGTCACAGCGCCAGCATCCGCTCCACCGAGGCGCGGGCGCGATCCGCCACGTCCGCCGCGATGGTCACTTCGTGCACGTTGCCTTCCAGCGCCTTGCGGATGTTGGCAAGGGTGATCTTCTTCATGTGCGGGCAGAGATTGCAGGGCCGCACGAAGTCGATGTCCGGATAGTTCACGGCGACGTTGTCGCTCATGGAGCATTCGGTGAGCAGCACCACGCGGGGCGGGCGCTTTTGCCCCACATAATCGCTCATGGCGGCGGTGGAGCCGGCGAAATCGGCCTCCGCCACCACGTCCGGCGGGCATTCCGGGTGCACCAGAACGGTGACGCCGGGATTGGCGATGCGCAGCTCGCGCACGTCCTGCGCGGTGAAGCGCTCGTGCACCTCGCACTGGCCGGCCCAGGAGATGATCTCGATGCCGGTCTCGGCCGCCACGTTCTTGGCCAGATACTGGTCGGGCAGCATGATCACCTTCGGCACGCCGAAGCTTTTCACGATGCGCGCCGCATTGCCCGAGGTGCAGCACACGTCCACCTCCGCCTTTACGGCGGCCGAGGTGTTCACATAGGCGATGACCGGCAGGCCGGGGTAGGCCTGCCGCATGAGGCGCACGTCCTGCGCCGTGATGGAATCGGCCAGCGAGCAGCCGGCGCCCTGGTCCGGGATCAGCACGGTCTTGCCGGGGTTGAGCAGCTTGGCGGTCTCCGCCATGAAATAGACGCCGGCGAGCACGATCACGTCCGCATCCACCCGCATGGCCTCGCGGGCCAGCGCCAGGCTGTCGCCCACGATGTCGGCGACGCAGTGGAAGATTTCCGGCGTCTGGTAATTGTGCGCCAGGATCACCGCGTTGCGCTCGCGCTTCAGGCTCAGGATGGCTTCGGCATCTTCGGCGAAGAAGGCCCAGTCGGCGGGCGGCACCACCCGCCGGACCCGCTCATAGAGCGCGGTGGTGCGGGCGAAGGCCTCCGAGAGGGCATTTCCCGCAAGGGGGCCCCCGGCGAGGCTGGTTTCGGCGAGTGCAGGCTGGGCAAGTGCGACCATTGTCTATACTCAGTTTGAGCATATGTCTGGCATATGCTTATACTGAGCATAAGCACTGTCAAGTGGGCGCGAGGGGCAATTTGGTCCCGGCCAGCGCCCGCTCCTCCACCACGGCGTGGCGGAAGCGGAAGAGTTTTGCTGGCCGTCCAAGGCTTTCGGAAGCTGTGCCGCCGGTTTCTTCCACCAGTTCCTGTTGTTCCATGAGCCGGCGAAAATTCTGCTTGTGCAGGGTGCGGCCAGCAATGGCTTCCACGCAGCGTTGCAGCTGCAGCAGGGTGAAGGTGGGCGGCATCAGCTCGAACACCACCGGGCGATACTTGATCTTGGCCCTGAGCCGCGCGATTCCGGTGGCGAGGATGCGCCGGTGGTCGGCGATCATGGGCCGGCCGGCGCCGCCCGCCTCGTTCTTGCCCTCGCGGCGCAGGCGCTCGGCGACGATGCCGGCCTCGTACAGCATCTCGTAACGCTGGAGGGTCAGTTCCTCGTTCCAGCGCGCCCCATCGAGGGCGAAAGTGGCCGCCGCCCGCAGCCGCCGCTCGCTGCGCATGCCGACGGTGGGCGCATCCTCCGCCCAGGCGGCAAGCGCAGGCGCCAGCACCTTGGCGATCACCGGAGGCGGGCCGGCGCGGTGATCCTCCCACGGGAAGTATTCATACCAGCTGTGCCAGCCGGTCTCGGCCGCGTCATGCTCCCGGGTCAGGCCCAGGTAGGAGATGGAGATGGTGCGCGGTGCCGTGTCCGCGTCGGCGCGGTCCTTATCGGCGAAGGTGTAGAGCTGCTCCACATAGCCGAGCGGATGGTGGGTCTGCTGCTCCACCCAGTCGCGCAGGCCCTGCTGGAGCGAGCGGTGGGCCAGTTCGAATGGGCCGGAGGGCAGGGCGCTGCCCTTCGTCACCGTCATCACCCGCGGCTCGCCGGCGGTCACCGCCGCGAGCACGGCGATGAGATCCACGACAACGGATCGGCTGGCGCGCTGGGAACCCGGCATGATGCTCACGGCAGGGGGGAAAGCCTCGCGGAATAGCGATGCCATCCGCTGCGCCCCCGATAGCACGCCGACCGCGCGGGACGGAAGCGCGGCAAAAGCAGGGGGAGGGGCTAAGCAGCCCTCCCCTCGGGCTTTTGTGCGCAGCATGACGTTGAGGATGCGGCGGCGCCTTGAGGTGACAGAGCGCCGTCGCCCTCCGGCTTGACCGGACGGCCCATGGCCCGGCCGGGAAAACGCGGCGGGGATTTGCAGAGCGGCCAGATGGACCCTCCGGTCAAGCCGGAGGGCGACCGGGGTGGAGAAGAGCCGTCCCCTCCTCCCCACCCTCCCTCGCAAGCGGGAGAGGGACTCAGCGGCTCAGGTCCCGCCAGCGCCCCCGTAAATCGCGGAGGCGTAGAGGCTTTGGTCCCGTCCGTCCCGCGATCAGCCCCGCGCGGGGCTGCAGCTTCTCACAGCCAGGGCTGCTCGGCGCCCTTGGCGGTCTCGTAGGCGGCGATGGCGGGGGCCTTCTCCAGGGTCAGGCCGATGTCGTCCAGCCCCTCGATGAGGCAGCGCTTGCGGAACGGGTCGATCTCGAACTTCACCACGCCGCCGTCCGGCCCACGGATCTCCTGCGCCGGCAGGTCGATGGTGAGGGTGGCGTTGGCGCCGCGATCGGCGTCGTCGAACAGCTTGTCCAGGTCCTCCTTGGAGACGACCACGGGCAGGATGCCGTTCTTGAAGCAGTTGTTGTAGAAGATGTCGGCGAACGAGGTGGAGATCACGCAGCGGATGCCGAAGTCGAGCAGCGCCCAGGGCGCGTGCTCACGCGACGAGCCGCAGCCGAAATTGTCGCCGGCCACCAGGATCTTGGCATTCTTGTAGGCGCTCTGGTTGAGCACGAAGTCGGGATTGTCCGAGCCGTCGTCCTTGTACCGCATCTCCGAGAACAGGCCGGTGCCGAGGCCCGTGCGCTTGATGGTCTTGAGGTACTGCTTGGGGATGATCATGTCGGTATCGACATTGACCAGCTTCAGCGGGGCGGCGACGCCCTCGAGGACGGTGAACTTCTCCATGGGACCTTGAGCCTCGGCTTGTCTTTAGGCTTCCTGCCTGAGGCCCCTCCATAACAGGCGCATCCGCCCTTGCCCAGTCAAGAAGACCGGCGCGCGAAGGCCCGCGCGCCGGTTTGGGCCGCTCCCGCCGCTCAGGGCGCGACGCGTTCCGGCAGCATGCGCTTCAGCACGTCGTCCTTGAGCAGCACGTGGTGGACCACGGCGGCCGCCGCGTGCAGGAACGCGAGGATGACGAGGCCGTTGGCCAGCCATTCATGCACCTCCTGCACCTGCCGGGCCATGGGGCGGTCCGGAGCGATGGGCGAGGGAATGGTGAACAGCGAGAAGAAGCTCACCTCGTTGCCGCGCAGGAAGGCGAGATAGATGCCCACGAACGGGGTCGCGATCAGAAGCAGGTAGAGCAGCCCGTGCACGATGTGCGAGGCGATGGCCACCGGCCGGCTGATCTGCGCCGAGGCTGGCGGCGTGGGCCCGAAGATCCGCACCGGGATGCGCACCGCCACCAGGGCGATGAGCAGGAGGCCCACCGAGATGTGGGTCCACCAGATGAGCTCCCGCGCCGGCGTGCCGCGCGCGAAGAAACCCTCCAAATAGGTGATGCCGAACACCACGATGATGCTCAGAACGGTGAGCCAGTGGATGGCGCGCAACGGCGCCCCATAGCGCGACAGTTTGGGATCGACGGCCACATGAGCCTCCTTATTTTGATTCATTCTAAAAAATCGGCGACGGGCGGGTCCAGCGCTAAGGCGCGGCTTTCCCTGCGGTCAATTGGCCCGGTCCTCGATGGCCTCCATGTCGTCGTCGGAGAGGCCGAAGTGATGGCCGATCTCGTGCACCAGCACGTGGGTGACCACGTCGCCGAGGGTTTCCTCGTGCTCGGCCCAGTAGTCGAGGATGGGGCGGCGATAGAGGAACACCATGTTGGGCATCTGCCCGGTGTGGGCCACCGCGTCCGCCTGGGCGCGGCCGATGCCCTGGAACAGGCCGAGCAGGTCGAACGGCGTCTCGGCCTCCATCTCGTCCAGCACCTCGTCGGTGGGAAAGTCCTCGATGCGGATGACGAGGCCCTCGCACAGCGCGCGAAAGGACTCGGGCAGGCGGGCGAAGGCGTCGCGGGCCAGGTCCTCGAACGCGGCGACGCCGGGGGCCTCGAGATCGCGCCACATCTTCAGCGCCCCGCTCTCGCCCGCGCTCTTCTGCGACATGCCTGTACCTCCTTCGGCGGAACCCTTGCTGCTGCGATGCAACATCATGCGGGCCAAAGGTCAATCGTCCTGACCCTCCCCCGGGCGCAATCGTCACGCAGCCGTGACTTTCCTGAACACTTTCTGAACGGGAGCATCAAAGGGGGTTCAGACAGACTTGGTTAAGGAACTCTTAATCGACCTACATCGTTAACCCTGTAGACGACGATTTTGGAGAATGGCCATGGTTCGGAAGCTTGCTGTCACCGGCGCTCTGGTGACCATCCTTGGAATTGCTGCGTTTTTTGCCCCTCACGAGGCCAATGCCGCCACGGTCGGCATGCTCGGCGGCGTGATGTTCTGATATCCGGGCTGGACGGCGAGCTTTTTGCGCGCCGTCTGATCACGTGATTGTGATGGAAATGGAGACCGTTCAAAGTTGCCCGTTTCCGAAGTGCAACAGCTGAGTTGGCGCCTTCGCAGTTGCGAAATCGGCCGCCAGACCTTTCGCCACGCGCCCTGAGCGTGTCGCGGGAGCGATGTTGTGCGCCCTGTTTCCGGATACCCACCGCCGTTCCGCGACCAAGCCGGAAGCGGTAAGACCCGCCTGATCTACCCCCGATCAACCCATGGCGGCGCGGATGAGTTCCTCCTCCGCCTCCGCGAGCAGCGCATCGCTTGCCTCGCCCCCCACGCTCTCCTGACCGATCTCCAGCAGCACCGGCACCGCCAGCGGCGACACCCGCTCCAGCGGCATGTGCACGATGCGTCCCTTGATGCGCGCCAGCATCTGCGCGAGCCGCTTCACGTCCAGCAGGCCGGTGGCGGCATCCGCCCGGGCGGCGCGCAGTAGAAGATGGTCCGGCTCGTGCCGGCGCAGCACGTCGTAGATCAGGTCGGTGGAGACGGTGACCTGCCGCGATGTCTTCTCCTTTCCCGGAAACCTCCGCTCGATCAGCCCGGCGATCACCGCGCAATAGCGGAAGGTGCGCTTCATGAGGGCGCTTTCCGCCAGCCACGCCTCAAGGTCGTCGCCCAGCATGTCCTCGTCGAACAGGTCCGCCAGCGCGAGCCGGCCCCCCGCGATGGCGGCGCCCATGTCGCCGGCTGCGTAGACCGCGAGGGCATAGTCGTTGGCGACGAAGCCCAGCGGCTTCAGCCGCGCCCGCTCCAGCCGCCGCGTCAAGAGCATGCCGAGGGTCTGGTGGGCGAGGCGGCCCTCGAACGGGTAGGTGACAAGATAATAACGCCCGCCTTGCACGAAGCCTTCCACCAGCAGGTCGTCGCGGCCCGGCAGGCGCGAGCGCAGGCGTTGCAGTTCCAGCCACTCGCGCACCTGCTTCGGCAGCGCGGCCCAGCGCTCGGGGGCGGCGAGCAGCGCCCGCACCCCCGCCGCGAGGAAGGTGGAGAGGGGAAACTTGCCCCCGGCATAGGCCGGAACCTTGGGCTCGGTGGCGGTGGTGCGCGAGACATAGACCTCGTCCTCCACCATCACCTCGTAGCGCAGGATCTCGCCGGCGAAGACGAAGGTGTCGCCGGGCACCATGGTCTCCACGAAATATTCCTCCACCTCGCCCAGCATCCGCCCGCCGAAGCGCACCCGCCCGGTGACCCCGGTCTTGGCCGCGCCGCGGGCCGAAACCAGTCGCACTTTCAGCATGGTGGATTCCACGATGGTGCCAACGTTCAGCCGGTAGGCCTGCGCGATCATGGGGTTGGCCACCCGCCACAGGCCGTCGCGGGTGGGGCGGATCTTGGCGTAGCGCTCATAGGCCTTCAGCGCGTAGCCGCCGGTGGCGACGAATTGGAGGGCGGCGTCGAAGTCTTCCCGGGGCAGGTGCCGGTAGGGCGCGGCCGAGCGCACCTCGTTAAAGAGCGCGTCGGCGGCGAAGGGGGCGGCGCAGGCCATGCCGAGGATATGCTGGGCCAGCACGTCCAGCGCGCCGAGGCGCTCCGGCGGGGTATCCTGCGCGCCGACCGCCACCGCCTCCAGTGCCGCCCGGCATTCCAGCACCTCGAACCGGTTGGCCGGCACCAGCACGGCGCGGGAGGGCTCATCCAGCCGGTGGTTGGCGCGGCCGATGCGCTGGAGGAGGCGTGAGGAGCCCTTGGGGGCGCCCACATTGATGACGAGGTCCACGTCGCCCCAGTCGATGCCGAGGTCGAGGGAGGAGGTAGCCACCACCGCCTTCAGCCGGCCGGCGGCCATGGCCGCCTCCACCTTGCGCCGCTGCTCCACCGCCAGCGAGCCGTGGTGGAGCGCGATCGGCAGATTGTCGTCGTTGATGCGCCACAGCTCCTGGAAGATGAATTCCGCCTGCCGGCGGGTGTTGACGAACACGAGGCTGAGCCGGTTCGCCTTCAAGAGCGCATAGATGTCCCGCACCGCATGCAGCGCCATGTGGCTGGCCCACGGCATGGGCACGTCGGTTTCCAGCATCCGCACGTCGGGCGCGACGCCGCCCTGCGCCACCACCAGGTCGGCAAGGGGGGCGTGACCGGGGACGGGCGTGGCGGCGCCTTCATCCTGCGCCACCAGATAGCGACGAAGATCGTCGGGCTCGGCCACGGTGGCGGAGAGGCCGACGCATTGCAGCCCCGGCGCGATGGCCCGCAACCGCGCCAACGCCAGCGCCAGCAGGTCGCCGCGCTTGGAGGTGACGAGGGCGTGCAACTCATCCAGCACCACCCGCTTCAGGCCGCTGAAGAGGTGCTCGGCATCCTTCGAGGCGAGCAGCAGGGAGATCTGCTCGGGGGTGGTGAGCAGGATGTCCGGCGGGTCGCGCCGCTGCCTTTGGCGGCGGGAGGAGGGGGTGTCGCCGGTGCGGGTCTCGACGCGGATGGGCAGGCCCATCTCGCTGATGGGCGTCTCCAGGTTGCGCGCGATGTCCACCGCCAGCGCCTTCAGCGGGGAGATATAGAGCGTGTGCAGCGGCGAGGCCGGCTGCTCCGCCTGCCAGCGGGCGAAGGGCAGGGGGGTGGCGTCGGCATTCACCATTTCCCCTTTGCCGACGCCCCGCGCGGCCTTGCTCCCTCTCCCGCTTGCGGGGGAGGCCTGGGGAGGGGGCGGGGTGTCCGGAGGGGGCGGGGTGTCCAGAGGGGGTAGAGCGTTCGGAGCGGCAACACCCCCGCGTTTCCTGCGCCCGCCGCTCAGTTCGATCAGCGTGGGCAGGAAGCCGGCGAGGGTCTTGCCGCCGCCAGTGGGGGCAATCAGCAGCACCGAGCGCCCGGCCTGCGCGGCGGCGACGAGATCGAGCTGGTGCGCCCGCGCCGTCCAGCCGCGCGCGCGGAACCAGCTTTGGAACACCTCCGGCAGCGCATCGGGCGAAGGCGCGCCGGGCCGCACCGCGTCCGACGGGGGCGCGGCGGAGTCGGGCGCGGTGGGTTTGGGGGCTTTTCGTGGGGAGCGCGGCACCCCCTCAAGATAGGCATGACAGGTCGGTTGTGCGATGGTAACGAAGCTCGTAAGCCGTGTCTGAACGGCGGCGTTTTCGCGACGGGCGGTAGCCGAACGACGTTGCGTCAGGGGGGCTTCACCTTATAGTGCGGCCGGTTTCGATGGGTGCGTCGCGATCCGGGGCGGAGGGAAGGGCATGGATGACGGTTCGCGTTGCAGGTGAGGCTTGGGCAGGGTCGCAACACGGCGCCGTGCGGATGGCCAATGGTCTCTTCGTCACCACCAAGAGCACGGACCGCATCAGGGCCCATTTCGAGCGGGTGCGCCGGCAGACCGAGGGGCTGGTGGACTGGTGCTTCGTCCACAATCCGGGCAACCACGTGGCACCGGTGGAGCCGTGCCTTGATCCGCCGCCGGATCAGGTGCTGCCCGAGCGCCTGCGCCAGCTGGAACGCAACGGTGGCCTCGTTCCCGGCCATGTGGACGTGCTCACCATGGCCGCCGCCTGGCCTCTGCCCCATGACCAGACCTGGATCATGGAATTCGACGTGGACTACACCGGCGCCTGGCGCGCCCTGTTCGAGCGCTTCGCCGCCAGCGACGCCGATCTCCTGACCACCACGCTCCTGCCCCTCGCCGATGATCCGGACTGGTATTTCGCGGACACGGCACTGGCCCCGGCCCATGTGGACCCGGCCTGCCGCATGCGGTCGTTCAACCCGCTCATGCGCATGTCCCGGCGGTTCATGGAGGCCTATGCGGACGAGGTGCGCGATCCCGGCTGGCAGGGCCATTTCGAGTATCTGTTGCCCACCGTCGCCCGCCATCGCGGCCTCAAGATCGAGGACATGGGCGGGCAGGGCCCGTTCTGTCCGCCCGAGCGGCGCGGAACGCTCTATTCCAACACGCCGCTCCATCCGCAACTCGTGCCGGGGACCTTCGTGTACCGGCCCTGGCGGCCCGACTATTTCGCCGAGCGCCCCGAGGACTTTCCGCCGGGTGACTGGCTGTTCCATCCCATCAAGCCGGACGCGCCGCCTCCTCCTCCACCCCCGCCTCCGCCGCCACGCCCGCCGCAGCGGTCGTTGTTGCGCCGGCTGTGGCGCTTCGTCCGCGGCAAGGGGATGGGGTCTTAATCGCTCGTCAACCGTCCCGGACGCATGGTGCGGCAGATGTTCCGCACCGGAGTGGCCTTCCCATGATGTCGCGCGCCGACCGCACCGTCTTGAGCGAATGGTGGTGGACGGTGGACCGCGCCCTTTTGGCCGCCCTCTGCGGCCTGATGGTGATCGGTATCATCCTGTGCCTTGCCGCAAGCCCGGCGGTGGCCGCGCGCCTCGGCATCGCTGACCCGTTCCATTTCGTGAACCGGCAGGTGCTGTTCCTGGTGCCGGCCGCGGTGGTGATGATCGCCACCTCCTTCCTGTCGCCGCGCGCGCTCAGGCGCATCTGCATGGTGGTGTTCGCCATCTTCTTCGTGCTGCTCATGGCCACCCTGGTGGTGGGACCGGAGGTGAAGGGCGCGCGGCGCTGGCTCACCATCGCCGGCGTCACCGTGCAGCCGTCCGAATTCATCAAGCCGGCCTTCGTCATCCTCGCCGCCTGGCTGTTCGCCGAGAGCACGCGGCGGCCGGAGATGCCGGCCACCCTGCTGGCGTTCGGCCTGCTCGGCAGCGTGCTGGGCCTTTTGGTGAAGCAGCCGGACTTCGGCCAGAGCCTTTTGATCTCGCTGGTGTGGGCGTCCCTGTTCTTCCTCGCCGGGCTGCGCTGGATCTGGATGGTGGGGCTGGTGGGCGTGGGCGCGGGCGGCGGCTTTATCGCCTACATGACCGTGTCCCACGTGCAGAAGCGCATCAACCGCTTCCTCAATCCCGACTCGGGCGACACCTACCAGATCGACGCCGCGCTCAATTCCTTCCGCAATGGCGGCTGGTTCGGCCAGGGGCCGGGCGAGGGCACCATGAAGCGCATGCTTCCGGACGGGCACACCGACTTCGTCTTCGCCGTGGCGGCGGAGGAGTTCGGGATCATCCTGTGCCTCATCATCCTCGCTTTGTTCGCCTTCATCATCCTGCGGTCGCTGTCGCGGGCCTCGAAGGAGAGCGATCCCTTCTCCCGCTTCGCCATCACCGGGCTTGCCCTGCTGTTCGGGCTGCAGGCAGCCATCAACATGGCGGTGAACGTGCACATCGCCCCGGCCAAGGGCATGACGCTGCCGTTCATCTCCTATGGCGGCTCCTCGCTTATCTCCATCGCCTTCGGCATGGGCATGCTGCTGGCCCTCTCGCGCAAGCGGCCCGGCGCGGCGGCGTTGGCGGCCCTCACCGAGAAGCCGGCGGTGGAGCCTGTGGCACAGCCGGTCGCGCCGCCGGCCGGCGCCATGCCGGACCCGGCCTGAGCCCGCGCGGCGCCTGAGCGGAGGGATCGCGGATGCGTCAGCATCCTTGCGATCCGACCCGACAAGCCCGCGCGGCGCCTGAGCGAGGGGGTCGCGGATGCGCCAGCATCCTTGCGATCCGGGAAAAATCCTTCCCCGGAATGGCCGCATTGGCGGGGCAGCAAGCCCCATCTGGCCGACCGGATCGGCCATTCGAGGTGCGAGGCCGATTCCAGCGGCCATGCGAGGGTGATGTGACGCAGATTGTACTTCTCGCCGCCGGGGGTACCGGCGGCCACCTGTTTCCGGCCGAGGCGCTGGCGGCGTCGCTCGGCCGGCGCGGGTTCGACGTGGATCTCGCCACCGATGCCCGCGCCGCGCGCTATGCCGGCCATTTCCCGGCGCGCGAACTGCATGTGCTGCCCGCCGACACGGTGCGCGGCCGCTCCCCGGTGGCGCTGGCGCGCACCGGATTTGCCCTCGCCTCCGGCCTCGTCTCCTCCCTCGCGCTGCTCAAGCGGGTGAAGCCGGTGGCCGTGGTGGGCTTCGGCGGCTATCCCACCGTGCCGCCGCTGCTCGCGGCCGCGCTGCTGGGCGTGCCGACCCTCATCCATGAGGCGAACGGCGTCATGGGCCGGGCCAACCGCATGCTGGCGCGGCGCGTTACCGCCATCGCCACCGGCTTTCCCGGCATCGTCGCGGCCGATCCGGCGCTTGCCCCCAAGGCGGTGTGGACCGGCAATCCCCTGCGCCCCTCCGCCATCGCCGCCGCTGCCACGCCCTATGACCCGCCGCTGCCGGGGGGCGAACTGCGCCTCCTCGTATTCGGCGGCAGCCAGGGCGCGCGGGTGATGTCCGACGTGGTGCCGGAGGCCATCGAGCGGCTCGACGCCGACCTGCGATCCCGCCTCGTCCTCACCCAGCAGGCGCGGGAGGAGGATCTGGAGCGGGTGAAGGCCACTTACGCGCGCCTCGGCGTGCGGGCGCTTGTGGCGCCCTTCTTCGACGACCTGCCGGCGCGCATGGCGCTGGCCCATCTGGTGGTGGCGCGCTCCGGTGCGGGCACGGTGGCGGAGCTGGCCGCCATCGGCCGGCCATCTATCCTGGTGCCGTTGCCCCACGCCCTCGATCAGGACCAGGCCGCCAATGCCCGTTCGCTGGGCGACGTGGGCGGGGCGCTGGTGCTGCGGCAGGTGGAGTTCGATCCCGACCGGCTGGCGCTGGAGCTTCACAGCTTTGCCAGCGAACCTCGATCATTGACGCTGATGGCGGATAAGGCCAGAAGCCAGGGTGTGCTCGACGCAGCGGAACGACTGGGCGATCTCGTCCGGCATCTGGCGGCGAAGGGCGCGGTCGCAACCTTTCAGGGGAAACTGGCATGAAGTTGCCGTCCGGCCTCGGCTCCATCCATTTCGTCGGCATCGGCGGCATCGGCATGAGCGGCATCGCCGAAGTGCTGCACAATCTCGGCTATGAGGTGCAGGGCTCGGACGTGGCGGACAGCGCCAACGTGAAGCGCCTGCGCGACCTCGGCATCAAGGTGATGATCGGCCACTCCGCGGTCAATGTGGATGACGCCGACGTGGTGGTGGTCTCCTCCGCCATCAAGCGCGACAATCCGGAGCTGGTGGCCGCCCGCACCAAGCGCCTGCCGGTGGTGCGCCGCGCCGAGATGCTGGCCGAACTGATGCGGCTGAAGAGCTGCGTCTCCATCGCCGGCACCCACGGCAAGACCACCACCACCTCCATGGTGGCGGCACTGCTGGACGCCGGCAATTTCGACCCCACCGTCATCAACGGCGGCATCATCAACGCCTACGGCACCAATGCCCGCCTCGGCGACGGCAACTGGATGGTGGTGGAAGCGGACGAGAGCGACGGCACCTTCCTGAAACTGCCCACGGAAGTCGCCATCGTCACCAATGTGGACCCCGAGCACCTCGACCATTTCAAGACCTTCGACAAGGTGCAGGACGCCTTCAAGACCTTCGTGGAGAACGTGCCCTTCTACGGCTTCGCGGTGATGTGCATCGACCATCCGGTGGTGCAGGCGCTGGTGGGCCGCATCGAGGACCGGCGCGTCATCACCTATGGCGAGAACCCGCAGGCGGACGTGCGCCTCGTGGACGTGGACCTGAAGGGCGGCATCACCCGCTTCGGCGTCGTCTTCCGCAACCGCGCGGGGGAGACGGTGCACGAGATTTCCGGGCTCAAGCTGCCCATGCCGGGCAAGCACAATGCGCTCAACGCCACTGCGGCCATCGCGGTGGCCCATGAGCTGAAGGTGCCCGACGACAAGATCATCGAGGCCATCGCCAATTTCGGTGGCGTGAAGCGGCGTTTCACCCGCACCGGGGAATGGAACGGCGTCACCGTGTTCGACGACTACGGCCACCACCCGGTGGAGATCGCCGCCGTGCTGAAGGCGGCGCGGGCGGCGAGTGAGGGGCAGGTGATCGCCGTGGTGCAGCCGCACCGCTATTCGCGGCTCGCCTCCCTGTTCGACGAATTCTGCACCTGCTTCAACGATGCCGACCACGTGGTGGTGGCCCCGGTCTATGCCGCCGGCGAGACCCCCATCGAGGGCGCGGACCGGGACCATCTGGTGCAGGGCCTCATCGCCCACGGCCACCGCTCGGTGACGGCGCTGGAGGGACCGGAACGGCTTGCCCAGGTGGTGGGTGGGCTGGCGAAGCCGGGAGACTACGTCATCTGCCTCGGCGCCGGCTCCATCAGCGGCTGGGCCTATGCCCTGCCGGGGGAACTGGCCGCGCTCAAGCCGGCGGCTTAGGGGGCGGCGGGCAGGAGGTAACCGGCGTGCAGGCAGCGGGGAGCGCCTCGGCGCCTGCCGTCGAAAGCTTGTAGATATCCCCGACTGCGACGAACATGAACATCAGGATGAAGAGCGCGATGCCGCCGACCGAGGCCCAGAACGCCTGGCGATACTGGCGTTCACGCGTGATCGTGATGTTCATCGCCGTCTTGCAATAATCGTCGAATGTTCTCGATGGGGTGACGCGATCAAACGCCAGGTAGAAAATTCGCGCACCCATGATTTCCGCGTACGTGAGCACCACAAACACGACGACGCACATTGAAAGGAAAATGATCGGCCAGGTCACGATTTTCGAGTTTTCGGCGACGCGAAACACCGCGAGCGAAAGAAAGCCGATGATGATGCCGTTCAGCCGCAGCAGGGCGCTCATCTTGTTGTCGATGATGCCCAGCCGATCATAAAGATATTTGACGGCCCATTGTTCTGGTCCCTCAAGTTTTTTGAGGTAGCCGAAGTGGTTCTCGTCGTCTTCCAAGGTCGGATTGAGTTTGAAGGATGTGTCCGGCATCGAAGCCCCCTGAGAGCTATGCGATGAAGGTGGTCTCGGCCTCTTCCAGCTCAACGAATTCTCGGCCTACTGCTCGACTAGACGCCCAGTGACCGGTGGTTTGCTCAGAACGTGAAGGCGTGGGGCAACAGGTCGGCCGCCGTCACGCTGACGACCTTGTCGCCCAACCCGTAGAAGTGGACGGTGGTGGCAGGCGACAGTTCGAGGATGCGCTGGCGACAGGCTCCGCAAGGGGTGCACGCAACGTGACCTTCGCCTTCCTTCTCCGCATAGATGGCGATGGCGACGGCTTCGAGGCCTGCCCCTTCAGCGGCACGGGCGGCCGCGATCGCGCCAGCCTCGGCGCAGGTTCCGATGGGATAGGCGATGTTCTCGACGTTGCAGCCCACGTGCACCGTGCCGTTCGCGGACAGCAGCGCGGCACCGACCCGGAAGCGCGAGTAGGGCGCATAGGCGTTCTTCGAGACGGCTTTCGCGGCGTCGAAGAGAGCCTCAAGATCGTAGGAGCGTGGCGCGGGAAGCTTTCGTGCGAGCTTGGTCGTCGCCATGGCACCTCTCCATCGGAGGAACGTTGCACGGCACACTAGCACAGGTAACCCGCGCCGAATACGGCGCGGGTCTTGGACGCGGCCTGGTCCTGGATGAAGCCTGGCTTACGAAGTCTGGCTCACTTCTTCGCGCCGGCCTCGATCACGTCCTCGAGGGTACGCAGGCCGGTGCGGGGGGTGTTGACCAGCACCGCCATGTTGCCAGGGGCGTGCTGGTTCTTCCACATCTTGGTGTGCGCCTCGGGGATGCGGTCCCACGGAAACACTTCCGACATGCAGGGGTCCACGCGCCGGTCGATGATGAACTGATTGGCGGCGGAGGCCTGCTTGAGGTGAGCGAAGTGGGAGCCCTGGATGCGCTTCTGGCGCATCCACACGTAGCGGGCGTCGAAGGTGATGTTGAAGCCGGTGGTGCCGGCGCAGAACACGATCATGCCGCCGCGCTTGCCCACGAGGGTCGAGACCGGGAAGGTCTGCTCGCCAGGATGCTCGAACACGATGTCCACGTCGCGCTTGCCGCTGATGTCCCAAATGGCCTTGCCGAACTTGCGGGCTTCCTTGGTCCACTCATTGTATTCCGGCGAGTTGACCTTGGGCAGCTGGCCCCAGCACTTGAAATCCTTGCGGTTGATCACGCCCTTGGCGCCGAGGCCGAGGACATAGTCGCGCTTGGTCTCGTCGGAGATCACGCCGATCACATGGGCGCCGGAGGCGGCGGCGAGCTGCACGCCGAACACGCCGAGGCCGCCCGAGGCGCCCCACACCAGCACGTAGTCGCCCGGCTTCACCGTGTGCGGCGGATGGCCGAACAGCATGCGGTAGGCGGTGGCCATGGTGAGGGTGTAGCAGGCGCTCTCTTCCCAGGTCAGGTGCTTGGGGCGCGGCATCAGCTGGCGCGCCTGCACCCGGCAGAACTGGGCGAACGAGCCGTCCGGCGTCTCATAGCCCCAGATGCGCTGGGACGGGGAGAACATGGGGTCGCCGCCGTTGCACTCCTCGTCGTCGCCGTCGTCCTGGTTACAGTGCACGACCACCTCGTCGCCCACCTTCCAGCGCTTCACCTTGGAGCCCACCGCCCAGACGATACCCGAGGCATCGGAGCCGGCGATGTGGAAGGGCGCCTTGTGCACGTCGAACGGCGAGATCGGCTGGCCGAGGCCCGCCCAGATGCCGTTGTAGTTGACGCCGGCGGCCATGACGTAGACCAGCACGTCGTTCTCGCCCAGCTCCCAGGTGGGCACCACTTCCAGCTGGAACGACTCTTCCGGCGGCCCATGGCGCTCGCGGCGGATGGCCCAGGCGTACATCTTGGCGGGGACGTGACCGAGGGGGGGAACCTCGCCCAGCTCATAAAGGTCCTTCACCGGTCCCTCGTTCGCGTTGGCGGCTGCCGTCTGGGCCATGGCTTTCGTCCTCTCCTGGCATTTTTACGGACCGTTCGGTCGCGTCTTTGGGGGCTTCTTGCGTTGCAGCGTAGCAGAGAAAAATTCCAAAGCGATACCCCCCACTTTGGACCATTGGGGAACAATTTCCGCACTCTGCGAACCACAAGGCCACGCTCGCGTTGTCATTCACGCGGCGCGCTGCAGGCGCTAGGCTGGGGCGTCGCGGGACGGGCCGGCCGCCGAGGCCGGCCAGGCCGGGGCAGCGACAGCGAAAGGGGACGGAACATGGGTATCTTGTGGATGGTCATCGTCGGCGCCATCGCCGGCTTCCTGGCAGGGCAGATCTTCCAGGGCTATGGCTTCGGCCTCATCGGCAACATCGCGGTGGGCATCGTCGGCGCCCTCATCGGCGGCTTCCTGTTCGGCGGCGTGTTCGTGGTGGGTGGCATGATCGGCCAGATCATCTCGGCCACCATCGGCGCCATCATCCTGCTGTTCATCATCTCGCTGGTGAAACGGTAGGGGCAGGGCCGGCGGCCGCGCGCGATCCTTCGAGCGCTTGAAGCTGCGAGGCGCGCGCGGCGCCGGGGTATGGGTGACAGGCGGGATCGGTACGCGCGGAGCAGTGCCGTCGACCTCCACCAATTTCCCATCGACGTCCGGGCCATTGCGACGCACAATCGCGTCCAATCCAGAACGACCAGATGGGGGAACAGGAATGGTGGCGCGCGACAAACCCTGGCTTTTCCGCACCTATGCGGGCCACTCCACCGCCACGGAGTCCAACAAGCTCTACCGTTCCAACCTCGCCAAGGGCCAGACCGGCCTCTCGGTCGCCTTCGACCTGCCCACCCAGACCGGCTATGATTCGGACCACCCGCTGGCGCGCGGCGAGGTGGGCAAGGTGGGCGTGCCGATCTCCCATCTCGGCGACATGCGCACCCTGTTCGACGGCATCCCGCTCGCCGAGATGAACACGTCGATGACCATCAACGCCTGCGCGGCGTGGCTGCTCTCGCTCTATATCGCCACCGCCGACGAGCAGGGCGCCGACCGCACCAAGCTGCAGGGCACCACCCAGAACGACATCATCAAGGAATATCTGTCGCGCGGCACCTATGTGTTCCCGCCGGCGCCGTCCATGCGGCTGACCAAGGACACCATCATCTTCACCACTGAGTATCTGCCCCGGTGGAACCCGATGAACGTGTGCTCCTACCACCTGCAGGAGGCCGGGGCGACGCCGGTGCAGGAGCTGGCCTTCGCGCTCGCCAACGCCATCGCCATCCTCGACACGGTGAAGAGGTCGGGCGAGGCGGAAGGCAAGGTGTTCGGCGAGGTGGTGGGGCGCATCTCCTTCTTCGTGAACGCCGGCATGCGGTTCATCACCGAGATGTGCAAGATGCGCGCGTTCGTGGATCTGTGGGACGAGATCTGCGTCAACCGCTATGGCATCACCGACGCCAAGCAGAAGCTGTTCCGCTACGGCGTGCAGGTGAATTCGCTGGGCCTCACTGAGCAGCAGCCGGAGAACAACGTCTACCGCATCCTGCTGGAGATGCTGGCGGTCACCCTGTCGAAGGGCGCCCGCGCCCGCGCCGTGCAGCTTCCCGCGTGG
This sequence comes from Xanthobacter autotrophicus Py2, assembly GCA_000017645.1. Taxonomy (NCBI): domain Bacteria; kingdom Pseudomonadati; phylum Pseudomonadota; class Alphaproteobacteria; order Hyphomicrobiales; family Xanthobacteraceae; genus Xanthobacter; species Xanthobacter versatilis. The sequence goes on from CP000781.1 coordinate 1,376,966, forward strand.
AACGAGGCGCTGGGCCTGCCCCGCTCGTTCGACCAGCAATGGTCGCTGCGCATGCAGCAGGTGCTGGCCTATGAGACCGACCTGCTCGAATACGGCGACATCTTCGACGGCTCCATCGAGATCGCGAGGAAGGTGGAGCAGCTGAAGGAAGAGGCCCGCGCAGAGCTGGCGCAGATCGACGCCATGGGCGGCGCGGTGGCGGCCATCGAGAATTCCTACATGAAGCAGCAGCTGGTGGAATCCAACACCCGCCGGCTGGAGGCCATCGAGCGCGGCGAGCAGGTAGTGGTGGGCGTCAACCGCTGGACCGAGACCGAGCCTTCGCCGCTCACCACCGGGGAAGGCGCCATCCTCACGGTGCCCGAGGGCGTGGAGGCTGAGCAGATCGCCCGCCTTCAGGCCTGGCGCGAGGCCCGCGACAGTAAGGCGGTGGCGGCGGCCCTCGCAGCGCTGAAGAGCGCGGCGCAGGAGGGGCGCAACATCATGGAGCCCTCCATCGTGTGCGCCAAGGCCGGCATCACCACCGGCGAATGGGGCACCTGCCTGCGCGAGGTGTTCGGCGAATATCGCGCGCCCACCGGTGTCGGCCGTGCCGCCCGGGTGGACACGCAGGGGCTGGACGAGGTGCGCAAGGGCGTGGACGCGGTGTCCGAGAAGATCGGCCGGCGCATCAAGTTCCTGGTGGGTAAGCCGGGCCTCGACGGCCATTCCAACGGCGCCGAGCAGATCGCCGTGCGCGCCCGCGACTGCGGCATGGAAGTGGTCTACGAGGGCATCCGCCTGACCCCCGCCGAGATCGTGAACGCCGCGCTGGAAGAAAGCGTGCACGTCATCGGCCTCTCCATCCTTTCCGGCTCCCACGTGCCGCTGGTGCGCGACGTGATGGACCGCCTGCGGGCCGAGGGGCTGTCCGACATCCCCGTGGTGGTGGGCGGCATCATCCCGCCGGAGGACGAGGTGCAGCTCAAGGGCTTCGGCGTGACCGCCGTCTACACCCCGAAGAACTTCGAGCTGAACCGCATCATGGCCGACATCGTCGCCATCGTGGACCGGCAGGCCCAGAAGGCGGCCTGAGCCGGGCGCGCCGGGGAAAGGTTTCGCCGATCAGCGTGCGATGTAGGCTGATCGGCGCCTTTGACAGGTCGGTGCTCGATTTGCCGGGAGAGGGCGCATGGCCCTTGAAGGTGCAGATGCAGGTGGACGGGGGCGGTCGCTGGTGGCGTCCGCCCTAGTCGTTGCCCTCGCGGCCGTGAGCGTGCTGGTTGCGCGGGCCGAGGGTGCGCCGGTGGACGTGGCTGTGTCGGAAGCGCCCCCGCCCGCCGCTATGCCAGCTGCGGAAGCGCCCCCCAATCCGCCTGCCCCCGCCGTTTCGGCATCGGCCTCCACCGCAGCGGCCCCGACACCCGGCCCCGCCGCCGATCCCTATGCCGGCCTGCCGAAGGTGGTGGCGCGGGCGGTGCAGGAACTGGAAGCGGAGTGCCGCGCCGCCGAGGGCAGGCCGAACTGGAAGCCCGGCACCCTCGCCGAGGTGGTCAACGTCTCCCCCGACGGGCGGCCGGACTATCTGATCGATACCCACGCCATCGCCTGCGACGGTGGCTTCACCCCCTGGATCGGCTCGGACGGCTTCCGGCACATCCTGTTCGTCTCCACCGGTCCCGGCCGCTGGGTCCGGGCCTTCGACCGCGGTGCGCGCGGCTTCGAGATCGAGAACAAGGGCCGCAAGGTGCCGCAGGTCATCGTCTTCTCCCATTCGGCCTACTGCACGCGGCCCAATCCCGAGCGCTACATGCGCTGCACCCAGGTCTATGAATGGCGCCGGGGCAAGCTCCGGAAAATCTCCGAGGACTGGTTCACCGACTGAAGTCCGCCCGAGATGGGCCCGTCGGAAAGGCGTGCGGCGGCGCTCCACTTTGCTTGCGTTGGTGCAATGGCGCGCGCCTGCCACTTCCACCATATTTGGAGCAACGCAGGCGGCGGCACCGAAAGGCGCCTCCGCCCCGCAAGGAGCTTCACCATGACCGCCGCCCTCTCCCTCCCCACTGAAACCGCGCCTCACGACCTCGCCCTCGGCGCCGTGGCCCTGACGAGCCGCGATCCCGAGCGGCTGATCCCCTTCTATCGCGACGGCGTGGGCCTTGAGGTGCTCTCCACCGGCGAGACCACGGTGCTCGGCGCCGGCGGCCGCCCGCTGGTGGAGATCGCCCGCCGGCCGGACGCAGCCCGCGCCGGCGTCCGGGCGCCGGGGCTGTTCCACATGGCCATCCGAGTGCCCGACCGCTCCAGCCTCGCCGCGCGGCTCATGGCGCTCCACCACATGGGTTTGCGCATGGGCGCCTCCGACCATCTGGTGAGCGAGGCGCTGTACGTCGACGACCCGGACGGCAACGGCATCGAGATCTATCGCGACCGCCCCGCCGACGAATGGCCGCGCAGCCCGGACGGCACCATCGCCATGGCGACGCTGCCCCTCGACCTGAATGCCCTGTCTCGCGAGGCTCCGCCGGCCGCGCAACCCGCGCCCGCCGGCACCGACATGGGGCATGTGCATCTCAAGGTGTCCGACCTCGAGGCGGCGCGGCGCTTCTGGGTGGATACGGTGGGCCTCACCATCATGGCGCGCTATCCCGGCGCCCTGTTCGTGAGCGCGGACGGCTACCACCATCATCTCGGCCTCAACACCTGGCAGTCCTCGGGCGCACCCGCGCCGGCGACCGGCACGGCGGGGCTCGACCATTTCACCGTTCGGCTGCCGCAGGCTTCCATCGATGCCCTCGGCCAGCGCCTCGCGGCGGCGGGTGTCGCGTTCACGGCGCTTGAGGGCGGCGGCCTCACCGCGCGCGATCCCTCCGGCAACACGGCGGTGTTCCGCCCGGCCTGAGGCGCGGGCTGCGCGGGCGCGACCCATCACGCCCGCTGATGGGTGCGTGCGCCAAAATCGATTTCCCCCGCGCCTCGGATGACGCTACAGCGGTCGCCTGCCGGGCCCGCTCCCACCGGAGCTGGACCCAAGCCCGCGCCGCAGGCGTGGATCCCATCAAGCGGGAGGAAAGATGTCGCTGAGGCCTCCGCGCGCGTCGGGATTCGCCCTGTATGACGCGCCCTACCTGCTGCTCACCGTCACGGCGCTGCTGTGGGCCATCAATATCGTGATCGGGCGTGTCGTCGCCGGCCATGTGCCGCCGGTGACGCTGGCCTTCGTGCGCTGGACCGGGGCGACGCTCATCCTGTTGCCGTTCGCCCTCGGGCAGGTGCGGCGCGACCTGCCGCTCATCCGCCGCCATTTCTGGCTGCTGGTGCTGCTCGCGGCCACCGGCATCGCCTGTTACAACGCCATGAGTTATTATGGCTTGCAATATACCCAGGCCCTCAATGGCCTGCTGGTGCAGTCCACCGCGCCGCTGCTGGTGGCCCTGTGGACCTTCTTCATCTTCCGCGAGCGGCTAAGCCTTGGCCAGATGGCCGGTATCGTCACCTCGCTCGTCGGCGTGCTGGTGATCATCAGCCACGGCAGCCTCGATACCTTCCTGCATCTGAAGCCCAACATCGGCGACGTGTGGATCATCTGCGCGCTGGTCATCTATGCCTTCTACGCCGCCATCCTGCGCAAGCGGCCGGGGCTGGGGCCGCTCTCCTTCCTTGTCTCGATCATGGCGCTGGGCTCGGTGCTGCTGGCACCGTTCGCGCTGTGGGAAGCGGCGCAGGGGCGCATCCTGCATTTCGACCACATGACGCTGGGGGTGTTGGCCTATGTGATGATTGGGCCGTCCATCGTCGCCTACCTGTTCTTCAACCGGGGGGTGGAACTGGTGGGGGCCAACGCCGCCGCGCCGTTCCTGCACCTGATGCCGGTGTTCGGCACCGCGCTCGCCATCATCTTCCTGGGTGAGACCATCGCCTGGTACCATATCGCGGGCTATGCGCTGGTCATCACCGGCATTGCCCTGGCGACGCTGGCCGCCCGCGCCAAGCGCCGGCCCCCGGCCTGAAGGGCCGTGCCGTCACGCCTGCGTGAAACCGCTAAATTTGATATTTAGGGGTTACGCCTCCTCTGCTAGGAGCGGTCCTGCCGGGTGAGCCGGCAGGAGGTGATGACCATGAGCAAGGGGATTTCCACCAGGGGTATTGGCGCGCGCCTGCCGGGCGCGCTGCTGGCGCTGATCTTGGCGGGGCTGGCCGCGCCGGCAGCAGCGCAGGTGCGCGGGTCCGGCTGGGAACTGCCGCTGGCGCTCGCCAACGAAGCCGCGCTGGAGGCGGTGCGCGCCTGCTCCGAGAAGGGCTGGCCGGTTTCCGTGGCGGTGGTGGACGTGTCCGGCGAGACCCGGGTGCTGGTGAAGGGCGACCATTCCACCACCCACACCCGCACCTCCAGCTTCCGCAAGGCCTATACGGTCGCGACCCTTGGGCCGGTGTTCGGCTTCGATACCCTCTCGGCCTTCGTGGAGAAGACCCGCGGCGGGCCCAGCACCCAGGCCCTCGCCTCCCTGCCGGATATCCTGCTGCTGGCCGGCGGCGTCGGCGTGAAGGCGAAGGGGGAGATCGTGGCCGCCATCGGCGTCGGCGGAGCACCGGGCGGGGAGAAGGACGAGGCCTGCGCCGCCGCCGGCCTGGCCAAGATCGCCGACCGCCTGCCGCATTGAGGCAAGAGCGGGCCGGCGAGCGGGCGGACCCGGCTTTCGACCGGCGCTGAACGCATAACGCAGAAAAGCAGACGGCCGCCCGAGGGGCGACCGTTGCAGATCGTCAGAGCACCAACGCCTCAGAACGCCAGCGCCTTGGCCGCCTTCACCTGCGGCAGCGCCTGCACCTTGCCGAGCACGTCGGCCGGCACGGTGCCATCCACCGCCACCAGCGCGATGGCGTCGCCGCCCAGATGGTCGCGGCCGAGGGCGAAGGTTGCGATGTTCAGGCCCGCATCACCCAGCAGGCCGGCGAAGCGGCCGATGAAGCCGGGCTTGTCCTCGTTGGTGACATAGATCATGGAGGGCGCGAACTCGGCGTCCACATTGATGCCCTTGATGTTCACGATGCGCGGGCGGCCATCCGCGAACACGGTGCCGGATATCGCGCGCTCATACGTGTCGGTCACCACCGTGATGCTGATGAGGCTGTCATAGTCGCCGGTGGCGGCGCGGGTGGTCTCCTCGATGACGATGCCGCGTTCCTTGGCGACGGTGGGGGCGGACACGACATTGACCTCTGAGAGCATCGGGCGCAGCAGCCCTGCCACCGCGGCCGAGGTCAGCGCCTTCACCTTCTGGTCCGCCACCGCGCCTTCGTAGACGATGTGCACAGTCTTGATGTCGGTGTCGGTGAGCTGGCCGGCGAACGAGCCGAGCTTCTCAGCGAGCGCGATGAAAGGCTTCAGCTTCGGCGCTTCCTCGGCGGTGATGGAGGTGAAGTTCACCGCGTTGGTGATGGCGCCGGTGAGGAGATAGTCGCTCATCTGCTCGGCGACCTGGAGGGCGACATTCTCCTGCGCCTCGTTGGTGGCGGCGCCGAGGTGCGGCGTGCACACCACGTTGGGATGACCGAACAGCGGGTTCTGCTCCGCCGGCTCCACCGCGAACACGTCGAAGGCGGCGCCCGCCACATGCTTGCTGTCGAGGGCGGCGCGCAGGGCGGCTTCGTCCACCAGGCCGCCGCGGGCGCAGTTGATGATGCGCACGCCCTTCTTCGTCCTGGCGATATTCTCGGCCGAGAGGATGTTCTTGGTCTTCTCGGTCAAGGGCGTGTGCAGGGTGATGAAGTCGGCGCGGGCGAGCAGGTCGTCCAGCTCCACCTTCTCCACGCCGAGATCCAGCGCCCGCTCCACCGAGAGGAAGGGATCGAAGGCGATCACCTTCATCTTCAGGCCCACGCCGCGCTCGGCCACGATGGAGCCGATGTTGCCGCAGCCGATGATGCCCAGCGTCTTGGCGGTGACCTCGACGCCCATGAAGCGGTTCTTCTCCCACTTGCCGGCCTGGGTGGAGGCATCCGCCGCCGGGATCTCGCGGGCCAGCGCGAACATCATGGCGATGGCATGCTCGGCGGTGGTGATGGAATTGCCGAACGGCGTGTTCATCACGATCACGCCCTTGGCGGTCGCCGCCGGCAGGTCGACATTGTCAACGCCGATGCCGGCGCGGCCGATGACCTTCAGGCGGCCGGCCTTCTGAAGGATCTTCGGGGTGACCTTGGTGGCCGAGCGGATGGCGAGGCCGTCATAATTGCCGATGATCTCGGCCAGCTTGTCCTTGTCCTTGCCGAGGTCGGGCTGGAAATCCACCTCGATGCCGCGATCCTTGAAGATCTGCACGGCGGCGGGGGAGAGCTTGTCGGAAATGAGAACACGGGGTGCCATGGTGGGCTCCGGAAATTGCGCGGATAAGCCGTGCCGCTCTGGCTGCCGTCATGGCCGGGCTTGACCCGGCCATCCACGCGTGGAGGCCGGGAGTAGCTTTCGGCCGCGTGCACGGGCGGCTCGGCGTGGATGCCCGGGACAAGCCCGGGCATGACGATCGCTATGGGGGGCCGGTGACCCAGGCTGGGGGCGCGCTGCCCCGCGGCTCCTGCCGGTGAAAGCCCTCTCCCGCTTGCGGGGGAGGGTTGGGAGGGGGCAGGCGGGCGTGCTGCGGAAGGCGCTTCAGGATAGGCGAGGGCGGAAGGCCCCCACCCCAACCCTCCCCCGCGCGAAGCCGGATGCTTTCGGTTTCGGCTGCCGGGAACCAAACTCGGCAACAGCCGAGTTTGAGCAGGGGAGGGGGCAGGGCAGTTCAGTCACCCCGCCCAGACCTCACGCAGCCTTGGGTAGAGCGGCCTTGGCTTCGGTGAAGGCCCAGTCGAGCCAGTGCGTCAGGGCTTCCACGTCGGCCCGTTCCACGGTGGCGCCGCACCAGATGCGCAGGCCGGGAGGGGCGTCGCGATAGGCGCCGATGTCGTAGGCGATGCCGCCCTTCTCAAGGCCGGAGGCGATGGCCTTGGCGAAGGCCGCCTGGGCGTCGGCGGGCAGCGAGGTCACGTCCGCATCCACCACCTTCAGGCACACCGAAGTGTTGGAGCGCGTCACCGGATCGGTGGCCAGGAAGTCCACCCACGGCGTGTTGTGCACCCACTGGGCGATGGCCTCGAAGTTGCGGTTGGAGCGCTCCTGCAGGGCGCTAAGCCCGCCCACATTCTTCGCCCACTTCAGCGCGTCGAGATAATCTTCCACGCAAAGCATGGAGGGCGTGTTGATGGTTTCGCCCTCGAAGATGCCTTCGATGAGCTTGCCGCCCTTGGTCATGCGGAAGATCTTGGGCAGCGGCCACGCCGGCTTGTAGGTCTCGAGCCGCTCCACCGCGCGGGGGGAGAGGATGAGGATGCCGTGCGCGCCCTCGCCGCCGAGCACCTTCTGCCAGGAGAAGGTGACCACGTCGAGCTTGGCGAAATCCAGCTTCTGCGCGAACGCTGCCGAGGTGGCGTCGCAGATGGTGAGGCCGGTGCGGTCGGCCGGGATCCACTCCGCGTCCGGCACCATGACGCCGGAGGTGGTGCCGTTCCAGGTGAAGACCACGTCGTGGGAGAAATCCACCTGCGTGAGGTCCGGCAGCGCGCCATAGGGGGCGGTCAGCGCGCGGGCATCGGTCAGCTTGAGCTGCTTGACCACGTCCGTCACCCAGCCTTCGCCGAAGCTTTCCCAGGCCAGCATGTCCACCGGGCGGGCGCCCAGCATGGACCACAGCACCATCTCCACGGCGCCGGTATCGGAAGCGGGAACGATGCCGATCTTGTAGTCGGCGGGCACTTCCAACACGTCGCGGGTGAGGTCGATGGCCTCTTTCAGCTTGGCCTTGCCGACCTTGGCGCGGTGCGAGCGGCCCAGCGGCGCGTCCGAGAGCGCTTCCAGCGTCCAGCCGGGACGCTTGGCACAGGGGCCGGACGAAAAGTTAGGGTTCTCCGGACGAGTGGTCGGAGCAGGATTCATCGTCATGTGGTCCATCCTTACAGATGGGCGCCTCCCGTTGGGGGGAGGTGTCCCACGGATGGGGTTACGCCCGAGGGGGCGGGGGCGTCAAGGGCGGGATAGCGGCTGATGCCGAATGGTTGGTCGCAAAGCCTAAGCGGAAGGCAGTTGGCTCTGGATGCCGGCCGCCTTCACCCGCACCCCCACGAAGGCGGCGATGAAGACCGCCGTCATCAGCAGCACGATGGTGGGAGCCGGCGCCGAGTCGAGGAAGAAGGAGAGGTAGACGCCGCAGAGCGCGCACCCGACCGCCACCAGCACCGCCACCACCAGCATGACGCCGAAGCGGCGTGTCACCAGAAACGCGATGGCCCCCGGCGCGATCAAAAGCGACACGGCGAGGATGATGCCCACGGCCTTCAGTGCCGCGACGATGGTCAGCGACAGCATCACCAAGAGCCCGTAATGCAGCAGCCCGACGCGCAGGCCGACCGCCTTCGCCTGCGCGGGATCGAACGCGTTCAGCAGCAGGTCGCGCCATTTGGCCAGCAGCGCCACCGTCACCAGGCCGCAGATGAGCGCGCTTTCAGTGATGTCGCCCCAGGTCACGCCCAGCATGTCGCCGAACAATATGTGGTCGAGATGCACGTCCGACTGGATCTTGGTGTAGAGCACCAGTCCCAGCCCGAACATGCCGGAGAAGACCACGCCCATCACGGTGTCTTCCTTGATGCGGCTGTTGGCTTTCAGGTACCCGGTGCCGAGCGCGCACACCATGCCGGCCACGAAGGCGCCGAAGGCGAGCGGCAGGCCGGCCATATAGGCCAGCACCACGCCGGGCAGCACCGCGTGGGAGACGGCATCGCCCATCAGCGACCAGCCCTTCAGCACCAGGAAGCAGGACAGCAGCGCCATGGGCACCGCCACCAGCGCCGAGATCACCAGTGCGCTCTGCATGAAATCGAACTGGAACGGGGCGAGCAGGGTGTCCATCACAGCCCGCCCTCCCTCAAGGCCAGCGCCGCCTGCCGCCGCGCCGCCAAAAGCCCGTGCTTGGGTGCGAACACGAAGGCGGTGAGGAAGATGAGGGTCTGGAGCACGACGATGATGCCGCCTGTCGCCCCATCCACGAAATAGGAGAGATAGGCGCCGACGAAGCTCGTGCCCGCGCCGATGGCGACAGACAAGGCGATGAGGCGAGGGAAGCGGTCGGTGAGCAGGTAAGCGGTGGCCCCCGGCGTCACCACCATGGCGATGACGAGGAAGGCCCCCACCGTCTGCAGCGCCGCCACCGTGCAGGCGGAGAGAAGCGTGAAGAACATGATCTTCAGGAAGGTGGGGTTGAGGCCGATGGAGCGGGCGTGGCTCTCGTCGAAGAAGGTCACCATCAGGTCCTTCCAGAACACCAGCAGCAGCGCCAGCGAGACGAAGCCGATGAGCGCCAGCTGCAGCGTGTCGGACGGCGAGACGGCGAGGATGTTGCCGAGCACGATGGTCTGCACGTTTACTGAAGTCGGCGACAGGGAGACCATGAACAGGCCGAGGCCGAAGAAGGAGGTGAAGATGAGGCCGATGACGGCATCTTCCTTCAGCTTGGTGCGCTCCTGCAAAAACAGCATGGCGCCCGCCGCCAGCGCGCCGGAGAAGAAGGCGCCCAGCGAGAACGGCAGGCCCAGCATGTAGGCCCCCGCCACCCCCGGCACGATGGCATGGGACAGGGCATCGCCGATGAGCGACCAGCCCTTCAGCATGAGGAAGGCGGACAGGAACGCGCACACCGCCCCCACCAGCGCGCTCACCCACATGGCGTTGACCATGTAGGAATAGCCGAAGGGCTCGATGAGGAGGGCGAGGATCGGAGACAGGGAGGCGGCCATGGCTCAGGCCTCTCCCGATGTGAGCCGTCCGGCTGCGTGCCGTTCAGCGCCGGCCTTGCCCAACCCGCACGCCGTCATGGCCGGGCTTGACCCGGCCATCCAGGCCGAGCCGCTGGCGCGGTGATCGCAGATCCCATCCCGGCCGGTCCGCGTGGATGCCCGGCACAAGGCCGGGCATGACGGAGCGTGCGGGCCATAATGTGCGCAGCGCATTACCCGATCCCCTCCGAGGAGCCGGCGGTGCCGCTGGCGGCGGGGCGGTCCTTGTAGAGCACGAGGGGGCGCTCGTCGTCGGTCAGCACGCCCAGCGTGCCGGCGGCGGTGGAGTGGCTCTCGTCCAGCACGAAATGGCGCAGCACGCCGCCGAAGGCCTTCTCGAGGTTCACCTGCGTGAAGATCTCGGAGGTCAGCCCATAGGCCAGCACCGTGCCCTTGATGAGCACCGTGCGGTCGCAGAATTCCGGCACCGAGCCGAGATTGTGGGTGGAGACAAGCATCACCCGGCCCTCGTCGCGCAGCGCCTTCAACAGGGCGATGATGGCGTCCTCGGTCTTCACGTCCACGCCGGTGAAGGGCTCGTCGAGCAGGATCACGCGGGCGTCCTGCGCCAGCGCGCGGGCGAGGAACACGCGCTTCCTCTGCCCGCCGGAGAGCTCGCCGATCTGGCGCTTGCGGAATTCCAGCATGTTGACGCGGCCGAGCGCCGCCGTCACCGCTTCGTGGTCGGCGCGGCGGGGCATGCGCAGGAAATTCATGTGGCCGTAGCGGCCCATCATCACCACGTCTTCCACCAGCACGGGGAAGGTCCAGTCCACCTCCTCGGCCTGGGGCACATAGGCCACCACGTTGCGCTTTAATGCCTCGCGCACGCTCATGCCGAGGATGGTGACGGACCCCTTCGCCGCCGAGAGGAAGCCCATGATGGTCTTGAACAGGGTGGACTTGCCCGAGCCGTTCACCCCCACCAGCGCGGTGATGGTGCCGGTGGGGATCTCGAAGCTGGCGTCGCGCAGGGCGGTGTGGCCGTTGCGATAGGTGACGGTGACGTGGGCGACGCAAAGGCCGGCGCCGGCGGCATCCGCCTGGGTGAGGGGAGGAAGCGGGGCATTCATCGGGCGGTGCCTCCGGTGAGGCCTTCGGCGATGGTGGTGGAGGTCACCCGCAGCAGGTCGAGATAGGTGGGCACCGGGCCTGCGGCGTCGCTCAGCGAATCCACATAGAGCACGCCGCCGTAGCGGGCGCCGGTCTCCCGCGCCACCTGCTTGGCGGGCTCGGCGGAAATGGTGCTCTCGGAGAAGATGGCGGGGATCTTGTCCGCTCGCATGCGGTCCACCACCCGGCGCACCTGCTGGGGCGTGCCCTGCTGGTCGGCGTTGATGGGCCACAGATAGAGCGGCTTCAGGCCGAAATCCCGCGCCAGGTAGCTGAAGGCGCCCTCGCTGGTGACCAGCCAGCGCTGGTCTGCCGGCACCTTGTCCAGCTCGGCGCGGATGGGGGCGATGGTGGCGGTGATCTTGGCCTTGTAGGCCTCGGCATTGGCCTTGTAGGTGGTGGCGTTGGCGGGATCGTATTTCACCAGCGCGTCGCGGATGTTGTCCACGTAGACGAGGGCGGCGGTGGGCGACATCCAGGCGTGGGGATTGGGCTTGCCGCTGTAGGGGCCCTCCGTGATGCCCATGGGCTCGACGCCGTCGGACACCACCACGCTCGGCACGCCCTTCAGGCGGCTGAAGAACTTCTCGAACCACAGTTCGAGGTTCAGGCCGTTCCACAGGATGAGGTTGGCGCCCTGAGCCTTGATGAGGTCGCCGGGGGTGGGCTGGTAATTGTGGATCTCGGCGCCGGGCTTGGTGATGCTGTCCACCTGCGCGGCATCGCCGGCCACGTTCTTCGCCATGTCGGCGATGATGGTGAAGGTGGTGACCACCTTCAGCTTGTCGGCTGCCCGGGCCGGGGCAGTGGACGAGGTTGCCACCAGCGCCGCGAGAAGCACGGCGCCGGCCGCCGAAAAGACGCGGCCAGCCCAGGAACGCACCAAAGAAGGGGCCGTAGAACCGGCCGTCAAACAGCTACGGCAGCGCATGAAGCCGCGCTCCAATCCAATTATCGCATCAATTTGCGATCCATTTGCAAAAATAGGCCCACCAAACTGCAATTGCAACTTATTCGCATTTAAGTCGGCCTAACCCTTTTCGTTCTGCTCCGCTGCGGCGCTCTCCGCAAGGGCGGGGACCGGGCCGGGAGCGGATTCCGGCGCCGAAAGCGGCGGCTGCGTTGCCGCAGGCCCGGCGATGCCCGCTGGAACCATGGTGGGCGCGGGCGCAGGAGTTGCCCCGGCCGCAGCAATGGACTGAGTGGGGGGCGTGACCGGGCTCACCTCCACCTCGGCGACGGGCGCATCGGGGGAGGGGGATGCAGCCTCGGTCCCGCTGGCGACCCCGGCAGCCTGCACGGCGGCGGCAAGGTCGGCGTCGCTGCGGTCCAGCACATGGGCCAGCATGCCGCGCGCCACCTCGCGCTCGCCCATGATGATGAAATTGGCGCCGCCCTGGCGCAGGTGCTCCACCTCCGCGTCCGAATGGGCGCGGGCGATGATCTCGATGCCGGGGTTCATCTGGCGGGCCTTGCGCAGCACGCCGCTGGCCTCGAAGCCGTCGGGAATGGCGAGGATGAGCCGGCTCGCCCCCGCCACGTTGGCGGCGGTGATGGCGGCGGGGGAGGCGGCATTGGCGTCGATCACCTCGATGTCGCCGCGCCGCAGCTCCTCCACCCGGTCTTCCTGGTCCTCGATGACGAGGAAGGGCAGGCCGGCGGCCTTCAGCCCGTCCGCCACCAGGTGGCCCACCCGGCCGTAGCCCACCAGCACCGTATGGGCCTGCTGGGCGGTGACCGGCAGGGTCGGGGCGGGCGGCGCCTTCTCCGCCCCCTTCTCCGCGCCCTTGGCTGTCGCGGCCTTGTCCGCCGCGGCCTGGGCCGGAGCCGCGGCCGCCGCATTGGCGGTGGACACCTTCACCGCCTTCGCCCGGTAGCGATCCAGCGCCAGGAAGAAGAAGGGGTTGGCGAGAATGGAGATGATCGCCGCCGCGAGGATGAGGTCGCGGCCTTCCTCGGGCAGCAGGTGGAGGTCGACGCCCAGCGCCACCAGGATGAAGGAGAATTCGCCGATCTGCGCCAGCGAGGCGGAGATGGTGAGCGCCGTGATATTGCCGTAGCCGAACGCCCGCACCAGCAGGAAGGCGGCCAGCGACTTGCCGAACAGCACGATCAGCACGGTGATGATGAGCGGGATCGGGCTCTTGATGACGATGGAGGGGTCCACCAGCATGCCCACCGAGACGAAGAACAGCACGGCGAAGGCGTCGCGCAGGGGCAGCGTCTCTTCCGCCGCGCGGTGGGACAGGGGCGATTCGCTCAGCACCATGCCGGCGAAGAAGGCGCCGAGCGCGAACGACACCCCGAACAGCTTGGCCGAGCCGAAGGCGACGCCCAGCGCGATGGCCAGCACGGCGAGGCGGAACAGCTCCCGCGAGCCGATATGGGCCACCCAGTGCATGATGCCGGGAATGACCCGCCGGCCCACCACCAGCATCAGCACCACGAAGCCGGCCACCTTGGCCAGCGTGATGCCCAGCGTCATCCACACGTCGTCCCCGCCCAGCCATTCGACGGTGGGGGTGGCCACCACGCGCCCGCCGAGGGCACCGGAAAGGGCGGGCAGCAGCACCAGCGCCAGCACCATGGCGAGGTCTTCCACGATGAGCCAGCCGACCGCGATGCGGCCCTGCTCGCTTTCCACCATGCGCCGTTCCTGCAGCGCTCGAAGCAGCACCACGGTGCTCGCCACCGACAGGGCGAGGCCGAACACGATGCCGGCGCCCAGCCCCCAGCCGAGGGCATAGGCGAGGCCCATGCCCATCAGGGTTGCGACGCCGATCTGCAGCACCGCGCCGGGAATGGCGATGGCCTTCACCGACAACAGGTCGCTCAGCGAAAAATGCAGGCCGACGCCGAACATGAGCAGGATGACGCCGATCTCGGCCAGCTCCAGCGCCATGCTCTGGTCGGCGACGAAGCCGGGGGTGAACGGTCCCACCATGACGCCGGCCAGCAGGTAGCCCACCAGCGGCGACAGCTTGAAGCGCTGGGCGATGGCGCCGAAGACGAAGGCGAGGACGAAGGCCCCGACGAGTGTCGCAATGAGCGGCGTTTCGTGGGGCAAGGGTCGTCCTCCGTCGGGCAAAGGGGGCGTCTCGCGCCGGATGCGCGCGGGAGCCCGGATTTGGGATGAGGGCAGTCCAGGCGAATGCCCCTGCCAGCCGGTGCAGTATTCCGCATGAACGCGGCACTGTCATGGCACAGATGCCGAAGGGGCAGGTCTTTCCGTTTTCGGGGGGAGGGGGAGACGGTCCCGGCCGACAGCAACGGAGCATCAGAGCAGTGGAAGGAGAGCTGCTGTAACCCCCGCTCCCGCTTGCGGGGGAGGGCGACGGTGGTTCAGGGCGCCATGGGCCACTGCTGACCCGTCGTCGCCGCTTTGTCTCGGAGGGCACCGTCCCGGTGCGGCTTCCGGACTTAAGACATCAGGTCTGCCCGTGCCTCACACGGCGGCGAGGATGCGCTCGTGCAGGCGGGCGGCCTCGGCGCCGGTGCGCGCGCCGCGGGGCAAGGTGCCGTCGGGGTCCACCGGAACGTCGAGGGCGATCTCGCCCTGCCGCAGCACCACCACGCGGTCGGCCAGTGACACCGCCTCGGCCACGTCGTGGGTAATGAGCACCACGGTGAATCCGTATTCCGTCCAGATGCGCTCGGTGAGGCGGTGCATCTCCACCCGGGTCAGGGCGTCGAGCGCGCCGAACGGCTCGTCCAGCAGCAGCACGCCGGGGCGCGACACCAGGGCGCGCGCCAGCGCCACGCGCTGCTTCTGCCCGCCGGAGAGCACATAGGGCCATTCCCGGCCGCGATCGGCGAGGCCCACGTCCCTGAGGGCCGCATGGGCCTTCTCGCGCCAGCCGGGGCCGCGGGCGATGCCCACATTGCCGATCACCCGCTGCCAGGGCGCGAGGCGGGCATCCTGGAACAGCAGGCGCACCTGCGGCATCAGGCCTGTTACAGTGGCCTCGCCGATGCGCACCTCGCCGGAGGTGGCGGTGTCGAGCCCGCAGATGAGGCGCATCAGCGTGGTCTTGCCCCCGCCCGAGCGGCCCACCACGGCGAGGAACTGGCCGGCGGGCACGTCGAGGTCGAGCCGGCGCAGCACGGTGCGGGCGCCGAAGCTCTTCACCACACTGTTGAGGCGGATGCGCTCGCCGTGCCGTCGCTCGGCGGTGGCGATTTCCGGAAAGCGTGGGCTGCGGAAGGTTTCGCGAATCTCCAAAACGCGGCCGTTGGGTTCGCGGCTGTCCGGTTCGCGGCTGTGCCGGTCTCGGAGGGCGGCGGAGATCTCGGCGTCGCTGGCGGCGAAGATTTCCATCACGCCACTCCCTTGCCGCCGGGCTGGTAGGCCGGGTTCCAGGCCAGCGCGCGCTGCTCGATGCCCCGCGTCAGGCTGTCGGCGAGCTTGCCGAGGAGGGCATAGGCCAGCACGCCCAGCACCACCACGTCGGTCTGGAGGAATTCGCGGGCATTCATGGTCATGTAGCCGATGCCCTCGGTGGAGGAGATGGTCTCGGCCACGATCAGGGTCAGCCACATGATGCCCAGCGCGTAACGCAGGCCCACCAGCACCGAGGGCAGCGCTCCGGGCAGCACGATGCGGGTGAACAGGGCGGCGGGCGAAAGCCCGTAGACCCGCGCCATCTCGACGAGGCCGGCGTCCACGTTGCGGATGCCATGGTAGGTGTTGAGATAGATGGGGAAGGCCACCCCCACCGCCACCAGGAAGATCTTGGCCTCCTCGCCGATGCCGAACCACAGGATGACGAGGGGGATGATGGCGAGGTGCGGCACGTTGCGCAGCATCTGCAGGGTGGAATCCAGCGCGGTTTCCGCCGGCTTCCACACCCCGTTGAGCACCCCGAGCGCGAAGCCGATGCCGCCGCCGATGGCAAGGCCGGTGAGCGCCCGGCCGGTGGAGACGCAGATGTTGGACAGGAGCGTGCCGTCCTTCAGGGTGCGCCAGAAGGCGAGCGCAACGTCCCCCGGTGCCGGCAGCACCCGGGAGGAGAGGAAGCCCAGGCTCGCCGCCGCCTGCCACACGGCGAGGATGGCCAGCGGCAGCGCCCAGGGGGCGAGCGACTTCGCCAGCGATCTGCCCAGTGCCTGCCCGGTGCCTGCCAGCCGCGACCGGCCGGCAGTGCCGGCGGCATCGCGACGCTCCGCCTGTGCCCCGACGACGGCCGGGACGCTACTGGCCGGCAGGGTGCCGGCAGCCGCGCCGTGGGTGAAGGCGATGGCTTCGGTGGGGCCGGACAGGCTCATGGCGGATCTCCTCGGGAGTTCAGCACTCAGGATTTGGGCGCGCGCAGGGCGTCGGCGATGCGGATGGGCTTGGGGATGAGGCCCAGGGCGAAGAAGGCGTCCGCTACTTTCTGCTGCTCCGCCGCCACCTGGGGCGTCAGCGGCTTCACGTCATACTGCTGGCGGGCCAGCGCCACCTCCAGGATCGGCGCGGGAATGCCGATGAGGGGCGAGAAGGTCTCGGCCGCCGCCTTGGGATTGGCCTTCACCCAGGCGCCGATCTCGGCGACGCCGGCCAGCACCGCATCCACCACCTGCGGGGCCTGGTCCACGAAGGCCTTGGTGGAGAAATAGAACTGGTAGTTGGAGACGATGCCGGTGCCGTCCGCCAGCTGACGGGCCGCGATGGTCTTCTCCGCCGCCGCCTGGAAGGGGTCCCAGATGGCCCAGGCGTCCACCGAGCCGCGCTCGAAGGCGGCGCGGGCATCGGCCGGGGTGAGGTAGGCGGTCTTGATGTCGCTGTAGGGCACGCCGGCCTTCTCCAGCGCCTTCACCAGCAGGAAGTGGACGTTGGAGCCCTTGTTGAGGGCCACCGTCTTGCCCTTGAGGTCGGCGACGGTCTTCAGCGGGCTGTCCTTGGGCACCAGGATGGCCTCGCCCTGGGGCGCGGCGGGCTCGTAGCCCACGTAGATGAGGGGCGCGCCGGCGGCCTGGGCGAACACCGGCGGGGCCTCGCCGGTATTGCCGAAGTCGATGGCGCCGGCGTTCAGCGCCTCCAGGAGCTGCGGGCCGGCCGGGAACTCGGCCCACTTCACGCTGTAGCCGAGGGGCTTCAGCTTCTCTTCCAGCAGGCCCTTGTTCTTCAGCAGGATGAGGGTGCCGTACTTCTGGTAGCCGATGCGGACCACCTTCTCCTGCGCCAGCGCGGGGGCCGAGACGAGGCCCGTCGCCAGGCTGGTCGCAAGGCCGGCTGCGAGGAGGAGCGAGGTGCGGCGGGTGACGCGGTGGGTCATGAGGTGATCCTTCGGGAGAAATGCGGGGGCGGCCGGCGGGCCGGCGTCAGTCGGCGAGGCCGCGATAGCCGCCGGCCCAGTAGAGCAGCGGCTGCGCGCTCTCGGTGATGCGCGAGGCCACCACGCGACCGATGACGATGACGTGGGAGTGCCGCTCGATGGCGTCCTCCAGCTCGCAGTCGAAGGCGGCCAGCGCGTCCGCCAGCACCGGCGCGCCGGTTTCCAGCTTGGTCCAGTCGGCGCCCTGGTAGCGCGCGGGTCCCTTCAGGCCGCCCTTGCCGGCGAACTGGTCGGCGATGGGCTGGTGGTGGGGGCGCAGCACGTTGATGGCGAAGCTGCGCTCCTTCAGCAGCGGGGCGAAGGACGAGGAGCCGCGGTTGACGGCAATGAGCAGGGTCGGCGGCTCCACCGAAAGCGAGGTGACCGAGGTGGCGGTGAGCCCGGTGCGCTCGTCCCCGGTGCCGACGGTGAGCACGCTCACGGCCCCGGCCAGCTTGCGCATGGCGGCGCGGAAGGCGAGCGAGGCGTCCGGCAGCTCGGGGGCAAGGCTCGGCGATTGGGTGGGCGAGGGGGTGGGGGCGGCGACGGGCGTATGCGCGTTCATGGAAAGGGCCTTCTGGTCGGCGCGGCGGCGCCGGGGGCGTTCTTGAGCCTCCGGATCAATCCGGAGGGCGTCTGGTGGAAAAAAGGATAGACAGCGGCCAGAGCATTAGTCAATAAACTCGATGAAGTTTATTGAATTAAAAAAGGGCGGGCCGAAACCGGCGCATGGCGGCGGCTGGCGCGCCCTCAACCGGAGCCGATCCATGTCGAATGCCGAAGCCTCGCCCGCCGCCCCCTCCCTGACCCCGGCGACGGAAGCCAACGTGCTGTGGTTCCTGCCCACCCACGGCGACGGGCACTATCTCGGCACGTCTCACGGGGCGCGGGAGGTGAGCCTCGGCTACCTGCGCCAGATCGCGCAGGCGGCGGACCAGCTCGGCTATTACGGCGTGCTCATCCCCACCGGCCGCTCCTGCGAGGATTCGTGGATCGTCGCCTCGGCGCTGGCGGGCCTCACCGAGCGGCTGCGCTTCCTGGTGGCGGTGCGGCCCGGCCTGCTCTCGCCCGGCGTCGCGGCGCGCATGACGGCGACGCTGGACCGCATCTCCAACGGGCGGGCGCTCATCAACGTGGTCACCGGCGGCGACCCCGAGGAGAACAAGGGCGACGGCTTCTTCGCCGACCATGCCGAGCGCTACGAGATCACGCGGGAGTTCCTCGACATCTACACCCGCCTTCTGAAGGGCGAGGAGGTGACCTTCGCCGGCAAGCACCTGCAGGTGGAGGGCGGCAAGCTGCTCTATCCGCCGGTGCAGCAGCCCCATCCGCCGCTGTTCTTCGGCGGCTCCTCTGCCCCGGCCCACGAGGTGGCGGCGCGGCAGGTGCAGAAGTATCTCACCTGGGGCGAGCCCCCGGCGCTGGTGGCCGAGAAGATCAGGGACCTGAAGGCCCGCGCCGCCGCGGTGGGCCGCGAGCTGAGCTTCGGCATCCGCCTCCATGTCATCGTGCGCGACACCACTGCCGAGGCCTGGGCGGCGGCGGACAAGCTGATCTCCTACATCGACGACACCACCATCGCCGAGGCGCAGAAGGTGTTCGCGCGCATGGATTCGGAAGGCCAGCGGCGGATGAGTGCCCTGCATGGCGGACGCCGCGACAAGCTGGAGGTGAGTCCCAACCTGTGGGCCGGCGTGGGCCTGGTGCGCGGCGGCGCCGGCACCGCCCTGGTGGGCGATCCCGAGATCGTGGCCGAGCGCATGAAGGAATATATGGCGCTGGGCATCGATACCTTCGTGCTCTCCGGCTACCCCCACCTCGAGGAAGCCTATCGGTTCGGCGAGGGGGTGCTGCCGCTGCTGCCGCTCGCCTCGGGCACGGGCAGGCCCAAGGCGGCGACCAACCATCGCGGCCCGTTCGGCGAGATCATCGGCAACGCCATCGTGCCGCAGGAGCGCCAGCGCTCGGCCTCCTGAGGGCCGGGCGCCGATTCGGCATCCAGATCGGTCAAGATCGGCGTCGGCGGCTCACTCCGCCGGCGCGAAGCCTTTATTCTCCCGCGCTGGCCCGCCGCGATACACCAGATAGCCAAACAGCAGCATGTCGCCGAGGACCACCAGTGAGGTCACCGCCGCCACCGGGTCGGCGGCGTCGTGGCCCAGGTGGACGCCGGCCACGGCCACCGTGAGCACCGTAGTGGCCAATGCCCAAATCAGGACCTGGACCCGGGCGAGGCCGCTGGTGTCGAGGGCGGGGCGCCGTTCGTAATAGATGCCGAACAGAAACAGGCTCACCCAGCCGAGCAGGTTGAGATGCGCGTGGGCGGGCATCACCGAGGTGTCGTGGGAGGCGGCCATGGCGATGCCCATGAGCATGCCCGCCACAACGAAGATGACGGCGAAGCGGAAGGCGAGGGTGGAGGCTGTGGCGGTTGATGCGGTCATGGGTTTCCCCCTGGCTGTGTGCGGTGCATCCCGCTCTTGCCGGCGGGTCCACCGTGGGCAGGTGGAAGGCGTGATCGCGCGACCCGGCGGGGCTGCCGCCCGCACCGGAACCGGGTGCGAAGCCTTCCACCATCAAGCCTAGCACGGCGACGGCCGCGCTTTTCCGTAGCCGGGTGCGGGTGCCGCAAGGGCGGTTGGCGGTTCCAGACGGTCTTCTTGGTGCGGCCTTGGGGATGGCCGCGCTGGTTCGGTACCCGGGCACGGCGGGTGATCCGGCTTTCACAATTCCGCGATGTCGTTCACCGCAAAAGTGTGGCGCAATGGCCACCCCGCAGCGCAGCAATGGTGGTACATCGCTGCCCATAAGGTTTTGCCGCGGTGCCATCCGCTTGCCCTCGGGCGCAGACGGTGATGCGGCGTTAACCTTAACGCCACCTAAGCCAGATTCAATGCAACGGACACGGGGCGAAACCCGCGCCCCGGTCCGCGCGTTGATGCGTGCAGAGATTCGTTTCGTTCCGAGTGGACAGACCATGGCCCTGAAGCCCGCCCCGGCAGATCATTCCTCGACGCCTGAACGCCTTACCCGCCGCCTGTTTGTGCTCGGCGCGCCCCTGGCGCTGGCCGCCTGCGTGACCAATCCGCCGCCGGCGCCGCTGAACCGGTCGGCGCTGATGTATGGCCCGGTGGAGGGCGAGCCCTTCCCGGTGGACGAGGTCGACCTGTCCGAGGTGGATCCCCGCTTCCTGCGCCAGGAAGTGCCGGCGCCGGCGGGCTTCGCGCCCGGCACCATCCTCGTCGATATCAACGAGCGGTTCCTTTACCTCATCGGCAAGGACGGCAAGGCCATCCGCTACGGCGTGGGCGTGGGCAAGGAGGGCTATTCCTTCAAGGGCTGGGCCACCATCAAGCGCAAGGAAAAGTGGCCGCACTGGACCCCCACCGCCAACATGGTCCGCCTCCAGCCGGCCCGCTACGGACCCTATGCGGCCGGCCTGCCCGGCGGCGAGACCAACCCGCTCGGCCCGCGCGCGCTTTATCTCTATGACGGCGACCGCGACACCCTGTTCCGCATTCACGGCACCATCGAGCCGTGGAGCATCGGCCAGCAGGTGTCCTCCGGCTGCATCCGCCTGCTCAACCAGGACATCATCGACCTCTACGAGCGCGTGCCGCTCGGCACCCGGGTCTATGTGAGGGGCTGAGGGGGCTCGCCCCTTGGGCGCTCGCGTCCCGGCCCGTCCGGCACGACCTGACCGACGCGATCTGACCGGCGGAGGCCATGGGCTGGTAAAGCTTGATCGCCGGGTGCGCCCTTGAACCCTCTCCCGTCTGAACCCGGCTTTTGCCGAATTCAGTTCCCAAGTGCCCGAAGTCCGAAACATCCGGCTTCGGAGCGGGGAAGAGCGGGTGGGAGGCAAGCAACGTATGGGCTTGGTGCATCGGCTCGCGCGGAGAGAGCCTCCCCCAACCCAGTCTCCCCGCACCGGGAGAGGGGGCAAGACCTGCCCCCCCAAACTTGCCGTTCCGGCCCCCGTCCTCTAAGACGCCCCAACCCTTTTTGAAGATACCGGGACGGGCTCCCAATCCCCATGGCCAAAGAATTCAAGCCGAAGGCGCGGCTCCCCCGCGGCCTCGTCGACCGCACCGGCGCGGAGCTGTCCGCCACCCGCGCCATGCTGGAGAAGATCCGCGCCGTCTATGAGCTGTACGGCTTCGAGGCGCTGGAGACCCCGGCCTTCGAATACACCGACGCCCTCGGCAAGTTCCTGCCGGACCTCGACCGCCCCAACGAGGGCGTGTTTTCGCTGAAGGACGACGACGAGCAGTGGCTGTCCCTGCGCTATGACCTGACGGCGCCGCTGGCCCGCTACGTGGCCGAGCATTTCGAGCAGCTGCCCAAGCCCTACCGCTCCTACCGGGCCGGCTACGTGTTCCGCAACGAGAAGCCCGGCCCCGGCCGCTTCCGCCAGTTCATGCAGTTCGACGCCGACACCGTGGGCGCCCCCTCGGTCGCCGCCGATGCCGAGATCTGCATGATGGCCGCCGACACCCTGGAGGCGGTGGGCGTGCCCCGCGGTGCCTATGTGGTGCGCGTGAACAACCGGAAAGTGCTCGACGGGGTGATGGAGGCCATCGGCCTCGGCGGGGATGAAAATTTCGGCCGCCGCCTCACCGTGCTGCGCGCCATCGACAAGTTCGACAAGTTCGGCGTTGAAGGTGTCGAACTTCTGCTCGGCCCCGGCCGCCGCGACGAGAGCGGCGACTTCACCAAGGGGGCGGGGCTGGACCAGCGCCAGAGCGCGGTCGTGCTGGCCATGCTCACCGGCAAGGGCCTGCGCGCCACCGATGTGGGAGTTGAAGTCGAACTCGACGGTGATGTGGAACTCGCGGCGGCTTTGGCGTCCAATTCCGCGTTCCTTGAGGGCATGGCGGAGCTGCGCGACATCGCCGCGCTGGTGGCTGCGGCGGGCTATCAGGACCGGGTGAAGATCGATCCCAGCGTGGTGCGCGGCCTGGAATACTATACCGGCCCCGTCTACGAAGCCGAATTGACGTTTGAAATCAAGGATGAAGAGGGGCGCCCCGTGCGCTTCGGCTCGGTGGCCGGCGGCGGGCGCTATGACGGGCTGGTGGCCCGTTTCCGCGGCGAGAAGGTGCCGGCCACGGGCTTCTCCATCGGTGTCTCCCGCCTGCTGGCGGCCCTGGCCTTTTTGGGAAAAATGGAGGCGGCGCCAGAGGTTGGCCCGGTCGTGGTGCTGGTGATGGACAAGGAGCCGCACCGCCTCGCCGACTATATGAAGATGGTCGCCGACCTGCGCGCCAACGGCATCCGGGCCGAGATGTATCTGGGCGGCGGCGGCATGAAACCGCAGATGAAATATGCCGACCGGCGCGGCGCGCCTGCGGTTATCATTCAGGGATCAAACGAGAAATCGGCGGGCGAGGTGCAGATCAAGGACCTCGTGGAGGGCGCGAAGATCGCCGCCTCCATTGCCGACAATGCGGAATATCGCGCCGCCCGCCCGGCCCAGTTCGCGGTGAAGGAGGAAGACCTCGTCACCGCCATCCGCGACGTACTGGAACGCCGCGCCGCGCCCACGCTCGGGCTCGCGGACTGAGCGTTCCGGACCTGTGGCTGAGGGGAAGTCCCCTTGTCATCTCAATGATTTGAAAGACGGGCCGGGGTGCCTCTTCCCCGGCCCGTCCTGTTTTCACAGATAGGCGAGGCGCCGGTCGCGGCGGCGATCCTGCACCGGCTGGTAGGCCATGCGGGCATGCACGGTGCAATAGGGCGTGCCCGGATTGCTCTTGCCGCCACAGAAATGAAAGCTCTCCGTGCCCGGCTCGCCCAAAGGCCAGCGGCAGGTGGACTCGGTGAGGTTCATGATGGTGCAACGCTGCGCCATGGGCACCACGTTGTCGGACGCCTTGGGGGCGGGAGCGGGAGCCGGCGCCTCTTCCGGCATGTCCTCCGGCTCGGCCGCGAGCGCGGTGTTGCCGATGGTCGCGGGGCGGTTGGGACGGGCCTCCGGCCGCTCGGGCCGGTCCGTCTTGCTGCGCGGGCGGGCCGGCGCCGGGGCCGGCGACTTGGCACGGCCGGACAGGCCCAACCGGTGCACCTTGCCAATCACCGCATTGCGGGTGACTTCACCCAGTTCAGTTGCAATCTGGCTCGCGGAGAGGCCTTCGCTCCAGAGCTTTTTCAAGAGTTCGACGCGCTCGTCAGTCCAGCTCATCGCTCTTCTCCATTTGCCGCATTTGAAAGCCACCGGCACCGGCGTCCGCCGGCGTCGCGTGGGTGGGTCCGGAGCCCATTGCGGACCTCGGACGACGGCCGGCGAAGATGCGTCGGCCGAAAACGAGGGCGCCGGAGTACGCGCGGCGCCTGGAGCCCGTCCGGTCAGGTCGGGACCTGATCGGAAAACCGGCCTCTTTTCATCACGTTGGAGACGGAATGGTCGATCAGGCCTTTCAGCCTGAACCGATCCGGCCCCAAGCCAGCCCGCCCCCGATCGTGCCGGGTGGCGCGTGAAGCCGGACTCCTTCCACGTTCCCGCACGCATCTGCGCGCGGGTCCGGCCCGGCTCTGCAAGGTCCTGGAAAATCGTCCCTGGCGTCCCTCGCGCACGACATCTCGTGGCTGACGAGGAACAACCTACAATATGGCTGGTGCACACAACAGAGTCGGCAATGGCGTCAAGGCCGTTTTCCCCAGCTCCTTAAGGCTTCGTTAACCCCATAGGTTCCATTGCGCTCCCTTGTGCCGGGAAAACATGCGCCGGACACTTGCGCCAGGTCAAAGAACCGGGCGCGGCAGCGCACGAGTTGACCTCTCGCGCATGATCATTAGAATCCGTAGCTGTCGGGCCGCCCCCCGCTTGGGCGGCCTTTTTTGTTTGCCACGTGCCGGTTGTCGCGTTTTGTTCGTCAACCGGTGCCACCTCAAGGGGAATGAACCCTTTTTGGGAGGTTTGAAGTGATCACCGCCGTTCTGCCGACCTATGCGCGCATCGACCTCGAATTCGAACGGGGGGAGGGCTGCTGGCTCGTCACGACGGACGGGCGACGCTTTCTCGATTTCACCGGCGGCATCGCGGTGAACGTGCTGGGCCACGCCCATCCCTATCTCGCCGAGGCGCTCTCCGAGCAGGCGAAGAAGCTCTGGCACACCTCGAACCTGTTCCGCATCCCCGGCGGCGAGCGGCTCGCGGATCGCATCAAGGCGGTGACCTTCGCGGACACCATGTTCTTCACCAATTCCGGTGCGGAAGCCCTTGAGTGCGCCATCAAGATGGCCCGCAAGTATCAGTTCGCCAGCGGCCATCCGGAGAAGAACCGCATCATTACCTTCGAAGGCGCCTTCCACGGCCGCACGCTGGCGACCATCGCCGCCGGTGGCAACGCCAAGTATCTCGAAGGCTTCGGGCCGGCCATGCCGGGCTTCGACCAGGTGCCGTTCGGCGACCTGGACGCCGCCCGCGCCGCCGTGACGCCTGAGACCGCCGCCATTCTGGTGGAGCCGGTGCAGGGCGAGGGCGGCGTGCGCGTTCCTCCCTCCGGCTTCCTCAAGGGGCTGCGCGCCTTGTGCGACGAGAAGGGCCTCCTGCTTGTGCTGGACGAGGTGCAGTGCGGGGTTGGGCGCACCGGCAAGCTGTTCGCGCACGAATGGGTCGGTGTCACCCCGGATATCATGGCGGTGGCCAAGGGCATCGGCGGCGGCTTTCCCATGGGCGCGTGCCTTGCCACGGAAGAGGCCGCCAAGGGCATGACGCTCGGCACCCATGGCTCCACCTATGGCGGCAATCCGCTGGCCATGGCGGTGGGCAATGCGGTGCTCGACCTCGTGCTCGCCGACGGCTTCCTCGACCATGTGAACGCCATGTCGACGCGCCTCGTGCAGCGCCTCGCCGAGGTCAGGGACCGGCATCCTTCGGTCATCGCCGAGGTGCGCGGCCAGGGCCTGCTGCTGGGCCTGCGCTGCGCCGTGCCGGCCGCCGACCTCGTCACGGCCCTGCGTGAGGAAGGCATGCTCGCGCCCGGCGCCAGCGACAATGTGGTGCGGCTGTTGCCCCCGCTCATCGTGAGCGAGGAGGAGGTGGGCATCGCCGTGGAGAAGATCGAAGCTGCCTGCCGGCGTATCGAGGACCGCCTCGTCGCCGCTCCGGTGCAGGGAGCGGCGGAATGAAGGGGAACGGCGTGCGCCATTTTCTAGACCTGTCCGAGATCCCGGCCGAGGAGTTGCGCCGGGTTCTCGATTTTTCCAAGGACCTCAAGGCCCGGCGCAAGGCCGGCGAGGTGGACCGGCCGCTCGCGGGCAAGACACTCGCCATGGTGTTCGACAAGCCGTCGACCCGCACCCGCGTGTCGTTCGACCTCGCCATGCGCCAGCTCGGTGGCGAGACCATCATGCTCACCGGCCAGGAGATGCAGCTCGGGCGCGGCGAGACCATCGCCGACACCGCCCGGGTGCTGTCGCGCTTCGTGGATGCCATCATGATCCGCATCCTGGACCATGACGACCTCACCGAGCTGGCGAAGCACGCCACGGTGCCGGTGATCAACGGGCTCACCCGCATCTCCCATCCCTGCCAGGTGATGGCGGATGTGCTGACCTTCGAGGAGCACAGGGGCAACATCACGGGCCGCTCCGTGGCCTGGACCGGCGACGCCAACAATGTGCTGGCGTCCTGGGTACATGCCGCCCAGCGCTTCGATTTCTCGCTCAAGGTCGCCACCCCGAAGGAGCTTTCGCCGCGCCAGGCGCTGAAGGACTTCGTCAAGCGCACCAAGGCGAAGGTGAAGTTCATGCGCGATCCTGAGGAAGCGGTGGAGGGCGTGGACTGCGTCGTCACCGACACCTGGGTCTCCATGGGCGACAAGGAGGCGGAGCGCCGCCACAACCTTTTGAAGCCCTACCAGGTGAACCGTTCGCTCATGGCGCGGGCCGACAAGGAAGCCATCTTCATGCATTGCCTGCCCGCCCATCGCGGCGAGGAGGTGAGCGACGAGGTGATGGACGGCCCGCAGTCGGTGGTGTTCGACGAGGCGGAGAACCGGCTGCATGCCCAGAAGGGCATTCTGGCCTGGTGCTTTAACGCGGCGGGCGACTGAACGCGGGACGCCGACGCGGGATAGCTCCGGGGCCGGTGCGGTTAGAGTTGTTCAGGCCCGGTGATCCGGCGGCATCTTCCGCCGGCGGGGTCGGGTGACTATATGCCGGCTCAACCCTTCCGGGCCGGATGGCATCCGGCCGCGCCAGCGGCTGCCCGGATCCGTGGCCATGGCCAGTGGCCAAGGTCCGTCCTGCCCGGCCCATCGTTTCGAGGAGTCCCCCCATGAGCGGCGAGCGGTCCCGCGGCGAGCAATCCCGCGGCGAGAGACACGGCAGCACCCGCCGGGCCGAAGCGGCGCAGGACGATATCGTCACCGCATTCCAGGTGGATGCGCTGGACCTGCGCGGGCGCACGGTGCGCCTCGGCACTACGCTGGACGCCGTGCTGGCGCACCATGATTATCCCGCGGCGGTAAAGCGCGTGGTGGGGGAGGCGGTGACGCTGGCCGTGCTGCTGGGCTCGTCCCTCAAGTTCGAGGGCCGCTTCATCCTGCAGACCCAGACCGACGGGCCGGTGGACATGGTGGTGGCGGACTTCGTCACCCCCGACAAGATCCGGGCGTATGCGCGCTTCGACAAGGAGGCGCTGGCCGAAGCCGAGCGGCGCAACGAGACCTCGCCCGCCGCCCTCATCGGGCGTGGCCACCTTGCCATGACCATCGACCAGGGCATTTCGGCGAACCGCTACCAGGGCGTGGTGGCGCTCGACGGCTCGGGGCTGGAGGAAGCGGCGCACGAATATTTCAAGCAGTCCGAGCAGATCCCCACCCGCGTGCGCCTTGCCGTGGGCGAGGAGATGAAGGCCGGGGGCGCGGCTTCGTCCTGGCGGGCGGGCGGGCTACTCGCCCAGTTCCTGCCGCAGGATGCCTCGCGCTCGCGCATGTCCGACCTTGCTCCGGGGGACGCGCCGGAGGGCACCACCCCCCACGCCGTGGACGAGGATGACGCCTGGGTGGAGGCGCGCTCCCTCGTGGCCACCCTGGAGGACGTGGAGCTGATCGACCGCGACCTCTCCAGCGAGCGGCTGCTCTATCGGCTGTTCCATGAGCGCGGGGTGCGGGTTTTCGATCCCTCGCCCATGGCGGCCCACTGCTCCTGCTCGCGCGAGCGGGTGTCGGGCGTGCTCGCCTCCTTCTCCAGCGAGGAGCGGCGCGACATGATCCAGGACGACGGCCATATCGCCGTCACCTGCGAATTCTGCGGCCGTGTCTACAAATACAGCGCCGAGGAAGTGGTCGGCGGGCAATCGGACGCCTGAAGACCGCTGCGGCCGCCTCCTCCCCTGCGACAGGGGAGGGGGCATCCCCCGGCAGCGCCCGGGGGATGAAAGGACTGGGCCGGAAGCCTATCCGCGCCGCCGCGCCATATAGGCGCGCCAGCCGCCCAGCGCGGTGATCTCCTCGGCGCGCTCCACGGCATGGGCCTCGCACAGGAAGCCGGGCACTTCGCTGCCGTCCTCCAGCCGCACCTTTCCGATGCCGAGCGGCGCGGGGATGCGGGAGACGAAGCGGCCGAAGGCGGCGGGCTCCAGCGCCCACACCTCCACTTCCAGTCCCGGCCCGTCAAAGCCCGGCGCGCGCACCACGCCCGGCTTCTGGGGCGTGGTGTCCGGCAGCACGAACAGCCGGTAGTCCGGCGCGGTGCGGCAGCTCTTCACCAGCACGCCTCCGGCCTCCGTGAGCTCCGGATTGAGCGGCATGCCGGAGAGGTGCGCACCCACCACGGCGATGGGCACGGCCTCCCGTGGGCTGGTTTCGGACGGGCGATGTCCGCTGAGCGGCAGATCGGTCGTCATCAGCTTTCCTCTCAGCTTTCGTCACAGGGCTTCGAGCACGCAGACCACATCGCCGGACCGCACGGTGCGGCCGGGGACGGCACGGATCTCCCGCACCCGCCCGGCGGCATGGGCGGTGATGGAGATTTCCATCTTCATGGATTCGATGATGGCGATGGTTTCGCCTGCGGCGACCACCGTCTCCTCCGCCACCAGCACCTTCCAGACATTGCCGGGCACGTTGGCGGCGACGCCGAAGCAGCCGTCCGGCATCTCGCCCTCGCTGAAGGGACCGGCCCCGTCCTCCACCACGAAGCTGTCGAGCCCTTCCGCCTTCCAGCGGGCACGCTCGGCCTCGAAGGCCGCCTGCTGTCGGGCCTTGCCGGCGGTGATCTCGCCAGCGTTCGCCGCAAGGCTCGCGGCATAGTCGGCGTAGGAGAAGCGGCCGTCCTCGATGCGCACCGGATAGGCGCCATGGGGAAAGGCCTCGCGCGCCTCCATCAGCTCCTGGTGGCTTACCGGGAAGAAGTGGATCTCGTCGAAAAAGCGCAACAGCCACGGCGTGTCGGCGAAGGCGGGCGTACGGCGCCAGGTGTTCCACATCTGGATGGTGCGGCCGAACAGCTGGTAGCCGCCCGGCCCCTCCATGCCGTAGATGCACATATAAGCGCCGCCGATGCCCACCGCGTTTTCCGGCGTCCAGGTGCGGGCCGGATTATACTTGGTGGTCACGAGGCGGTGGCGCGGATCGATGGGGGTGGCCACCGGCGCGCCGAGATAGACATCGCCGAGGCCCAGCACCTGGTAGCTCGCCCCGAAGATGATGTCCTTCACCGCCTGCTCGTCCGCCAAGCCGTTGATGCGGCGGATGAACTCGATGTTGGACGGGCACCACGGCGCGTTGGGGCGCACCAGTTCCTGATACTTGCGCATGGCAAGTTCCGCCTGCGGGTCGTTCCACGACAGGGGCAGGTGGACGACGCGGCTCGGCACCACCACGTCCTCGGCGCGGGGCAGCCCGCTCTCGATCTCGGCAAGGGCATCCAGCAGCTTGGCACGGGGCAGTGCCGCGCCATCATAATGGATCTGCAGCGAGCGGATGCCGGGGGTGAGGTCGATGATCCCCGGCAGGCGCGCTTCCCCCACTGCCTGCGCCATCAGATGGGCGCGCAGGCGCAGCGCGATGTCGAGGTGCATGTCGCCGAACTCGACGAGCAGGTTGTCGTCGCCCTGCCGGCGGTAGACGACGCTCACCGGCCCGTCGTCCCGCCGCGCGAGGATGGGTGAGCCGGTCTCTTCCGGTGCGCCGGTGACCATCGGGCCGGCGACGGGGTCTAGCGGGCGGGGCAGGGCGAAGAAGCGCACGGTGTCGCCGGGCTTCAGCTGCCCCATCTTCCATTGCTCGTCGCGGGCGATCACCGCCGGGCAGACGAAGCCGCCCAGCGAGGGGCCGTCCGGTCCAAGGATGATGGGCATGTCGCCGGTGAAGTCGATGGCGCCGATGGCATAGGCGTTGTCGTGGATGTTGGAGGGGTGGAGCCCCGCCTCGCCGCCATCGGTGCGGGCCCAGCGCGGCGTCGGCCCCATGAGGCGCACGCCGGTGCGGGCGCTGTTGAAATGCACCTCGTAGGTGGCATCGAACAGGTCGGCGATGTCGTCGTCCTGGAAGAAGTCCGGCGCGCCGTGGGGGCCATAGATGACGCCGATGCTCCATTCCCGCGTCAGCGGCGCAGGTGCGCCGGGCACATGGTCCGGAACCTGTGGGCGCGCGGCCTTGGGCGCGAGGTGGAGGGCGTCGCCGCCCTTCAGGGTGCCGGTGGCGTGGCCGCCGAAGGCGCCGAGCGCGAAGGTAGCGCGCGAGCCCAGCACTACGGGGGCCTGGAATGCGCCGTTGACCGCGAGATAGGTCCGCTGCCCCGGCCCCGAAATGGCGCCGATGGCCAGCACCTGCCCCGCCATCACCGCGAAGGCGGCATCGTGGGGGGCGGGGATGCCGTCGAGGGTGGCAGGCATCAAGGCGCCGGAGAGGGCGATCACCGCATCGTCGTGGAAGCGCAGGGTGGGGCCGTTCACCGTCAGCTCCAGCGCGCAGGCGGTCTCGGCGTTACCGACCAGCGCATTGGCACGGCGGAAGGAATACTCGTCCATCGGGCCAGACGGAGGCACCCCCACGTGCCACAGGTGAAGCCGCCCCGGCAGTTCCTGAAGGCTGGACTGGGCGCCGGGAACCAGCACCTCCACGCTTTCTGGCCGGAAGGCGAAATCCTTGAGCGCCGTGGTCGCCACCTTGGCCGAGGCGAGCAGGTCGGACGCCGCGATGGCGCGCAGATACTGTAGGTTGGTCTCGATGCCGCAGATGGAGGTTTCCGCCAGCGCCGCGTTGAGCGCCGCGATGGCGGCTTGGCGGTCCGCGCCGGTCACGATCACCTTGGCAAGCATGGGATCGTAATAGGGGGTCACCTCGGTGCCGGTCTCGATCCAGCCGTCGATGCGCGCGCTGGCCGGGAATTTCACCTCGGTCAGCAGGCCGGCCGAGGGCTGGAAGTTGGCATGCGGGATCTCCGCATAGACGCGCACCTCCATGGCCGCGCCCTTCGGCGCCAGCGGGCCGGCGGCGGCGATGGGATCTTCTCCGGCGGCCTGGCGGATCATCCATTCCACGAGGTCGATGCCGAACACCGCCTCGGTGACGGGATGCTCCACTTGCAGGCGTGTGTTCACCTCCAGGAAGTAGAATTCCTGCCGGGCCGGGTCGTAGATGAACTCCACCGTGCCGGCGCTCTCGTAGGCCACGCTCTGGCCCAACTGCACGGCGGCGGCGTGGAGGCTGGCGCGCACGTCGTCGGAGAGGAGGGGGGCGGGGGTCTCCTCCACCACCTTCTGGTTCCGGCGCTGGAGCGAGCAGTCGCGCTCGCCGAGCGCCACCACCTTGCCCTTGCCGTCGCCGAAGATCTGCACTTCCACATGGCGCGCCTCGGCCACGAAGCGCTCGAGGTACACCCGCGCATCGCCGAAGGAGGCGCGGGCGGTGCGCTGGACGCGCTCGAAGGTGTCGGCCAGTTCCTGCGGCGTGTGGCACAGCTGCATGCCGATGCCGCCGCCGCCGGCGGTGGACTTCAGCATCACCGGATAGGTGATGGCCTCCGCCGCCTTGAGTGCCTCTTCGGCGCTCTCCAGCAGGTCCGTGCCCGGCAGCAGCGGCACGCCGGAGGCCTTCGCCAGTGCGCGGGCCGTGTGCTTCAGGCCGAAATCCTTCAGGTGCTCGGGCTTGGGACCGATGAAGCGGATGCCCTCATCGGCGAGGCGCTGGGCGAACGCCACGTTCTCCGACAGGAAGCCGTAGCCGGGGTGCACCGCCTGCGCGCCCGTCGCCTTGCAGGCGGCGATGACGGCGTCCACGTTCAGGTAGCTCTCGGCGGCCGGGGCCGGGCCGAGGCGCACCGCCTCGTCCGCCTCCAGCACGCCGCGGGTGAAGCGGTCGGCGTCCGAATGCACGGCCACCGATTTGATGTTCATGGCGCGGAGCGTGCGGATGACGCGCCTCGCAATCTCGCCGCGATTGGCGATCAGGACCTTCGTGAACATGGATCAGCCCTCCTCGCCGGCGAAGACGAGGACCTGAATCGGCGTCGGGTTGAAGCCGTTGCAGGGATTGTTGATCTGCGGGCAGTTGGAGATGACGAGCAGCACGTCCATCTCGGCCTTCAGCTCCACATAGTCGCCGGGGCCGGAGATGCCGTCCACGATGGCCAGCTCGCCCGAGGGCTCCACCGGCACGTTCATGAAGAAGTTGATGTTGGGCACCACGTCCCGCTTCGACATGCCGTGCTTCATCACCTCGATGACGAAATTCTCGCGGCAGGCGTGCAGATACTTCACCTGATGGCCGAAGCGCACCGTATTGGCCTCGCACGAGCAGGCGCCTGCCGAGGTGTCGTGCCGGCCGCAGGTGTCGGCGGTCACGGTCAGCATGAGGTTGCCTTCGGACGAAATCAGCTTCGTGCCCGTGGACACATAGGCCGAGCCCTGCACCCGCAGCGTATCCTGAGAGGAATAGCGCTCGGAGAAGTCGTCGGCGCGGTAGAACAGCGTATCCACCGCCTGCTGGCCTTCCAGGTCCACGATGCGCACGCTCTCGCCCTTCTTCACCAGACAGGAGAAGGGGGCGTTGGCCGGCACGAAGTAATCGGCGACGGCGGTGGAGGCATCCCGCACCGGGGTTGCGAAGAACTTGCTCATGTCAGCCTCCCTCAGCGCGCGTTGTTCTCGAAGCCGCGGACGGCTTCGATGGTGGCGGTGCGGCACAGGTCGTCCGCGGCCGGCGCGGGCGCGCGGAAGCGGATGGCCTCCACGGCGGGCGGCGCGTAGTCGGGCTCCGGGTCCAGGGGATGGGGGCAGTTGGACAAGGCGACGACGAGGTCCATCTCGGCGCGCAGGTCGACGAAGTCGCCCGTCTGGCGCTTGCCCTCCAGCCAGTGGAAGACGCCGTCCGCATCGGTGCGCACGGGCGCGAAGAAGGTCAGGGCCGGGGGGATGTCGCGCTTGTCGTAGCCGAGCTTGCCGGCGGCGAGGATGAAGTTGTCGCGGGTGTTGCGCAGCGCCTTCTCGCCGTAGCGGGCGCGGTTGGAGGCGGCGGTGGAGCCGCCCACCAAGGCATCGTGGAAGCCGGTGGTGTCCTCGATCAGGGAGAACATCACCCGGCCCATGTCGGAGAACAGCACGCGGCCCTTGCCGAGCGCCGAGGTCCACTGGACCTTCACCGTATCGGCATAGTTCAGCCGCTCGCTCTTGTCGCCGGCCGCCCAGGCGATCATGGAGACCGCCGCCGGGCCATGAGGCAGGCGGATGCGCAGGGCCTCGCCGGCCTTGAGCGGCGTCGACCAGTACCAGCCGCCGGGAATGGTCTCGGCGTGGAGCACGGCGCCTTCGGGGATAGGCGAGCCATCGCGCGGCGTCGGGCCCGGCAGGGCCTTCGGCGCATGCTTCTGGCCGGCGGCCTTCAATTCGGCATAGCGGCGCTTGTTCTCTTCGATGAAGAGGAGGGTGTCCTCGGTGACGGTCATGTCGTGTCTCCTCAAGCCGTCTGAAGCGCCGGGTCGTCCCGGCCGGGTCCCGAGGGAATGGCCGGGTCGTCCCGGCCTGGGGTGGGTGATGCCTGCCTGGTCTTGCCGGCGATGCGGGTCGGCCAGACCTCGATGTCCTTGGCGATGGTGGCGCCGTAGCGGGCCTTCTCCTCCGGCCGGTTGCGGCGTCGCTCGAAGGCGATGATGCGGGTGGCGAGGGTGAACGCCTCTTTCAGGTCGTGGGTCACCATCACCACGGTCATTTCGCAGCTGTTCCACAGCTTCAGCATGAGCTGGTGGATGTCGGCGCGGATGCCGGGATCGAGCGCGCCGAACGGCTCGTCCAGCAGCAGGATCTTGGGCTTGCGCATGATGGCCTGCGCCAGCGCCAGGCGCTGCTGCATGCCGCCGGACAGGGCCGCGGGATATTTGTCCTCGGCGCCCTTCAGGCCCACCTCTTCGATGAGGGCGCGGGCCTCCTCCTCCACCTGACGGCGGCGGGGGCCGAACAGGCGGCCGGTGAAGGGGGCTTCCTCCATCTCGGCGGCCAGCACCACGTTGCCCAGCACGGTGAGGTGCGGGAACACCGAATAGCGCTGGAACACCACGCCCCGGTCGGCGCCCGGCTCGCGGGCGATGGGCTTGCCGTCGATCAGCACCTCGCCGCGGGTCACGGTCTCTTCCGAGAGCAGGATGCGCAGGAAGGTGGTCTTGCCGCAGCCGGACGGACCGACGAGGGCGATGAAGGAGCGCGGCGTGAAATCGAGGGAGATGTCCTCCAGCACGATCTGGTCGCCATATTCCTTCCACAGGTGGTGCACGGAGATGGCAGTCATTTCGCGGCTCCGAACCAGGGGAAGAAGAAGCGGCGGGCGCGCACCAGCGCGAAATCCATGGCCACGGCAAGCAGCGTGATCCAGGCGACGTAGGGCAGGATCACATCCATGGCGAGATAGCGCCGCACCAGGAAGATCCGGTAGCCAAGGCCGCTGTCCGAGGCGATGGCCTCCGCCGCGATGAGGAACAGGAAGGCCGGCCCCAGCGACAGGCGCAGCCCGTCCATGAGGCGGGGCAGGATCTGCGGCAACACCACCCGCAGTGCCATCTGCCAGGTGGAAGCGCCCAGCGTCTGCGCCTTGATCATCTGCTCGCGCGGCAGCTCCTCCACCCGCATGGCGAGGTCGCGGATGAGATAGGGCGTGATGCCGATGGTGATGAGCGCGATCTTGGAGGCTTCGCCCAGCCCCATCACGATGAACAGGATGGGCAAAAGCGCCAGCGGCGGCACCATGGACACCATGGCGACGAACGGCGCGAGGAACGACCGGACGATAGGTAGCATGCCCACCAGCACGCCGACGAGAAGGGCGATGGCGGTGGAGATGGCCAGCGCCGAGAACAGGCGTTCCAGGCTCGCCAGCGTATCGGTCCACAACAGATAGTCGCCGGTGCGGGCATCCGCCGTGAAGGCCACCTTGATGATGGCATCGCCCAGCGACACGAGGCTCGGCAGGAGCTTGTCGTCGGGGTTGGCGGACAGGCGCTCGGCCGAACCCAGCACATAGGCGAGTATGACGAGGGCAAAGGGCAGGATGGCGAGGAACAGCGCCGTTCCCCGATCCGGCCTGACGTTTACAAGGCGCATCAGCGCTGCTCCGAAAATTGGGTTGGATGGCAGTCCGTCTGGACCGCAGAGGCTCCTCTCCCGCTTGCGGGGGAGGGCCGGGAAAGGCTCTCAATCGTCTCTCGCCCGCGTCATGCCCGGGCTTGTCCCGGGCATCCACGTCGTGCCGCCGGTGCAACGCCCGAAATGAGGCCGCCAGCCGCGGGGCGTGGATGGCCGGGTCAAGCCCGGCCATGACGTTGGTCGGGGAGGGGCAGCGCCCTCAGAGCTTCCCGTCGGCGGCGAGCGCCATCCAGGTGTCGACGAAGCGGAACTTCACGTTCTTGGCGTCGCCCAGCACCTTGCCGTCGGCCAGCGCGATGCCCACCGCGTCGGCGGACTTGGCGTTGGAGCCGAGCAGGTTCTTCTCGAACAGGAACTTGCGCACCCGATCCATGGTGGTGCCGACGGCCGGGGAGCGCACGAACTCCACCGCGTCCGACGCCTTGGCGAAGAGCTTGGTGGCGGCGAGTTGGCTGTCGAAGCCGGCGAGGTCCGAGCCGGAGGCCTTGCCCATGGCGGCCCGTGCTGCCTTGCCGGCCTCGGTGTCGGCGGTGAACAGGGCCGTGGTCTCGTACCAGATGCCCACCAGTGCCTTTCCGAAGTCCGGGTTGTCCTTGAGCGTGTCGGAGTTCGCGACCATCAGGTCCATGATCTCGCCGGGGATCTTGGACGAGTCGAACACGCTGTGGGCGTTCTTGTCGGCCAGGATCTCGGACACCAGCGGGTTCCAGGTGACCACCGAGGTCACGTCCTTGGTCTTGAAGGCGGCGACCATGTCAGCGTCGGAGGTGTTCACCACCTTCACGTCGCGCTCCTTCAGCTTGATGCTCTCGAGGGCGCGGGCGAGCAGGTAGTGCGAGACGGAGAACTCCACGAGGTTCACCTTCTGGCCCTTGATGGCCGAAAGCTCCTTCTTGCCCTTCAGGATCACGGCGTCGTTGCCGTTGGAGAAGTCGCCGACGATGACGGCGGTGGTGTCCACGCCGCCGGCGGCGGGCACGGAGAGGGCATCCATGTTGGTGACGGTGAGGGCGTCGAAGGCGCCGGCCGTGTACTGGTTGATGCTTTCCACGTAGTCGTTGAACTGCACGACATCGATCTTGATGCCGTACTTGTCCGCCCACTTCTTCACGATGCCGGTGTCGTTGGCATAGCCCCACGGCATCCAGCCCACATAGATGGACCAGGCGACCTTGAATTCCTTCTTGGGCGCGGCGGCGGCCGGCTGGGCGGCGAGCGCCAGGCCCACCACGGCGGCGGCGCCAAGGGCGCGGACGGCGAAGGATTTCAGGCGTTGAGCTGAGAACGAGAACGCAGTGTGCATGTAATTCCCCTTCGTTTCGAACGATTGGGAACTGGCGGAAACCCAAGTGCCGCCAATTCCTTGGCCACTGAGGTCTCCCGGGCTTTTATCCCGCCGTGCACCCGCCCCGGATGTCTCCCGGAGCAGTGGCAGCTCTCGGACCAGCACATCCCGCGGGATGCCGGAACCCTAGCCACCAACTCGTCCTGTTATCTAGCAACGGGCGTGCCAGATCTCGGATATAATAAAATCAATGGCTTGTAGGATTCAGGGGCACCCTCGTGCGCCGGACTCGTGCAGGTGACGATCAAAATTTAAGCATAAGTGCCATTCCGTGGGCGCATTGCATACATTGGCGCGTCCCTTCGGCCTGCCCCCCTTGCGTCCCCTCGCTATCCGGCTGCGCTTGCGGTAGTCGGTGCGGGCCCGCTTTCGGGGAAGGATGCAGCATGAAGTTTCCGGTCGGTCTCGCCGCGGCGATCCTGGTCTTTGCCGCCCTCTATGTGGCGGATACGCTGATCGTGCCGGTGGCCTTCGCGGTGTTCGTCATCGCCGTGGTCTACCCGCTCCAGTCCGTGCTGGAGAAACGCCTGCCGAAGCTGCTGGCGGTGTTGGCCACCCTCGTCATCACCCTGGCGGTGGTGGGCGGGGTGTCGTCGGTGGTGGTGTGGGGCTTCAGCCATGTGGCGACCTGGGTGTTCCAGAACACCGCCCGCTTCCAGGTGCTCTATGGCCAGGCCGCCACATGGCTGGAAGGCCATGGCTTCGTGCTGGCGGGCTTGTGGGCCGAGCATTTTGACGTGCGCTGGCTGCTGCGGGTGTTCCAGGATATCTCCGGCCGCCTGCAGGGGCTGGCGAGCTTCCTCGTCTTTACCTTTGTCTACGTGCTGCTCGGCCTGCTGGAGGTGGATGCGGCGAAAAGCCAGGTGCTGCGGCTCGGCCGCACCGGGCGGGCGCCGCACCTGCCCGCGGCCCTCGCGGACACGGCGGCCAAGCTGCAGAAATACATGGCGGTGCGCACCCTCATGAGCATCGCCACCGGCGCGGTGGTGTGGGTGTTCACCCTCACCGCCGGGTTGGAACTGGCCATCGCCTGGGGCGCCATCGCCTTCGCCATGAACTACATCCCGTTCATCGGCCCGTTCGTGGCGACGCTGCTGCCGGCCCTGTTTGCCCTTGCCCAGTTCGAATCCTGGGAAATGGCCCTGTTCGTCTTCGCCTGCCTGAACGTGATCCAGTTCCTCTCCGGCTCCTATCTGGAGCCGCGTCTCGCCGGCAAGGCGCTGGCGGTGTCGCCGTTCCTGGTGCTGTTCTCGGTGTTCTTCTGGGCCTTCCTGTGGGGCATCGCGGGGGCCTTCATCGGCGTGCCGATCCTCATCGCGGTCCTCACCATCTGCGCCCACCATCCCTCGTCCCGCTACGTGGCGGAACTATTCTCCGGCCAGACGGTCCCCGAGGAGATCTGATTCCAGGCCCGCCGGGTCTGGGCGCATCTACCGGGCGGGGGGCAGTCCGGCCGCCACCCGCTCGGCGAGGTAAGGGAAGAAGGGATTGGAGGACATGCGCACCAGCATGTCCATGCCCACCACCAGCGATCCGAATTCTCCCCGGGCGGCGATGTCGCCGAGCCTTATGCCGAAGGTGTCGGAAAGGTCCGGCTCCAGCCCGTAGAGCCCGTCGGAGAGCGGGAACGGGATCGCCACGTGGGACAGGGAATAGACATCGTCCGGATAGGTAATCGAGAGCGGGCGCCTCGTCTCCTCGGTGGCGTTGGCGGGGGTTTCGCGCACCTCCATGGCCTCACTGGTGGTGGAGGCATTGGCGATGACCGCCGTGCGGAACCGGCGCGGCGCCGGCGGCAGCAGGCGGCCGAGGGTGGTCCCGGCATTGACCGTCAGCAATTCCTCGAAATGCCCGCCGCGATTGATGTCGAACAGCACCAGCTCGCTGCCATTGTCGTCGAGGCGGGCGTGCAGGTCGTCGATCACCGCGCGGGTGCTCACGGTATGGTCCAGCACCGACTGGAAGGTGAGCACCGGAGCGAGGCCGGACAGGCGCCCGGAGCGCGAATGGCGCGTGATGTTCTCCTGCAGCGCCTGCGTCAGGAGGAAGGACTGACGCGCCGCATGCACCGGAAATGAATTGTATTTGAACGGGTTGAACTCGGGAATGAGGTTCAGCCACGCCGCCTTGGCGAAGGCGGGGAAGATGGACGGCAGGCCGGCGAGGCCGGCGAAGCGGGCGAACTCCGTCACTCCCACCATGGGCGACATCAGCACGATGCGGGACGGCGCCACCAGCGAAGGATCGTCCAGCGCGTCCAGCGCATGCATGAGCGCCAGCGCCCCGCCATTGGAATAGCCGACGATATGCACCGGCTTGTCCGGCCCGACGCGGTGGCGGGCCTCGCGCATGGCGAGGCGGGTGGCGGCGATCCAGTCCTCGTAATCGGTCTCGGTGAGGGCGCCGGGCACGGTGCCGTGGCCCGGCAGGCGCAGCACGATGGCGACGAAGCCGTGATCGGCATAGAGCTTGGCCAGGTGCCGGTGGCTGTAGGGCGAATCGGTGAGGCCGTGGAGGAACACCGCCGCCCCCTCCGGCGCGCCTTTGGGCTCCAGCACATAGGTGCGGTTGAAATCCTGGGCGAAGCGGCCGGGATAGATGGGGCTGGCGTCATAATAGCGGTTGAAGCGCACCCGGTCGGTGGGGGGCAGCTTCTGCGTCACCTTGGCCTCGACGGCGGCGAACGCCTTGTCCTCGGCCGCAAGATATTGGGCAAGGTCGGCCTTCGCCAGCGCGCTGCGGCTGAGTTCCGGCGGCACGAAGGTATGCCACGGCTCCAGCGGCGGTCCGCGCTGGCTGTCAACGGCCCGCACCACGAAGATGGTGAGGACGACGGCGGCCACCAGCAGGGCGAACAGCTTCACCGCGCGCTTTGAGCCCCGCCACAGCGGGCCGAAAATCCTCATTGTGCCGTCATCCTTCTTGCCGCACGCGCCGGCGCCGCGAACCTATAGGTTGCCGGAGCGCCAGGGCAAAGGCGCAGCATCGCGCTTTTGCCCGTGCCGGCGAGCGGTTGCAGAGCTGAGCCGCGCACTTGCCCCTTGAAGGGCGGGGGCGTGATCGCTATGTGCGCTGCATGCCAGAAAGGCAGCATCGCCATGGAAAATCTGAAGCTCATCGCCCTCGACGACGAGGATCTCGCCATTTTTTCCGCCCATCTGCAGGATGCGGTGGTGAAGACGGTCGACATGGGGTTCCTGCCGCGGCTGCAGCGCTTCGCCATGGTGCTGAACCGCTTCGACTGGGACCAGCAGGTCTGCGCCAACGAGACCGTGCGCCGGCGCACCGGCCTGCATTTCGAGCGGGTGCGCGACGTGAAGTGTCGCAACATGGAGGAGGCGCGCCGCACCGGCGTGCTCAATCTCCTGGCCGTCACCTTCATCCCGGGTGAGTTGCCCTCGGGCTTCGTTCTGCTCACCTTCTCCGGCGGCGCGGAAGTGCGGCTTGAGGTGGAGTGCATCGAGGCCGGCATGCGGGACCTCGGACCTGCCTGGGGGTGCACCCATGCGCCCAAGCACCCGGTGCCGGAAGACGTGGCGCAATCCAAGGGTTCCGCTGCTTGAGCGGAGCCACGGAAGCGCCGGCGCGGCGCGGCACGGTGACCGCGGGGCTTCCCTCGCGGGCGAAGCTGCTCTAGCAAGGCGTCATGCCGATCCGCCTCATCACAGAACAACCCGATTTTCCCGAGCGTTTCACCACCTTCCTCGGCTCCAAGCGCGAGGCCTCGGTGGACGTGCAGGAACAGGTGGCCACCATCATCGCCGACGTGCGCGCGCGGGGCGATGATGCTCTCATCGATCTGTCGCGCACCTTCGACCGGGTGGACCTTGCGAAGCTCGGCCTGCGCGTGACCGACGCGGAGCTGGACGCGGCCCTCGCCTCCATCCCGCCGGAAACCCGCGAAGCCCTCGCCTTCGCCAAGGCGCGCATCGAATCCCATCATGCCCGCCAGAAGCCGGCCGACGACAGCTATCGCGACGCCGCCGGCGTCGTGCTGGGCCATCGCTGGACCAGCGTGGACGCGGTGGGCCTGTACGTGCCCGGCGGTACCGCGGCCTATCCCTCGTCCGTGCTCATGAATGCGGTGCCGGCGCAGGTCGCGGGCGTGCCGCGCATCGTCATGGTGGTTCCGGCCCCCGATGGCGAGATCGCGCCTTTGGTGCTTGCGGCGGCGCGCCTTGCCGGCGTGCACGAGGTCTATCGCGTTGGAGGCGCCCAGGCGGTGGCGGCACTGGCCTATGGCACGCAGACCATCCAGCCGGTGGACAAGATCGTCGGCCCCGGCAACGCCTATGTGGCGGCCGCCAAGCGGCAGGTGTTCGGCAAGGTGGGCATCGACATGGTGGCCGGCCCCTCCGAGGTGCTGATCCTCGCCGACGGGAACGCCAGCGCCGACTGGATCGCCGCCGACCTCCTCGCCCAGGCCGAGCACGACACCGCCGCCCAGTCCATCCTCATCACCGATTCGCACGAGCTGGCGGACCAGGTGGAGAAGGCGGTGGAGGGCATGCTGGCGACCCTGCCGCGCGTGGCCATCGCCTCCGCCTCGTGGCGCGACCATGGTGCCATCATCCTGGTGCCAGACCTCGCCTCCGCCATTCCGCTGGTGGACCGCATCGCGCCGGAGCACCTGGAGATCCACGCCGCCAACGCGGACGCGCTTGCGGCCAAGGTACGGCATGCGGGGGCGATCTTCGTGGGCGCCTTCACGCCGGAGGCCATCGGCGATTACGTCGGCGGCACCAACCACGTGCTCCCCACCGCCCGCTCGGCGCGCTTCTCCTCGGGCCTGTCCGTGCTCGATTTCATGAAGCGCACCTCCATCCTGAAGCTCGACGCCGGCGCGCTGGAACAGCTCGGGCCGGCGGCCGTGCGCCTTGCGGCGGTGGAGCGGCTCGATGCCCACGGGCGGTCTGTCTCCATCCGCACCAACAGATGATCGGAAGGACGAGGCGATG
This sequence comes from Xanthobacter autotrophicus Py2, assembly GCA_000017645.1. Taxonomy (NCBI): domain Bacteria; kingdom Pseudomonadati; phylum Pseudomonadota; class Alphaproteobacteria; order Hyphomicrobiales; family Xanthobacteraceae; genus Xanthobacter; species Xanthobacter versatilis. Next base: position 1,418,105 of record CP000781.1, read on the forward strand.
AGCGACAAGCCGGATGCGCGCCCCTCAGCCCGCCTCAGCGCGGTGACGCTCGACGACGCCTCCATCGGCCATTCCAGCGCCGACATCGACCACGAGCGCGCCACCGCCATCTGGGACCTCATCGAGGACAACAGCTTCGCCCCGTGCGGCGATCCGGGGGAGGGGCCCTATACGCTGCATATCTCGCTGATGGAGAGCCGCCTGGTGCTGGACATCAAGCGCGAGAGCGGCGAGCAGGTGGTGCAGCACCACCTGTCCCTCACCCCCTTCCGGAAGGTGGTGAAGGACTATTTCCTCGTCTGCGAGAGCTATTACAACGCCATCCGGTCCGCTTCGCCGAGCCAGATCGAGGCCATCGACATGGGCCGGCGCGGTCTCCACAACGAGGGCTCGACGCTGCTGCAAGAGCGCCTCGAGGGCAAGGTCGATCTGGATTTCGACAGCGCCCGGCGCCTGTTCACGCTCATCTGCGCCCTGCACTGGAAAGGCTGAGCGACCATGGAGCCGCCTGCGGCACCCAAGCGCTCGGCGCGGCCGCAATCGGTTCTCTTCATGTGTGGACAGAATGTGGTGCGCTCGGTGATGGCGCAGGCGTTGGCCAAGCACCTGTTCGGCAAATCCATCTATGTGGCATCGGCCGGCGTGATCGCGGGCGATGTCGACCCCTTCGTCACCGCGGTGCTTGATGAAATCGGCCTCGATGTGAAGAAGCATCGGCCGCAGAGCGTGGAGGACCTTGAGGAATATGAGGGCCTCAGCTTCGACCTCGCCATCACCCTCTCGCCGGATGCCCACCACCGCGCGCTGGAGCTGACCCGCACCAACGCCCTGGGCGTGGAATACTGGCCGACCCCCGATCCCTCGCGCGAGTCCGGCAATCGCGAGCAGCGCCTCGACGCCTACCGCACGGTACGCGACGAACTGGAGCAGCGCATCCGCGCCCGTTTCCGCCAACCCTGACCCCAGCCCGCGCGGCGCTTAAGCGAAAAGTCCCGGACGCGCAGCGTCCTCGCGATCGCAGCAAAACAAAACCACGCCCGCCGCCGGACTTGGGGAAGCGGCGGCGGGCGTGCTGTCGCGGCGGAGCTACACCACCAGCGAAAGCAGCATGATCAGGCCCAGGGCCACCACCGACAGGATCGTCTCCATGGCGGTCCAGGTCTTGAAGGTCTCCTCCACCGTCATGTTGAAATACTGCTTCACCAGCCAGAAGCCGGCGTCGTTGACGTGGGAGAGCACCACCGAGCCGGCGCCGGTGGCCAGCACCAGCAGCTCACGGTTGACGCCCGGCGTCAGGGCGAGGACCGGGGCTACGATGCCGGCCCCGGTGATGGTCGCCACCGTGGCGGAGCCCGTGGCCACCCGGATCACCGCCGCCACCAGCCAGGCGAGGAGGATGGGGTTCACATGGGCCTGCACCGCCATATGGCCAATGACATCGCCCACGCCGCTCGCCACCAGCATCTGCTTGAAGCCGCCGCCGGCGCCGACGATCAGGATGATGCCCGCCACCGGCAGGAGGCTGTCGTTGAGGTGCTTGCCGATGACCTCGCGCGAGAAGCCGCGCGCGCTGCCGAAGGTGTAGAGCGACAGCAGCAGCGCCGCGAGCAGCGCGGTGATGGGGTGGCCGATGAGGTCCAGCCACGCCCGCACCGGATGGCCGGCGGCGAAGGCGACATCGGCGAACGCCTTCAGCAGCATCAGCACCACCGGCAGCAGGATGGTGGCGAGGGTGACGCCGAAGCCGGGCAGGGTGTGGGCGCGCTCGTCCTGAACGAACTGGGCGACCAGCTCCGGAGACGGATGGCCCGGGATGCGCCGCGAAATGAACGAGCCGAACATGGGGCCGGCGATGGCGGCCGCGGGCAGGCCGACGATGAGGCCGTAGAAGATGGTCTTGCCGATATCGGCGCCGAACACACCCACCGCCAGCAGCGGCCCCGGGTGGGGCGGCACCAGGCCGTGCACCGCCGAGAGACCCGCCAAAAGCGAAATGCCCACCTTCACCAGCGACACGCCGGTGCGGCTCGCCATGACGAAGACAAGCGGGATGAGCAGCACGAAGCCGATTTCGAAGAACAGGGGAATGCCCACCAGGAAGGCGGCGAGCATGATGGCCCAGTGCACCCGCTGTTTGCCGAAGGCATTGATGAGGGTCTGGGCGATCTGGTCTGCGCCGCCCGATTCGGCCATCAGCTTGCCCAGCATGGTGCCGAGGCCGAGCACGATGCCGACGAAGCCGAGCACGCCGCCGAAGCCGTCCTGGAACGACTTCATGATGAGGTCCACCGGCATGCCGGAGCTGAGCCCCAGGAAGCCGGCGGCCAGGATCAACGCCACGAAGGGGTGGACCTTGAAGCGCGTGATGAGGACGATGAGGCCGATGATGGTCACCGCCGCGTCGACCAGTAGAAATGTGTCCTTGCTCATGCCCAGCATGCGTTCCTCGCAACCCTTTTGAAACCCAGTGGAAAATGACCGTCCGTGGTGCTCTTGCCCCGGCGTTGCCGGCCGGGACGACAATGAGGTTTCGCTGACGCATGGTGAGATAGCGCTATCTCGCGAGGCCGAAGCACGCCGTGCATCAACAGGCCCGCCCCGTGCGGACGGAGGGGAAAAAGCAGAGGCTAGACAGCCTGACTGAGAGTGGAGCCGGGGATATGTCGCGCGCCTGCGCGCCTTTCCGCCGACGCACGCCACCATTCCACGACGCGGGGCACCATCTCGGACAGGGGGAGCGTCGCATCAAGGGTCAGTGTCAGGGCCTCCGCCGACGGGCGCTCCAGCGCCGCGAACTGGCTGTCGATGAGGCTCGCCGGCATGAAATGTCCGGGCCGCTCGGCCACGCGGTGGGCCGCCATTTCCCGTGTCAGGTCCAGGAACACGAAGCCGAGCCCCGGCACAGCCGCACGCAGGGCATCGCGATATTTCAACTTCAGAGCCGAACAGGTGAGAACCGGCGCCGCACCGTCAGCGAGGGTGCGCGCCATCTCCTCGCCGAGGCGCGCCAGCCAGCCGGCGCGATCGTCATCGTCGAGGGGGATGCCGGCGGACATCTTGGCGATGTTGCTGGCGGGATGGAAACTGTCGCCTTCGATCAGGCGCGCCCCGGCCAGCTCGGCCACGGCCGCGCCGACGCTGCTTTTGCCGCAGCCCGAAACGCCCATCACCACCAGGGCCGCAATCGTGTCGCCCATCTTCGTCTCCCCCGCGCCCCCAGGGCGGTGTCACGCGCTTCCTGAGATAGCGCTGTCTTTCGCGGCCGGAAGCATAGCTGCCATGCGTCCTGGGGCCATTGACCTTAAGTCGAGTACATCCTTAACTTCCAACGACATAGCGCTCCGGTTCCTGTGGAGCGCGCAAGTTTCTTGCTTGATGCCGTCAAGATAGCGTTATCTTATGCCGCTGTCGGTGCCGGCTATCAAGCGGAAAAACGCGCCCATGTCCCAGCGGTCTTCGAGTGGATCGTCCGGCAACCCCTCCCGCGGGTCGCGCGCCAGCGGCCGTCCCACCCTCGCGGAACTGGCGCAGATCGCCGGCGTCTCGCCGATCACCGCCTCTCGTGCCCTGCGCGGCGTCGCCAGTGTGGATCCCGATCTCGCAAAGCGCGTGCGCGAGGCTGCGGCCGCGCTCAATTACGTGGCCAACCCTGCCGCGCGCACCCTCGCCTCCGCCCACAGCGATGCGGTGGCGGTGCTCATTCCCTCTCTCTCCAACCTGCTCTTCATCGACACGCTGGAGGCGATCCACGATGTGCTGATGCCGCGCGGCCTGGAGGTGCTGATCGGCAACTTCCACTATTCGCCGGAGGAGGAGGAGAAGCTTGTCCGCAACTACCTCGCCTACCAGCCGCGCGGCATTCTGCTCACCGGGCTGGAGCAGACGCCGGCCACGCGCAGCCTGCTGAAGGCGAGCGGCATTCCCGTCGTCTACATGATGGAGCTGAGCCGGGAGATGGGGGTTCACAGCGTCGGCTTCTCGCAGGAGGAGTCCGGCGCGGCGGTCGCCCGTCACCTGCTCGCCCGGGGGCGGCGCCATCTGGCCTATGTGGCGGCCCAACTCGATCCGCGCGCGCTGGAACGCGGCCTCGGTTTCCAGCGGGTGCTCGCCGGGGAGCGCGAGGTGCGGCCCCCGGTGTGGCTTTCGGTGCCCGAGCCCTCGTCGGTGGCCCTCGGTGGCGAGCTGTTCGTGCGCCTTCTGGAAGCCTATCCCGACATCGACGGCATTTTCTTCTGCAATGACGATCTCGCGCAGGGCGCGATCTTCGAGGCGACGCGACGGCAGGTTCCCATTCCCGGCCGGGTCGCCGTGGTGGGCTTCAATGACCTGCCGCTGTCGGCCCACATGGCGCCGCGCCTCACCTCCATCCGCACCCCGCGGGCCAAGGTGGGGGAGGCGGCGGCGCGCCGGCTCGTGGCCCTCATGGAAGGGGACTGCCGCGCCGAGCCGGCCATTGATCTCGGTTTCGAGCTGGTGGAGCGGGAGAGCAGCTGAGCGCGATCCGGCCGCACCGGATCTTGACGGCGCCCCGGCGGGCATGGTGTAAGCGTTCTGCGCTCGCTCTGCGGCGCCGTAAGCGTCCGACGTCAGGCAACGCATCCACACCGGTCCTTGGCCGGTCCGGATGTGTGTGCGCGATCCGGACCGGCCGGGACCATCCAGAAGGGATGGCCCACATGGCCTCTTCAAAGTCTCCCAAGTCCATCCGCAAGCTGCCCGCCCGCTATGCCGGCATTCTCATGCCGCTGGTGCTGTCGGTGCTGATGACCTTCGTGGTCTCGGCCATCGCCACGGCCAAGAGCCTCGGCTTCGGCCCGGATTTCCTCACTACGTGGCCCACCGCTTGGGCGCTGTCGTGGGTGGTGGCGTTTCCCACGCTGCTGCTGGTGCTGCCCGTGGTCCGGCGGATCGTCGCCCTGCTGGTGGAGGCGCCGGCGCGCTGAATGCGCTGGCGCCAAAAGAAAAGGCGGCCGCAAGGACCGCCTTTTCCAATCAGATATGCCGCCCGCTCAATTGTCGAGGAACGACCGCAGCTTGCGCGAGCGCGAGGGGTGCTTGAGCTTGCGCAGCGCCTTCGCCTCGATCTGGCGGATACGCTCGCGGGTCACCGAGAACTGCTGGCCCACTTCTTCCAGCGTGTGGTCCGTGTTCATGCCGATGCCGAAGCGCATGCGCAGAACGCGTTCCTCGCGCGGGGTGAGGGAGGCCAGAACTCGCGTGGTGGTCTCGCGCAGGTTGGACTGGATCGCCGCGTCGATGGGCAGGATGGCGTTCTTGTCCTCGATGAAGTCGCCGAGGTGCGAATCCTCCTCGTCGCCGATGGGCGTTTCGAGGGAGATGGGCTCCTTGGCGATCTTCAGCACCTTGCGCACCTTCTCGAGCGGCATGCCGAGCTTCTCGGCCAGCTCCTCGGGTGTGGGCTCGCGGCCAATCTCGTGCAGCATCTGCCGGCTCGTGCGCACGATCTTGTTGATCGTCTCGATCATGTGCACGGGAATGCGGATGGTGCGCGCCTGGTCGGCGATGGATCGCGTGATGGCCTGCCGGATCCACCAGGTGGCATAGGTGGAGAACTTGTAGCCGCGCCGGTACTCGAACTTGTCCACCGCCTTCATCAGGCCGATGTTGCCCTCCTGGATCAGGTCCAGGAACTGCAGGCCGCGGTTCGTGTACTTCTTGGCGATGGAGATGACGAGGCGCAGGTTGGCCTCCACCATTTCCTTCTTGGCCTGGCGGGCTTCCTTCTCGCCCTTCTGCACCATCTGCACGATCTTGCGGAACTCGGCGATTTCCAGCCCGGTCTCAGTGGCCAGCGCGTGGATGTCGCCGCGGATCTCGTGGATGGTATCCTTCTCGTGGCCGACAAAGCCCTTCCAGCCCTTGGTGCCGAGCTTGGAGACCCGCAGCAGCCACTTGGGGTCCAGCTCCGCGCCCATGTAGTTCTTCAGGAAGTCGTCGCGGGTCACGCCATAGCTGTCGGCGAGGCGTAGCAGGCGCCCCTCCAGGCCCACGAGGCGCTTGTTGATCTCGTAGAGCTGCTCCACCAAGGCGTCGATGCGGGCCTGGTTGAGGGACAGGCTCTTCACGTCGCCAACGAGGTCTTCCTTCAGCTTCTTCGCCTTGCGCTCCTGCGCCGGCGACAGCGTCTCGTTCTTCAGCTTGGATTCGACGTTCTGGTCCTGCAGGCGCCGCAGCTTGGTGTAGGAGGAGGCGATGCGGTCGAAGGTTTCCAGCACCTTCGGCTTGATCTCCGCCTCCATGGCGGCGAGCGACATGGAATTTTCCATGTCGTCGTCCTCGCCCTCGGGACCGGGGGCGTCGCCCAGAAGGCCGTCTTCCCCGGCCTCAGGCGCAAGGGCGGCTTCCTCGCCGAGGGCCGCGGGCGGGTTCTTGCCCTCGGGGCCGGCGTAGGTCGCCTCGAGGTCGATGATGTCGCGCAACAGCACGCGGCCCTCGGTGAGCTCGTCGCGCCAGATGATGATGGCCTGGAACGTCAGCGGGCTCTCGCACAGGCCGGCGATCATGGCCTCGCGGCCGGCCTCGATGCGCTTGGCGATGGCGATTTCGCCCTCGCGGGAGAGCAGCTCCACCGATCCCATCTCGCGCAGGTACATGCGCACCGGATCGTCGGTGCGCTCGGCCGGCTCGGACTTGGTCTCGGAGCGCGCGACGGCGCGCGGGGCGGGCTCAGCGAGCTCGCCGCCTTCGGCCTCCTCGGGCTCCTCGGCGGTCTCGGTTTCCTCGGCGCCCTCTTCGGCCTCGGCTTCCTCGGCCTCGATGACGTTGATGCCCATGTCGTTGAGCATCGCGAGAGTGTCCTCGATCTGCTCGGAGGTGACTTCCTCGGAAGGCATCACCTCATTGAGCTGCTCGTAGGTCACATAGCCGCGGCGCTTGGCATTCTTGATCATCTTCCGGACGGCGGCGTCGGAGAGGTCGAGCAACGGCCCGTCGGGCGCGTCGGTCTCCTTCTCGGGAGCCTCGGTCGCTTCGGAAGACTGCTTCGCCATGGACTTCTCCTGCGGATCCTGCTGAGTGCCAACAGCAGAACGGCGGCGCGGCGCCTCGGCCGTACCACCTTTTGCCTTTGCGCCCGGGAGCGGCTTTTTTGACGCCATCCCGTTAAACCAGCCTGAACGCACTTCCAACCCCTATGGTTGATGCGTTAGGCTCCCTTTCATTCTGCTTCGCCCATCGATGTGGCCGCCACGGGGTGGCCGACTGCCGAAAGGCGAGAAGAGTGCCGTAATCCGCCTCGAACCACCTTTATTCCCGGAATCCGGTTCCTGGAACATGGGCAGTTCAAAGGGAGCGTACCGCACTCCGGCCTGATGACGCACCAAAGCCTTCCACCAGTGCTTCGGTTCCATCCAGCGCAGAAAGGCGCTCGCGGACGTCCCGAAGCCAGGCAAAATTGGCTTCACTGGGATCTTCTCCCAGACTGCGCTCGGCCTCCTTCAACTCTCTAGATAGCGCGTGGGCCTTGCGATGCAAGGCCGTCCGCTGATGCCACCAGAGCCGGACATCATTCTGCGCGGTATCTGGATATGCCGGCCAGTCGTGCCGGGGATTGGCGAGTGCCTTCACCCGGCGGGTGAGGGCGTCGATATCTGCCCGCCCCAGGCGCTCGGTGAGGGCGTCGGCGTCGGCGCCTTCAAGATGGGCTTCGATCAGGATGCGGCGCAGACGATCCGCCTCCGGGTTGGCCAGCGGTAGGCTTGCCACGTCTTCGTCGGCCTCGTCCAGCAGGAAAGTGTGGTTGATGAGGCAGAACAGCAGCAGGGCCTCGTTTCGGGGCAGGGCCGCCATGGGCCCGCGCACCAGCGCGCTGCGGGCGATCTCGGTGCCGCGCGGCACGAGGGGCGGGGGCAAAGGCGTTCCGCGGCGACCGCCGGACGGCTGCCAGCCGTCCTTCCAGCCCTCCCGCCGGGCACGGGCTGGGGCTCGGTCCTGCGGGGAAACCAGGGCGTTGAAGCGGCCGAGCAATTCTTGGCGGTAGTGCTTGCGCACCGTCTCGTCGGCGATGGCGGACACCACCTCGCCGAGGCGGGCTTCGAGGCCGGCGCGGCGTTCCGGCGTGTCGAGGGTGGCGGCTTCGCTCTCGCGCGCCCACAGTTCCGCCACCAGCGGCCGCGCCTGGGCCAGCACGGCTTCCATGGCATCGCGGCCGGAGCGGCGGATGAGGTCGTCGGGGTCCTGCCCCTCCGGCAGGGTGGCGAAGGCGAGGCTGCGGCCGGCCTTCAGGTGCGGCAGGGCGAGATCGATGGCGCGATGGGCGGCTCGGCGGCCGGCCTTGTCGCCGTCGAACAGCAGCAGCGGCTCCTCCGACATGCGCCAGAGCAGTTGCAATTGCTCCTCGGTCAGTGCCGTGCCCAGCGGGGCCACGGTGGCGCCGAAGCCGGCCTCGGCCATGGCGATCACGTCCACATAGCCTTCCACCGCGATCACCCGCGCCCCCGACTGGGCGGCGGTGCGGGCGGCGGCGCCGTTATAAAGCAGCGATCCCTTGTGAAAGAGCACCGTCTCCGGGGAGTTGAGGTATTTGGCCGGAACATCCTTCTCCAGCGCCCGGCCGCCGAAGCCGACGATGCGGCCCTTCAGGTCGGTGATGGGAAACATCACCCGGTCGCGGAAGCGGTCGTAGGGCACGGGAATGTCGTCGCCGGCAATCAGCAGGCCGGCTTCCACCATGTCCTCCACCGGCACGCCGGCCTTGCCCAGCGCCTCCTTCAGGCGGAAGCGCTCGCCGGCGGCATAGCCGAGACCGAATCGCTTCTGGGTGGCAGCGCCCAGTTCCCGATCAGCCAGGTAACCGCGGGCCTTGGCGCCGAGGCGCGATTGCAGCGTCTCCTCGAAATGCCGGGCGGCAAGGGACATGACCTCGAACAGGGTGTGGCGGCGGCGCTCCTTGGCGGCGGCTTCGGGGGTCTCCTGCGGCAGGGGCAGGCCGGCCATTGCGGCAAGCCGCTCCACTGCCTCGCCGAAGGGCACGCCCTCGGTCTCCATCAGGAAGTCGAACACGTCGCCGTGCTTGCCGGAGGAGAAGCAGTGGTAGAAGCCCTTCTGATCATTGACGAAGAAGGACGGCGTCTTCTCCGCGTTGAAAGGCGAGAGGCCAGCGAACTCACGCCCCTGCTTCTTCAGCTTGACGCGCCGGCCCACCACCTCCGAAACCGGAAGGCGGGCACGGATCTCGTCGAGGAAGGCGGGCGGAAAGCGCATATGGCTTGGTCTGTGCCTGGTCTGTTGGGGCGTCGGCGCGGTGTCGCGGCGTCAGCGCCTGTGGCCGCCGAGGCCGCATGAGAGGCACGGCGGACGAGACCCGCAACAGTGGGAGGCAGGACCTTTCTTGTAAAGTGCCGCTTGTCGGCGAATCAGGATGCAGCGGCAATCTTGGGTTGCGATCGGCCGACCCATGGCGCCTCGAACAGCCATGGTGCGATGCGCGACAGCACCAATCCCCCGAACAGCGACAGGGGCAGCGCGACGGCGAACACGAGATAGGGCGTGATCGGCCGACCCGCCAGGCCCAGAATCGCGAACCCGTTGATGAGGTAGACGATCAGGATCTTGTGCAGGAGGTAGATGTAGAGGGTGCGTCGGCCGATGAAGCCGAGGCCGGCGGCGATGGTCGTGCCCTCTACCGCCTGGCAGAACTGGCAGACGGTGAAGATGCCGAGAGCGCTGGCCACCAGCGTGAGCGGCGAGAGGTAGTCGATATCGTAGTAAATCAGCGTGCCGCTGAGGGCGAGGAAGGCGGCCAGCGTCACCGGCCACAGCCGCCGGTAGGCATGGGAATAGGTGTTCACCGCGGTGAACGCATAGGTGCCAAGAATGAAGAACAGCGGCAGGCGAGCCATGCGCGTTGCAAAGGTAATGGGCTCCCACTCACCATCGGCGACGCTGATTGCGTAAGCGAGCAGCAGCAGGCCAATCACCAGCGGTTTCGGAAACAGGCGCGCCACCTTGGCCACGGCGAAGAGCAGGGCCAGTGCGAAAATGAACCAGAGGTATTCCAGCGGTGAGATAAAATTTATGAGGTAGTCTGAAATGTGTAATGGCGTCCCATTCCTGAACTCGCGCACGCATACGACAGATATGAAGAAAATCGTCATCCATACGACGTAGATATAATAATAATTCAGGCATCTGTTCTTGAGAAGATTTGCCCAGCTTCCGGTGATGGCCTTGCCCGCGAAGAAGCCGGCTGCAAAGAAGAACAACGGCATCCGCACGAAAATCAAGAGATTGTTGACGAAAAGCTCGGTTCCCGCCGTGTGCCAAAGCACCACCAGACAGATGCTGATGCCTTTGGCGCTGTCCACCCAATCCGCCCGGATCTTCGGACGGTCGATGCTGCGGGAGGGGCTGCCCGGCTCCGCTTTTACGTCTTGCCGATTGGTCGGTCCGGAATTCATCGGGCGCTGGCCGCGTCGAGGTCGCGCGCACCGCCGGTCGCGATGGGAAGTGGGGCTTCTCCACTCTCGTGCCGCCGGGTGACGAGCGAACCTTGGGAGGCGAGGAACTTGGACCGGCTTGCAACGCGGTAACCCCAGGCACCCATCATGCCGCCCCCCTCAACCCACCATCTGCACATACCCACCGACTAACCTAACGGTACTTCCAATTGCGGCGCAGCGAAAGATGCTGCAATGCAACTTTGAGGCTGCAATTTATGAAATTGCGAACGTTGCTGCTCCGACCTGCCTCCATGTCGGTGTTGAAGATTTCGTTATTATAATACCGTATATCCCGAAAATGGGGTTTGGGGGCGCCTCGGGGGACGTCTATCAGACGCCCGCTGTCCTCGTTATCCACAGCACGTCGCGGCATGGCGGAACGGTACTTTTGGGTGCGGATGCGTGTGGACCCTGTGGCACGCCGTCGCTAGCCTGAGCGATGCACGTGGTCGTTGCACGGGGGCTGGGGCGCAATGGATGCACTGATCGACGTCCTGAACACAATTTTCTGGGGCTATGTCCTCATCTACGGCCTGCTGGCGGTGGGCGTGTATTTCACCTTCCGCCTGCGCCTTATCCAGATCCTGCATTTTCCGGAGATGTTGCGCTCCGTGCTGCGGGCGGATGCCACCGACAAGTCCGGTATCACGCCGTTTCAGGCCCTGTGCACCTCGCTTGCCTCGCGCGTGGGCACGGGCAACATCGCCGGCGTCGCCGTGGCGCTCACCCTCGGCGGGCCGGGCGCCATTTTCTGGATGTGGGTGGTGGCCGCCCTCGGCATGGCGACCGCCTTCGCCGAAAGCACGCTGGCCCAGCTCTACAAGGTGAAGGACGATGAGGGCCGCTATCGCGGCGGGCCGGCCTTCTATATCGCGCGCGGCCTGAAGGCGCCGTGGGCCGGCGGTGTGTTCTCGGTCTGCCTCATCCTCTCCTTCGGCCTGGTCTTCAACGCCGTGCAGGCCAATTCCATCGCCGATGCCATGCACGGCGCCTTTGAAATCCCCAAGCTCTGGACCGGCCTGGCCGTCGCCGCGCTCTCGGGAATCATCATCTTCGGCGGCATCGCCGCCATCGCGCGCACCGCAGAGCTGGTGGTGCCGTTCATGGCGCTCGCCTATGTGGCCCTCGCGCTCTATGCGCTCGTGACCCATCTCGGCGCGGTGCCGGCCATGCTCGGCCATATCGTCGGCAGCGCCTTTGGCCTTGAGCCGGCGGCAGGCGGCGTTTCGGGGGCGGTGGCCGCGGCCATGCTCAACGGGGTGAAGCGCGGCCTGTTCTCCAACGAGGCCGGCATGGGCAGCGCGCCCAATATCGCCGCCGTGGCGACGCCCGATCCGCATCACCCCGTGAGCCAGGGCTTCGTGCAGTCCCTGGGGGTGTTCATCGACACCATCGTGATCTGCACCGCCACCGCGCTGCTGATCCTGCTGTCGGGCGTGGAGCTGGGGTCGGCCACCGGAACGCAGCTCACCCAGGCGGCGCTGGAAGCCCATGTGGGTTGGCTCGGGCGCTATTTCGTGGCCATCGCCATCTTCTTCTTCGCCTTCACCTCCATCATCGGCAACTACTCCTATGCGGAGAATGCACTGGTGTTCCTCGGCCACGGTCATGTGTCCGGGGTGGTGCTCCTGCGCATCGGCGTGCTCGCCATGGTGGTGTGGGGCGCGGTGCAGAGCGTCGCCACCGTGTTCAATGCGGCCGACGCCTCCATGGGGCTCATGGCCTCCATCAATCTGGTGGCCATCGTGCTGCTGTCGGGCACGGTGGTGCGGCTAGCGCAGGATTATCTCGTCAAGCGCAAGGCCGGTGTGGAGCCGGTCTTCATCGCCACCGACATGCCGGACCTGCCGCCAGGCGTGGACGGGGAAATCTGGAAGCGCCGGGGCTGACCTGGCGCTGCCTTCCGGGAAGAGAAGGCGGAAGCCGGCGGGCCTGACCCGCCGGCAAAACTGGCTCAGGCCGCGGCGGTGAGGGCTTCCTTCACCCAGCCGGAGGCCTTGCCGAAGTCGATGGCGCCGGCGTGGCGCTCCTTCAGGACCGCCATGGTGCGGCCCATGTCCTTGATGCCCTTGGCCTCGATCTCGGCGATCACAGCGGCGATTGCGGCGCGGGTGTCGGTTTCCGAGAGCTGCTGCGGCAGGAAGGCCTGGATATAGGTGATTTCCTCGCGCTCCTGCTCGGCGAGCTCGGGGCGGGCGTTCTCCTCATAGATCCTGGCGCTTTCCTCGCGCTGCTTGACCATCTTGGCCAGCAGGGCGCGCAGTTCGTCGTCGGTGAGGGGATCCTTGCCCTGGCCGCGCTGCTCGATGTCGCGGTCCTTCAGCGCCGCGTTGATGAGCCGGAGGGTGCCGGTGCGGCGCTTGTCCTGGGCCTTCAGCGACTCTTTCAGGGCCGTGTTGATGTCGTCACGAAGCACGGAACGTCGTCCTTAGATTGAAATGAAGGAAGGGATCAGCGGACGGGCTGGCATGGCGGCTGGAGCAAAGGGGCCGGGGCTGGCTGGCCGCAAGCCTCCGGCTCCATCCGGAACGCCAGCTTGCGGAGGCACTTTCCACTCCGGTCCCTCGACCGTCCGGCGCCGCGCCGCACAAATTCGGTGCGGAACGCTGGAAACGCGACGCGCGACGCTCTATCTAGGCGATCCATGACCAACGAACAAGACCACGCCCCGACCGCTCCGGCCGAAGGCCGGGATGTGCGCCCCTCCGCCGAAGGCTGGAGCGAGCCCAAGCCCACCGCCGTTCTTGTCCTCGCGGACGGCACCGTCCTCGAAGGCTTTGGCATCGGCGCCGAAGCTCGCCTCGCCGGCGAGGTGTGCTTCAACACCGCTATCACCGGCTATGAGGAGATCCTCACCGATCCCTCCTACGCTGGCCAGATCATCACCTTCACGTTCCCGCACATCGGCAACGTGGGGACCAACGAGGAAGACATCGAGACGGTGTCCATGGCCGCCGCCTCGGGCGTCCGCGGCGTGGTGCTGCGCACCGCCGTCACCGAGCCGTCCAACTATCGCGCCACCCGCCACCTGAATGAATGGCTGAAGGCGCGCGGCATCCCCGGCATCACCGGCATCGACACCCGCGCCCTCACCGCCCTCATCCGAGAGGCGGGCATGCCCAACGCGGTCATCGCCCATTCCGCGGACGGCGTCTTCGACATCGAGGCGCTGAAGGCCGAGGCGCGGGCCTGGCCAGGCCTCGTCGGCATGGACCTTGTGCCCGGCGTCACCTCGGCCCAGCGTTTCGGCTGGGACGAGACCACCTGGGAATGGGAAAAGGGCTACGGGCACCAGGACGCGCCGCGTCACCACGTGGTGGCGGTGGACTATGGCGTGAAGCGCAACATTCTGCGCCTGCTCGCCCGCGCCGGCTGCAAGGTGACGGTGGTTCCGGCCACCACCTCGGCCGACGACATCCTGGCCCTGAAGCCGGACGGCGTGTTCCTCTCCAACGGCCCGGGCGATCCGGCGGCGACGGGGGAATATGCGGTGCCGGTGATCCGCCGGATCATCGAGACCGGGGTGCCCACCTTCGGCATCTGCCTCGGCCACCAGATGATCGGCCTCGCGGTGGGCGGCCGCACGGTGAAGATGCACCAGGGCCACCACGGCGCGAACCATCCGGTCAAGGACCTCACCACCGGCAAGGTGGAGATCACCTCCATGAACCACGGCTTCGCGGTGGATCGCGAGACCCTGCCCAAGAATGCGGTGGAGACCCATGTCTCCCTGTTCGACGGCTCGAATGCCGGCATCGCGCTGGCCGACCGGCCGGTGTTCTCGGTGCAGTACCACCCCGAGGCGAGCCCCGGCCCGCAGGACAGCCACTATCTGTTCGACCGCTTCATCGAGATGATCGGCAAGCACAAGGCGGCCTGAGAGCCTCTGAGACAAGAAAAAGGCCGGCGCATGCGCCGGCCTTTTTTGTTGCGCGCGTCGCCGGGCGCTCAGTCCAGGAAATTACCGTGCTCTGCCACATGGCGGGCAAGACCCATGGTGTGCTCGCGCACCAGGCGCTCGGCGAGGTCCGGGTCGCGCTTCTCGATGGCTTCCACGATCTTGGTGTGGTCCACGATGGAGCGCTGGGCGCGGTGGTCCTGGCCGATGGTGACCTTGCGCACCCCGCGCATGTGCGGAAACAGGTTTTCTGTGGTCTCGGCGATGAGCTGGCATCCGGACATGCGGATGATGAGCTTGTGGAAGGCGAGGTTCGCCTCGGAATATTCCGAGACGTAGTCCTCCGGATCGCGGTTGGCGAAGGCGCGCACATTCTCGCGCAGCAGGCGGATCTCCGCCTCGGTCGCCCGCTCGCAGGCAAGGCGCGCGGCCATGCTCTCCAGCGCCGCCCAGACGGTGATCATCTCGATCACCTCCTGCTTGGTCTTGCGGACCACGAAGATGCCGCGGCGTGGCACGGATCGCACGAAGCCTTCCTGCTCCAGCAGGGTCATGGCCTCGCGAATGGGCGTGCGCGAGACGCCGAGTCGTTCCGAGAGCTGGCGTTCCTCGAGGCGGATCTCCTCGGGGTGGCTGTAGATGTCCATCTCCATGATGGCCGCCTTCAGCGCCTTGTACGCCTTCATCCGGAAGCTCGATTCGGTCTCGATCGGCTTCACGTTGATATCCTGGTACGTCATCGCACCCTTTCGCCCCTGGCTGATCAGGTTCGCCGGATCGGCGCCGCGTGATTCCCGCCTTTGCCCACCATATACATCATATCTAATGGCAGCATGATTGCAGGTGGTAAGCAATGCCGCACCTGCTGCCCAGTTGCATTGCGCTGCAGCAAAGATATGGCGCGGTTCATGCCGCGGTGCGCGTTGACAGAATGTATTTTGAATACCAGCATCTCTCCCAGAAGACGGGGCGGCCTATTTGGCCCAAGCCCCGCCCATGACGGCGAACACAGGGCCGGGTCCGATCAGGTCAAATCGATCTGATTGGGGAATCCGGTTTTGAACGTAGGTCGGGATGCGCGCTGCGAACCGCTTGCACGACAAGCCTCCAGCCCATGCCCGAGCCAGGGGAGAACGCCAATGATGACCGTGGACGACATGCTGCGGGCCAAGCGCGATACCCGCATCATTACCCTGCGCATGCATGAAACCGTGGCCGACGCCGTATTGGTGATGAAGCGGGAGAACATCTCCTCCGTCATCGTCAAGGACGTGTGCCGCACCGAAGGCAACACCGTGGTCGGTGTTTTTTCCGAGCGCGATGTCACCCGTGCCGTGCTGGAGCATGGCGCCAACACGCCCAAGATGGTTCTCGCCAGCCTGCTCAAGCGGGAGGTGATCAGCTGCAGCCTCGCCGACAGCATTGAGACCGTGCTGCGGCTGATGGTGGAGCACCAGGTGCGCCACCTTCCCGTGATCGAGAACCACAGTCTTGTCGGGGTCATCAGCGCCACCGATCTCATGCGCCACTACCTCAAGGAAGAGGAAGCGGCCCTCCGCGAGCCGGTCACCGCGGGCATGGAAGCGGGTCTCGCCGCCCTTAGGTGAGGTCCTCACGCAAAGTGATTGCGGGGACCGAATGACGGTGCTACATTTTGTATCTGGCATACGTAATTCAGTACACATGAGTACCGCGGACGATGCCCTCAGGGTCCAGTCCCTGCCGGCAGGGGCTGGCGAACCCAAGCAAGACACACAAGCCGGCCTCTGGCCGGCGAACCAGCGAGTGGCGACCCGGCGAAGCCGGTGACCCAGCGAACGGCAAGCCGGCGCAGACCGGCGGCTCCGCAAATCAGGGCAGGGAAATCCGGGAGTGGAGGCATGGGCAAGGCGCTCGAAGGCGTGCGCGTCCTGGACATGACGCACGTGCAGTCCGGCCCCTCCGCGACGCAACTTCTTGCGTGGCTGGGGGCGGAGGTCATCAAGGTCGAGATGCCGCGGCGCGGGGATATCACCCGGACGCAGCTGCGCGACAAGTCCAATGTGGACAGCCTTTACTTCACGATGCTGAACGCCAACAAGCAGAGCGTCACCATCAACATCAAGACGCCGCAGGGCCAGGAAGCCATGGGGCGCCTGATCGACGCCTGCGACGTGCTGGTCGAGAATTTCGGCCCCGGCGTGCTGGACCGCCAGGGCTTCGGTTACGAGGCCGTCCGCGCCCGCAACCCGCGCCTCATCTATGCCTCCATCCGCGGCTTCGCGGAGGGCGCCGGCGTGGACGCCAAGGCTTATGAGACCATCGCCCAGGCCATGGGCGGCGCCATGAGCACCACCGGCTGGCGGTCGGGCCCGCCCACCGCCTCCAGCGCTCAGATCGGCGACACCGGCACCGGCATCCATTGCGTCACCGGTATCCTCGCGGCGCTCTACCAGCGCACCGTCACCGGCGAGGGTCAGAAGGTGGACGTGGCCATGCAGGACTGCGTGGTGAACCTTCTGCGGGTGAAGCTGCGCGACCAGCAGCGCCTCGAAGCCGGGCCGCTCACCGAATATCCCGGCGCCCCGGAAGGGGACTGCGTGCCGCGGGCCGGCAACTGCTCGGGCGGCGGCCAGCCCGGCGCGGCCCTGCGCTGCGCGCCGGGGGGCGAGAACGATTACTGCTACGTCATCATCCAGCCCCAGGGCTGGGCGCCGCTGATGCGGCTGGTGGGCCGCAAGGACCTCATCGACGATCCCAAGTTCGCCTCCCACGAGGCCCGGGCGCAGCGGCTGGAGCAGTGCTTCGAAATCATCGAGCGCTGGACCGCCAAGCGCACCAAGTTCGAGGTCATGGCGCAGCTTAAGGCCATCGACGTTCCCTGCGGCCCGGTGCTGTCCACCAAGGACATCCTGGAGGACCGCGCGCTCTATGACCGGGGCTTCCTGGTGGAGGTGCCGCATCCCGAGCGCGGCACCTACGTCACCGTGGGATCCCCCATCCATTTGTCCGCAAGCCACGTTCCCGTCGAGCGCGCGCCGCTCCTCGGCGAGCATACGGACGAGGTGCTGGCCACCCTTGGCTACACCCATGAAGAGATCGCCGGCATGCGTGCCGCCGGTGCAGTCTGACGGGAGAAAAACGCCCGTTTGAACATCCGCCGCTCCATGAGGGACAA
Source organism: Xanthobacter autotrophicus Py2 (assembly GCA_000017645.1). Taxonomy (NCBI): domain Bacteria; kingdom Pseudomonadati; phylum Pseudomonadota; class Alphaproteobacteria; order Hyphomicrobiales; family Xanthobacteraceae; genus Xanthobacter; species Xanthobacter versatilis. The sequence goes on from CP000781.1 coordinate 1,435,620, forward strand.
AAAGAGGGTGGAGCGGTTAACAACATCAAAAAATATAAAAGTCTCAAGGGGTAGGAAAAATGGTTGAAGCAGCAGTAAAGGCGCCTGCGACCAATCGCTGGCTGCAACTTGTCGCCGGCATCGTCTGTATGGTCGCCGCGGCGAACATCCAGTATTCCTGGACGTTGTTTGTCCCGGAAATCGTCTCCACGCACGGCTGGACGCGTGCCTCCGTGCAGGTCGCCTTCACCGTCTTCGTCGTGGTGCAGACCTGGCTGACGCCCATCGAGGGCTATTTCATCGACAAGTACGGCCCGCGGGTCATGGTCATGGTGGGCGGCCTGTTCACCGGCCTGTCCTGGGTGCTGAATTCCTATGCCGGCTCGCTCACCGCGCTCTATGTGGCGGCGGCTGTCGGCGGCATCGGCGTCGGCTGCGTCTACGCCACCTGCGTGAACGCCGCGCTGAAGTGGTTCCCGGATCGCCGCGGCCTGGCCGTGGGCCTCACTGCGGCGGGCTACGGCTCGGGCACGGTGCTGACCATCCTGCCCATCGCCGCGATGATCAAGACCAGCGGCTATCAGGACACTTTCTTCACCTTTGGCCTGATCCAGGGCGCGGTGATCCTGCTCGCGGCCGGCTTCCTGCGGGCGCCGTCCAAGACCGAGGTGATCTATTCCTCCACCGTGGCCCAGAGCCGGCGCGACTATACGCTCGGCGAGGCGCTCCGGACCCCGGTGTTCTGGATCATGCTCACCCTGTTCGTTCTGACCGTGTCCGGCGGCCTCATGGCCGTGGCGCAGCTGGGCGTGATCGCCGAAGACCTCGGCGTGAAGCACATCAACGTCGACCTCTACTTCTTCGCCATGGCGGCACTGCCCTTCGCCCTGATGCTGGACCGCATCCTGAACGGCTTCTCCCGCCCCTTCTTCGGCTGGATCTCCGACCATATCGGCCGTGAGAAGACCATGTTCTTCGCCTTCGCCATGGAAGGCCTCGGCATCGTCGCGCTGGGCACGTTCGGCCACAATCCGTGGGCGTTCATCATCCTGTCCGGCGTGGTCTTCCTGGCCTGGGGCGAAGTCTACTCCCTGTTCTCGGCGACTGCCGCGGATACCTTCGGTTCCAAGCACATCGGCAAGATCTACGGCATGCTCTACACGGCCAAGGGCTTTGCCGCCCTGCTGGTGCCGCTCGCCAACATCCTGATGGAGGCGACGGGTACCTGGACCACCGTGCTCTACACGGTGGCCGCCATGGACCTGACCGCGGCCTTCGGAGCGCTCTTTGTCCTGCGGCCCATGCTGGCGCGCCACCACCGGCAGAATGCAGAGGCGGCCGCTGCTGCGACCGCAGCCCGCGAAGCGACGGCCTGACCCTTCGGATCCGACCGGGTCGGCGCCGCCGGCACGGTCGGTCCTCCAGGTTCAAGTTTCAGAAGATACGAGACATTTTCCGGTCATCCTGCGGTGCAGGGCGATCGGGCCTTATTCGGAAGCCCAAAGGCAAGGGCGCGAGAACGATCGAGGTCCGCATAGGGGCCAGATCGGCGTGCCCCCGGGCTTCGCCCCTCCAGCGCCATGCGCCGGGTGGGGCGACCGACCCCGTCCCTCCGCCGTCCTAGTGGCGGCCCCTCAAGCCCCGGCCTTGTGCCGGGGCTTTTTTCGTCTGTGCGCCCCCGATCCGCACCGCCGGGGCGGTCATGGGCTCGCGCGTGTTTTCGGCTCGCGCATGTCTTCGAATGCATTCGCGGGGTGGGTTGCCAATCGGTCGCAATTGTGTCGATGTAGAAACTGGCGTTACATGCATCTCTATTCAGAGAGCGCAATCAAGACTCAAGAAAACGCTGCAAGCCTTTGCTCGATTGCGCCGCGCTCGCACGGCATTTGGCTTTGAGATAACCCCTGAAAACAACGGCATGTATCAGTTACATAGCCGTTAAACGCATTATGTATACCGTATTTTTGATACAGCTTCCTCCTCGGTACGCGAGCGGGCTCGGTCAAGAAGGCCCGCATCAAGAATGGTGACCGTCACGGGCCGTTCATCGCTTTCGATGATCCCCAGTGAGAAAGGGAAGGAAATGTCGCAGAATCTTTCGACGCCCGTGCGCGGGCCGTTGGGCGGAAGATGGATGCAGCTCGCCATCGGCGTGGTCTGCATGTCCATGATCGCCAATCTCCAGTACGGCTGGACGCTGTTCGTCGAACCGATGAACGAGAAACACCAGTGGGGTCGCGCCGCCATCCAGGTGGCCTTTACCATCTTCGTCGTATTCGAGACGTGGCTGGTCCCGGTGGAAGGCTGGTTCGTGGACAAGTTCGGACCGCGGCCTGTGGTGTTCATCGGCGGCATCCTGTGCGCCCTGTCCTGGGCTCTCAACTCGGTCGCCGCCAGCCTTCCCATGCTCTATGTCTCGGCGGCCCTCGGCGGCGCCGGCGCCGGCGCGGTCTATGGTACGGCCGTGGGCGCGGCGCTGAAGTGGTTCCCGGATCGCCGCGGCCTTGCCGCCGGCATCACCGCCGCCGGCTTCGGCGCCGGATCGGCCCTGACCATCGTGCCCATCGCGGCCATGATCAAGGCGCAGGGCTACGAGCACACCTTCCTGTTCTTCGGCCTGATCCAGGGTGCCGTGGTGCTGGTGGCATCGCTGTTCCTGATGAGCCCGAAGCCCGGCCAGGTGCCGGCCGTCGCCGCCACCTCCACCACCCAGAGCCGTCGCAGCTATGGTCCGGGCGAGATGCTCAAGGCCCCGGTGTTCTGGGTCATGTATCTGATGTTCGTCCTGGTGGCCGCCGGCGGCCTGATGGCGACCGCCCAGCTCGGCTCCATCGCCAAGGACTTCAAGATCGCCGACGTGCCGGTCTCGATCCTGGGCCTGACCCTGCCGGCCCTGACCTTCGCCTTGTCCATCGACCGGGTGCTGAACGGCGTGACCCGCCCGTTCTTCGGCTGGGTGTCGGACAATATCGGGCGTGAGAACACCATGTTCATCGCCTTCTCGCTGGAAGCGGTGGGCGTGCTGGCTCTGGCCAAGTTCGGTGCCGACCCGATCGCGTTCGTGATCCTCACCGGCCTCGTCTTCTTCGCCTGGGGCGAGATCTACTCGCTGTTCCCGGCGACGTGCGGCGATACCTTCGGCTCGCGCTTTGCCACCACCAACGCCGGCCTGCTCTACACCGCGAAGGGCACGGCCTCGCTCGTGGTGCCGCTGGCTTCGGTCGCGGTTGCCAAGCTCGGCAACTGGGACCTGGTGTTCATGCTGACGGCGGGCGTCAACGCCCTCGCCGCGCTCATGGCGCTCTTCGTCCTGAAGCCGCTGCGGACCCGGTTCGTGCTCCAAGCGGTAGCGAAGGAAGAGGTGGACGTCCCCAGCGCCAAGGTCGTCGGCTGAAGATTGCCCGATGGAACGGGGGCGGGGAAACCCGGCCCCGGCATCGGACTTCACCTTGGCCCACCTACCCCGGGCCTAACTTGAGGGAGCGGCGTGCCGCTCCCTTCTTTCTGTCCGCAGGGGCGCCTGGATCCCGAAGGTCCGAGGTCCCCCGCGGCACCTTTATCAGTTATGGCGGGGCGCGACGGCCACTTCCACCGCGCCGTTGGCGGCGGTGCGCACGGAGGCGAAGCGCGGCTCGGACGGCTGCAGCAGCACGTCTTCCACCGGAATGCCCATGCCGCCGGCAACCGACATGTAAGGCTTCTGTGCGTTCAGGCCGGTCACCGCGAGCGAGAGCACAATGCCGAAAAGGCCGAAGGCCGTCAGTTCAAGCGCGTTCATCATCTTCTCTCCGGGCACCTCAAGTGCCACCCCGAATGAGCCCTCACGTGCGATGCACCACCGGGATCGACCTCTTCATAGCGCAGGCCGAGATCAATGTGGTATACATAATACGCAGAGGGACCCCCGCATTGCTGCATAGCAGCATCGCACATGCGAGGGCTGACGGGAAGAACGCGCTACCTGCCGATAGGGAAGGGCTCAGCCCCCAGCGACCGCGTCGAGATGGGCGATGAGGCCGGAGGTGGATGCCGATGCGCTCGGCGGCAGTGCACCGCCGGTGACGGCGGGCAGGAACTGGGTGGCGAGTTCCTTGCCCAGCTCCACGCCCCACTGGTCGAAGCCATTGATGCCCCACACCGCCGCTTCCACGAACACCCGGTGCTCGTAGAGCGCGATGATGCGCCCGAGGGTGAACGGGTCGAGGGTGGCATAGGCGATGGTCAGCGACGGGCGGTCGCCGGGGAAGACGCGATGGGGCGCGATCTCCGCCACCTTGTCCTCGCTGATGCCCTTGGCCCGGAGCTGGGCCGTCGCCTCCTCCAGCGTGCGCCCGCGCATGAGCGCCTCGGACTGGGCCAGGCAATTGGCCACCAGCAGGTCCTGGTGGTCCTTCAGCGCCGGCTCGTGGCTCTGCGCCCCCACCAGGAATTCCACCGGCACGATGTCCGTGCCCTGGTGCAGCAGCTGGAAGAAGGCATGCTGCGCATTGGTGCCGGGCTCGCCCCACACGATGGGGCCGGTGGGCCGGCTGACGGCGGCCCCGTCCCGCGTCACGCTCTTGCCGTTGCTCTCCATGTCGAGCTGCTGGAGATAGGCCGGCAGCCGGGCGAGGCGCTGGTCGTAGGGGATGATGGCCCGGCTCGGGAAGCCGCAGGCATTGCGATGCCATAGGCCGATGAGTCCCAGCAGCACCGGCAGGTTCTGGTCGAGAACGGCGGAGCGGAAGTGCTCGTCCATGGCCGCCGCGCCGGCGAGGAATTCCCGGAACCGGTCCGGGCCGATGGCGAGCATCAGCGGCAGGCCGATGGCCGACCACACCGAATAGCGCCCGCCCACCCAGTCCCAGAAGCCGAAGATCCGATCGGCCGGGATGCCGAACGCCCCCACCTTGTCGAGCGCGGTCGAGACGGCGGCGAAATGGGCGCCCACCGCGTCCTCGCCCAGCGCATTCACGATGAAGGCGCGGGCGGTGGCGGCGTTGGTCATGGTCTCCACCGTGGTGAAGGTCTTGGAGGCCACGATGAACAGGGTGGTGGCGGGGTCGAGCCCCTTCAGCACGTCGGTGATGTGGGCGCTGTCCACGTTGGAGACGAAGTGGCAGCGCGGCCCGTCGTGGTAAGGCGCGAGCGCCAGCGTCACCATGGCCGGGCCGAGGTCCGAGCCGCCGATGCCGATGTTGACCACGTCGGTGATGACGCCGCCCCGCGCCCCGGCGATGCGGCCCTCGCGCACGCCGGTGGCGAAATCGCCGAGGCGCGCGAGCGTCTCCACTACGCCGGGCTTCACGTCGATGCCGTCCACCTGGATGGTGTCGCTTGCCTGGTCGCGCAAGGCGGTGTGCAGCACCGCGCGATCCTCGGTGAGGTTGATGTGGTCGCCGGCGAACATGGCGTCGCGCTGGGCCTCCACCCCGCCGGCGCGGGCAAGCTCAAGGAGCTGGGAGAGGATGTCGTCGGTAATGGCGGTCTTGGAGAAATCGATGAGCAGGTCGCCATAGGCCACCGAAAAGCGCTCGAACCGGTCCGGTTGCGCGAACAGGTCGAGGATGCGTCCCTCGCGGGTGGTCCAGGCGATAGCGAGGGCCTTGAAGGCGGCGTCGGTCGCGTGGGCGTTAGACGTCATGGGCGCGAAATCTCCATCAGGCCCTGTTTGGGCAATGTGGGAACCCGGGTCGCGGGAAGGAAAGGGGAGGCAGTCAAAACGGCTTCAGGGACACCAGAGCACGTCCAGCGGCCTTGGGGCATTGGCGAGCACGGCGCGGATCGGCTGGTCCGCCCCATTGCCACCGGCCGCGGCCCGCTCCAGCACCGCGCGCTTGGTCGCGCCCTCGATGTGCAGGAGCAGCAGGTCGGCTGAGATGAGGGGCGGCAGGGTGAAAGTGATGCGCGGCTCGCCGGCCGCCTCCGCGCGCACGGCGATGAGACGCGCCGTGCCGGCCGGATCGATGGCGGCGGCAAGCGTCGGCGCGCCGGGGAAGAAGGAGGCGGTGTGCCCGTCATCCCCCATGCCCAGCACCACGGCGGCGAACGGGGCGCGCAGGGCGGCGACGGCGGCCTCGGCCCCCGCGAGCCCCTCTTCCGGCGTCGGCGCGCCGGTAAAGAGCGGTACGAAGCGGGCGGCGGCGGCAGGTCCCTTGAGCAGGTGGCGCCGCACCAGGGCGGCGTTGGAGCGATCCGATGTTTCCGGCACCCAGCGCTCATCCACCAGGGTCACGGTGATGCGGCTCCAGTCGAGCGGCGCGCCGGACAGGGTCTCGAAGAAGCGCGTCGGCGTGCGGCCGCCCGAGACGGCAAGGCTCGCCGATCCGTCGCGGGCGACGCGGGCGCGCAACGCCTCCGCCACGTGCGCCGCCAGGGCGCGGGCAAGGGCAGCGGGGTCGTCATAGGCGGCAAGGGCGAAGGGGAGGGCGGGTGTCGGGTGGGAGGATGTCGTCATGGGTTTCTCGGAAAAGGCGGCCTCAGGCATCGTCGGTCCAGGTCCGTCCGTCCCGCTCGATGAGGGCGATGGCGGCGGAGGGCCCCCAGGTGCCGGCGGTGTAGGGCTTGGGCAGCTCGCGGGAGGTTCGCCAGGCGTCGAGGATGGGATCGATCCAGTTCCAGGCCGCCTCCACCTCGTCGCGGCGCATGAACAGGGTCTGGTTGCCGCGCACCACATCCATGATGAGGCGCTCGTAGGCGTCGGCGTTGCGCACGCCGAACACGCTGGCGAAGCTCATGTCGAGGGGCACGTGCTGGAGCCGCATGCCGCCGGGGCCGGGGTCCTTGATCATGAGCCAGAGCTTCACGCCCTCGTCGGGCTGGAGCCGCATGACGAGGCGGTTGGCCACGATGGGACCCGCCTGCGCGTCGAACACCGAATGGGGAATGGGCCGGAACGCGACCACGATCTCCGACACCCGCGATGCCAGCCTCTTGCCGGTGCGCAGGTAGAAAGGCACGCCGGACCAGCGCCAGTTGCCGATTTCCGCCTTCAGGGCCACGAAGGTCTCGGTCTCCGAGGTGGAGGAGCCCAGCTCCTCCAGATAGCCCGGCACGGCCCCGCCCGATGAAGCGCCGGCGCGATACTGGCCGCGCACGGTGAGCTGGGCGGCATTGGCCTCGGTGATGGGGGTGAGGGCTTTGAGAACCTTCAGCTTCTCGTCGCGCACCGCATCCGCGTCCAGCGATACGGGCGGCTCCATGGCCACCAGGCAGAGCAGCTGGAGAATATGGTTCTGCACCATGTCGCGCAGGGCGCCGGCGGTGTCGTAGTAACCGGCGCGGCCCGCGGTGCCGATGCTCTCGGCCACCGTGATCTGCACATGGTCGATGTGGGCGTTGTTCCACACCGGCTCGAACAGGGCGTTGGCGAACCTGAGCGCCATCAGGTTCTGCACTGTTTCCTTGCCGAGATAATGATCGATGCGGAACACCGCTTCCTCGCGGAAGACCTTGCCGACGGCGGCATTGACCTTCAGCGCCGAGGCGAGGTCCTTACCCACCGGCTTTTCCACCACCACGCGGGTCTTGTCGGTGACGATGCCGTGTTCCCCGATGCGGGCGCAGATGGGATCGAACAGGTCCGGCCCCACGGCGAGATAGAGCACCCGGACATGGTCGCGTCCCTCGTCCAGCAGGCGGGCAAGGTCAGCCCAGCCGGCGTCGGACTGGGCGTCAACCGCCACATAGTCGAGCCGGTCGAGGAAATGGGCGAGGCGGGCGGGGCGGGCATCCTCGATGCCGTCGGACATCTCCACCGCGTCCCGGGCGAAATCCTGGAATGCCGCCCGCTCCATGGGGCGCCGGGAGACGCCGATGATGCGGGCCTCGTCGGGCATCTGGCCGGCGAGATCACGCTCGAACAGGGCCGGCAGCAGCTTGCGCCGCGCGAGATCGCCGGTGGCGCCGAACACGATGATGTCGAAGGGTTCGACCGCGACCACACGCGCAACCATGAGCCTCTCCCCTGACCGCGGCGCCTGCCGCACCCGGAGCGCGCCCGGGGCCGCCGCATCCGCGTCCGCCGCTGGCACTCTAGATCACGTTCCGATCTGATTGCACCGCTAACTGGTCGCTGAACCACGCGCCCTGTGCGCACGGGTCCGCGGGCACGGCGCATCTCTGCGGCAGCATGAGCGATGTTGATGAAAACGGGATGGCACGGGACAGAAGGGGCCGGGAGCGGCGCTCCTCTGCGCGATTGCGCGAGCGCCTCACCAAACCGCCCGCCCATGGATCAGCGGGGTGGCCGAGGCCGTGCGGTATCAGACAAGCAGGATCCGCGCATGCAGGCACGCGCGGTTGAAATGGCTGAAAGCTGGGAGCTGCTGCGCCGCGCCGGTTCAGGACCGCGCAGCGCCGGCCGGATCAGCGGGTCGGGCGCGGCTTGGAGGGGATGAGACCCTCGCGCTGGGCGCGCTTGCGAGCGAGCTTGCGGGCGCGACGGATGGCCTCGGCCTCCTCGCGGGCGCGCTTCTCGGAGGGCTTCTCGTAATGGCCACGCAGCTTCATCTCGCGGAAGATCCCCTCGCGCTGCATCTTCTTCTTGAGCGCCTTGAGGGCCTGATCAACATTGTTGTCGCGGACGAGAACTTGCACGTGTTTACCTCTTCGAGCTGTTGCGCCGAGCCCAGCAAGCCGTGATCTGGCCAACTTTGATCTGAACACCCGGACCGGGGAAGCGCGAGCCTTTCGCTCGACTTCAGCTCATCCGGAAGGCTGCTCTCTTATCAGAAGCCTTGTGCCTTGTCCACATCCCAGACGCACCGGAAAAGCAAGGCGGGCCTTGTGCCGGCTCATCTTCCCGCCGGCCGATCCACGAGGTCGACCGCGGATGCGGTCACCGCGTGGCGGCGGCGAAGGCGGAATCGGTGGAGGGTTCCAGCACGGGCAGGGCGATGGCCCGCCCCGCCTGCTTCTGCGCCTCGCGGCACAGGGCGTCCAGCTCCGTCCGGATCTCGGAATCGGCAAAGCAGTTCGCCGCCTCCCGGATGCCCTGCATGAAGCGCAGCTCGATCTGGATCAGACGCCAGCTGCCATAGCGGCCCGTGCGGGCCATGTGCCGCGCAAGCTCGCGCAGCCAATCCTTGAAGCGATCCTGGGCCAACGGAATTCCCCGAGCCAGTATGGTATCATAGTATTGATACTGGGTTGCGCACATATGACTCAGGGCGAGGTCGGCGTCGCCATGGCGATTCGCCTCAGGTCGCGGAAGGTCAAGCTTCAGGCGGTATTTTGGTCAGGCTCGATGGCACGGCTGTGACAGCTCTGGGACAGTCCTGCCGAGGGGCGGGAACAGTGTTCTAGCAGCCGGCTTCCGGAATGTTGGTGCAGGCTTCCGGATCGCGGCGCACCCGCACCACGTGGCCCATCTTGCGGCCGGCGCGGGCCTCGTCCTTGCCGTAGAGATGGACGTGGGCGCCGGGCTCGGCGAGCAGCGCATGCCAGTCATGCACGTCGGCGCCGATGAGGTTGGTCATCTCAACCCGGCCGATGCGCGCCACCTCGCCCAGCGGCCAGCCGGCGATGGCGCGCACATGCTGCTCGAACTGGGAGGTCACGGCGCCGTCCTGGGTCCAGTGCCCGCTGTTGTGCACGCGCGGGGCGATCTCGTTGACGATCACCCGTTCGTCCGCGCCGCATCCCACCACGAACAATTCCACCGCGAACACCCCCTCATAGTCGAGGGCATCGCCGATGGCGCGGGCGATGGACCGGGCCTGGCGCGCCGCGCCGGCCGACAGGGTGGCGGGCACGGTGGAGGTGTGCAGGATGTGCTCGCGATGCACGTTCTCGGTCACGTCGAAGGCCTGGAAGGCGCCATCGGCCCGCCGCGCCGCCACCACCGAGACCTCGCGCTCGAAGGCGACGAAGCCCTCCAGGATCGCGCTCTGCCGGCCCAGGGCGTGCCAGGCGGCGGTGAGGTCTTCCTCCGGGCGGATGATGACCTGGCCCTTGCCGTCATACCCGAAGCGCCGGGTCTTCAGCACCGCCGGCAGGCCAAGCGCCGCCACGCCCGCCTCAAGGCCGGCGAGGTCGTCCACGGCGGCGAACGGCGCGGTCTCGATGCCGAGGTCGCGCACGAAGCTCTTTTCCGCCAGTCGGTCCTGGGTGATGGCGAGGGCCTTCGCGCCCGGCCTCAGGGGCACCCGGGCGGCGAGGAACTCGGCGGTGGCCAGCGGCACGTTCTCGAATTCGTAGGTCACCACGTCCACGCCGGCCGCGAAGCGCTCCAGCGCCGCGAAGTCGTCGTAGGGCGCGCAGATGTGGTGTTCGCTCACATGGAAGGCGGGGCTATCCTTGTCGGGGCACAGGATATGGGTCTTCAGGCCCAGCTCCGCCGCAGCGAGCGCGATCATGCGGCCGAGCTGGCCGCCGCCGAGGATGCCGATGACGCTTCCGGGTTTCAGCATGGCTCAGGCCGGCCGTTCCGCCACCGCCGCGGTGCGGGATGCCCGCCAGGCTTCGAGGCGTTGCGACAGGGCCGGGTCCGAGAGCGCCAGCACGGAAGCCGCCAGCAGCGCCGCATTGGTCGCTCCGGCGACGCCGATGGCCAGCGTCCCTACCGGAACGCCGGCCGGCATCTGGACGATGGAATAGAGGCTGTCGAGGCCGGACAGGGCCTTGGACTGCACCGGCACGCCGAACACGGGCAGGGTGGTGAGCGCCGCCACCATGCCCGGCAGGTGGGCCGCCCCGCCGGCGCCGGCGATGATCACCTTGAAGCCGTCCGCCTTCGCGCTGCGGGCGAAGGCGTACATGCGCTCGGGCGTGCGATGGGCGGAGACGATGCGGCTGTCGTGCGGGATCTTCAGCGCTTCCAGCGTCTCGGACGCGTGGCGCATGGTTTCCCAATCGGACTGGCTGCCCATGATGACGGCAACGTCAGCCGTGCTCATCCCTCAAGACCCCTTAAAACGGAAAGCGCGGCTTTATAGGATCGCCGCAGCGGGGGCAAGGGTTGCGGCCAACTCTCCTGTCCGCATCCGGGCGCGGGTGGCCTCAGCGCCAGCGGCGATGGAGCCACAGCCACTGGTCGGGATATTCGCGCACCCAGCCCTCGATCACGCCGGTGACGGTCTGCATGGCGCCCACCACGTCGATCTTGCCCTCGCCATCGCGGGGCAGGGCGATCTCGTCCGTGATCTCCACGCGGAAGCGCGCGCCGGGCAGGCGGATGACGCGCATGCCGTGGACCGGGCAATCGAACTGCCGGGCGAGGCGCGCGAGCGTCGGGTTGGTGGCGCAGGGCCGGCCGAAGAAGGTCACCTCGGGGCCGCCGGTCCAGTACTGGTCGATCAGCATGCCCAGATGCTGCCCCTCGGCCAGCATGCGCGCCATCTGGCGGCCGGCGTCGCGGCCGGCGCGGATGAGGCCCGGCATGGTGCCGGAGCGCATCTCCTCGATCAGCGCGGCGGCACGCCGATTGTTGGGCGCCCGATAGAGCACGCCGCCGGGTACATCGAACTTGGCGCCGGCGATGGCGCACATTTCCCAATTGCCGGTATGGGCGGTGAAGAACAGGGCCGGGCGCCCGTCATCGCGCAGGCGCTGGAAGATCTCGGCGCCCACCACTTCCACGCGGCCTTCACCGGGCCGAGCGGGGTCGTAGTCCCACAGGCGGTCCTGCTGGGCAAATTCCGCGGTGAGCCGGCCCATGTTGGCCCACACGCCGCGCACGAGGTCGCTGATCTCGCCCTTGCTCTTTTCGGGATAGGCGGCGGTGAGGTTGCGCCGCGCCACCTTGCTCACCGCGAAGAAGGGGCCGAACGTGCGCGCCCAGAAGGCCATGCCCCCGGCCGACAGCCAGAGCGGCCACAGGCGCAGCCACCAGATGGAGCCGCGCACATAGCCGCCCACCAGCACTTCCACTACCGGCTGCAGCGCAAGACGCAGCCGGAGGAGCAGGCGGCGGACGGTGTGGGACAAGCGGGTCACGGCCGAGCGCGCCGCGTCGAGCCCTTAGAACTTCACCACGATTTTGCCGAAGACCTTGCGGCTCTCGAGCCGCTCCAGGCCCTCGTTGAAGTTTTCCAGCGGCACCACAGTATCGATCACCGGCTTGATGCCACGGCCCATCTTCTCAAGGCCCTCCGACACATTGCGGATGGTGGCGCCGAACGAGCCGAAGATCTTGTACTGGCGCTGGAACAGCTGCATCAGGTTCATCTGCACGCTCACGCCGGAGGTGGAGCCGCAGGTGACGAGGCGCGCCCCGGGCTTCATGGACAGCAGCGAGGCATTCCAGGTGTCGGCGCCCACATGCTCGAACACCACGTCCACGCCCACCTTCTTGGTGATCTTGCGGACCTCGTGCTCGAACCGGTCCTTGCGATAATTGATGACGTGGTCGGCGCCCAGCGCCTTCGCCTTCTCCAGCTTCTCGTCGTCGCCGACCGTGGTGATGACGGTGGCGCCCACGTCCTTGGCGAGCCGGATGGCGGCGGAGCCGATGCCCGATCCGCCGGCATGGACCAGCACGGTCTCGCCCTGTTCCAGCTGCGCGTTGTCGAACAGCATGTGCTCGACGGTGGAGAATGTGATGCCGGCGCAGGCCGCATCTTCGAAGGAGACGCCCTCGGGCGCCGGGATGACGAGGCGCTCGGGCATGTTGATCACGTCGCGGGCGAAGCCGTCGATGTGGAAGCCCAGCACGCCGCCCACGTTCTGGCAGAGATTATCCCGCCCCTTAAGGCAGTTGACGCAGTGGCCACAAGTCATGGCGCCGTACATGGCCACCGTCTGCCCCACCTTCAGGCCGCGCACGTCCGCGCCCAGCGCCACGATCTCGCCGGCGGCCTCCGCGCCCACCACGAGGGGCATCTTGCGCTTGGCGAAGGCCATGCCGCGCCAGCCCCACACGTCGATATGGTTGAGCGCCAGCGCCTTGACGCGGATCTGCACCTCGCCGGCGCCGGGGGCGTCGGGTTCGGGCAGGTCGACGAGTTCGAGGCTGCGGTCGGAGACGAGCTGGAGGCCACGCATTCTTTTTTTCTCGGAAGTTGGGTCAGCGGTGGGCGGCGAGCGAGGCGGAAAGCCCGCCATCCACCGGCAATATGGCGCCGGTCATATAGCCCGCGCCGGGGGAGAAGAGAAAGGCCACCACCTGGGCCACGTCATCGGGCGTCGCGAAGCGGCCGGCGGGGATCTGCGCCTCCATCTTCGCGCGATAGTCGGCGAATTTTTCCAGCATGGCGGTATCGATGAAGCCGGGGGCCACATAGTTCACCGTCACGCCGCGCCGGGCGGTCTCGATGGCAAGGCCGCGCACATGGGCGAGCAGGGCGGCCTTGGACGCCGCGTAGGCCGCATTGCCCTGGTTGGCCTGGAGCGCCGCCACCGAGCCGATGGCGACGATGCGCCCGGCCTTCGCCCGCGTCATGGGCCGCACCACCGCGCGGGCAAGGCGCACGAAGGCGAAATGGTTCACCTGCATCACCGTCTCGGCCTTGTCCTGGTCGATCATGGCGGCGAGGGTGTCGTAGGAGGCGCCCGCATTGTGGCACAGGCCGTAGAGCGTATCCCCCGCCTCCAGCTCCTCGGCGAAGGCCTCCACCGCGGCGCGGTCGGCCAGGTCCAGCGCGCGGGCAGACAAGACAGCGTCCGGGTGCGCGGCGTGGATCTCGTCCATCAGCGCCTGCGCTTCCGCCACGGCCGAACGGTAGGTGAAGGTCACGGGATAGCCCGCCGCCGCCAGGGCGCGCACGATGGCGGCGCCAAGGCCACGCCCGCCGCCGGTGACGAGGATGGGCTTGGCGGAGGGGCTCATCGCGCCGTCCCCCTCACGCCGGCTCCCCCGCCAGCACGAGGCAGACATTCTGCCCGCCGAAGCCGAAGGAGTTGGAGATCACCCGCCGCACCTTCGCGTCGCGCGCCACGTTGGGCACCACGTCGAGGGGAATGGCCGGGTCGGGGATATTGTAGTTGATGGTCGGCGGGATGCGGCCGTTGGCGATGGTGAGCAGCGACACCGCCGCCTCGATGGCACCGGCCGCCGTCAGGGTGTGGCCGATCATGGACTTGTTGGACGAGATCGGGGTCTGCGCCAGCTTCTCGTCGCCGAACACCGCCTTCATGCCCACATATTCCATGCGGTCGTTTTCCGGCGTCGAGGTGCCGTGGGCATTGATGTAGTCCACGTCGTCCGGGGTCACACCCGCGTCGGCGAAGGCATTGGTCATGCAGCCGATGATGGGGCGGCCGTCGGGGCTGGAGCGGGTGCGGTGGAAGTTGTCCGCCATCTCGCCGCAGCCTTCCAGCACGCCGAGGATCTTCGCCCCGCGCGCAACCGCATGCTCATAGCTCTCCAGCACCAGGGCGGCGGCGCCCTCGGCCATGACGAAGCCGTCGCGATTCTTGGCGAAGGGGCGGGCGGCGCCCTCCGGATTGTCGTTGGCGGTGGTCAGCGCCGACAGTAGCGAGAAGCGGATCAGCGCTTCCGGGTGCACCGAGCCATCGGTGCCGAGGGAGAGCGCCACATCGGTCTCGCCGCGGCGGATGGCCTCGACGCCGAGCTGGATGGCGGTCGCTCCCGAGGCGCAGGCGGTGGACAGCGAGATGGGCTGGCCGCGGGTGCCGAAGCGGTCGGCGAGCCGATCCGCCACCGAGCCGAACAGGAAGCGCTCGTGCCAGGGACGGAACTTGCCGGAGGCCGCTGCGCCGAGCAGGTCATGATAGACGATGGGGTAGTGACCCACGGCATCGGCCAGCTGCCGCCGCTCGGGCCATTCCAGCTCCACGGGGGGCACTGCCGCGAACAGCGGGCCGGGAAAATCCCCGTCCGAGCCAATGGCGGCTTCGGCGATGGCCTCTTCCGCCGCCAGCGTCGCCAGCTTCTCGGACAGGTTCGGGGCGGCGACGCGGCCGTCGAACAGGAAGTCCACCGTGCCGGCGATGGTGGTGCGCATGCCCTCGATGGGGAAGCGCGTGATGGTGTGGATGCCCGATTCGCCAGCGGTGAGGCGGCGCCAGTTGTCTTCCTTGCCCTGGCCCAGGGAGGTGACGATGCCGATGCCTGTCACCACCACGATGGGGCGGCCGAACTTGTCCAGATGCGCCTGCGTCATGTTCGCGGCTCCTTTACGTGAAGCGCGCCCGCCCCAGGCGCCGTCCATGGTGTCCCCCGGCCTCGCGCAAACTGCGGCTGCGCGAACGTCCGTGCCGGCGGGTCCGGAAAATAAGCCGAAGGCGGCGCAAAGAACAATGCGGCGGCGCCTTGTCCCGTCCTG
Organism: Xanthobacter autotrophicus Py2; assembly: GCA_000017645.1. NCBI lineage: Bacteria > Pseudomonadati > Pseudomonadota > Alphaproteobacteria > Hyphomicrobiales > Xanthobacteraceae > Xanthobacter > Xanthobacter versatilis. Next base: position 1,450,805 of record CP000781.1, read on the forward strand.
TCGTCGCCTGGGAACGCCGGGACGATGGCGAAAGGACAGCCGGTCGAGCGCGTCGCAAAACCCATGGAGCAACAGGCGCCCCGGTCGAGCCTCACGCCTTCTCCACCAGGCCCGCGCCTTCGCCGCGCCAGTGTCCGACCTGGGTCACCACGATGCGCTCGGCGGCGTCGCCCGCCTGCTCCAGCGGATCGCCGGCGGACGGCGGGAACAGGGCGCCCTTCGACACCGCGAGGGCCGCCAGCGCCAGGCCGGCGATGAACTGCGCCTCGAAGCCGTGGCCCAGACGGTTCGCCACCGCCCGCACCGGCAGGCCGGAGGCGGCCAGGGCCCCACGTTCGGCCTCGGTGGCGTCATGGGCCCCCGTGGCGCCGGAAATGACAGCGGTTCCGGCCGGTGTTCCGGCGGTGGACAGAAGCGCGGCCACCTTTTCGGCGACTGCGCCTTCCACCGCGCGCTTCGCCCGCTCCGACCACACGCCGGACAGCTTGGCAATGGGCTTGGCCCCGCGCGCCGTGGCGTGCTCCGGCGATTCGAGCACCAGGAATGCGCCCATGGAGCCGGAGGCGATGCCCGGCGCGGCGAACACCGGCTTCAGCTCGCCCTTCAGGCAGAAATCGTCGAGGTCGTTGAGGAGCAGGGTGTCCTCGCGCTCGGCATTGTAGGCGCCGCCCACGAGGGCGATCTCGCTTTGGCCGGCCGCAATGCGCGAATAGGCGACGCGCGTCGCGTCCACCCCGGCGCTCTCCTCACCCATGAAGGTGCGCGAGGAGCCGGTGACGCCGTGCACGATGGAAATGTTGCCCGCCAGAAGGTTGGAGAGCTGGGCCAGCGACAGGGTGGGCCGCAGGTCCGACAGCAGGCGCTCGTTGAGCAGCCGTCCGGCGTCGTTGGAGGTGGCAAGATCGTTGAGGATGGCGGCGTCCACGGCGAAATCGCGCTCGCCGCCACCCGCCGCCACGATCATGTCGGTCTTGGACAGGATCTCGGTATTCTTGGCGATCCCCGCCGAGTCGAGCGCAAGGCCGGCCGCATAGGTGCCGATGCGCTGCCAGGGCTCCATCTGCCGCTGGTCGCCCTTCTTGGGGATCTGGGTGTCGAAGTTCACCTTGACCAGCGGATGAACCACGTAGGGCGCGTAGGTGGTGGCGTCGGTCACCGGCGCGGCGCCGGAGGCGAGCGCATCCCAATGGGCGTCCAGCCCCTCCCCGAGGGAGGAGACGAGGCCGATGCCGGTGATCCACACGTCGCGGTGGATCCGGCGCCGGCCAGCGTTCACGTCAGGCATCTGCAAAGTCCGCAAGGGGGAAGGAGACGTGCTCGGCCACCTTCATCACCACGGGCTTCATCTTGCCTTCCGGCCAGGGGAGCACGCGGAAGGTGAGCTCGGCGGAGCAGATGGGCTTGCCTTCGAGGGTGGCCTGGGTCTTCGCCACGACGAAGCCCGAGCCCTCGTGGAGGATCTCGGAATAAAGATCGAGATTCTGCCCGGGCAGCACGAAGGTGCGCAGCTTCGCCTCCTTGACGGTGGCGAGGAAGGGCATCTTGTTGAAGCGGTTGCGGGCGAGCACCAGCCAGCCGGTGGTCTGGGCCATGGCCTCGATGAGCAGCACGCCGGGCATGATGGGATAGCCGGGAAAGTGCCCCTCGAAGATGGAGCTCTCTTCCGGCACCAGTCCCTGGCAGTGGATCTTCTGAAGCGACGGGTCGATGGACACGACCCGGTCGATCATCTTGAAGACTTCAGGACGCATCTAGGCGCCTCACGCGGCCTTCGCAGCGACCAACTCGTCGATGCGGGCGCACAGGTTCTTGAGCACGAAATACTGCTCGGTGGTGGCCTTGCCGTCGTTGACTTCCTGGGTCCACTGCTCGAGCGGCAGCTTGATGCCGAACGCCTTGTCGATGGCGAACGCGATATCCAGGAAGTCGAGGCTGTCGATGCCCAGATCGTCGATGGCGTGGCTGTCCGGCGTGATGGTGTCCCGCGGAATATCGCAGGTTTCCGCGATGATGTTGGCCACCGTGTCGAACGTCGAAGACATGGACTGACGCCTCTCGTGTGCTCGGCCGCTCTGCTCGCCGCCGGCCCGCGCATCCTGCCCTTGGGCATCATGCAAGGTCTGCGTTCAGGGCCGAGGGCTGGCCGCATGGCCCCTTCGGAAATGAGTTGTCGGCCCCTATAGCGAAGGCTGCAAGAGGTTTCAATGGCCGACGCCGAACAGCCCGCGCGAAGGGGTTCCCCGCGGCGGCGCTGTGCGATCGGCCGTCCTTCGCATGCTTGGCCGCAGGAGGCAAGAGCGAGCGGAAAGAGCACATGGCAAGAGCGCGCGACAACAGCCCGGGGCAGCAGCGCCCGGCAACAGCGCGCCACAGGAGAGGCCCAGCCCCCTCACGCGGCAAGCGTCCGTTCGAGCATGAGGTCGCGCACGGCATCGATGGCGTTGGCGCCGTAGATGCCCCGTGCCGTGGCAAGGCGCGTGGCTGCAAAGGCTTCCGTCACCGCGGTCGGTGCCGATTCGGCGAGAGCCGCTGCCGCAGCCAGCAGGGCCAGGGCCTCGGCGGCGCGCCGTGCGTGGGCCTCGCGGTCGCCGGACTGAAGGCACCGGGATACGGTTTCTGCCGTGCTGGCGGCGCCGGGCAGGCCGCGCGTGCGCTCCTTGAGGTTGGCGAGAATCGCCTGCACCAGATCCGGCTCACGGAAGGCGACGCGGGCGAGGTCCAGCGCCATCACATTGCCCGAGCCTTCCCAGATGGCGTTGACCGGCGCCTCGCGATAGAGGCGCGGCAGGGCGCAGTCCTCCACGTAGCCGTTACCGCCCAGCACCTCCATGGTCTCGGCGATGAAGGCTGGCGCCGCCTTGCACACGGCGAATTTCGCCACCGGCGTCAGCACCCGGGCATGGGCGGCCTCGGTGCCGGAGCCGTTCGCTTCGTCGAAGCTCAGGGCAAGGCGGAAGGCGAGGGCGGCGAAGGCTTCCTGGTCGAGCGCGAGGTCGGCCAGCACCATGGCCATGGCCGGCTGGTCCACAAGCTTCTTCTGGAACGCGGTACGATGGCGGGCATGGTGCAGCGCCCGCGCCAACGCCGCGCGCATCAGGCCGGCGGAGGAGACGGCGCAGTCCAGCCGCGTCATCTGCACCATGCCGATGATGGTGGGTATGCCGCGCCCCTCCTCGCCCACCCGCCAGGCGAAGGCGCGCTCGAACTCCACTTCGCAGGAGGCGTTGGAGCGGTTGCCGAGCTTGCGCTTGAGCCGGGTGAGGCGGACCCCGTTGACGCTGCCGTCTGGCCGGAAGCGGGGCATCAGGAAGGCGGTGAGGCCGCCGGGCGCCTGCGCCAGCACCAGGAAGGCGTCGCTCATGGGGGCCGAGAGGAACCACTTGGCGCCGGTGATCTCGTATTCGCTACCGCCGATGGGCACGGCCTGGGTGGTGTTGGAGCGTACGTCGGTGCCGCCCTGCCGCTCCGTCATGCTCATGCCGATGGTGACGGAGGCCTTCTCCCAGAACGGCACGAAGCGGCCGTCATAGTTGCGGGCGCGGATGCGGGGCAGGAAATCGCGCAGCAGCTCCGGTGCCGCGGCAAGGCTTGCGGGGGCGGCGTGGGTCATGGTGAGCGGGCAGACGTGGCCCGCCTCCACCTGGCTCACCACATAGAGCCGGGTCGCGCGCTGGGCATTGCCGCGCCGCGCCTCGGCCGGTCGTGCCGGGCCATCCCAGCTGGAACAGTGGAGCCCCGCATCCATGCTTTGCGCCATCAAGGCGTGATAGGCGGGGTGGAATTCCACCACGTCGCAGCGGCGGCCCTGGGGGTCGTGACTGTGCAACTCCGGCGGGTTCTCATTGGCCAGGCGGCCGAGGGCAAGCTGGTCCGAGCCGCCCCATTGGCCGCCGAAGGCAAAGGCACCGCCGTTCATGCCGGCCCGCTCGGACGCGGCGGCGAGGGCGGGGTCTCCGGCGGCGAGATTGATGTCGCCGTAGGGCGGCGGCTGGTTCGAGACCTCGTCCGCGAGGTGCGTGAAGTCCATGGCGTTTCCTCGCCGGGGCCCGGCTCCTCGTCTCGGGAGCGGTGCGCCGGAACCGGCCGGCCCGCAGGTGCATGCCCACGGGTCCGACACAGGCAAATTGGTGCGGGTTTTATCGATTTAATGCAAGAGGGTTGCAACCGGGCGCCCGCTCAATGAGGGGATGCTCTCGGTGCCCTGAGAGTGACGCAAGCCGCTCCCGTCGCACGAATGCGACGGCAACTGGGAAGGATATGCCGGCTGGTCCTGACGCAGGCCGGTTCAGATCGCCCCTGAGAAGGTATTGCATTGCTGCATGGAGCCGCCCTTCAGCCCGCGCGTGAACCAGTTCACCCGCTGCTGCGAGGTGCCGTGGGTGAAGCTGTCGGGCACCGCATAACCTTGCGACTGCTTCTGTAGCCGGTCGTCGCCGATGGCTGTGGCGGCGTTCAGCGCCTCCTCCACATCGCCGGGCTCCAGAATGCGGAAGCGGGCATTGGCGTGGTAGGCCCACACCCCGGCGAGGCAATCGGCCATCAGCTCCACGCGGACGGACAGGTTGTTCGCCTCCGCCCGCGATGAGGCGCGCGCCTGCGCCTGCTGCACCTTGGGCAGGATGCCGATGAGGTTTTCCACATGGTGGCCCACCTCGTGGGCGATGACATAGGCGGCGGCGAAGTCGCCCGGCGCCTTGAAGCGGGTCTTCATCTCCTGGAAGAAGGAGAGGTCCAGATAGACCTTCTGGTCGAGCGGACAATAGAACGGCCCCATGGCCGACTGGGCGCCGCCGCAGGCCGAGCGCGTGGCGCCGGAGAACAGCACCAGCTTGGGATCCTGATAGGTCTTGCCATCGGCGCGGAACAGCTCGGTCCACACATCCTCGGTCTGGGCCAGCACGGCGGCGGCGAATCGGCCGAGCTCATCCTTGGGCGCGCCCTGGGGGGTGGTGCGCGGCGCGGCCTGCTGCTGCGGGGCGTTGCCGCCGCCCATGCCGTTGATGGCTTCCAGCCCGCCGATGAGCAGGGCCGGATTGATGCCCAGCGCCCAGCCGACGATGCCCACGATGATGATGGTGCCGATGCCGAGGCCGCCCCGGCCGCCCGGCATCTGGAAGCCGCCACCGCCACCGCCGTCGCCCCGCCGGTCTTCCACATTATCGCTGGAGCGGAAATCGTCCCAACGCATCGCACGCCTCCCGCACAGGCTTTCCGGCCTTGACCAGATCGCGTCCGGGCTCCCGAGGGTCGCCTTGAACGCCGTCTCGAACATGGGCTTACATCGTGACAGGAGCAATGCCCAGCCCGTCGCCGGGTTCCATGGTATCAAGACGCCAGGGCCGCGCATCGACCGAAGGTGGCTCGGTTCACCCTCAGATCAGGGTTTGTCTTCCCCATGGCGCCGCGTCCGAAAGCCCCTCCCCAGCCCGCAGAGCCCGATCCCGCGCTGCCAAGGCCACGCGGCCGGCCGCCGAAGGCGGGGGCTGTCACAGCAGGCTGGGTGGGCCTCGACTTCACACGTGAGCGCGCGCTCTACGCCGACGGGCGCGCCCCCGTCGCCGGTGCCGACGAGGTGGGTCGGGGCCCGCTTGCAGGCCCGGTGGTGGCGGCGGCCGTGGTGCTGGATCCGGCGCGGGTGCCGCAGGGGCTCGATGATTCGAAGAAGCTGACGCGGGCAAAACGCGAGTCGCTTTATCTGGAGATCTGCGCCACCGCCGAAGTCGCCATTGCCCTCGCCCCGCCGGAGCGCATCGACCGGGACAACATCCGCCAGGCGACGCTCTGGGCGCTCGCGAACGCGGTGCGGGGCCTGCCGTGCCGGCCGGCGTTCCTTCTCGTGGACGGAAATGATCCGCCGCGGGTCGACTGCGAGGTGGAGGCCATCGTGGGGGGTGACGGGCTCGTCGCTTCCATCGCGGCGGCGTCCATCGTGGCCAAGGTGGTGCGCGACCGGTTGATGGCGGGTGTCGGCGCCGCCTTTCCCGCCTACGGGTTCGAGCGCCACATGGGCTATGGCACCCGGGAGCATGGCGCGGCGCTGAAGGCCCACGGGCCATGCCTGCACCACCGTCGGTCGTTCGCGCCGGTGCGTGAGCAGCAGCTTGGCCTGTTTCCAGCCCCCGGGGAGCTGGAGGAGGCGGACTGAGGGGTGCGCGTCCCTCAGTGCAGATCCTTCAGTGCAGTCCTCAGGACAAGCCGGTCAGTGGTAGCCCTCGCCCTCGCGGACCTTGCCGCGGAAGATCCAGTAGACGAACACGATGTAGCCCAGCACCACCGGCAGCAGGAAGATGACGCCGAACAGCATCAGGATCTGGCTCGGCGCGGCGGCGGCGGTCTGCCACACGGTGAGGCTTGGCGGCACCAGATAGGGAAAGGTGGAGATGGCAAGGCCCAGGAAGCCGAGCACGAACAGCCCCACGGTGCCGAAGAATGGCAGCATTTCCCGCCCGGACTTCAGCCAGTGCAGCACCGCCAGGGCGACCAGTACGGTGATGACGGGCACCGGCGCGAGGAAGAAGATGTTGGGCCGCGAGAACCAGCGGGTGGCGATGCGGTCGAACGCGATGGGGGTCCACAGGCTGACCACCGCCATCATGGCCATCACCGCCAAAAGCAGGGGAATGGCGTGGGCGCGGGCGCGCTCGGCCACCACGCCATCGGTCTTGATGAGCAGCCAGGTGGAGCCCAGCAGCGCATAGCCCAGCACCACGCCGATGCCGCACAGGGCGGCAAACGGCGTCGCCCAATCCAGAGGGCCGCCGGCAAAGGCGCCGTTCTTCACGGTGATGCCCTGCACCAGCCCGCCCAGGACCACCCCCTGAGCGAAGGCCGCCACCAGCGATCCGCCGGCGAAGGCTGCATTCCACCAGCGCCGGCTGGTCAAGGCGACCCATCGAAACTCGAAGGCGACGCCGCGGAACACCAAGGCGAGCAGCATGATGATGACGGGCAGGTAGAGCGCCGGCATCACCACCGCATAGGCCTTGGGGAAGGCGACCCACAGGCCGCCGCCGCCGAGGATGAGCCAGGTCTCGTTGCCGTCCCAGAACGGCGCCACCGTGTTCATCATGGTGTCGCGCTCGCGCTCTTCCTTGGCGAACGGAAACAGGATGCCGATGCCCAGGTCGAAGCCGTCGAGCACCACGTACATGATGACCGCGACACCGATGATGCCGCCCCATATGACGGGGAGATACCATTCCATGGCTTGTATCCTCTCACGCGTCGGTTGACGGGACGATGTTTCAGGTGCCGGGAGTCATCTGGCCTTCGCCGTGGGCGGCGGCCATGGGGCTGGTGGGCCGCTCGGTGCTCGGCGGCTCGATCATCGTGCCACCGGGACCGCGCACGATGAGGCGGTTCATGAAATAGAGGCCGGTGGCGAAGATGATGCCGTAGACGATGAGGAACAGCACCAGTGTCAGCGCCACGGTCCAGCCCGCGAGGGGCGACATGGCGTCCTCGGTGCGCAGCAGGCCGTCCACCACCCAGGGCTGGCGGCCCTGCTCGGTAACGATCCAGCCCGACAGGATGGCGATGAAGCCCAGTGGCCAAGCCCAGGAACACAGGCGCAGATACCAGCGGGTGATGGTCTCCTCATCCCGGTAGATCAGCCACGCGCCGATCCAGCCGAGGAGGATCATCACCACGCCCACGCCCACCATGGCGCGGAAACCGAAGAACGGGCCGAGCACCGGCGGTCGGTCCTGCGGGGCGAAGTCCTTCAGTCCCGGGAACAGGCCGTCCAGGCTGTGGGTGATCATCAGCGAGGCGCCGCGCGGGATGGAGATCTCAAAGAGGTTCTTCTCCGCCTTCTCGTCGGGCCAGGCGAACAGCACCAGGGGCGCCGGCTCCTTGCTGTCCCAATGGGCCTCGACGGCGGCGATCTTGGCCGGCTGGTAGTGGGCGGTGTTGAGGCCGTGGCTGTCGCCCACGAAGGCCTGGATGGGGCCGACGATGGCGAGCATGCCGATGCCCATCACCATCATCACCCGCGATTCCTCAGGGAACTTGCCGGCCAGCAGGTAGCGCGCGCCCACCGACAGAACCACCAGCGAGGTGGTGAGATAGGCCGCCAGCAGCATGTGGGGCAGGCGCCAGTGGAAGCTCGGGTTGAAGATGATCTTCAGCCAGTCCAGCGGGTAGGCGACGCCGTCGCGCAGCTCGAAGCCGGCGGGGGTCTGCATCCAGCTGTTGGCGGAAAGGATCCAGAAAGCCGACATGAAGGTGCCGAACGCGACCACGCAGCACGACAGCACATGCAGCCACGGCGGCACCCGGTTCCAGCCGAACAGCATGATGCCGAGGAAGGTCGCCTCCAGGAAGAAGGCGGTCAGCACCTCGAAGCCGATGAGCGGTGCCACCACCGAGCCCACGAACTCGGCATAGCGGCTCCAGTTGGTGCCGAACTGGTAGGACAGCACGATGCCGGACACCACGCCCATGGCGAAGGACACGGCGAAGATCTTGGTCCAGAACCGTGCAAGGCGATGGTACACGTCGCGGCCGGTCTTCAGCCAGATCAGTTCCAGCGTCGCGATGAAGGCGGAAAGCCCGATGGTGAAGGCCGGGAAGATGACGTGGAAGGAGACCGTGAAGGCGAACTGAATACGCGCGAGGGTCACCGGATCGAAATCCATCGGGTCCGCTCCTTGTCGTCCGCTCAGGAGGCCGCCGGGCGATCCGCCGGCATGCTCCAGGGGGGCACCCCGGCCACGGGCTGGATCCGATCCGGACAGCGCTCAGGCCGGCCTTTTGTCGCCCCGCGGCCAGTTACACAGGCCGAGAGAACCATTTCCCAGAAAACAACGGGACAATAGCGGCGTACCGGGACCGCGTCGATACGCCAAGTGGGTATGTACACCGTCAGGTTGGTGCCGCGTTGCCGCAGGGGCGCAGGATTGCGAGCGCGCGCAACGATGTCTCCAGCTGCCCTTGCGGTGGCTCGCGCAGGCGTGTTGCCGCGTTGCAAAAAGGCCTTGACCTCGCCGTTTCGCGGCGCGATAGGCGGGCGCGACGGCCCCGTGCCGGTCAATCGAAAGTCGTTCCTCTGATGGACAGTTCCAGTCGATCTAGCTCGAGCCTGCTCGCAGCGGCACGGACCTGACCTTTCGCGTCCGGTTCGTCCTCCCGCCGCCGCAGGCTCCGGGATGAAAGGTGAACCCATGCGGACGCTTCCTTTCCGCACACAGCCTTTGCACAAGCCCCTGTTCCGTAGGCATCGCACCTGCCGGACCAGCGCATCGGGGCAGGACCGAAGTCGGCGCTGACGTCGCCGCGTGCGGCGCCTTGTGGCTGCGCACGTGGCCGTGCAAGTGGCCGTGATCGAGTGCGCCGTCCCGCCGCGACCACCTCTCGGGTAACGCGGGGACGAGCGCTTCGAGCCCAAGACGTTGGGAATCCAACACGTCGAGCATTCCGCTCGGGTCCGCGCCGTCAGGGGCGGACCCAACGTGCTCCGGCCGGCCGAACCCTCACGCCGAAATCGGATCCTTGATCATGTCGATGCATCACCCGGCCCTGGAAGCGGGCCGCCGGCGCACGTTCGCGCCGAACCTCTGGGACGCGCTCGCCTTCGGCCTGCTGTTCGGCGGGCTCATTCTCATGGTCCACGGCGGCAAGGAGACACTGGCGCCACTGGCCGCGCTCGACCTTGCGCCGGTCTCGCTCGATCCGGCCATGCTGCCGGAGTACGCGCTGCGCACCACCATGCGCATGCTGGCGGCCATCGTGGCCTCGCTGGTCTTCACCTTCGCCTACGGCGCGCTGGCGGCGAAAAGCCGGCGGGCGGAGATGGTGCTGGTGCCCATGCTGGACATCCTCCAGTCGGTGCCGGTGCTGGGCTTCCTGTCTTTCACCGTGGTGGGGTTCATGTCCCTGTTCCCCGGCCGGGTGCTGGGGGTGGAGCTGGCGGCCATCTTCGCCATCTTCACCAGCCAGGCCTGGAACATGACCTTCAGCTTCTACCAGTCGCTGAAGACGGTGCCGCGCGACCTCGACGAGGCCACCCGCAGCTTCCGCCTTTCCGGCTGGCAGCGCTTCTGGCGGCTGGAAGTGCCGTTCTCCATGCCGGGGCTGGTGTGGAACACCATGATGTCCATGTCGGGGGGCTGGTTCTTCGTGGTGGCCTCCGAGGCCATCTCGGTGGGCGACACCACCATCACCCTGCCGGGCGTCGGTTCCTATGTGGCGCTCGCCATCAAGGAGCAGAACCTCGCCGCCGTGGGCTGGGCGGTGCTCGCCATGCTGGCGGTGATCCTGCTCTATGACCAGCTGCTGTTCCGCCCGCTGGTGGCGTGGGCCGACAAGTTCCGGGTGGAGACCTCCGCCAGCGGCGCGGCGCCGCGCTCCTGGCTGTTGTCCGCCGCCCGCCGCACTTATCTGTTCCAGCGCGTGCTGCAGCCCTTGGGCGCCATGCTGGCGGCGGTGCCGCGCCAGCGCCTCGCCTTCTCCGCGCCGGTGTCGCAGGACACCCGCCGCGTGGTGGAAAGCGCCTGGGCCAGCCCCTGGGCGGAGGGCATCTGGCTGGCGCTGGTGTTCGCCGTGGCCGGCTACGCGCTGTACGTAATCGTTGCCTTCGTCGGCACCGAGCTGACCCTGCCCGAGGTGACCCAGGTATTCGGCCTCGGCGTCCTCACCATGATCCGGGTGATCGTGCTGATCGCGCTGGCGACCCTGATCTGGGTGCCCATCGGGGTGTGGATCGGGCTGCGGCCGCGCTGGGCCCAAAGGGTCCAGCCGCTGGCCCAGTTCCTCGCCGCCTTCCCGGCCAACATCATCTTCCCGTTCGCGGTGGTGGCCATCGTGCGGCTGGGGCTGGACCCGGACATCTGGCTGTCGCCGCTGATGGTGCTCGGCACCCAGTGGTACATCCTGTTCAATGTGGTGGCCGGGGCGAGCGCCTTTCCCAACGACCTGAAGGAAGCCGCCTCCACCTTCCGCATCCGCGGCTGGAACTGGTGGCGCAAGGTGATGCTGCCGGGGATCTTTCCCTATTACGTCACCGGCGCCATCACTGCGAGCGGCGGGTCGTGGAACGCCTCCATCGTCGCCGAGGTGGCGAGCTGGGGCGACACCACGCTGAGGGCCCACGGGGTGGGCGCCTACATCGCCGATGCGACCGCCGCCGGCGACTATCCGCGCATCGTGCTCGGGGTGGCGGTGATGTCCATCTTCGTCATCTTTTTCAACCGCCTGCTGTGGCGCCCCATGTTCACGTTCGCCGGCCGTCGCCTGCGCCTCGACTGAAGGAGGAAACAATGGCTGTGATCGATCGGGCCGCGCCGCGCCCTGCAACCGAAGGCGCCTTCCTCGTCAACGCCTCGGGCGTGCGGCAGGTCTACGCCAAGGGCGACAATGCCGACCTCGTGGTGCTGGACGACGTGTCCCTCACCATCCGCGAGGGCGAGGTGGTGGGCCTGCTCGGCCGCTCCGGCTCGGGCAAGTCCACGCTCCTGCGCATCATTTCCGGACTGGTGAAGCCCACCTCGGGCCGCGTGGAGTGGCGCGGCAAGCCTGTGACCGGCCCCAGCGAGGGCCTGTCCATGGTGTTCCAGAGCTTCGCGCTGTTCCCCTGGCTCACCGTGCTGGAGAATGTGGAGGTGGGGCTGGAGGCCATCGGCGTGCCGGCGGCGGAGCGGCGCCGCCGCGCCATTGAGGCCATCGACCTCATCGGCCTCGACGGCTTCGAGAGCGCCTATCCCAAGGAGCTGTCTGGCGGGATGCGCCAGCGCGTGGGCTTTGCCCGGGCGCTGGTGGTGCATCCGCGCCTGATGCTGATGGACGAGCCCTTCTCGGCTCTGGACGTGCTGACCGCCGAGACTTTGCGCACCGACCTCATCGACCTGTGGATCGAAGGCCGGCTGCCCATCAAGTCCATCCTCATGGTCACGCACAATATCGAGGAGGCGGTGCTGATGTGCGACCGCATCCTCATCTTCTCCTCCAATCCCGGGCGGGTGGCGGCGGAGATCAGGATCGACCTGCCGCATCCGCGCTCGCGGCTCGATCCCGTGTTCCGCGCCATCGTGGATGACATCTACGGCCGCATGACCCAGCGCTCCCCGGCGGAGAAGGAGGCGCGCAAGGGCGAAGGCGCCTTGCCGGGCACCGGCATCGGCATGGCGCTGCCCCACATCTCGACCAACCTCATCTCCGGCCTGATGGAGGCGCTCGCCGCGCCGCCCTACGCCGGGAAGGCCGACCTGCCGGACCTCGCCGCCACCCTGCAGATGGAGGTGGACGAGCTGTTCCCCATCGTCGAGACGCTCCAGCTCATGCGCTTCGCCGAGCTGGAGGCCGGCGACGTGACCCTGACCGAGGCCGGGCGGCGGTTCGTGGATCTCGACGTGGATGCGCGCAAGCGCCTGTTCGCAGAGCATCTTCTGGCCTATGTGCCGCTGGCGGCACTCATCCGCAGGGTGCTGGACGAACGGCCCAGCCATAAGGCACCGTTCACGCGCTTTTCCGAGGAATTGGAAGACTATATGTCCGAAGACTTCGCGGAAAACACCCTGCGCGCCCTCATCACCTGGGGGCGCTACGGCGAATTGTTCGGCTATGACGAGCATACCCGCCAGTTCAACCTGGAAAACCCGACCTGAGGTCTTCCGGCCTACCCCATCCTCCGGCGGCGCACGCCGAAGGATGGGGTCGAAGCCGATACACTACTGCCCAAGATACTTGATCAGGGCGGCGATACCGAGAACGACGAGTACGAGGATCAGGACGCCAAGGAGCCACATGCCCCCTCCGACGCCGTCCATCATTCCATAATTCATCATGTGCTTGTCCTCCCTGCACGTCCGAGGCCCGCCACCAGCGCCGCCGCGATGCAGGCCAGTGCCGCACCGGCGATGAACGTCGCAGCCGCGCCATACTCTTCCCAGAGCAGGCCGGCCACGAGGCTGGCTGCGAGCATGGCGATGCCGGTGGCGAGATTGAACAGGCCGAACGCCGATCCGCGCAGCGCAGCCGGTGCGTTCTGCGCCACGAGCTTGGCGAAAAGGCCTTGGGTCAGAGCCATGTGGACGCCCCACAGGGCGATGCCCAGCAAGGTGCCGGAAAGGCCCGGCCCGAAGGCGAGCAGAAGGTCGGCGGCGATCAAAACACCCATGCCGGCGAGCAGCAGTCGCTGCGGCGGGGCATGGTCCGACCACGCGCCGGCCGGATAGGCGCCCAGCGCATAGACCGCGTTCATGGTCACCAGCACCAACGGCGCAAGCGCCAGAGGCAGCCCCTCGTCGTGGGCTCTAAGTACCAGGAATGCCTCGCTGAATCGCGCCAGCGTGAACACCACGCCGATGGCGACGACGCCCCAGAATGCCCGGTCGAGCTGTCGCAGATCGGCGAGGCGCACCGGCGGGTGGGGCTCGGCTGCCTCTTGCGGGCTGGCGCGGTCTTCCACCCCCAGCACGACGCACGCCACGGCCAGCCCTGCCGGGATGAGGGCGAACCAGAACACCGCCCGCATGTCGTCGGCGAGGAGCGCCATCAGCGCGATGGCGAGCAGCGGGCCGACGAAGGCGCCGGTGGTGTCGAGGGCCTGGCGCAGCCCATAGGCGCGACCGCGGATTTCCGGCGGCGTGACGTCGGCGACGAGGGCATCGCGCGGGGCTCCGCGCATGCCTTTGCCGATGCGGTCAGCGAAGCGCGCGGCCAGGACCAGCCCCGGCGCGCCGGCCAGGGCGAACAGGGGCTTGGACGCGGCGCCCAGTCCATAGCCAAGCAGGATCAATGGCTTGCGCCGGCCGAGGCGATCGGACAGATAGCCCGAGAACACCTTCACGACCGCGGCGGTGGATTCGCCGATGCCCTCGATGAGGCCCACCATCGCCACGCTTGCCCCCAGCGTTGCGGTGAGGAACAGGGGCAGCAGCGCGTGGATCATCTCCGAGGAGATGTCCATGAACATGCTGACGAAACCCAGCGCCCACACGGTCCTCGGAATGGCGGGCCGCCGTTCGGCTCCACCGGCGGCCGCGCGATTCATGACCTTCTCCACCATCGACACGCGATTCCCGGAGAACTCTGGGCGAAAGGTCGTGCTTCGGCTAGGGGTTCAGTTTTGTGGTGTTATTATCCGGTACGAGGGGCGTCTGATCTCCCTGTCGGGTGGTCCCCCCGGTTCAGGTCGCGCGACCTGCGGCACCCCTCAGGCATGCCCGCCCGTCGCCCGGGCGGGGCGCTCGGCCCCGATCAGGTGGCGGGCATGGGGCGGGGCGTCGCCCTGGTGGAATTTCAGCACGCCGGCCTGCACGTCGGCATCCGCGTGGGAGACCCGGCGGTGCTGGCGCAGGTGCTCGGCCCAGGATTCCACCATGAACCACTCCACCATCAGCGACGGGTCGGCGGCATCCTCGGTGACGCCCCAGTTGTAGGCGCCGTCGCGGCGGCGGGCGGCGGAGAGGCGGTAGAGGGCATCGAGGAAGGCCGGGCGGTCTTCCGGCACGATGCGATATTCGATCAGGATCAGCACCGGGCCGCGGTCATTCTCCACCGGGGCGGCGAGCAGGGGCTCGGGCCAGTGCATGGCGGGGGTGAGGTCGGCCTCGCCCGCCGGCAGCTTCACCCGGTGGAGGATGAGCCCGGCCACCACAAGGCCGGCGCCGGACACCAGCAGCGCCCCCGGCAGCCCGATCTGCTGCGCCACCAGGCCCCAGCTGATGCTGCCGCAGGCCATGGCGCCGTTGAAGGCGGTGAGATAGACCGCCAGCGCCCGCCCGCGCACCCAGTTGGGCAGGATCGACTGGGCGGTGGCGTTGAGGGTGGTCAGCGCGATGATCCACGCCCCGCCCATGGCCAGCAGCACCATCAGGGCGAGCCAGCGCGGCGGGGCGAAGGCAAGGCTCGCGGTGGCGGCGGCGGTGACGAAGGCGGCGCCCAGCACCAGCCCATCGGCGGTGGCGAAGGCCCGCAGGCGCGGCAGCAGAAGGGCGCCGCCGATGGCGCCAGCCCCCACCGAGCCCAGCAGCACGCCGTAATAGGCGGCGTCGCCCTTCAGCAGCTCCCGCGCCACCAGGGGCAGCAGCGCCCAGACCGCGCTGGCGAAGAAGAAGAAGAACACCGCGCGCAGCAGCACCACATGCAGCTCGCGGCTGGCGCGGGCATAGCGCAGGCCGGCGCGGAAGGCGCCGGTGAAGCGCTCGGATAATTCATCCTGCGCGCCGGCGTCCCGGCGCCACCACCACAGGGCGGCGATGACGAGCACGTAGCTCACCACGTCCGCCCCATAGGTCACCGCCGCTCCGAAGGAGGCGAGCAGCAGGCCGCCCACCGCCGGGCCGATGGAGCGGGCGATGTTGATGCCCAGCGAGTTGAGCGCCACAGCGCTCTTCAGCTCGGGACGCGGCACCAGCTCCGGCACGATGGACTGCCAGGTGGGCGCCATCAGCGCCGCGCCCACGCCGCCGAGGAAGGTGAGCGCCACCAGCGACGACACGGTCATGAGGCCGCTCATGGACAGCAGCATCAGCGCCGCGCTCACCAGCCCGAGGCCGATCTGGATGCCGATGAGGAAGCGGCGGCGGTCGAGGATGTCGGAGAGCACGCCGGCGGGAATGGCGAGCAGGAACACCGGCAGCATGGCGGCGGCCTGCACCATTCCCACCGCCGCCGGGGAGGCGGACAAATCGGTGACGATCCAGGCGCTCGCCACGTCGCGCATGAAGCTGCCGGTATTGCCCAGCACGGTGGCGCCCCACAGCACGGCGAACACCGGCCGCCGCAACGGCGCGAAGGCGCCGCCGGCTGCGGGCTGCGGGGCTGCCGGAGGGGTGGCAGATGGCGCGCCGTGGGTGTGGTCGCTCACAGGTCTCTCCCGTGCTGGCCGGTCCCGTTGGAGGCGCCGTGGACAAGATCGTACCACGCCACCAGCACGAAGGCGCCGGCCAGGCCCAGATGCTCGAAGAAGGCGTTGGCGGCCATGGTGCGCTCCGGCGGCGGCATGGCCCAGAAGCGGTTGGCGAGGAGGGCGGCCAGCACCGTGAAGCCCGCCAGCCCCAGCGCCCCCAGCCAGCGCAGCCGGCCGCTGAGGATGAGGGCCGAGGCGCCCAGCTCCAGCACGATCACGGCCACGGCGAACGGCGCCTGCGGGGTGAGCCCGAAATGGGCCATCTCCGCCAGCGCGCCGTTGAAGTCCAGAGCCTTGGTGAGGCCGCCCTGGATATAGGCCCCGCACAGGGCCAGCAGCGCGAGAAACCGCACCGGCGCCGGCGAGATCAGGCCCCGGGCGAAGGCGGTGAGGTGGGCGTTGCTTGGGCGTTCAGCCATGGGCGGCATGGTTCCGAAGGTTTGGGGCGGGTCGAGGGGTGGTGTTGGATCGGCTGCTTGGGTGGACGTTTTGGCGGCCGGGTCCACAGGGAACGCTCCCCCGCAAGCGGGAGAGGGGGCAGACCGCATTTAACCATCGCCGCCCTCCGGCTTGACCGGAGGGTCCATCTCGCCGCTTGTCCGGCCGCCGCTTGTCCCGGAGGCGTCGGTCCGGCGGGGCGATGGGCCGTCCGGTCAAGCCGGACGGCGACGGTGTGCAAGCATCTCAAGGCGCCACCACCTCCGCCCCCATCAGAACGCCCAGCAGGCGCAGCCGAGCGCGCCCCAGAAGGAGCGTTCGTCGGCGGCGGGCACCTGCGCCGCCAGCGCGCTGGCGTGGGCGTGGCCGTGGACGCCGCAGGCGGTGGCGCAGCCGCAGGCGGCGGCGAAGGCGTATTTGCGCTCGCCGGTTTCCGCCCGCTTCTGGTAGCCGCCGAAGGTGCGCACCGGCGACCAGTCGGGCATGGGCGGCGGCAGGTCGGGCGCGAGCGTCTTGAAGTCGCCGTCGCCATGCACCGGCGTGCCGCCCAGCAGCGTGAGCACGCTGGTGATGTCCTGGATCCTGTCCTCGGGCACGGAGAAATAATCGTCCGACAGCACCACGAGGTCGGCGAGCTGGCCGGCCTTCACCTGCCCCTTCTTGTCGGGCTCGGAGGAGAACCAGGTATTGGCCTCAGTCCACAGCCGCAGCGCACTCTCGCGGTCGAGCAGGTTGGACGGCGGGTAGAGGGAGAGGCCGCCCAAAGTCTTGCCCGTCACCAGCCAGGACAGGGACACCCAGGGATTGTAGGAGGCGACGCGGGTGGCGTCGGTGCCGGCGCCCACCGGAATGCCGGCGTCCAGCATGCGGCGGATGGGCGGGGAGCGCTCCGCCCTGCCGGCGCCGTAGCGCTCCACGAAATATTCGCCCTGGAACGCCATGCGATGCTGCACGGCGATGCCGCCCCCCAGCGCCGCGATGCGGTCGATGTTGCGGTCGGTGATGGTCTCGGCATGGTCGAAGAACCAGTTGAGGCCCTTGAGCGGCACGTCCTTGTTCACCTTCTCGAACACGTCGAGGGCGCGCGAGATGGTCTCGTCATAGGTGGCGTGCAGCCGCCACGGCCAGCGGTTCTCGGCCAGCAGGCGGATGACCGGTTCCAGGTCGCCTTCCATGTTGGGCGGCATGTCGGGCCGGGCCACCTGGAAGTCCTCGAAGTCGGCGGCGGAATAGACCAGCATCTCGCCGGCGCCGTTGTTGCGGTAGAGGTCGTCGCCCTGGCCGGGCTTGACCTGTTTCGACCAGCCGGAGAAATCCGCCAGCTCCTGCTTCGGCTTCTGGGTGAAGAGATTGTAGGCGATGCGCACGGAAAGCTGCCCGTCGCGGTGCAACTCCTCGATCACCGCATAATCGTCCGGATAGTTCTGGAAGCCGCCGCCGGCGTCGATGACGCTGGTGACGCCCAGCCGGTTCACTTCGCGCATGAAGTGGCGGGTGGAGTTCTTCTGGTATTCGGCGGGCAGCTTGGGACCCTTGGCCAGCGTCGAATAGAGGATGGTGGCGTTGGGCTGGGCCAAAAGCAGGCCGGTGGGATTGCCGGCCGCATCGCGCACGATCTCGCCGCCGGGCGGGTTGGGCGTGTCCTTGGTGTAGCCTACCACGCGCAGGGCCGCCGCATTGAGCAAAGCGCGGTCGTAGAGGTGGAGGATGAACACCGGCGTGTCGGGGGCGGCGGCGTTCAGCTCCTCCAGCGTGGGCAGGCGCTTCTCGGCGAACTGGTGCTCGGTGAAGCCGCCCACCACGCGCACCCATTGCGGCGGCGGGGTCACGGCCACCTGTTTCCTCAGCATCTCCATGGCGTGGTCGAGGGAGCGCACCCCGTCCCAGCGCAGCTCCATATTGTAGTTCAGCCCGCCGCGGATGATGTGCATGTGGCTGTCGATGAGGCCGGGAATGATCCGCCGGCCGCCCACGTCGATGATTTTCGTCAGGGTCCCGGCGTGGCGCATGGCGTCGGCGGTGGTGCCGGCGAACAGGATGCGCCCGTCCTTCACCGCCACCGCCTCAGCCTGCGGATTGGTGCGGTCGAGGGTGGTGACCTTGCCGTTGAAGAGGATGAGGTCGGCGGTCTCGCTCATGGTCTGCGCCTTCGGGGAGGTGGGGACAAGGCCGGCGGCGGCCATGAGCCCCGCGGCGATGAACTGGCGGCGATCGGGCAGCTTTCGGTCGGGCAGCTTTCGGTCGGGCATGGCGCTCTTCCGCTCAGGTTCCGGGAGGGGTGTGAGGCGGCGTGTTGAGATGCGCGTCTTGCGGCGGCTCCGCTGCGGCGCTCTGCCGGCCCGGCAGTTGGCCGAGCACATGGTCGGAGCAGTCGGCAAGGCCGATGGCGGTGCGCAGGCTGTCGCCGGCCCAGAGGTTCTTCGCCACCGGCACGATCTGCTCGCCGATGAGGATGCCCAGCAGCCCCACCAGCGCCACCACCGGCGGCGCCGGCGAGCGCACGTTGATGAGGCTGTAGACGATGCCGACCAGAAGGCCGGCGCCCAGCGAGGCGAGATAAAGCTTCATGCCATGTGCGCCCTGGATGGGACGGCGCCGGCCGGGCCGGCGCCGTCGGGGTCAGGCCTTGATGAAGGCGAGCAGGTCGGCGTTGACCACGTCGTGGTTGACGGTGAGCATGCCGTGCGAGAAGCCCGGATAGGTCTTCAGCGTGCCGTGCTTCAGCAGCTTGATGGACTTCATCGCGGAATCGGCGATGGGCACGATCTGGTCGTCCTCGCCGTGCAGCACCAGCGTCGGCACCGTGATCGTCTTCAGGTCCTCGGTCTGGTCGGTCTCGGAGAAGGCCTTGATGCCCTCATAATGGGCCTTGGCGCTGCCCATCATGCCCTGCCGCCACCAGTTCTGGATCACGCCCGGCGAGACCTTCGCGCCCTCGCGGTTGAAGCCGTAGAAGGGGCCCGTGGGCACGTCGAGGAAGAACTGGGCGCGGTTGTCCGCGGTGGCCTTGCGGAAGCCGTCGAACACCTCGATGGGCAGGCCTTCCGGGTTGGCGGCGGTTTTCAGCATCAGCGGCGGCACCGCCGAAACCAGCACCGCCTTGGCGACGCGGCCGGCCGGCTGGCCGTGCTTTGCCACATAGCGCGCGACCTCGCCGCCGCCGGTGGAATGGCCGATATGCACCGCATTCTTCAGGTTGAGATGCTCGACCACCGCGAACGCGTCGGCGGCATAATGGTCCATGTCGTGGCCGTCGCTGACCTGGGTGGAGCGGCCGTGGCCGCGCCGGTCGTGGGCCACCACGCGGTAGCCGTGCTGCACGAAGAAGAGCATCTGGGTGTCCCAGTCGTCCGACGACAGTGGCCAGCCGTGGTGGAACACGATGGGCTGGGCATCCTTGGGGCCCCAGTCCTTGTAGAAGATCTCGACGCCGTCTTTGGTGGTGACGAAAGGCATGGCTGTGGTCCTTTGGTTCGGGTCCGTGGCGGCGGCCGCGGCGGGCAGGGGCAGGCCGAGGGCGGCGGCCAGCGCCGCGCCGGCGCCAAGCTCAAGGGCGGTGCGACGCGTCAGGCCGCCGGCCGGGGCGCTGGGGGCCGATGAGGCGTGGTCCATGCTCAGTGGCCTTCCGAGGCGCCGAACATGGTCTTGGCGTAGATGATGCCGAGGCCGTAAGCGCCGCCGAATTTCTTGGCGATGCCAGTGGTCATGTCGTAGGTGCCGGTGCGGGCCCAGTCGCGCTGCAGTTCCAGCAGGTATTGCAGCGAGGTCATGGGCCGGGCGCCGGCCTGGATCATGCGCTGCATGGCACGCTCGTGGGCCTCGTCGGAGACATCGCCGCAGGCGTCGGCGATGACATAGACCTCGAAGCCCTGCTCGATGGCCGACAGCGCCGGGCCGACGATGCACACGCCGGTCCACAGGCCCGACAGCACGATGCGGTTCTTGCCGATGGCATTGACCCTGGCGATGACGGCCTCATCCTCCCAGGTGTTCATGGAGGTGCGGTCGAGCAGCTTCTCGCCGGGGAAGGCCTCGGTGATCTCGGAGAACATGGGGCCGGAGAAGCTCTTCTCCGCCACCGTGGTGAGGATGGTGGAGACGCCGAACCCGGCCGCCGCATGGGCGACGAGGGCGGCGTTGTTGCGCAGGTTCACGGCGTCGATGGACTTGGTCGCGAACGACATCTGCGACTGGAAGTCGATCATGATCAGGGTGTGGTCGTTGGGAGACAACAACATCCCGCCGGGGGCAGCGACGGCATTTGACACGGGGAAATCTCCTGCTGTGATGGAGGGGACTGACAAGGTGGACGGGAAGCTAGCGCCACATGGGCGCGGCGGCCATTAGTTACCTGCGAGATACTGGTTTTACCCATGGACGACGAAACAGAACGCAAGAAGATCGGCCTCGGGTATTGCCCAGCCGAGCATTTCCTCAAGTTCATGGCCCAGGAATGGATGGGCCACATCATTGCCGCGCTCGCGCGCAACGGGACGCTGCGGTTCGGCCAATTGCGCCGGGCGCTCCCCGGCGCCATCTCCGCGCGGGTCCTCTCCGCGCGGCTCAAGGATCTTGAATCGGCCGGCTATGTGACGCGCCGCGAACGCGAAGGCCGGGTGCGGCACGTGGAATATGCGTTGACCGCGAACGGCCAAGCGGTGGATGCGGCGCTTGCCCGCAACGAGGCATTCGGCGTGCCGGAGGTCCGGCTTTGACGCGTTAAACCTATGTATTGACAAGCCCTTGCCCGGCTCGGGCGAGGGCGGCGGTGTCCGCTTCGGGGGGAGCGTGCGTGGCGGTTCGGCGCCGCAAGCGCTGGTCGGGTTCCAGGGTCGCGATCATGGCTTCGACCTCCGGCTGGTGTCAGGTCGTGCGAACTATCGCGCCGGGCCGGGCAAGCGTCTTGAAGGAAAGTCTGCGCTCTTGAACGATCGGACCCGACGGGTTGGGCGCCTCACGCCGTCAGGTTGCGCATTCCGGGAATACGCGCAACGTCTTTGGATTATCATTTTATCACATTGAAATGATGCGCGCTGCTTGTGAGTGGCATCGAAAATGCTGTGGACGGGGTGCTGCTTGCAGTCCTCGCAAGCGCTTTAGTGCCGCCATGGCCGGGCACGACATAGGGCGCCGGGGGTCTTTTACCTTTGAAGTCCCAACCCGCTCTCAGCGGCTGCGCCGCCAGGCTCCGGGCGTCGATCCGGTGAGGCGGGCGAAGGTGCGCGTCATGTGGCTCTGGTCGGAAAAGCCGCACTGGATGGCCACGTCCGCCAGGGGCATGGCCGATCGGGTGAGCAGCGCGCGGGCCTGCTCCACCCGCCGGGCGAGCAGCCACTGGTAGGGCGTCGCGCCCGTGGCCTGCCGGAAGGCGCGGATAAAATAGCTGCGCGACACGTTGCAGGCGGCGGCAATGTCGGCGATCAGCACCGTGCCGTCCATGCCCGCCGCCAGAAGTTCCTGGGCGCGCCGCAGCTGCAGGTCGGACAGGCCGCCACCCCGCGCGGCCCGCGCGGTAGCGCCGTGATAGCGGGCGACCAGATGCGTCTGCATGGCGCACACCACCTGCTCCACGAACAGCGCGCTGGCGCTCGCCGCATGGGCGAGGGCCGGCAACAGGGCCCGGCCGAGATGGGCGAGCACCGGGTCGCTCGCCCCGGGCGTGGTGGAAAGCGCGTCGGCGAGCGCCACGCCGCTTTCGGCGCAGGTGCGGTGGAGCGCCGCCTGGGAGACCTCCAGCAGCAGGAATTCGAACCCGGTCTCGATGTCGGCCCGGTAGTCGTCGGCGAACGGGCGGATGTAGCAGCTGTCCGCCGCGAAATCGTAAGTGGCCGAGCGGTTGCCGGTGAAGATGCGCCGCCGGTGGCCGCCCGAGAGGGACAGACCGACCAGCACGCCCCGGTCGCTCGGCGGTGTTTCCACCTGCCGCAGTTCGCTGCCGTCATGGGACTTGCGGTAGATCACGAAGCCGTTACCGCTTAGTTCCTGACCCTCGCAGAGCGCATCCAGCGCGCAGCCGAGGCTGTCGCGTCCCGAGGCGTGGCGTGCGGCGTCCTGAGGTTCCGTCGCGTGTGACTGAGCACCGTTCATGCGGATATCTGACCCGCCGTGGGTCTCAATGGCAAGGGCTTCGCTGCGGTGCATCCAGACCACGCGCCAGGGGCCTCGCGCCTGGCGGTCGCGGTCATCGGTTCCGGCTTCCGGGCCGGGCGCCTTTTGCAAAATACATCACACGAAAGTCGGATGATCTCGTCACGCTGTTCTCATCGCTTGAGGTGTTTGCGACGTTTGCTTGATCTGGATCAAATATGCAGCCGCCATTTTACTGTGCGTCAGCATTGATTTTTGCCACATTCCTGGGCGCAATCCGGTGCGGGGGCGAGATTTCCGGCGCATGCGTATATTGCTTGTCGAAGACAACGAACGGATGTCGGCGCTGGCCGCCGATGCGCTGCGCACGGCGGGCTTCGCCGTCGATGCCGTCCATGCGGCGGCTGACGC
The DNA here is from genome assembly GCA_000017645.1 of Xanthobacter autotrophicus Py2. Lineage (NCBI taxonomy): Bacteria > Pseudomonadati > Pseudomonadota > Alphaproteobacteria > Hyphomicrobiales > Xanthobacteraceae > Xanthobacter > Xanthobacter versatilis. The sequence goes on from CP000781.1 coordinate 1,473,591, forward strand.
TGAGGAAGCGGTCTCAACCACCCCGTTCGACGCCATAATCCTCGATCTCGGCCTGCCGGACCGCGACGGCATGGACCTTCTGGACACGCTGCGGCGCAAGGGTGTGGCCCAGCCCATCCTGGTGCTGACCGCCCGCGACGGCGCGCCCTCGGTCATCGCCGGGCTCAATGGCGGCGCCGACGACTATATGCGCAAGCCCTTCAACGTGGACGAACTGATCGCCCGCGTCCGCGCCCTGCTGCGGCGTCCCGGCTCGGCGCTGGGGGTGTCGCTGAAGGAAGGCAATGTGGAGCTGGACACCATCGCCCGGCAGGCGCGGGTGGATGGGGTGGGGCTCGATCTCAGCCGCAAGGAGGCGGCGGCGCTGGAGCTTTTGATGCGCCGCACCGGCGCGGTCATCTCCAAGCCGGCGCTGGAGGAGACCCTCTACGGCTATGGTGAGGAGGTCAGCTCAAACGCCGTGGAAGTGCTGATCCACCGCCTGCGCAAGAAGCTGGCGGGGGCCGGCGCGGTGGTGGAGATCCACACTCTGCGCGGCATCGGCTACCTCCTGTCCGGGGCGCGGCCGTGAAGCGGCTGGTCCGGGGGCTGTTCGGCCGCCTGATGATCGGCATGGTGGCGGTGAGCGTGGTGGCAGTCTGCGTCACCGCCGTGTTCCTCTATATCCGCTTCGACACCATCAACACCCGCTTCCGCGAGGGCACGCTCCACAGCTTCGCCATGAGCATCGCCAAGGACGTGCGGGCGGTGGGCCATGTGGTCACCGCGCCCATCCGCCAGTCCACGGTGCATCGCATCGCCCAGGAGGGCGGCCATTTCATCGTCATCGGCCCGTCCGGCGAACGGCTGGCCGGCTCCGCCGACGTGCACGACCCGTTCGTGCCGGTGGAGGAGATGGCGGAGCATTATTTCGAGCTGCCCAAGGGCAATTCGCCGGAAGCGCTCTACGGCATTTCCCTGCGCATCCACGGCATCGCCCAGCCCACCTATGTGCAGGTGGCCTTTCCCAGCAGCGACGTGGTGTTTGATTCCGTCCTTGAGGAATTCATGCAGGACATCGCCTGGCTGTGGATCCCCTTCATGCTGCTGATGCTGGCGACCAACCTCCTCGTCGCCCGCATCGCGCTGCGACCCCTCAGCCAGACGGTGGAGGAGGCGGAGGCGATCCAGCCCGGCGGGGTCTCGGTCACTCTCAGTGAGAAGGGGCTGCCGGACGACGTGCTGGCGCTGGTGCGCGCGGTCAACCAGGCCCTCGGCCGGCTGCGGCAGGGCTATCGCGCCCAGGAGGAGTTCGTGGGCGACATGGCCCACGAGTTGCGCACGCCGCTGGCGGTGATGAAGACCCAGCTCGCCGTCACCGACGAGCCTTACGCGCGGGTGCTGGAAAAGGAACTCGTCGCCATGGAGCGGCTGGTGGAGCAATTGCTCGACCGGGTCCGGCTCGGCCGCTTCCGCATCGAGCCCGGCGACGTGGTGGAGCTGCGCGAGGCGGCGCGGGAGGCCGCCGCCTATCTGGCGCCGCAGGTGATCGCCCGCAACCGCTCCATCGAGGTGATCGCGGGTCCGGCGCCCGTGGTGGTGGCCGGCGGCCGCGACGACGTGTTCCGCGCGGTGCGCAACCTCATCGAGAATGCGCTGGACCACACCCCGGAGGCCACCACCATCAGCGTGGAGGTGACGGACGCCCCCGCCATCCGGGTGCGCGACCACGGGCCGGGCTTTCCGGCCGAGGTGCTGGACGCCGAGCGCCGGCGCCGCGGCCTGGTGCGCAGCGATCGCCGCAACGGCGTGGGTCTGGGCCTCGCCATCGTCGAGCGCACCATGATGGTTCATGGCGGCCGGCTGGAACTCTCCAACGGCATCGTGGGCGGCTGCGCGGAAATGTGCTTCCCGCCCCTCGGCACCGAGGTGGGTTGAGATCGCCCCTCAGCGCCGGGCGGTGGCGATGAGGCCCTTGACCCCCAGGGGTAGGTCGAGGGCGCGGATCATCACCCGTGCCGGCTCGAAGCCGCCACCGGCGATGAGGTGCTTCAGATCCGCCCAGTCATAGGTCACATGGGTTCTGGGGTCGGCGAACGGCCAGCCGGCCATGGTGGCTCGGTCGGTCACATAGAGCGCGACCCGCCCGCCCGGCCGCAGCACGCGATGGATCTCGGCCACCGCGGCCCCGTCCGGATCGAAGAAATAGGCCACGTTCACCCCCAGCACCTTGTCGAAGCTGGCATCCGGGAAGGGGAGGCGGCGCATGTCGCCGGTGGCAAGGCGCATGCGGCCCTCGGCGATGGCCTGCGCGTTGCGGCGGCTGGCCTGCGCCAGCATGGCCGGTGAGCCATCGATGCCGTGGATGAGCCCAAGGCCCGCCTGCCGCGCCAGCATGGCGAGGCCATCGCCCGGCCCGAACCCGATTTCCAGCACGTGGTCGTCGGGGCGGACCTCCAGCGCCGCGATGGCGAGGGCATTGGGCCGCCGGTTCACCCACGCCATGAGGTGGCCGGCAAGGGCGCCGGCCCGGCCCTGCGGCCGGGCGAGCTGGCGGCCGAGCCGGTGCCAAAGGCCCGCGCCCGGCCGTGGTTCACCCGCCTTCGCCATCAGGGCCTGCTCGGGCGGGTTCACTGCTTGGCCTTTATCTGGTCGAGCTTCTCGTGGATCACGAGGCGTCGGTTCTCGTCCCACAGGGGCCGGTCGGCATGGGGCGGGATTGATAAGGCGTGGGTGAAGGCCGCGCGGGCCTTGGCATATTCGCCCTGGCTCAGCAGGAAGTCGCCGTAGAAATACCAGGCGTCGAGCCCGTTGGGGGCGTCGCGGGTGGCCTCCTCCAGCAGCTGGCGGGCCTTGACCTTGTCGCCGAACGCCACCGGGAAGCCCGGCACGCGATAATAGAGCACGCCGAGGCTGGTGGGCGCGCCGGCGTCCAGCGCCGTGGGGTTCATGCCATAGGCCTTTTCCAGCGTGTCGCGGGCTCGCTTGGCCAGCGACAGGGCGCTGATGGGATTGACCATGGAGGCGAGCTCGCTGGTGAGGATGCCGTCCCACACCAGCGCCTCCACCCGGTCCGGATATTTGGCCGCCATGGCGTCGGCTTCGGCGCCGAGGGCGTTCATCTGCTCGGTCTGCTTGTCGCCCTCCGGCACCGTGAACTTGATGGTCTCCCACCGGGTCTGGATCTGCTTGACCTGGGCATTGAGGCCATCGTCGGCCGCTCGCGCGGCGGGGGCACCGAGGGCGATGGCGGTGAGCAGCATGGCACGCAGCAGCGTGTGCGGGTTGGCACGCATAAGGTTTCCTTTCGATGATGGGGGCATTCACGCCGACGGCCCCGGTCTTCGACCGGCGCCGAGAGGGCTTCGCTCAAGTGCCGCGTGGGCTCAGGCGGCCGCGCGCGCCGCGCCGGCTGTCGCAGGGGCGGTTCTGGCCAGCGCCCGGTCGATGAGACGGGGGGCAAGGCGCTGGATGAGCACGAACAGGCGTTCCATGCCGGGCGGATAGGCGCTGTCGCGCCCGCGCTCCACCGCCCGCCAGATCTGTGCCGCCACCATGTCGGGCGCATCGAGGCGCATGCCGGTGGCGGCGATGAGGTCATCAAAGGCCGCCGCCGCATCGGTGCGGGTGGCCCGTGGCGCCACATAGGTGACACCGATGCCCAGCGGGCGCCACTCCCGGCGCAGGGCGCTGGAAAAGCCGCGCAAGGCGAACTTCGAGGCCGAATAGGCAGCAAAGCCGGGATAGGCGATGTCGCCGAACACCGAGCCCACGTTCACCACCCGCGACGGGCGTGCAGCCGCAAGCAGCGGCGCCAGATCCCGCGTCAGCGCCATGGGGGCGAGCACGTTGGTGCGGAAGGTGTCTTCCAGCGCCGCGTCGTCGAAGGTCTCCAGCGGGCCGCCCTCCACCACGCCGGCATTGTTGACCAGCACGTGGAGGGCGCCCCACTCGGCCTTTATCCGCGCCACGATCCGGGCGCGATCCGCCGTCGAGGTGATGTCGGCGGAGATGACCAGCGGACGGGCGCCCGGCGGCAGGGCGGCGGCGGTGTCTTCCAGCGCGCCGCGACGCCGGCCGCACAGGGCGACCTCCATGCCGCGCGCGGCCGCCTCCAGAGCGAGGGCGCGGCCGATGCCGGACCCGGCCCCGGTGATGAGGACGCGGCGCGGGCCGTGCTGCGCGTCACGCCGCATGGCTCAGCTCCAGGCCGGCGCCGAGCTCGCGGAAGATGTCGCCATAGAGCCGGTAGAACAGCCGGGCATGGTCGATGATGATCTGCTGCGCGGCAGGATCGTCGAAGCCGTCCACCAAAGTGCGGAAGAAGGCCACGTGGTCCTGATCGAGGCTGCCGTGGGAGCGCAGATAGGAGAAGCCGGCCTCGGCCTGCGCGCCGAAGCTGCGCTTCAGGGTATCGGCGAGGCGGTCCGCCAGCAGCACCGACATGCCTTCCAGCACATGAACGCTGCCGAGCAGCGCATAGGGGCTGACATGCTCGATGGCATAATAGGAGAAGCCCACCATGATCCGGCAGGCCGGGCCGGCCATTCCTTCGCGCACCCCGTCGCGCACCGCATCGGCGTCGCCGCCCATGGCGCGGATGTCGTCGAGGATCCATTTCTCGTGGCCGCGCTCCTCCTCCATGTAGTCCACCAGCGCGTCCTGATAGCGCGCGTCGCCGGTGCGGGAGGCGGCGAGGGCGAGCAGCGGGAAGGTGTGCTTCACATGGTGATAGGCCTGGGTGAGGAAGGCCACATAGAGGCTTTTCGGCGCGCCGGAGGCGAGCGCCTGCCGCACGAGGGGGATGGCGAGGAAGGCATCGCGCTCGCGCGCGGTCTCCCGGATGAGGCGGTCGTAAAACGTCATGGCAGGGGCCTTTCCTGGGAGGGAAGGGGAGGAACGGGGCACGGGTTGGCGCCGGTCCTCTGCGCCAGCACGGCGCGGGCGGCGGGACGGCGGATGCGGCCGTTGGCGGTGAGGACCCCCCTCGCCCTGGCGTCGGCAAGCCCCAGCACCGTGATGCGCGTGGGCCGGGCATAGACGGGCAGGGCGGCGCAGCGTTCGGCGATGCGCGCGCGGATGCCCTGCGGGCCGGCATCGTCGAACCAGCCCTGTGCCTGCGACGTGGGGATGACGAGGGCGGCGAGGGCGCCGTCCGCCTCCGACCCATCTGTCTCCACCAAATCCACCTGCGCCACCGCACAGGCGGCGATGCCGGGGTCGTCCAGAAGGGCGGTCTCCACCCATTCCGGACTGATGTTCCGCCCCAGCGGGGTGACGATGAGGTTGTCCTTGCGGCCGAACACGGTGAGGCGCCCCTGGCCATCCAGCGCGCCGAGATCGCCCGTGGGCCACGGGCGCGGGGCTTCCGGGCCGCCGAGATAGCCGTCCATCACGCCGGGGCCGTCCACCAGGATCTCGCCGTCGCGGATGGTGAGCTGGAGGCCGGGCAGCGGCGCCCCCACGGTTCCCGCCACGCGGGCACCGGGCCGGTTCAGCGCCACCACGGAGCAGCATTCGGAGAGGCCATAGCCCTCATGCACCGGAATGCCGAGCTGCCAGGCCGTCTCGGCGAGGCGTTCCGGCACCCGGGCGCCGCCGGCGGCGACGAAGCGCAGGCTGTCCGGCGCCCTGCGGCCCGCGGCGAGGAGGTCGTGGGCCCACACCCGCAGCAGCTCGGGCACCACCACGCCCACGCTCGGCCGATGGGCCTCGAACGCGGCGGCGACGCCACGCACCGCGCCGCGTCCGATGGCCTCCGAGAGCTGGGTGTCGAAGTGGGTGCGCCCGCCCACCAGCGCGGGAACGAACACGGCGCAGATGCTTTCAAGCAGCAGCGACAGGGGCAGGACGGACAGATAGGTGTCTTCCGCATCGGCCGCGATGGCCTCAGCCAGCGCCGACGCCGACCAGGCGATCTGCCCGCTCTGGTGGCGCACGCCCTTCGGCTGGCCGGAGCTGCCGGAGGTGTAGATAATCTGGCCGAACCCCTCGCTAAAGTCCGGCATGGCGCCGCTTTCGCCGCTGGCGGCCACCGGCAGCACGGGCACGGCGGCAGGCAGTGCGGGCGGGTTCGCCTGCGGGACCAGGACGAGATCCACCTGCGCGTCCATGAGGATATGGCTCAATTGCAGGGCGCTGAAGAAGGTAGGCAGCGGCACCGCCATGCGGCCGGCGGCAAGGCAGGCCATCTGCGCCACTGCCCATTCCCGCCCGTTGGGCAAGAGCAGGCCGATGACGCGGGCCTGCGGCGGCAGCCGGGCGGCAAGGCGCGCCGCGTCGGCCATCAGGCCGGCCCGGGTCAGGCTGCCGGCGGCGTCGGTGAACAGGATGCGGTCGGGTTCGCGGCGCGCATGGCACGCCACCGCCTCAAAAAAGCGGTGCATGGTGCGATGCCTCCACCACGCGGGCGCTGCGGCCGGTGAGCCGTGCGCCGCACACGCCATAGACCTTGGGCTCGGTTTCGTAATAGCGCCCCCAGGCGGCGGGGTCGGCGATCCGGCGCGGATCGGCATCGGCAAGCGGAAAGGGCGCCAGCTGGCGCCGCTGCACCAGCAGGCTGAGGCGCCGGGTGAGGGTGAAGAAGGCCCAGCCGTGGCCGTTGCGCGCGCCGAAGGCGATGATGTCGTCGATGAGGGTGGACAGCTCGCGGGGCGAGCGGCTGGCAAGGGTGGTGACCTCGAACACGTCGTCGCGCGCCACCCGGCGGCCGCTGGCCCGCGCCAGCGCGCCCTCTACCGGTTCCCGTAGGTAGGCTTCGGAGAAAAAGCCGTCGGCGGCGACCCGCAGGCCGGCGGCGCAGGAGAGGTTTCCCCTCCCGTCGCGCCGGAAGATCAGCTGTTCGGCAAAGTGATCGAGCGTCGCACCGAACTCACGGGCGTAGACCTGCGCAATAAAGGCTTCGACTTCGGCGCGCTCGTCGTCGAGCGGTCGGACAATGCCGGCTGAACTCATGTCCGCTCATCCTTGTTCTTCAGGTTGAGCGGACCTTGCCGAGGCAAGCTTACGTCCTGCTTACGGGATGAGGGTCAGTCAGGGGAGAAACTCGGGCGATTTCGAGGCACCGGGGTGCGGCGCCGGACCGGACCCCGGTGCCCCCTCGCCGCGGGCGATGCGCGCCATACACCCCTCCCAGACGCCCCTTGGCTGCGGCCGGGAGGGCGTGGTAGCGTTGAAATAGAACAAATATCAATGCCGGCGCCCGAGCGGCCGGAGGGGCGGGGGAAACGAATGTGCGGATGCCGGCCGGTGAGGCTGTAGCGCCGCAGATGTGCGCCGCGCAGGCTGAATGTGCGCCGCTTTTTTCTTTGACGGATCTTTATTTCTGCTTTTCGGGCGAGAACACGCATCGCCGTATCAATGAATCGGCGTGACTTCCCGCACCCGATCTTTCGGCAAAACCTGTCCTGCAGCGGCCAAGGCGGAACGACGAATGGATCTGAACACCGTGCGGCAGGTCAAGTCGCCCCTAAGCGCTGACGAAATCGCCGACTGGCCGGCCGGCCACGCCTGGCTGTCGGGGGGCACCTGGCTCATGTCCGAGCCGCAGCCGGGTATCGACACGCTGGTGGACCTGTTCGGCTTCGGCTGGCCGGCGCTGGTGGCGTCGGAGGAGGGGCTGGAGATCGCGGCCACCGCCACCATCGGCGCCCTCGCGGAATTCCCCGCCCCGCCGGACTGGACCGCCGCGCCCTTGCTGCGCGCCTGCGCCCATGCGCTGCTCATGTCGTTCAAGGTGGCGGATGTGGCCACCGTGGGCGGCAACATCTGCATGTCCCTGCCGGCCGGCGCCATGGTCTCCCTCACCGTGGCGCTGGAGGCGACCTATGTGCTGTGGCCCCGCTCGGGCGCGCCGCGCACGGTGGCGGCGATAGATTTCGTCACCGGTAACCATGCCAATGTGCTTGGGCCCGGCGAATTGCTGCGCGCCGTCCATATTCCGGCGGCGGCCCTGAAGCGGCGCTTCGCCCTTCGCCGGGCGTCGCTGACCAAGCTCGGCCGCTCGGCAGCGCTGCTCATCGGCACCAGCGGGCCCAAGGGCGACATGCTCCTGACCATCACTGCCGCGACCCCGCGCCCGGTGCAATTGCGCTTCGCCGCCATGCCGGGCGCGGAAGAGGTGCAGGCCGCGCTTGCGGCGGCGATCCCGGCCGATGACTGGTTCGACGATGTCAATGGCACGCCCGCCTACAAGCGCCATCTCACCCTGCATTTCGCGGAAGAGATCCGGGCGGAGCTGGCGGCTGGCGGGAGAGACGCGTGACCTACAGCATCGACGGGCGGACCGTTTCCGCCGAGCCGCGTCCCGGCCAGTGCCTGCGCACCTTCCTGCGCGAGAGCGGCGCGCTGGGGGTTAAGAAGGGCTGCGACGCGGGGGATTGCGGCGCCTGCACCGTGTGGCTCGACGGGCGAGCGGTGCATTCCTGCCTCATGCCCGCCTTCCGGGCCAAGGGGCATCAGGTCACCACCGTGCAGGGCCTCGCCTCCGGCAATGCTCTGCATCCGGTGCAGCAGGCGTTTCTGGAGGCGCAGGCGTTCCAGTGCGGCTTCTGCGCCGCCGGCATGATCATGACGGTGGCCGCCCTCGATGAGGACCAGCGGGCCGACCTGCCGCGCGCGCTGAAGGGCAACCTCTGCCGCTGCACCGGCTATCGCTCCATCGCGGATGCGGTCCACGGCGTCGGCGCCATCGAGCAGGACGTGGCGGGGGCGGCCTGCGGCGCCAGCCTGCCCAATCCGTTCAGCGCCGGCATCGTCACCGGTCATGCGCGCTACACCATGGATGTGGACACAGCCGACCCGGCGCTCCACGGCCTGCTGCATCTCAAGGTGCTGCGCTCGCCCCATGCCCATGCGCGCATCCTGCGCATCGACACGGCGAAGGCGCTCGCCATCCCCGGCGTGGTGGCGGTGTTCACCCATGAGGACGTGCCGAAGAAGCTCTTCAGCACCGCCACCCACGAGGACCATCTGGTCGATCCCGACGACACCCTCATCCTCGACGATGTGGCCCGCTTCGTCGGCCAGCGCATCGCCGCCGTGGTGGCGGACACCGAGGGAGCCGCCGAGGCCGGCTGCCGGGCGCTGGAGGTGGATTACGAGATCCTTCCCGCCGTGTTCGATCCGCTCCAAGCCATGGCGCCGGACGCGCCGCTGCTGCATCCCGGCAATGACGGGCTCGCCGGTGGCGCGCGGGGCAATGTCTTCCTCTGCCTCAAGGGCGAGGTGGGCAGCGTCGCCGAGGGCTTCGCGGCCGCCGCCGTGGTCCATGATGAGACCTATTCCACCTCCCGCGTGCAGCATGCGCATCTGGAAACCCACGGCTCCATCGCCTGGCGGGACGGCGACGGGCGCATCCATGTGCGCACCTCCACCCAGGCGCCGTTCATCACCCACAAGAAGCTCTGCTATCTCTTCGGCATCTTCCCCCACGACCTGCATGTGTTCACCGAGCGGGTGGGCGGCGGCTTCGGCGGCAAGCAGGAGATGCTGTCGGAAGACCTGTGCGTGCTGGCGACGCTGAAGCTCGGCCGGCCGGTGAAGTGGGAATTCACCCGGCCGGAGGAATTCCTCGGCGCCACCACCCGCCACCAGATGACCACGCGGGTGAAGATGGGCGCCACGGCAGACGGCATGCTGACGGCGCTGGAGGTGCATGTGGTGTCCAACACCGGCGCCTATGGCGGCCATGGCGGGGAGACGCTGGCGGCGGCGCTGGGGAGCCCGCTCGCCGCCTATCGCTGCCCGGCCAAGAAGGCCGAGGGCCACGCGGTCTATACCAATGTCATCCCCGGCGGCGGCTTTCGCGGTTATGGCGCCTCGCAGACCTCGTTCGCCATCGAATCGGCGCTGGATGACCTCGCCGCCAAGCTCGGCATCGACCCCTTCGCCATCCGCCGCAGGAACATGATCCGGCCGGACGATGTGATCCAGTCGGTGTGGGCCGAGCCGAGCGACGTGGCCTTTGGCAGCTACGGCCTCGACCAGTGCCTCGACCTCGTGGAGGCGGAACTCGCCAGCGGCAAGGGCGATCAGGCACCCGAAGGCGACTGGGCCGAGGGCACCGGCGTGGCGCTGGCCGTGCTGGAGGCCGGCCCGCCCACCGAGCATCGCTCCGGCGGCGAGATGCGGCTCCTGGCGGACGGCACCTATCACCTCGCCGTGGGCTCCACCGAGATGGGCAACGGCTCGGTCACCGCCCATCGCCAGATCGCGGCAGCGGTGCTGGGCACGCGAGCGGAGGCCATCGCCATCATCAATGCGGATACCGACCGCGCGCCCTACGACACCGGCACCTTCGCCAGCACCGGCACGGTGGTGGCCGGGCAGGCGGTGGAGCTGACGGCGCGGGCGCTGGCGGCCGAGATCCTCTCCTACGCGGCGCGGCGCACCAATACGGCGCCGGAGGACTGGCGGCTGACCGCCGACGCGGTGGAAAGCGCAACCCAGCGCATTTCGCTCGCCGAACTCTGCCGGCTCGCTGCCGCCGAGGGCCATCACCTGGAGGCCAAGCGCAAGGCCTATCTCTCGCCGCGTACCATCGGCTTCAACGTGCAGGGGGTGCGGCTTGCCGTGCACCGGGTGACGGGGGAGGTCCGCGTCCTCCACAGCGTGCATGCGGCGGACATCGGCCGCCTCATCAACCCGCTGCAATGCCGGGGTCAGATCGAGGGCGCGGTGGCCATGGGGCTGGGCTGGGCGCTCACCGAGCATATGGTGCACGACGCTCAGGGCAACATCCTGAACGCGGCGCTGCGCAACTATCACATCCCCGCCTTCGCCGACATGCCGCGCACCACGGTGCTGTTCGCCGACACCCACGACAGCATCGGTCCGCTGGGCGCCAAGGCGCAGGGCGAATGCGCCATCAACGCGGTGGCGCCGGCGGTGGCCAACGCGCTCGCCAACGCCACCGGCGTGCGCTTCGCCCATCTGCCCTTCACCCCGGACCGCATCTTCGACCGGCTCGGCCGGGCGGCGGGGGCGCCCTCATGAGCGAGGCGCCCGCAGGCTCGGTCACCATCGTCACCCAGACGCGGGTGCTGAAGGGACATGACCACGCCTTCGCCGACTGGCAGGAGGAGACCAAGCGCGTCGTCGCCGGCTTTCCCGGCTTCATCGAGCAATCGGTGGCGCCCCCCGCGCCGCCGGCGCAGGTGGACTGGGTGATCCTCCAGCGCTTCGCCAGCACGCAGGATGCGGTAGGCTGGCTGAAGTCGCCGGAGCGCCTTGCCCGCGTCTCCGGCGTGCAGCCCATGCTGGCGGGGCGGGACGATGTCCACCTCGTGCGCGACGGCGCCGCCGGGGTTTTGCCCTCGCCAGTGTCGGTGGTCATCTCCACCCGGCTGAAGAGCGGGCAGGAGGCGGCCTATCGCGCCTGGGAGCAGCGCATGACGGCACTGCAGAGCCGCGCCCCCGGCTTCGAAGGCTACCGGCTGGAAGCGCCCATTCCCGGCGTGCAGGAGGATTTCCTGGCGATCCTGCGCTTCGATACCCAGGAGCATCTGGAATCCTGGCTCGGCTCGTCCCAGCGCGCCGCCATGCTGGAGGAGGCGCGGGCCTTCATCGACGAGTTCCACACCCGCACCGTGCGCACCGGCTTCGAGCAATGGTTCTCCGCGCCCAAGGGCAAGCCGCCGGCGCCGTGGAAGCAGAACATGCTGGTTCTGCTCATGCTCTATCCGGTGGTGTTCCTGTTCGGCCATCTGGTGCAGACCCCGCTGCTGATGGACCGGGCCGGGCTGCCGTTCGCGGTGGCGCTGTTCATCGGCAACGGGGCGAGCGTGCTGATGCTCACCCGCCTCGTGCCCTGGGCCAGCCGCCGCTTCGAGTGGTGGGTGCGATCGGCATCGCCGCGCACCAATGCGCTGGGCGCCGGCATCATCCTCGCCCTTTATGCCGCGATGATCGCCGCCTTCGTGCTAGTCTGAGAACGGCGCGGACGCCGTCCGTCAGCCGACCCACGCGGCGGTGGCATCCGCCTGCGGCAGCCAGAGGACGAAGGTGGCGCCGCCTCCCGGTGGGCTCGCAAGGCTCATGGTGCCGCCGGCCCGGTCCACCAAAGTGAAGCTGATGGAGAGGCCGAGGCCGGTGCCGGCCTTGTCGCCGCCCTGCGGTTTGGTGGTGAAGAAGGGATCGAACACCCGCGCCACATGCTCTGGGGCTATGCCGGGGCCGGTGTCGGCCACGGCGATGGAGACCCCGGCGCGGCCGTTGTGCGCGGTGTCGCGGGTGCGCAAGGTGAGGGTCCCGCCCTGGGGCATGGCGTGGGCAGCGTTGACCATCAGGTTGATGAGCACCTGCTGCAGCTCCACCCGGTTCATGAGGACGAGGCGCGTCGCGCTCTCGTCCCGCACCACCGCGATCTCGCCGCGCCCGAGCAGGTATTGCACCAGCACCAAAGCATCGCCGATCACCTCGGACGGCGCCACCGGCTCCAGGTGGCCGGCAAATTCCGCCGGCCGGGCGAACTGCAGCAGCTTCGAAACGATGATGGTGATGCGGTGGACCTGCTGGTCGATGAGGTTGAACTCGGTGCGCACCGGAGCCGCGGCCGGCCCCAGCACGTCGCGCGCCACATCGAGGTTGCCCTGGATGACCGCCACCGGATTGTTGATCTCGTGGGCCACCCCGGCGGTGATCTCGCCGATGGCCGCCAGCTTCTCCGACATCACCAGCTGGCGCTGGGTGGCGGCGAGCTCCGCATTGGCGGCCTTCAGCTCCGCCGTGCGGGCGGCGACGCGGCCGTCGAGCTCCTGAGCCCAGCGCCTGAGCTCGGCGTCGCGCTGCTGGAGCAGGTCCAGCATGCCGTCGAGATGGTGGGCGACGCGGCCGATCTCGTCGGAGGTGGCGGCGACCCCGGTGCGGGCGGAGAGCGTGCCGGCCTCCACCTGGGCGATGGTGGCATTCATGGCCTCCAGCGGCCGGAAGATACCCGCCGCCCAGCGCAGCAGCACCGGACTGGCGATGAGCGCCACCAGCAGGAAGCCGATGCCCACCGCCGCGAGGCTCGCCCGCTTCAGCGCCAGGAATGGCGCCTCCAGGAAGCCCACATAGAGCATGCCGATGCGCTGGCCTTTGCTGTCCACCACCGGTTCATAGGCGGAGATGTACCAGTCGTTGACCACGAAGGCGCGGTCGAGCCACACCCGGCCCTCACCCAGCACCGCCTCGCGCACCTCCTTGGAGACGCGGGTGCCCAGCGCCCGGCGGCCCTCGAACAGGCGCACGTTGGTGGAGACGCGCACGTCCTCCACGAACAGGGTGGCGGTGCCGGCTGAGCCTTCCGGCAGGCTGCCGGGGCGGTAGACCAGGTCATTGATGGTGTCGATGAAGTCCAGGTTCTGGTTGAGCAGGATGCCACCCACCAGCGCGCCCTTCCGCGTGCCGTCCGCAAGCTGCACCGGGGTGCCGGACTGCACCACCATGCCCCGGTCTTCGGCATCGCGGGCGGTGGGCACGGCGCCGGGGGTGGGCACGAGGGCGATGCGGGCGCGCGCCGCCAGCTCGGGGGAGAGACGGGCAAGCTGCTCCGGGCCGAAGATGTCGATCTGCGTGGAGGCCTGCCCCTCCAGTGCCCGGCGCTCCACCAGCCACAGGTGCGCCTGCGGGCCATCCTGCACCGAGGGCGGGGAGGCGGCGATGCGGCGGCCCTGCGGATCCAGCAGGTAAAGGAAATCGAGTCCCATGGCGCGGCGGCGGGCATCGAGGAAATCGGCCATGGCGGCGCCATCGCCGGCCTCCGCCACCCGCGCGAAGGCGACGGACTCCCCGAGCGCGTGCAGGGTCTCGTCGGAACGCTCCATGAGGCGGTCGAGATATTGCCGCGCGATGGTGAGGTCGCCCGCCACCTTGGAAATGAGCAGGTGGTCGAACTGGCGGGTCCACCATGTCACCACCAGCGCCAGCACCGCCGGCATGATGATCAGCGTCGGCAACAGCGCGATGGCCAGCAGCCGCGCCCGCACCGAGCGCAGGCGGGAGAACAAATGCCTCGGCGCGGCCTGCGCCGCCGGTTCAGGCATTCCAGGCCTTCAGCTTGCGGTCGAGGGTCTTGCGCGAGACGCCGAGGCGCCGCGCCGCCTCCGCCCGGTTGCCGCCGGCCTCGCCCAGCACCTTGAGCATGTGGGCCTTCTCCACCGCGCCGAGGGCCTGCGGCAGGGCGTCCACGTCCGCCGCCGCCGGTTCCTCGTCGGCGTCCGGCACCACGTCGCTCGGGAATTCGCCGAGGATGAGCGAGCGCTCGATGACGTTGCGCAGCTCGCGCACGTTTCCGGGCCAGTCGTAGCGGGTGAGGGCGCGCAGCACCCCCGCCGTCAGGTCGAGGGGCGGCACGCCCAATTGGGCCGACAGCTCGGCCATGAACAGGTGGGCCAGCGGCTCGACATCCGCCGCCCGCGCGCGCAGGGGGGCGAGGTGGATGTTGACCACGTTGAGCCGGTAATAGAGATCCTGCCGAAAGCGGCCCTGCGCCACCGCCGTGGCGAGATCGCAATTGGTGGCGGCGATGAGGCGCACGTCCACCGGGATCTCCCGCTCCGCGCCCACCGGCCGCACCTTCTTGTCCTCGATGACGCGCAAGAGCTTCGATTGCATGGCGGGGGGCAGCTCGCCCACCTCGTCGAGGAACAGCGTGCCGCCCTGGGCATAGAAGAACAGCCCCTCGCGGGAGGAGGCGGCGCCGGTGAAGGCGCCCTTCAGGTGGCCGAACAGCTCGCTTTCGATGATCTCGGGGGCGATGGCGGCGCAGTTCACCGGCACGAACGGCTTGCCGGCGCGGGACGAGACATCGTGCAGCGAGCGGGCGGTGACCTCCTTGCCGGTGCCGGATTCGCCGGTGACCAGCACGGTGGTGGGCATGGGGCCGACGCGCTCGATCATGCCCCGCACCGAGCGGGTGGCATTGGAGGCGCCCACCATGGCGCCGACGCCGGGCAGGGCCTTCAACTCGCGGCGCAGCACGAAATTCTCGCGCATCAGCCGGCCCCGGTCGAGGCAGCGGGCGATGGCGTTGAGGATCTGGTTGGAGCGGAACGGCTTCAGCACGAAGTCCGCCGCACCGGCCCGCAGGGCCTTGATGGCGGTTTCGAGGTCCGCGAAGGCGGTGATGAGGATCACGTCGCGATGGAAGCCCGAGCCGCGCAGCTCCTCCAGCCATTCGAGCCCGGTGCGCCCGGCCATGATGTTGTCGAGGATGATGAGGTCGAAAGGCGTCGCCTCCAGCAGCTTCGAGGCCGCCGCCACGTCCGCCGCCTCCGCCACGTGCCGGCAGCGCGAGGCGAGCATGCGCACGAGGAAGTTCCGCATGCCGGGTTCGTCGTCCACCACCAGGATGGAGGCGCCGGAAAGATGCGGGCTGAAGGCGATGTCGCTGGCGGCGTGAGGCGCCTCCTGCGGGGCATCGGCGGTGGTGGCCATCAGGTCTCGATCGTCCTTCTGAGACCCCCGCCGGCACCCGATCCGGCGCCTGCTGAGGGCCTTTCGCGAAAGACGCGTCGTGTGGCCCGCCGCTGGCGCGCCATCCGTCCCGCCTTTCCTCCCCGATGTCGCCGCCGCGTCTTGTGGAGCGCGCGATCGCCGGTCATCGCCCCATCCATCGCGCAAATCGCCGGATGGGGCAAATGGGGATAGGTCCGGCGCGCCCTTTGCCAAGGGCAGGGGCGCGCCGGAAAGGGGCAGGGCTCAGTGAAACAGGATCACCGCCTTCTGCAGGGTGATCCAGACGCCCCAGGCGAGGGGCACGCCCACCACCAGCCACGCTGCGACCACCAGCGGCAGCGGGGTGGAGCCGGAGGCCACGGGGGTCGAGCCGCGCACCAGGACGGCGACGCCGCCATCCTTCGCCTCTTCCTCGAAGTCCTCGAAGTCGGCGTGAGCGTCCTCCTTGGCGAGGGCGGCCTTGCTCATCTTCTTGAGGTCCTCGTCCTTCATGTAGAGGTGCTCGGCCACGGGCCGGACCAGGAGATTGCACACGAGGCCCAGCGCCAGCAGGCCGGCGAGGATGTACATGGTCTGGTCGTAGGCCGCGTCGCGGGGGATGCCGGAGGCGATCTGGTATTCGCGCAGATAATTCACCAGCACCGGGCCGAGCACGCCGGCGGTGGCCCAGGCGGTGAGCAGGCGGCCGTGGATGGCGCCCACCATGTGGGTGCCAAAGATGTCCGCCAGATAGGCCGGGATGGTGGCAAAGCCGCCGCCGTAGAACGACAGGATGATGCAGAAGGCGCCCACGAACAGCACCACCGAGCCCATGTGGGCGGTGGTAGGCACCAGCGCATAGAGGCCGAAGCCCAGCACGAAGAAGATGGCGTAGGTCATCTTCCGCCCGAGCGTGTCGGAGAAGGAGGCCCACAGGAAGCGCCCGCCGATGTTGCACAGGCTGAGCAGGCCGGTGAAGCCCGCCGCGATGGCGGCGATCTGCGCCTTCTGCCCGGCATCGAGCTGGGAGAAGGTGAGGTCGAGGCCGATGAGCCGCCCGCCGAACACTTCCTGCAGCATGGGCGAGGCCATGCCGATGACGCCGATGCCCGCCGACACGTTGAGGCACAGCACCGCCCACAGCAGCCAGAATTGCGGGGTGCGCCAGGCCACGTTCAGGTGCACGTGGCGATGGGTGACCATGGCGTTGGCGGCGGCGACCGGCGGCGTCCAGCCCTTGGGCGCCCAACCCTCGCGTGGCACCCGGTAGCTCAGCGCGCCGCCCACCATGAACACGAAATAGACGGCCGCCATCACCAGGAAGGTCTGCCACACCCCCACCGAGGTGGGGCTGGCGAAATGCTGCATCAGCATGTTGGCGAGCGGCGCGCCGATCATTGCGCCGCCGCCGAAGCCCATGATGGCCATGCCGGTGGCCATGCCGCGCCGGTCCGGAAACCACTTGATGAGGGTGGAGACCGGCGAGATGTAGCCGAGGCCCAGCCCGATGCCGCCGATGACGCCGGAGCCGAGCCACAGCATCCAGATCTGGTGCAGGTAGACCCCCGCCGCCGAGATCACGAGGCCGCCGCACCAGCAGAAGGCGGAGACAAGCCCGGCCTTGCGCGGCCCCGCCGTCTCCAGCCAGCCGCCCCAGATGGCGGCGGAGGAGCCGAGCAGCACGAAGAACAGGGTGTACATCCAGCCCAGCGCTGAGATCTGCCAGTCGCAGGAGGTGGCGAACAGGGTGGCCACCGCGCTCATGTCGGCGGGGCAGGCGACCGGCGCGCTGACGCCCACGGCGCGCGACAGCGGCAGCCAGAACACGCTGAAGCCGTAGGCCATGCCGATGCACAGATGGATGGCGAGGGCCGCCGGCGGCACCAGCCAGCGATTGAAGCCGGCCGAGGCGATGGTGCGCTCCCGGCTCAGGAACGGGGGTGGCGCGAACGCGGTGACGGACATGTTTCCTCCAGCTTTTCTTGTTTGGCGCGCGGCCTTTGGCCGACGCGCGGCACGCCCGCCTAGCAAGGGCAGGGCCAGCGGGCGGGGGCCTGATCCGTCAAGGACTTGGCGTTGCCCGGCCGGGCGCGGATGGACAAATTGTCCAGTCGGCCCGGCCCGGAGCCGGACCCGAGGGCCAAACTGTCGCAGGGGGCGGGGTGCGGGAGCCGTGCGGGCACGTGTGGAAGGTGGCTTGCGGGGTGCAGGCTCTGCCATGCCTTTGTCATGTCCTAAATCGTGGTGTCTTTGACATTTGAGACATTGGCCGCCAGACCTATGGTTCTCCCATCAGAGCCGGCCCGGGGGCCGGATAGAGGGGACAAGCCCATGAGCACCAAGGGAACTGCCGTCATCACCGGCGCCTCGTCCGGCATCGGCGCCGTCTATGCGGAGCGGCTCGCCGCGCGCGGTCACGACGTGATCCTCGTCGCCCGCAACGCCGAGCGGCTGGCGCAGCAGGCCGAGCGGATCGGGCAGCGCCATGGCGTCTCCGTCCGCGTCTTCAACGCCGACCTCACCGATGCCGCCCAGCTGCGCCAGGTGGAGGCGCTGCTGCGGGACGACGACGCCATCACCGTCCTCGTCAACAATGCCGGCTTCGGCGGGGCCGGGACGCTGCTCCAGTCCGATGTGGACCGCATGGAGGAGATGGTGGCCATCAACGTCACCGCCGTCATGCGCCTCACCTATGCGGTGGCGCCGCGCTTCGTGGCGCGCGGGGCCGGTACCCTCATCAACATTTCGTCCATCGTCGCCATCGGGCCGGAAATCCTGAATGGGGTCTATGGGGGCACCAAGGCCTTCGTGCTCGGCTTCAGCCAGTCGCTGCGCAAGGAACTCGCCGGAACCGGCGTCGGCGTGCAGGTGGTGCTGCCGGGGGCTACCGCCACCGCCTTCTGGGATGCCGCCGGCCTGCCCGTCGACCAGCTGCCGCAGACCTGGGTGATGTCGGCGGCGGATCTGGTGGACGCGGCGCTGGCCGGCCTCGACAAGGGCGAGTTCGTCACCATCCCCTCGCTTCAGGATGGGGCGCAGTGGGAGGCCTATGAGGCGGCCCGCCAGGCCATGCTGCCCCACCTCTCCAGCGCCAAGGTCGCCCCGCGCTATACTGCGACGGCGGCGGCCTGATCCCTGATCTGCCGCCGGATGGGCCGGCGGCAGCTTTCTCCCCAACACCGATGAGGTCGAGATGCCGGGTATCGGTTTCGTGGTGTTCGACGGCTTCCAGATCATGGGCCTTGCCGCGCTCTCGGTGTTCGAGATGGCGAATGGCGTCATCGGGCGGCCGGCCTATGAGGTGCATGTGCTCTCCGAGCACGGCGGGCCGGTGCGCAATTCCCTCGGCTTCGCCATCGAGACGGCGCCGTTCGGGGCGCAGATCCATGACACCACCATCACCATCGGCTCGCTGGTGGTGAAGCCCTCCGCGCCCGCGCTGCTGGATTATCTACGCAGCGCCGGCACCGCCTCCCGGCGGGTGGCGGGCATCTGCACCGGGGCCTATGTGCTGGCAGAAGCCGGGCTGCTCGACGGCCGCCGCGCCACCACCCACTGGGCCCATGCGCGCCACTTGCAGTCGCTCTATCCGCGCGTGCGGGTGGAGGCCGACCGCATCTTCAGCGCCGACGGCAATGTGTGGACCTCCGCGGGCATGAGCGCGGGCATCGACCTTGCCCTCGCGCTGGTGGAGGACGATTTCGGGCAGGAGGTGGCGAAGGCCACCGCGCGCAACATGGTGGTCTATCTGCGAAGGCCCGGCGGCCAGTCCCAGTTCTCCACTTTGCTGGAGCTGGAGCCGAAATCCGACCGCATCCGCCGCGCGCTGGTCTATGCCAAGGAGCACCTCACCCATCCGCTCTCGGTGGAGGAACTGGCCGAGACCGCCAACCTCAGCCCGCGCCAGTTCAGCCGCCTGTTTCGCGAGGAGACCGGCCAGTCGCCGGCCAAGGCGGTGGAGCACCTGCGGCTGGAGACGGCGCGCATGCTGATGGAGGAGGGCCACCGCTCCATGGACGAGGTGGCCCGCGAGACCGGCTTTGCCGATCGCGAGCGCATGCGGCGGGCCTTCGTACGCACCTTCGGCCAGCCGCCCCAGGTGATCCGCCGCGCCGCCGAGGCCATGCGGGGAGCCGGCCTCAACTGAGCGCCCGCGCGGCCCTTCACGCAGCGGTCGGCGCGGGGCGCCGCTCGCGCACCGCGACGATGGCTCCCGCCGCAATGATGCAGAGCACGCCGGCGACGAAGAAGGCGGGCAGATAGGTCTGGTAGAAGGTGCGGCTGAAGCCGGCGCCATAGGCCGCCGCGGCCGCGCCGAGCTGGTGGCCCGCGAAGATCCAGCCGAACACGAGGTTGGCGCGCTCGCCGAAGCGGTCGGCGGTGAGCTTCACCGTGGGCGGCACCGTCGCCACCCAGTCGAGGCCGTAGAAGACCGCGAACAGGGACAGTCCGTAGAAGCTGAAATCGGTGAAGGGCAGGTACAGCAGCGAGAGGCCGCGCAGCCCGTAATACCAGAACAGCAGCCAGCGGCTGTCGAAGCGGTCGGACAGCCAGCCCGAGCCCACCGTGCCGATGAAATCGAAGATGCCGATCATCGCCAGCATGCCCGCCGCCGTCACCGCCGCCATGCCGTAGTCGCCGCACAGGGACACGAAATGGGTCTGCACCAGCCCGTTGGTGGAGGCGCCGCAGATGAAGAAGGTGGCAAACAGCACCCAGAAGGTGGGCGTGCGCGCCGCATCCCTCAACGCCACCAGGGGCGAGGCCAGCATGGCGCCGAACGTCGTGGGCAGCACCGGTGCCGGAGGCGGCACGCTGGCGCCATAGGGCAGGAGGCCCACGTCGGAGGGCCGGTCGCGCATGAAGAGCAGCACGCACACCACCGCCACCAGCAGCATGGCCAGCACCAGGCCGAGGGCGCTGCGCCAGCCCAGCACCTCGGTGAGCCGGGCGAGCAGCGGCAGGAACACCAGCTGGCCGGTGGCCGTGCTCGCCGTCAGCAGTCCGAGGACGAGGCCGCGGCGCTGGGCGAACCACCGCGTCGCCACGGTCGCCCCCAGCACCATGGCGGTGAGGCCGGTGCCGATCCCCACCACCACGCCCCACAGCAGCACGAGGTGCCAGAGCCTGGTCATGGTGAAGGAGCCGAGCACGCCAGCGGCGATCAGCGTCAGCGCCACGGTCGCCACCGGGCGGATGCCGAAGCGGTTCATGAAGGCGGCGGCGAACGGGCCGAGGAGGCCGAACAGCATGAGCCGCACCGCGAAGGCGGAGGAGATGTCGGCGGTGGCCCAGCCGAATTCCGCCTGCAGCGGCCCGATGAGCACGCCCGGCGCTCCCACCGCGCCCGCGGTCACCAGCATGGTGAGGAATGTCACCGCGGCCACCGCCCAGCCATAATGGATACCCCTGCGGGCGAGGAAGGCAGCGAGCCGTGGCTGGCGCGTGGGGAAATCTGCGGGGGCGTTCATCCGATATCCAATCTACGGGCATATGCCCGTTTTAGTCCGCAAAAATCACACGGCATTCGCAATGGCGCGCAGGGCTTCGATCTTGTCGGCGCCCAGGCGCTTCTCGATCTGGCGCTGGCAGGCTTCCCACAGGGGCGTTGCCGCCGCCAGTGCCTCGATCCCGCCCGGAGCGAGGCTGACCACGGCTTCGCGCTGGTCCTCGCCGCGCGCGGTCTTCACCAGGCCGTCGCGCTCCAGCACCTTGACGTTTCGGCCGATGGTGGAGCGGTCGAGATCGGCGACGCGGCCAAGTTCGGTGAGGCTCACCTGTTGGCGGTTCTGGATCATCCGCAGCAGCGCATATTGCGCGATGTTGATGCCCACCGGCGCCAGCGCCGCGTCATAGGCCGCAGCGACCTTCCGGGTGGCGGTGCGCAACAAGGTGCAATAGCAGGGTGATGTCATGTATGTGCATATACCCGCTTATTGCGACCCTGTCCATGCGTCGTTGGATCGTGAGCGCAGGGGCGTGCGAAGGCCGGGCATGAAAAAGCGCCGGAGCATGCTCCGGCGCTGTGTTTTCCTCTTCGTCCGTGCCGGGATTTGAGGATTTGCCGATCAGGACTTGTCGATCAGGACTTGCCCAGCGGGCATCCGGTCTCGCCGGCGGGGCGGAACACCTCGGCGGCGGGCAGGGTGGTGACCGGCTTGTAATAGTCCCACGGCCCCTTGCTCTCGGCCGGGCTCTTCACCTCATAGAGGGTGAGGTCGTAGAGCACGCGGCCGTCGGGGCGGATGGAGGCGGCGTGGCCGAAATAGTCCACCGGCAGGCTGCGCATCTCGGCATTCACCTTGGCGGCATCATCGGTGCCGGCGGCGGCGACCGCCTTCAGATAGTGCTTCACCGAGGCATAGACCGAGGCCTGCTGCTTGGTGGGCATGCGGCCCATCTTGGCCTCGAAACGCTTGGCGAAGGCCCGCGCCTCGGCATTCTGGTCCCAGTAGAAGCCGGTGGAGACCATGAGCCCCTTGGCCAGCGGCAGGCCGATGGCGTGCACATCCGTGAGGAAGACGAGGAAGCCCGCCAGCTTCTGCCCTCCGGAGGTGATGCCGAATTCGGCCGCCTGCTTCACCGCATTGCTGGTGTCGCCGCCCACATTGGCAAGGCCGATCACTTGCGCCTTGGAGGACTGGGCCTGCAGCAGGAAGGAGGACAGGTCCGCCGCCCCCAGCGGATGGCGCGCATTGCCCACCACCTTGCCGCCGGTGGCCACCACCGCCGCCGAGGCATCGCGCTCCATGGCATGGCCGAAGGAATAATCCACGGTGAGGAAGAACCAGCTCTTGCCGCCGCCCGCTGTCACCGCGCGGCCGGTGGCGTTGGCCAGCGCATAGGTGTCGTCCGCCCAGTGGGTGGAATAAGGCGAGCAGGCCTTGCCGGTGAGGTCCGACACGGCGGCGCCGGAGATGAGCAGGGTCTTCTTCTTCTCCCGCGCGATCTCCTGCGCGGCGAGGGCCACCGAGCTGACCGGCAGGTCGGCTACCGCATCCACGCCGCCCTCATCGAACCATTTGCGCAGGGTGGCGCCGCCCACGTCCGGCTTGTTCTGGTGATCGCCGGCGATCACCTCCACCGGCGCGCCGGCGACCTTGCCGCCGAAATCGTCTACGGCGAGCTGCGCCGCCACCACCGAGCCCTTGCCGCCGATGTCGGCGAACTGCCCGCCCATGTCGCCGAGCACGCCGATGCGCACCACATTGTCGGAGATCTGGGCATGCGCAGGCGCGGGCAGCAGCGCCGTGGCGGCCGTCAGGGTGAGCGCGAGCGCGAGGGACGGGGCGAAGGCGGGCAGCGCTGCGCGTGGGGTGCGCGGGGCAGTCAGGCGATGCATCATGGTCCTCCCGTGGGCGCGCGCCGTCGTTCCTGCGCGGCGCGCTGGTTCAGTCTTGTGGAGTGTTCCTGTGTGCGGGCCGCCGATTGGCGTCGGCGGCCTTTTTGTCGGTGAGCTTGGCCTTGCACCAGCGGCCCGGACTTCAGCCTTCCAAAGCGTGCCACATCTCGATGTCGCGCTCGGCGGTCCAGATGCGCGGGGTGTCGATGCCCTTGGCCTCGTCATAGGCGCGGGAGATATCGAACGGCATGCAATGGTCGAAGATGACCCAATGCCCATACTTGGGCCGCATCTGCCGCAGCGCCTCGGCATAGACCGTCTTCAGGTCATGCCCCGCCTTACGCCCGCCTCGGCGATGGCGAAGGCGTCGCGCAGGAAGGCGCGGGTCTCGTCCAGCCCGGCCTTGATCTGGCCGGGGGTGGTGAGCGCCTCGCCGCGGCCCGGCACCAGCTTTTCCGCGCCCAGCGCCTCCAGCCGGTCGAGGGTCGCGGGCCAGTCGCGGAAATGGGCATCGCCGCAATAGGGCGTGGCGCCATACTCCACCAGGTCGCCGGCGAACAGCACCTTCTCCTTCGGCAGCCAGGCGATGGTGTCGCCGCGTGTGTGACCGCGCCCGGCATGGATGATGCGGACTTCGCGGGAGCCGAGCCAGAGCGTCATCTCGCCGTGGAAGGTGAGGCTGGGCCAGGTGAGGCCGGGAATGGTCTCCTGCGCCCGGAACAGGCGCGGGAAGCGCTGGATCTCGGAGGCCATGTCCTGCGCGCCGCGCTCCACGATCATGTCGCGGGTGACGTCGGAGGCGATGACGTTGACGCGCTCGTCGAAGCCGGCCGCGCCCAGCACCCGCACCGCGTGATAATGGGTGAGCAGCACGTGGCGGATGGGCTTGTCGGTGACGGCGCGGATGCGCTCCACCAGCTCGCGCGCCATGACCGGGGTGGCGCGGGCGTCGACGACCAGCACGCTGTCGTCGCCGATGATGACGCCGGAATTGGGATCGCCCTCCGCGGTGAGGGCGAAGACGCCGTCCGCAAGCTCGGTGAAGGTTTCCTTCTTCTCGGCGAGATCGGCCTGGCTTGCGAATTTCTTGGCGGCGGGTGCGGTCGCGGTGCTCACGCGGGTTTCCTCCGTTGGTGCGCGGCGCAGGAGTGCTGGCTTCCGGCGTCGATGGCCGCCGGTCGTCCGATGCGCGCTTCCTTGTTCTTCGACAGTTTGATATATCGCAATTGGTTGCGATTGAGACCAAGTTATACAGTTGCGACTGCAACAGTCAAGGCCGCCGTGCAGGGGCGGCGAAGAGGAGAGGGCGTACGCCCCTTGAGCCATGTCGAAGCGGAAGGTCGAGCGACTGAACCTGTTGAAATTCATGCCGTTCCGGCTCAACCGGCTGGCGGCGGAATTCTCCAATGCGCTCGCCATGGAATACATGGCCCGCTTCGGCATCGACATTCCCGAATGGCGGGTGCTGGCGACGCTGGGCCTTCACGACGCGCCCCGCAGCGCCCAATACGTGGTCCGCTGCACCCGCACCCACAAATCCCGTATCAGCCGGGCGGTGGGCTCGCTGGTGACCCTCGGCTACGTGGCGCGGGCCGAGGCGACGGACGATCGCCGCGAGGTAATGCTGGAGCTCACCCCCAAGGGGCGGGCGGTCTATGCCGAGCTGGTGCCGCTGCTGCTGAAGCGCGAGGAGGCCATCCTCTCCTGCCTCAGCGCCGAGGAGTGCGCCCAGCTCGATCACCTGATGGACAAGCTGGAAAAAAGCTTCGACCTGGTGCAGTGCGGGGATTGAAAGCCTTGATGCGGCACGGGTTCACCCGCGCTCGATGAGGCCCTGGGCGCGCGCCAGCACCTTGGCCATGGCCTTGTCCAGCACCGCGCGCTCCTTGGGGTCGAGGTCTTCCAGCAGGTAGTCTTCCCGCGCTTGCGCCAGTGGCACGATCTTCTGGAACAGGGCGCGGCCGGAGCCGGTCAAAGTGAGGATCTTTGCCCGGCGGTCGGCGTCGTCGGTGGCACGGGTGATGAGGCCGGCTTCCTCCAGGCGCGCCACGGCGCGGCTCACCTGCATCTTGTCGAGGGTGGAATAGGCGCCGATGTCCTTTGCCGCCATGCCGTTGTTGGCGCCCAGCGCCGCCAGCACGCGCCATTCGGCCCGGGTGATCTGGAAGCGGTCGCCATAAAGCTGCGCCACCGCCTGCGAGACGTGCTCCGCCAGCACCGCGAGGCGGTAGGGGAAGAAATCCGCGAGCGCGAACGCGATCACCTCGTGCTTCGCCATGTCTGTCCCGCTTTTCCGCCTGCAATTGATAACGCAGGTTACATATACACCGCCGAGCCGGCAGGTTCCAACGGCCTGCGCCTTTTCTGGTTTTGCCTCTACAGATTCAAAATCGTCTCACTCGCAACGAATTTCGCTTGCGCCAATTAGTAACAACAGTTACTTTAAATCCCGGCCCACACAGCCCAATCAAAAGCCGGAGGACGCCATGCTCGTCGAGAAGATCCATCACGTCGCCTACCGCTGCAGGGACGCCAAAGAGACCGTCGAGTTCTACCGCGACATTCTCGACATGGAGCTGGTCGGCGCCATCGCCGAGGACAAGGTGCCCTCCACCAAGGCGCCGGACCCCTACATGCACATCTTCCTCGATGCGGGCGCAGGCAACATCCTCGCCTTCTTCGAGCTGCCCAATTCCCCGCCCCAGGGCCGCGATCCCAACACCCCCGAATGGGTGCAGCACATCGCCTTCCAGGTGGGCGACGTGGCCGCGCTGGAGACCGTGAAGGCCAAGGCCGAGGCGGCGGGGGTGGATGTCGTCGGTCCTACCGACCACGACATCTTCAAGTCCATCTACTTCTTCGATCCGTCGGGTCACCGGCTGGAGCTTGCCGCCTGGACCACCACGCCTGAGACGCTGGCCCGCCTGAAGGCGGTGGCCCCCGCCATGATCGAGGAATGGGCGGTGACGAAGAAGCCCCCGCGCCACGCCGCCTGGCTGCACGAGAAGGAATTCTCCGCAAGCTGAGGGCAGGCCCCCTCGCGCCCGGACGCCGCCGGGCGCACCATCACCAATCGTCACGAGGCCGAATGGCCCGCCGCGCTTCGGGAGAAACGCTCCGATGATGAGCACCTATACCTATCCCAAGTATCCCTATCGCATCTCGCCCGAGCAGGAAGCCGGCCGCCTCGTGCGCCATCCGGTGGTGGTGATCGGCGCCGGCCCGGTGGGCCTCACCGCTGCCCTCGACTTTGCCGCGCGCGGCATTCCCACCGTGGTGCTGGACGACAACGACACCGTGTCGATGGGCTCGCGCGCTGTGTGCTACGCCAAGCGGCCGCTGGAGATCTGGGATCGCCTGGGTTGCGGCGAGCGCATGGTGGCGCGGGGCATCAGCTGGCGCATCGGCAAGGTCTTCTTTGAAGATGACCTGCGCTACCAGTTTGATCTTCTCCCCGAGCCGGACCACAAGATGCCGGCCATGATCAACCTTCAGCAATATTATCTGGAGGAGTTCATGGTGGAGGAATGCGCCAGCCAGCCTCTGGTGGACCTGCGCTGGAAGCACAAGCTACTGTCCCTCCAGCAGCATGAGGATTTCGCCACCCTCGTGGTGGAGACGCCGGACGGGGTGTTCACCCTGGAGGCGCAATGGGTGGTGGCCTGCGACGGCGCCAATTCCGACACCCGCAAGATGGTGGGCGCCGAATTCACCGGACAGGCCTTTCAGGACCGCTTCCTCATCGCCGACGTGGTGATGAAGGCGCAGTTTCCCACCGAGCGCTGGTTCTGGTTCGATCCCCCCTTCCATCGCAACCAGTCGGTGCTGCTGCACCGGCAGGCGGATGATGTGTGGCGCATCGACTTCCAGCTCGGTTGGGACGCCGACCCCACCGAGGAGAAGAAGCCGGAGAACATCATCCCGCGGGTGAAGGCCATGCTGGGGCCGGATGCGCAGTTCGAGCTGGAATGGGCCTCGGTCTACCAGTTCGCCTGCCGGCGCATCGACCGCTTCCGCCACGGCCGGGTGATCTTCGCCGGCGATGCCGCCCACCAGGTCTCGCCATTCGGCGCGCGCGGCGCCAATTCCGGCGTGCAGGACGTGGACAATCTGGGCTGGAAGCTCAAGCTGGTGCTGGATGGCGCGGCGCCGGAGAGCCTCCTCGACACCTACCATGACGAGCGGGCGCTGGCCGCCGACGACAACATCGCCAATTCCACCCGCTCTACGGATTTCATCACCCCCAAGAGCGCCATGAGCCGGCGCTTCCGCAATGCCGTGCTGGAGCTGGCGCAGGACCACCCCTTCGCCCGGCCGCTGGTGAATTCCGGGCGGCTCTCCACCCCCACGCCTTATCTCGCCTCGCCCCTCAACACGCCGGACGAGGACGCCTTCGCCGGCCTCATGAAGCCCGGTACCACCTGCGCCGATGCGCCGGTGCGGGTGGATGGCAAGGACGGCTGGTTCCTCGGCCTTTTGGGCGACGGCTTCACCGTGGTCACCTTCGGCGATGCTCCGCCGGGCGAGGTGCGGGTAGGGGGCATCGCGGCCCCGGTGCTGCGCATCGGCATCGATGCTGCGGATGCCAAGGGCCGCCTCGCCGAGCGCTACGACGGCGCCGATGGCACCACCTATCTCATCCGCCCGGACCAGCATGTGGCGGCCCGCTGGCGCAGCTTCGACCCCGACAAGATCCAGAGCGCCATCAAGCGCGCCATCGCCGCCTAGAGCGTTTTCCATTCGCTCCGGCTCACGGAAATCGCTCCAGACTCTCGTTCTGACGCGTTTTCTTTCTGAGAACCGGTACTCACTTCGCTCGAAAACGCTTTGAAGGAGGAGACGCCATGCTTCACACCCTGCCCACGGACGCGCCGCGGCACGACCTCTTGATCCGCACTCCCAACATCCCCGACCCGGACGGCTTCTACGAGGAGCTGATCGAGAGCCAGCGCCTGCTCAGCGACGAGGAGGCGCAGCTGATGAACTGCAAGCTCATCCTGCTGCTCGCCAACCACATCGGCGATCGCGCAGTGCTCACCCAGGCCCTGAAGGCGGCCGGCGGCGCCGCGAAGTAGAAGGGCGCCCCGCTATCGCGCGGTGGACACCGCGCGTCCGGGCAACCGGATAAAGGCGGCGCGCTGCGAAAGCTCGGCTGCGGCTTCGCGCAGCAGGTCTCCGTCGCCGGTTCCATCGGCGGCGAGGCGCGTGGCGGCGACGCCCAGGGCCCGCGCCGCGCGCTCGGGATCGCTGCCCACATGGCGCAGCCGGGCCAGCGCCGCGTTGAGCCGCCGGGCGGTTCCCGGCGCCGGATCGGACTGGTTCAGGGCCTCGTCCATGTGGAGGATGGCGGAGCCCAGAAGCAGCACGGCAAAGCCGCCCTCCATGGCCTGCTCCCGGCTGCCGCCGGTCTTGTCGGCCCAGCGTGCCAGCCGCAGCACCCGGTGATAAAGCCGCGCCCGCCACACGGCCCGCTGCCGGGCGGCGCCGGGATGCGCTGCCATGGACTGGAGATCGTGGACCATCATGGTCACCAGCGTTTGCTGCCGGCGGTGCCCATCCACGGGAAAGATCAGCAGGAAGGCCATCAGCCCCACCGCTGGCCCGAGCACGACGGCGCCGGCCAGCATGAGGGAATGGGCGAGGGTGCCGGCGAGCGGCCATGCCGGCTGGAGCATCAGCAGCACCACCATGGAATAGTCGAAGCCGATAGGCCCCGCCGTCCGCCGGTGGGCCTGGATGAACGCCCCCAGCAGGATGAAGGGCATCATGGCCAGCACCAGGCCGAAGGCGCTGTCCGCGTGGGGCCACACCAGCCAGCGGCAGGTCAGTGCACCGGCTGCGCCCAGCATCTGGCCCATCATCACCTGCTTCAGGGTCTGCGCCGGGTTGTCGGCGGTGGAGAAGATGCTGGTCATGATGGCAGCACCCAGCAGCATGAAGGCGCCGGCTTCCCATCCCGTCGCCAGCCACGCCGCGCCCACCGCAAGCAGGGTGACTGTGGCGCGGATCAAGGCTTCCCGCGCGCCGATGAGGTCGCGGTGCAGGACCACGCCATCGTGCGCCCCGGTGCGCGCGCCATCCGCCCCGTTCGGCTGCGTGGCCTCGGCCTCGGCGAGGCCTTCGAGCGCGTCGTGGAGCATGCGGTCGGAGCCTGTTCGCCCGGCGTCGTCGCGCAGGTGGGCTTCGGCATCCTGCGGCCGATCGGCGGCAAAAGCTGCGGTGGCCTGCCGCACGGCCGCGACCAGCGCCCCGTCGCAGGCCGGGCGCGGCGGGCGCCGCATCCACAGCAGCAGCGCCACCTGCGCCGTCAGCAGACGGCGGATGGCCCGGATGGTCGCGCGCGAGCGCAGCGATCCGGCGGCATGGCCGTCCAGTGCGTCCTCGATAGCGGCCATTTCGGAGAGCAAGGTCTGGTGCTCGCCCCGGCCCGGAGGCAGCGTTCCCGCCAGATGCGCGGCGAGGTCGTCGAGGATGCGCCGCGTCAGCCGACGCACCCGCCGCGCGGGATCGTCCGGATCCGCCGGCGCGGTGAACATCCAGCCCATGGCGAGCGCCACGCCGACGCCGAGCAGCACCGTGAGCATGCGGTCGATGCCCACCACGAAGGGGCCGGCGGCGAGCGTGCTGTGAAGCAGGGTCACCATGGCCGCCGAATAGCCGGCCAGCATGGCGCCGTAGGAGGCAAAGCCCCGCAGAAGATTGCCGGCCCCAGCGCACAGGCCGATCCACACGGCAAGGCCGAGGACGATGGCCCATTGCTGTCCGTGTGCGGCAAACAGGAGGCCGATCCCCGCCACCGAGCCGATGATGGTGCCCAGCGCGCGGAAGAAGCTCTTCTCCACCAATTGGCCCCGCACCGGCTGGGCGGCGGCCCACACGGTCATGGCCGACCATTGCGGATGCTCGAGGCCCACCAGCCACGCGACAAGGAGCGCGCAGCAGGCCGCGAGCGCGGTGCGCAGGGTGAAGTTCAGGCGGAGGGGGTCGAAGCCAAGCCGCTCCAGGGTGGCGGGGGCGCTCACGGCTTTTCTCCGCCGTGGCGCAGCGCCCGGATGCGGGTGTCGATCCGCTCCAGGGCCGTTGTCATGGCCGCCATCTCGGCGTCGTCGAAATCCGCCAGCATCCGCGCCTCGATGGTGTTCAGGAGGCGCTGGATGTCGGCCATGGCCTCGCGGCCAGCCGGGGTCAGGAACAGCAGGTTGGCCCGCCGGTCGGCCGGGTCCTGCCGGCGCTCGATCAGCCCCTTGGCGGCGAGGATGTCGAGCAGGCGCACGAGGCTCGACCCGTCGATGCCGACCCGCGCCGCCAGCTCCTTCTGCGACAGGCCGCCGCCGGAACGGCCGATGTGGAGGAGGGGGCTCCAGCTGGCGTCCGAGAGGCCCCGGCAGGCAAGGCTCGCATCCAGCGCGCTGCGCCAGTGGCGCGCCACCATGACGAACAGCATGCCGAAGCGCTCGCGGGGGGAGATGGGGTCGGGGGTGGGGATGGGATCGGGCATGGGAGTTATGAGTGTTCAAATAATTTGAATTCAAACTATATAGCTGAGCCCGCGCCGCTGCGCTACCTGTCTCTCGTGCATGACGTGACGGGGCCATGCCGATACCGGCGATCCTGCCGCGACCGGGCCTGAACCGTATCCCCGCGTAAGCTGTCCTGTCCGCCCGCGGCACCTTCCACGGCTACGCCGCTAAATGGGCAGCGACACCTCCCAGTCGGCATCCTGAGCGGGGGTGACTGTTCCTTCCCGAAATCTTACCGGATTTGCATTCTGCAAAAACATCGGGGTCTTTACGTTTCGGGAATATCTTGTTCACGCGCTGTTAAGACAAGTAAATATCCTGTTTTTCTGAGCCTTTAGCAAAGTTTTCATCGCCGCCTGCAATCTTGTCTTGCGTCTTGATGTGTAGCAGGTGCGTAGCGATGACCGATGCCTATCGGCCGAGGGTGAAATATGTGATCGGCCCGGATGGGGGACCGTTGACCATCGCCGACCTGCCGCCGCCGGATACGCGACGCTGGGTCATCCGCCGCAAGGCGGAGGTGGTGGCCGCGGTGCGCGGCGGGCTCCTGTCCCTTGAGGAAGCGTGCAAGCGCTACACCCTCACCGTGGATGAATTTTTGTCGTGGCAGGCCTCCATCGACCGCCACGGCCTGCCCGGCTTGCGCACCACGCGCATCCAGCATTACCGGCAATAGATGCCGCGCCCAGGCCCGCTGCCGTTCGTTTCAGAGTGTGTTTGAAGGCCCTGACCGGCCGTGCCGAGATCTCCGCGTCGTGCCCTGCCTTGTGCCGGGTATGCACGCGGTGCCGTTTGCGCGCTGTTCCTGCCGCGTTGTTCCTGCGTCTTGCTCCCGGCCGCAGGGCGTGGATGGCCGGAACCCGCATGTTTGTGGGCTCCGTCCTCAGGGCGGAAGTCGGCAACAGCCGACTTCCGGGACGAGCCCGGCCATGACGGCATGATTGCCGTGATGCCTTCCTTAAATTTCCAAGCGGCTACTCACCCCGCTGCCAGCTCCGCCGCGATGAAGGCGCTGAGCCTTTGCCCGCCATCGGCGGGGGTGCCCACATTGTCGATGACGAGGTCGGGGGCCACGTCCACCTCCGGCGCGCGCGACAGGCGCTCCTCGATATCGGCCGCGTCTTCGCGGCCTCGGGCGGCAAGGCGCCCGGCGCGCACCGCCACCGGCGCCGTCACCTCCACCACGCGCACCCGTTGAAAGCGCGCCCGCGCTTCGGGCAAGGTGGCGCGCGAGCCGTTGGCCACCACCACGCCGCCCTCTGCAATGGCCTGCGCCACCTCGGGACCGAGCGCATAGCAGAGCCCGTGCGCCCGCCAGAACAGCGGGAACCGCCCCTTGACCCTGAGCGCCTCGAACTCCGCCTCGCTCAGCGTGCCGTGGGCCTCCCCGGCGCCGGCGGGGCGGGTGACGAGCCTGCGGGCAAACAGCACGCGGGCGTTGTCGGCGAAGCGGGCGCGGGCGATGTCGATCAGCGTGTCCTTGCCGGCGCCCGAGGGGCCCACCACCAGCAGCAACGTTCCGGGGCCCAGCAGAGCGTCCGGCCGGGTGTTGGCTGGCCCGTGGTCGAGGGTCGCCCCTGCGCCGGTCTCCCGCGTGTTCATGCCACCCTTTGCCCCGCGCGATAAACGGCCCGGACCACCGGCATGTCGCCGGCCAGCGTCACCCGCACCAGGTCGGCGCGCCGGCCCTGGGCGATCTCGCCCCGATCGGTGAGGCCCGCCACCTCGGCCGGGGTCTTCGTCACCATGCGCACCGCCCGCGGCAGGTCGATGGAGGGCGCCCGGCGGTTGAGGTCGAAGGCGGACCACAGGAGGGAGGAGGGCACATAGTCCGACGACAGGATGTCCAGCAGCCCGGCGCGGGCCAGCGCCTCGGCGGAGACAT
This sequence comes from Xanthobacter autotrophicus Py2, assembly GCA_000017645.1. Lineage (NCBI taxonomy): Bacteria > Pseudomonadati > Pseudomonadota > Alphaproteobacteria > Hyphomicrobiales > Xanthobacteraceae > Xanthobacter > Xanthobacter versatilis. Next base: position 1,505,734 of record CP000781.1, read on the forward strand.
TGCCGGTGTGGGAGCCGCCGCGCACCAGGTTGGGCGCGCCCATGAGCACGCGGATGCCGGCGTCATGGGAGAGCCTGGCCGCCTCTTCCGTGGTGGGGAATTCGGCCACCGCCACGCCGTCGCCGATGGCCTCCGCCACATGCTCGGGGGTGCCGTCGTCGTGGCTTGCCACCACGCAACCGTGGGCATGGGCCAGCGCCACCAGCCCGGCGCGGTTCTCCCGCGCGAAGCGCTCGTGGAAATCGAGCCGCGTGGCCACGATCACATCCATCTCCTCGGCCGTGATTCCGCTCTTCTTCATGTAATAGGAGCGGAACTGGTCCACGCTCGCAAACTGCCTCTGGCCCGGCGTGTGGTCCATGAGCGAGATCAGGTGCACGTCGGTGGTTTCAAGGATGGCGGCGGCATCCTCCACCACCGTGTCGGTGGGCACCTCGCAGCGCAGGTGGATGAGATGATCGGCCCGCAGCACGCCGGCGGCGCGGGCCTCCTTCAGGGCGCGGATGAGGACGGGCGCGTCACCGTCCATGCCCACCGCCTTCTTGTCCGGCCACACCCGCAGGCTGTCGAACACGGTGGTGATGCCGGAGGCGGCGATCTGCGCATCATGGGCGAGCACGGCGGCGAGCGGGTTCCAGCGCACCTTGGGGCGGGGCGCAAGGTGGCCTTCCACATGGTCAGTGTGCAACTCTACGAGGCCGGGAAGAAGAAAATCGCCCTCCAGGTCCTGCGCGCATTGGGGCGCCGCGCCGGTGCCGATGGCATGGATGCGGCCGTCGCGCACCGTGAGGTGGCCGGTGACGATCTCGTCGGCGAGGACGAGGCGGGCATTGGCGAACACCTGTTCGGTCATGTCTTCAATCCTGCGTCAGGCGGAAAAGCGGGTGACATCCACCACCCGGTCGGCGACGGCGTCGCGGGTCTCGGCATCGTGGAAGATGCCGAGCAGGCCGCAGCCGGCCGCCTTCTTTTCATGGATGAGGTCGATCACCACCGCCCGGTTGGCGGCGTCCAGCGATGCGGTGGGCTCGTCCAGCAGCAGCAGGGGCTGGGTGCCGATGAAGCCGCGCGCCACGTTCACCCGCTGCTGCTCACCGCCGGAGAAGGTGGCGGGCGGCAGGCCCCACAGCCGCTCCGGCAGGTTGAGCCGGGCCAGCAGCGCACCAGCGCGTGCCTTGGCGGTTTCCGCGTCCATGCCTTCCGCGCGCAAGGGCGCTGCCACCACGTCGAGGGCCGACACGCGCGGGATCACGCGCAGGAACTGGCTGACATAGCCGATGCGCGCGCGCCGCAGCCGCAGCATCAGGCGCGGGTCGGCGCCTGCCACCTCCACCAGCGCGCCGGCATCGGCCACCTGCACGGAGCCCTGATCCACCCGGTAATTGCCATAGACCATCTTGAGGATGGAGCTTTTCCCCGCCCCCGACGGCCCGCCCAGCGCCACGCACTCCCCGGCATGGACGGCGAAGGAGACGGCGGAGACCACAGGCAGGCTGAGGCCGCCCTGCAGGTGCAGGGTGAAGCTCTTGCCGAGGTTTTCGACGGCGAGGAGGCGGGTGTCTTGGGGCAAGGCCGTACTCCCTTGAGCCGCAGTCATGCCCGGCCTTGTCCCGGGCATCCACGCCGTGCCGTCGGCGCAACGCTCGGAAGGCTGTGCCCGGTCACCGGGCGTGGATGCAAGGGACAAGCCCGGCCATGACGACGCTTCTGCTTCGCGATGCCTTCCCCTCGATGGCGTCGGATCGCCGGGCGGGGTGCGTGACGGATCGGTCATCATGCGGCGAGCACCGAGGAGACGAGGAGCTGGGTGTAGGGCTCGCGCGGGTCGTCGAGCACCTGGTCGGTGAGTCCCTGTTCGATCACGCGGCCGGATTTCATTACCATGATGCGGTGGGACAGGAGCCGCGCCACCGAAAGGTCATGGGTGACGATGACCACCGCGAGCCCGAATTCCTCCACCAACTGGCGGATGAGGTCCAGAAGCCGCGCCTGCACCGACACGTCGAGGCCGCTCGTGGGCTCGTCCATGAACACGAGGCGCGGGCGGGTGACGAGGTTGCGCGCGATCTGCAGCCGCTGGCGCATGCCGCCGGAGAAGGTGCGCGGGTCGTCGTCCATGCGCTCGGTGGCGATCTCCACGCGGGCGAGCCAGTCGGCAGCCTCCTGCCGGATGTTGCCGTAGTGGCGCCAGCCCACCGCCATGAGCCGCTCGCCCACATTGCCGCCGGCCGAGACCGCCATGCGCAGGCCCTGTTCCGCATGTTGGCGCACGAAGCCCCAGTCGGTGCGCAGCAAAAGGCGCCGCTCGGCCTCCGACAGCGCCGCGAGGTCGCGCATCTCCCCGTCGCGCATGCGGTAGGACACGCGGCCGGCGCTGGGGGCCAGCTCGGTGGAGAGCAGGCCCAGCAGTGTGGACTTGCCCGAGCCGGATTCTCCCACGATGGCAAGTACCTCGCCCGCGTGCAGGGTGAGGTCCACGTCGCGGCAGCCGAGGCGGGGACCGTAATATTTCTCAAGTCCCTCGGCGACGAGGAGAGGCGCGTCGGGGGGCGAGATCATCTCCTGGCTCATGGCTGGCCCTCCCCATAGGGCGCGCTCATGGAGCCGGTGTGGCCTTCGGCCTGCCGGGTGGCGCAATGGTCTGTGTCGGAGCAAACGAACATGCGGCCGCCCTTGTCGTCGAGGATCACCTCGTCGAGATAGACCCCCTTGGCGCCGCACAGGGCGCAGGGCTCGGCGAAGGCCTGCACCGCGAACGGGTGGTCCTCGAAATCCAGCGACACCACGCAGGTATAGGGCGGAATGGCATAGATGCGCTTCTCGCGCCCCGCGCCGAACAGCTGCAACGCCGGGCTGTCGTCCATCTTCGGATTGTCGAACTTGGGGATGGGCGAGGGGTCCATCACATAGCGGCCCGCCACCTTCACCGGATAGGCGTAGGTGGTGGCGATGTGGCCATGCTTCGCGATGTCCTCGTAGAGCTTCACCTGCATCAGGCCATAGTCGGACAGGGCGTGCAGGCGCCGCGTCTCGGTCTCGCGCGGCTCCAGGTAGCGCAGCGGCTCGGGGATGGGCACCTGGTAGACGATGACTTGGCCTTCCCTCAGCGGCGCCTCGGGAATGCGATGGCGGGTCTGGATGATGGTGGCGTCCTGCGTGCGCGTGGTGGTGGCCACCCCCGCCGTGGTCTCGAAGAACGTGCGGATGGCCACTGCGTTGGTGGTGTCGTCCGAGCCCTGGTCGATCACCTTGAGCACATCTTTCGCGCCGAGGATGGCGGCGGTCACCTGCACGCCGCCGGTGCCCCAGCCATAGGGCATGGGCATCTCCCGCGAGGCGAACGGCACCTGATAGCCGGGGATGGCGATGGCCTTCAGGATGGCCCGGCGGATCATCCGTTTCGTCTGCTCGTCCAGATAGGCGAAATTGTAGGTGATGGCGGGCATGGAAATATATTCAAGCATCATTCCGCTCCTTTGATGCTTGATTTTTCTTATCATAATGATACAGCCAAAGGTCAATTTCTTGTGGTGTTCTTCCTGTTTGAGTTGATATGCTCCTAATTGTATATAAGAATAGCGTCCAATCATTAATTGAAAATGATGCGCTATTTACCTTTGGTACGAATTTATTTATGCTAAATTTATTTAACGTCGCCCAAGCTCTTACATCTATAACGCCAAATGATTCTGGAAAAATCCATGCGAGTACGGCGGAAGCTGTGCCCATACCTACTCCGTCGAGGGAGGTCAAGACTCGAATTCTGACATTTTCGATGTGGGTAGTGAGTGCGAATTTGGTGATCTCCTTAATTTCTTCTTCTTTGCCTTTGAGGATAAGCTCGGCCCGCCTGGGGCTTTTAATTCTAGCTATCGCATGTAAGTCGATTATTCCCAATCCGTCGGCGCATATTTCATTTCTGCGATTCTTAAGTTTTTCCATAAGGGCGAACATCGCTCGATCTTCGGAAGACCGTGCGCTAAAGAGGTTTTGGTTTTCTTCGATTGCCCGAAGAAGGCTGGCAAATGCTGCGGTCATTCGGCGGCCTCCTTCATGTCCTCGGCCTCGGGCCCCTCCGCGCGCATGCGGCGGATGAGGTCCAGCTCGGCCTGGAAGTCCACGTAATGGGGCAGCTTCAGGTGCTCCACGAAGCCGGTGGCCTGCACGTTGTCGCAATGGGAGAGCACGAATTCCTCGTCCTGCGCCGGGGCGCTCTTCTCCTCGCCCAGCTCGGCGAAGCGCAGGGATCGGTCCACCAGCGCCATGGACATGGCCTTGCGCTCCAACTGGCCGAACACGAGGCCATAGCCGCGGGTGAACTGCGGCGGCTGGGTGGCCGAGCCCTTGAACTGGTTCACGCTCTGGCACTCGGTGACGCTGATTTCGCCCAGCGGCACGGCAAAGCCCAGCTCTTCGGCATATAGGCTCACCTCCACCTCACCGAAGCGGATCTCGCCCACGAAGGGATGGGTGCGCGCATAGCCGCGCTGGGTGGAATAGCCGAGCGCCAGGAGAAAGCCCTCGTCGCCCCGCGCCAGCGCCTGCAACCGCAGCGGCCGGTCGGCGGGGAAGGACAAAGGTTCGCGGGTGAGATCGCGCGGCGGCGTGCCATCGTCCGCCGGGGCGGGCTCGATGAGGCCTTCATCGCCCAGCAGGTCGGTGACGCGGGGCATGGGGGTGGGGCGCGCTTCGGCAGCCTCTCCGGATATATGGCCCAGCGCTCCGGTGAACCCTCTCCCGCTTACGGGGGAGGGCAGGGAGGGGGCCGGGATCTCTCCGGTGAGTGCGGTGTCGGGCGTGGAGGTACCGCCCCCACCCCAACCCTCCCCCGCAAGCGGGAGAGGGAGCATGTCTGTTGTGGTGGAGGTGGCCGTGTCGGCCTCCGTGCTGCCCCCGTTAGTTGCAGTATTGGTCGCCAGCCGCTCGTCCAGCAGGCGGTGGGTGTAGTCGAAGGTCGGGCCCAGCACCTGGCCGCCGGGCAGGTCCTTGAAGGTGGCGGAGATGCGCCGGCGGACCCGCATGGCGCCCGTATCCACCGGCACGCTGGCGCCGAAGCGGGGCAGTGTGGTGCGGAAGGCGCGGGCGAGGAAGATCGCCTCGATCAGGTCGCCCCGCGCCTGCTTGATGGCCAGCGCCGCCAATTCGCGATCATAGAGCGAGCCCTCGGCCATCACCCGGTCCACGGCGAGGGACAATTGCTCCGAGATCTGGTCGAGCCCGATCTCGGGCACGGAGGCATCGCCGCGCCGGCGCTGGGCAAGCAGCGCGTGGGCATTGCGGATGGCGGCCTCGCCGCCCTTCACGGCCACATACATGGGGTCAATCCTGTGTGTGGGGAGCGATGGTGCGCGGCAGGCCGGCGACGAGGCCGGGCGCGCACAGGATGAGGTCGATGCCGAGGGGGTAGAGCGCCCGGTTTGCGGCCAGGCGCCGGGCAAAATCCGCAGGCAAGGGCGCGGCGGAAAAGATGCGCCGGCCCTTGATGCCGGGGCCTTCCAGCACCAGCGCGTTTTCGCCCGCTCCCGCTTCCCCCGCACCCTCTTCACCCAGGCGCGCGACCTGCACGATCAGCGTCGCCGAGCGGTCGGGATAATCCGGCTCGCCCTGGGCGAAGCGGGAGAAATCCGGCAGCGCCGCGCCATCGCCCATCAGGGCGAAGCGGGCGGCGGCGGGGTCCTCCACCAGCGGCGCGCCAGTGTGGAAGCGCAGGAAGGCGGCCACGTCCGGCGTCGCCGCCAGCGTGGCGTCGAGATAGACCGGCGTCTCGTAATCCAGCAGCGCGAGAGCCGCCGCCGCCATCTCCGGCGAGAGCAGGGTGGGGGGGGCGAGATCGCTCACCAGCGGAACCGGGCGGGCCGGCTCGGACATGGCGCGCATGAGCGCGGCGAAGGTGCGCTGGGCGTCGTGTACCGGATCGGCGAAGCCGGCAGCGAGGGCAAGGGCGGGAGCAGCCATCAGTCTTCGCCCCGTGTCATGGTGAAGAAGTTGACCTTGGTCGCCTCCGCCTCGGCGGCGGCCGTTGCCTCCTCGGCCGCGAGGCGGAGGCGGATGGGGGCAAGCGCATCGTTGACCGCGAGCTTCAGCGCCGGGTCCTGCCACAGGGCATCGAGGATGGCCGCGGCCTTCGCCTTCTCGGGCGCGCGGCCCAGCATGTAGGAGACGCCGGTGGCGCCGCCCTCCAGCTGCACGGCGGCGCGGGTGACGGTGGCTTCCCCCATGTTGAAAGGCGCGCCATCGCCGCCGGTGCGGCCCTGCACCATCACGAGACCAGCCTCGGGCGGCCGCAGCTTCCTGACTTGCGGGAGCGGTGAAAAGCGTTCCACCGCCGCCTCCAGCTCGGCGCGGGTGGCGCGGGCGTAGAGCGCCATCATGGCCTGCCGCTCGCCGTTGTCGTCCGTCGCCTCGGGGAAGGACGGGGGCGTCTTTGGTCCGGAAACAGGTGCGTCGGGCCCCATGATCGCCTCGAATGCAGGTGCCCGCCGGGGCAGGCGCGCGGAAGGATACGGGAACCGAGGCTCCGCTGGACTCTATTTATATAATAGTCTAGACAAATAGACAAGACGGCGAGGCCGTCAGGGAGGCGGAAATGTCGGGGACGTCGCGCAGTCTCTCAACCAAGGGTCACAACCCGATGACGGAGGCGACGCAAACCAAGGCGGACGGCGGTGCGTCCGGGCACGAGGGCGTGGCCCGCGGATCGGGCGTCACCCTGTGGCGGCAGATCGCCCAGCGGTTGGAGGAGGAGATCCATTCCGGCGTCCTGAAGCCCGGCGCGCGCCTGCCGGTGGAGGCGGAGCTGTCCGAGACCTTCGGGGTCAACCGCCACACCCTGCGCCGGGCGCTGGCGCATCTGGCCGAGCAGGGGCTCATCGAGGCCACGGCCGGGCGCGGCACCTTCGTGAAGGAGCCGCCCCTGCGCTATCCCATCGGCGCGCGCACCCGCTTCTCGGAGATCGTCTCGGCGGGCGGGCGCGAGCCGTTTGGCCGCTTCCTCGGCTCGAAGGTGGAAGATGCCTGCCCGGACGTGGCGCGGGAACTGGCCGTGCCCGAGGGCACGCCGGTGCTGCGCATCGAGAGCATCCACGAGGCGGACGGGGTGCCCATCTCGTTCGGCACCGCGTGGTTTCCCCACGCGCGCTTACGCGACCTCGACCTCGTCTATGCTGCCACCGGCTCGCTGACGCGGGCGCTCGCCACCCTCGGCATCGAGGATTATCGCCGCCGCGAGACCCGCATCACCGCGCGCCCCGCCAATGGGCGGGAAATCGAGCTGCTGTCGCTCGCCCCCGGCCGCGCGGTGCTGGTTCTGGAGCGGCTCGACGTGGAGCCGAACGGCGTGCCTCTGCAATGGGGCCGTTCCTCCTTCGCGGCGGACCGGGTGCAACTGGTGTTCAAGGCGTGAGCGCATCCGCGCCGGTGGCGGTGCGCGGCAAGCTCTTCAGGACAGCGTAAGGACGACCCCATGGCCGAGATTCGAGACGAAGACGCGCTCCGTTGCCTTTATGGCCAACCGGCGGGGCGCAGTGTCGCCAAGCAGCTCGACCGGCTGGATCGCCATTGCCTGGATTTCATCGCGCTGAGCCCCTTCGTGCTGATCGCCACCGCGGACGCACAGGGCGCCACCGATGTCTCCCCGCGCGGCGACCTGCCGGGCTTCGTGGCGGCGCGCGCCCACGACCTCGTCATCCCCGATCGTCCCGGCAACAACCGGCTGGATTCCCTAACCAATATCCTCGCCACCGGGCGGGTAGGCCTGCTTTTCCTCATTCCCGGCGTGGACGAGACCCTGCGCGTCAATGGGCGCGCCACCATTCATGACGATGCCGAGCTGACGGCGCGTTTCGCTGTGGGCGGCAAGGCGCCGCGCACGGTGCTGAAGGTGGAGGTGGAGGAGGCCTATCTCCACTGCGCGAAGGCCTTCATGCGCTCGCGCCTGTGGGACGTTGAGGCGCAGGTGGCGCGCTCGGTGCTGCCCACCATGGGCGAGATGCTGCGCGACCAGATCGCCGGCAAGAGCGGCGACACGTCCGGATCGTCCGTGGTCGGCGAGGCGGAAAGCCAGGAGGCGATGGTGGAGCGCTATCGCGGCATTCTGTATTGAGCGCGCCTCACGGCTCCAGCCGGGTCTTGCCGATGATGGAGAAGCGCAGGCGCGAGGAGATGAAGTCGATCACCGCCACCATCACCAGCATCATCAGGATGAGGAATGACACCTTCTGCCATTCCAGCACGCGGATCTGCTCGGCAAGGTGCAGGCCAAGCCCGCCCGCGCCCACGATGCCGACGATGGTGGACTGGCGGGCGTTGGATTCGAAGTAATAGAGCAACTGGCTTGCCAGCACCGGGAGCACCTGCGGCAGCATGCCGAAGCGCACCGCCTCCACATCCGACCCGCCGGTGGAGACGATGCCTTCAACCGGCTTGCGATCCAGCGCCTCCACCGCCTCGGAGAACAGTTTGCCCAGCTCGGCGAAGCTCGCCGTGGCGATGGCGAGGATGCCGGCGAACGGGCCGAGGCCCACCACGGTGACGAAGATCAGCGCCCAGATCAGCCGGTCCACCCCGCGCACGGTGTCGAGCAGGCGGCGCACGGCGAAATGGGCGAAGATGTTGGGGATCACGTTCTTCGCCGCGAGGAAGCCGAATGGGAACGCCACCACCGCCCCCAGCAGCGTGCCGAGGAAGGCGATGGCCAGCGTCTCGCCCAGGGCGTGAATGTAGAGCGGCAGCTGGGTGCCGGGGTCCGGCGGCACCATCAGCGTGAGGAAATGGCCGAGCTGGGCGAGGCCCGAGCCGATGCGGTCCAGGTTGAAATCCAGCCGCCAGAAGCCGAACACGGCGATCCCCGCCAGCACGGCGGCGACGGCGAGGACGCGCAGCCGCTGCGCCGGCGAGGGGGCGAGCGCCTCAGGATAAGCTGTGGCGAGGCGTGCCCGCGCCTCGTCGGAAAGGGTGATGCGGGCGCGGCTCATCGGTGGCCTCCCACGCCCAAGAGCCGGTGGCGGATCTGCTCGGTAACAAGGTCGATGATCATCACGGCGGCGATGATGAGGAGCAGGATGGCGGAGACATCCGAATAATAGAATTTGCGGATGGCCTCCACCAGGTCCTGCCCGATGCCGCCGGCCCCCACGAAGCCCATGATGGAAGCCTCGCGCACATTGATCTCGAAGCGCAGCAGTCCGTAGGAGGCAAAGTTGGAGGTCACCTGCGGCACCACGGCGAAGCGCACCATCTTGGGCCACGAGGCGCCGGCGGCGATAGCGCCTTCCACCGGCTTCATGTCGATATTCTCCACCACCTCGGCAAACAGCTTGCCCAGCGCGCCCATGGTGTGGATGGCAAGCGCGAGCACGCCCGGCATGGGCCCGAGCCCGAACGCCACCACGAACAAAAGCGCGAACACCAGCTCCGGCACGGTGCGGCAGAATTCCAGATAGCGCCGCGCCGCGAGGCGGATGAAGGGGCTACGCACCAGGTTGGCGCAGGCGAGGAAGCACAGGAAGAAGGCGCCGATGGCGCCGATCAGGGTGCCGAGATAGGCGATCAGTATGGTGTCCAGCAGCAGCTTCAGCCAGTGGTCGAGGTTCCAGTACCACTCGGCGAGGTCCGCCCCGAGGGCGTCCCAGCGCAGGGTCGGCACGATGGAGGCGAAATAGCTGGTGAGCCGGCCGGCATTGGCGAACAGCACGCCCGGCTTCACCTCGCCCATCCAGGCGGCGAGGGCGATGCACACCAGCACCACTGCGGCGGCAATGAAGCTGTGCCGCCGCCGTTCCCGAACCGCCGCCTCGTAGGCGGCGAGCATCGGCGAGAGCTGGGCGTCAGGCAGGCGGGTGACGGCGTGGGCCAAGGGGGTGCCTTGTCGCGTTTTGTCGAGGTTTCGATGGCCGCACGCCGGCCCCGCGCCCTTGAGGGGCGAAAGGCCGGCGTATCGATTTCAACTGGTAGGGATCAGCTCTTCTTCTTGCGCAGCTCGTCGACGAACTTGTTCAATTCGATGATGGAGACGTAGGATTCATTGTCCACCGGCTGCCAGGGCTGCTGCTTGCCTTCATAGATCTTGTCGAAGGCGGCCTTGTCGTTCTGCTGGATGGAGAAGAAGGCGTCGCGGATCTTCGCCTTCAGCTCGGCCGGCATGTCGGCGAGATAGGCGTAGGGCGAGTTCACGATCTGGTCGGACTTGAAGATGATCCGGTAGTCGTCGTACTTCGCCATCCCCTTGCGCTCCATGCGCCGGAGGTTGGATTCCTGCTCATCGTTCCACCAGTTGAAGGCGGCGTCGCAGGTGCCCTGCTGCACGGCGATCACCGCATTCTCGTGCGAGCCGGCATAGACCACCTTGCCGAAGAACTGGTCGGGGGTGATGCCCATCTTGTTCAGGGAGAAGCGCGGCACGTTGTTGCCGGAGGTGGAATTGGGATCCACCAGGCACAGGTTCTTGCCCTTCAGGTCTTCGATGGACTTGTAGGGGCTGTCGGCCTTCACATAGAGCACCGAGTGATAGCCCTTGGTGCCGTCCGCATTCACCTCGATGGCGAAGGCCTCGATCTTGGCGCCGGTCATGAGCGCGCGGGCGAACGAGGAGGGGCCGTAGGAGGCGATGTGGATGTTGCCGGCGCGCTGGCCCTCGATCACCGCCGCATAGTCATTGGCGATGCGCAGGGTCACCTTGGTGCCGAGTTGCTTGGAGAGATAGTCCATGAGCGGCGCGAAGCGCTCGGTGACGCCGGAGGCGTTCTCGGCCGGGATGATGGCGAACACCAGCTCGGGATACTTGGCCTTCCAGTCCTGCGCGGCGGCGGCACCGGCAGAGACGGCGAGCGCGGCACAGGCCGCGATCAGGGTACGACGGTTCAGCATTTCAGGCTCCTGTCGGCAGGTCTTGATTTCAAGCGCACGGATTTGGAACAAACCGGTGCGACCGGCCTCCGGGGAGGCCGGCGCGGGGCGGCAGGCGTTCAGGCCAGCGCCGCGGATTGCGGAATGGCGCCGCCGAAGGCGGGCTTGGCCACGGGCAGGTCCATCACCTCCCCGGCTTCGAGGCCATAGAGGTCGTGGGCCACCTGCTCGGTGAGGGCGGCCGGGGCGCCGTCGAACACCACGCGGCCCTGCGCCATGCCCACGAGGCGATCGCAATAGGTGCGCGCCAGGTCGAGGGAGTGCAGGTTGCACAGCACGGTGATGCCGAAGTGCTTGTTGATGCGCAAAAGCGCGTCCATCACGATGCGGGTGTTGCGCGGATCCAGGGAGGCGATGGGCTCGTCCGCGAGGATCAGCGCCGGCTCCTGCGCCAGCGCGCGGGCGATGGCCACCCGCTGCTGCTGGCCGCCGGAGAGGCTGTCGGCGCGCTGCGCGGCCAGCGGGGCGATGTCGAACTGGTCGAGGGCGGACAGGGCGATGGCCCGGTCCTCGGCGCTCCAGCTCTTGGTGAGGGCGCGCCAGGCCGGCGCGGTGGCGAGCCGCCCCATGAGCACGTTGGTGAGCACGTCGAGCCGGCCCACCAGGTTGAACTGCTGGAAGATCATGGCCGCCTCGGCCCGCCACGCGCGCAGGGCGCGGCCCTTCAGGGCGGTCACGTCGCGGCCGTCATGGAGGATGCGGCCGGAGGAGGGGTCCTGCAGGCGGTTGATCATGCGCAGCAGCGTCGACTTGCCGGCGCCGGAGCGTCCGATGACGCCGACAAAGGCACCCGCGCCGATCTGAAGATCGACGTTGGACACGGCCTCCTTGTCGCCGAAGCGGCGGGTGAGGCCCTCGATCACCAGCATCGGGTCGCTCCGTTGCGCGTCCGAACCCTGATAAGGGGTGAGCGCAACATCCGTGTGACGACCGGTGGGCCAGCCGCCGCCGATGTGTTTTCGGGATGGTTTCAGGGGCCGCCGCGCGGGGGCGTCAGGGAAATGTCACGGGATCGTCGATTGTGACAAACGCCAATCCGGGGCCTTGCGGCCGACGCGGAGACGCCGGGGAGGTGTGGGCTCCCCGGCGCCGCGGATCGACCGGACCACGCTTTGTTGTGTTCTTCGATCCGGCGAGTGGTGTGGCCAGCGGCTCAAACCATGCCGAGGAGCACGGCGCCAACGAATGCGAAGGCGGCACAGGTCTCGATCACGGTGAGCAGATGGCCGAAGGTCACCGTTTTTCCTCGCGAAGTCGATCTCGCAAAGAACCTTAACAAATTCTCAAAATGCGTGAAGAGGTAAGATGTGCTGCACCGCGGCCGGTATTGTGTTGCGACGCATGACTGTCGGAAGCCAAGTGTGCCCCGGTTCTGCCTTTTTCTCGACGCTGCGGCGCAAGCGGCGGTGTCGAGAAAAGTTTGTGAAATATTGTATTTCAGCGGGAGATGGCGCTTTCCAGCAGATTCGCCACCGCCAATGCCTGCCGATCGCGGCCGAACCGGCCCACCAGCTGCACGCCCACGGGCAGTCCGTCCGCCGTCTCAAGGCCGGCAATGTTGATGGCCGGACAGCCCAGCAGCGTCCACAGCCGGCAGAACATGGCCGAGCCGGTGGTGGCAAAGCCCTCCGGTGCCGGCCCGGGGGCGGAGAAGGTGAGGAGCGCGTCCACCTCACCGAACACATCGCCCAGCTTCTGCCGTGCGCGCTTGGCGGTGCGCCGCGCCTGATCGTAGGTGTCGGGCGCGATCTGGGTGGCGGCATCGAGATGGGCGGCGAGCAGCGGCGAGAGGCCGGCGCGGTCGTAGGCCAGCTCGTCGGCGAAGGCGAGGGCGGCCTCGAAATCCTGGATAATGGGCTGGGCGGCGTCGGCGGCCTCCAGCTCTTCGGGCAGGTCGAGGTCGAAGACGCGCGCGCCCCTGGCCTCGGCGGCGCGGGCGGCGGCGTCCAGCGCGGCATGGGCCTCGGCGGAGGCACTACCGGCGCGCGCGGTGCGCACGATGCCGATGCGCGGTCGCTCTGCGGTCTCCTCGCCGATGTCGAGGTCGCGGCCGGTGATGGCGGCGGCGGCAAAGGCGGCGTCCCGCACCCGGGCGGCGAACAGGCCCATGGTGTCGAGGTGCCAGGAGAAGGTCTTCATCCCCAGCGTGGGCAACAGGCGGAAGGTGGGCTTGTAGCCGGTGACCCCGCAGAAGGCGGCGGGGCGGATGACCGAGCCGGCGGTCTGGGTGCCGATCGCCAGGGGCAGCATGCCCGCCGCCACCGCCGCCGCCGAGCCCGCCGAGGAGCCGCCCGGCGAATGGGTGAGCCGGCGCGGGTTGCGGGTCTGCGATGGCTTCAGGAAGGCAAATTCCGTGGTCACGGTCTTGCCGACCACGAGGCCGCCGGCCCGGCGCGTCATGGCCACTACCGGGGCGTCGTTGCGCGGCCGGTGGCCGGCATAGAGCGCGCTGCCGTAGGCGGTGGGCAGGTCCCGCGTGTCGATGATGTCCTTCACCCCCACCGGCAGGCCGGCGAGGGCGCGCGCCGTGAGCCCGGCCTGATCCGCCGCCGCGCGCGCCCGGTCGAGGTCGAGGGCGGCGAAGGCCTGCACCTCGCTCTCGCGGGCGCCGACGGCCCGCGCCACCTGTTCCAGCACGGCGCGGGGCGTGGTGCGCCCGGCGTGGAGGTCGGCGGCAAGGTCGCGGGCGAAAAGGAGGGTCATGGGGTTACTCGAGGCATGGCGCAAAGGGCGCCCACCATGCGCAGGCGGCAGCGTGCGCGCAATGGGGGCGGGGGCCCTACTGCACCGGCAGGATGCGCTTGCCGGTGCGGGCGGCGTCGTCATAGACGCGGGTGTCGCCGGGCTTCAGGGAATAGCAGGTGTCGGCGATCACCGGACGGCCCGCCGCCAGGAGCTGGCTCACGGTGGCGAAACGGTAGCCCTTGGCCCGCAGCGCCGGGATCAGGATCCTCAGAGCCTCGGCGGTATGCTTGCCGCGCCCGTTGGCGTGCATGAGCACGATGGAGCCGGGGCGGATGGAGCGCAGCATGTCTTCGGCCATGCCCTTGGCGCCGATGAAGGCGGGATCGCCCGAATCCACATCCCACTGGATGGCGAGGTGGCCGGTGTCGTTCACATAATTCAGCGATTCGGCGCTGCATGAGCCGTAAGGGAAGCGGAACAGCTCCGCCCCGCCAGTCGCCTGCGCCGGTGCGCTCGGGAGCATGCAGCCCTTGGCCTTCACCTCAGTGCGGCGCAGGGCGAGGGCCACGTCCGCGTCGTCCACCTGCCGGCGCATGGCGTCGCCCGTGCGCACGGTGAGGTTGGCGTGGGACCAGGTGTGGTTGCCCATCTCGAACTGGTGGTCAGCGGTGAGCTGGTCGCCGCGCTCGGTGTGGCTCATCAGCCATTTGCCGCCGGCGAAGAAGGTGGCGGCGACATTCTCGGCGCGCAGGTAATCCACCAGAGCACCGTCATAGCCGGAAATCTCCGCCGAGGCCTCGCACAGGTCGAAGGTGAGGGCGACCAGCTTCTCTCCCGGCGGCAGCTCCACCCGGCGGATCGAGCCGCGGAGCGCCGCCGGCACCGGGGGCAGGGTGGGCGTCGCCATGTCGGGCAGGGTCACCGGGCCGCCGGCACGCGGGCGCACAATCTCCTCCCCCGGCTTCGCGGCCAGCGCCGCGGGCGAATAGCAGGCCGGCCCCGCCGCTGGTCCGGCGAGAACCGGAAAGGAGGCAGGCAACAGCAGGAGCGCGAGGCAAAGAGTGGATCGGACGGACACGGCAAACTCGACAGGTGCGAAGGATCGGTCTTTCGCATAGGCGCCCGCGCGGCCCTTGGCCAGTGCGGGCCGGTCACGAGCTGTTGCGCGCGGAAACATCAGCGCGAGCAGGGGGGCCGATCAACAGATTCCATTTGAGAAGGGCGCTGCGGCAGGCTAACCGGCGGATTGCGGGCGCCGGCCATCAGGCGGTGGCCCCGATCGCGGGATCCGAGCCCATGAATCTCCTCTCCATCCAGTCCCATGTCGCCTACGGCCATGTGGGCAATGCCTCCGCCGTATTTCCGCTCCAGCGGCTCGGGGTGGAGGTGTGGGCCATCAACACCGTGCAGTTCTCCAATCACACCGGCTACGGGGCGTGGCGCGGGCAGGTGTTCGAGGCGGCGGTCATCGGCGAGCTGGTGGAGGGCATCACCGAGCGCGGGGTGCTGCCGCGCTGCGACGGCGTGCTCTCCGGCTACATGGGCTCGGCGGACATCGGCGCCGCCATCCTCGACGCGGTGGCGCGGGTGAAGGCGGCCAACCGCAATGCCGCCTATTGCTGCGACCCGGTGATCGGCGACGTTGGGCGCGGCATCTTCGTGCGCCCCGGCATCCCCGAACTGATGCGCGATCTCGCGGTGCCGGCGGCGGACGTGATCACCCCCAACCAGTTCGAGCTGGAGCTGCTCTCGGGCCGCGCCTGCGCCTATATCGACGATGCGATCGCGGCTTGCGACGCCCTCCACGCCCGGGGTCCGAAGGTGATTCTCGTCACCAGCCTCAACGTGGCGGAGACCCCGCCCGATTGCATCGACCTGATCGCCTCGGGGCCGGACGGGCGCTTCCTGGTGCGCACGCCGCGCCTCGCAGTCTCGCTCAACGGGGCGGGGGATGCCATCGCCGCCCTGTTCTTCTTCCACGTCCAGCGCACGGGATCGACCGCCGAGGCGGTTTCCGCCGCCGCATCCTCCATTTACGGGGTGCTGGAGCGGACGGAAAAAGCACAGTCTCGGGAATTGCTGCTGGTGGAGGCCCAGGACGAGTTCGTGCGGCCCTCCCGGCTCTTTCCCGCCTCGGTGATCTGAGGCAAAAATGTGGCGGCCACCCCCGTGGCTGCCGTGACCCGGAAGACGCCGTGCGCGTGCATGCTGCGGTCACAGAGACCTGTAGAGACCTGTTCGCATGCCGCGCCGCTTCGTGACCCTGGATGTGTTCACCTCCCGCCCGTTCGGAGGCAATCCGCTCGCCGTGGTGCTCGACGCCCAGGGGCTCGACGACGCGGCGATGCAGCAGATCTCCCGCGAATTCAACGTCTCCGAGACGGTGTTCGTGCTGCCGCCGAAGAACCCCGCCAACCGGGCGCGCATCCGCATCTTCTCCGTCGCCCACGAGATGCCGTTCGCCGGCCATCCCACGGTGGGGGCGGCGGTGCTGCTGGCGCTGGAGGACAAGCTGGTCAAGGGCACCCTGAAGATCGAAGAGCCTATCGGCACCGTCACCTGTGAGGTGACGACCCAAAGTGCGGGCCAGGGCGCCGGCTCACGCAAGGGGGTGGCGGTGTTCACCGCGCCGCGCAAGGGCGAGCTGGAGGAGGTGGACATCTCCCGTGCCGCCTGCGCCGAGGCGCTGAATCTGGATGAGAGCGACATCGGCTTCGACGCCCATCGCCCGGTGGTGGCCTCGGCCGGCGTGCCGTTCCTGTTCGTGCCGCTGGCCAACCTCACCGCGTTGGCCCGCGCCCGGCCGGACGAGGCGGCTTTCATCAATTCCCTCGGCGGCTTCGGCGAGGCGCTCTACCTCTACACCCTGGACGAGGAGGGCGACGCCGATTTCCGCGCCCGCATGTTCTCCCCCGGCCTCGGCACCGAGGAGGACCCCGCCACCGGTGCCGCTGCCGCCGCCTTCCCCTGCGTCCTGCTCGATGCCGAGAACCGGGTGGACGGCCACCACAAGGTGCGCATCGACCAGGGCTTCGAGATGGGCCGCCCCAGCCGGGTGGACCTCGGCTTCACCGTGAAGGGTGGGCAGGTGCTCGACGCCACCATCGGTGGCTCCGCCGTGGTGATCACCGAAGGGGTGCTCCACATCTGAGCCTTATCAATATGTGGATTTGACAGAACTCACGGTAGGCGTGGGAAATAGCGAGCAGTCTGACCTTGGCTGGGACGCGATCGCTCCTATGTGTGCTGCATCGCAACACTCCCACTTGCCCTTCCGGAGGGTATCATCATGAGCGCGCCCACCCTGTTCGACAGCTTCCGCCTCGGCGACATGACCCTGCCCAACCGCATCGTCATGGCGCCGCTGACCCGTAACCGCGCCGGTGCCGGCTTCGTGCCGAGCCCGCTGGCTCCTGAATATTACGCCCAGCGCGCCGACGCGGGCCTGCTCATCACCGAGGCCTCGCAGATCTCCCAGCAGGGCCAGGGCTATCAGGACACCCCCGGCATCTACACCGACGCCCAGGTCGAGGGCTGGAAGGCCGTGACCGACGCCGTGCATGCCCGCGGCGGGCACATCGTCATCCAGCTCTGGCACGTGGGCCGGGTCTCCCACACGTCGCTGCAGCCGAACGGCGGCGCGCCGGTGGCGCCTTCCGCCATCACGGCCGCGACCAAGACCTTCGTGAACAACGCCTTCGCCGACACCTCCGAGCCCCGCGCGCTGGAGCGCTCCGAGATCCCCGGCATCCTTGAGGATTATCGCCGCGCCGCCGCCAACGCCATCAAGGCCGGCTTCGACGGGGTGGAGATCCACGGCGCCAATGGCTACCTGATCGACCAGTTCCTGAAGGATGGCTCGAACAAGCGCACCGACGACTACGGCGGCTCCATCGAGAACCGCGCGCGCTTCCTGCTGGAGGTGGTGGACACCATCGTCGCCGAGATCGGCGCCAACCGCACCGGCCTGCGCCTGTCGCCGGTATCCCCGGCCAACGGCATCAGCGACAGCAACCCGCAGGCCCTCTTCAACCATGTGGCCGAGCAGCTGGAAAAGCGCCACCTGCTCTTCGTCCATGTGGTGGAAGGTGCCACCGGCGGCCCGCGCGACGTGGCGCCGGACTTCTCCTTCGATGCGCTGCGCCAGCGCTTCACCGGCCCCTGGATCGTCAACAACGGCTATGACCTGGAGCTGGCCCAGAGCGCGATCGGCGCTGGCAAGGCGGACCTCGTCGCCTTCGGCAAGCCGTTCATCGCCAATCCGGACCTGGTGGAGCGCCTGCGCCGCAATGCGCCGCTGAACGAGCCCGACCGCGACACCTTCTACGGCGGCGGCGCCAAGGGCTATACCGACTATCCCACCCTTGCGGACGCGGCGGCGTGACCACCGACGCCGGCTGGGGTTTCAAATGGAACGTGGACCGGCGCATCGCGCCGGTCCATCGCCTTGAGCTGCGCGCCGAGCCGGGCGGCTGGCCGGAACTGGAGGTCCAGCGCGCCGAGGTGGACGCCCATTTCGCCAAAAGGGCTGCTGACAATCCACACCTGTGGAACGGCCCCATCCTGCTGTTGCGCGACTATGCCTTTGCCGACGGGGTGCTCTCCGGCGGTTTCCGGCACACGGATTTCGCCGCCTTCACCTTCTGGCGCGATAACGGCTGGCGCGACCTCGGCATGGTCAACGCCTTTGCGCTGGCGGCCATCGAGGGCGCGGACGGCGGCTTCATCCTGGGGGTGATGGGGCCGACCACGGCTTCGGCCGGTCGCACCTATTTTCCCGGCGGCACGCCCGATCCCTCAGACGTCACCGCCGACGGGCGGGTGGACCTCCACGCCTCCATGCTCCGCGAGCTGGAGGAGGAGACCGGTCTCAAGCCCTCCGACATCGCCCGCGATGACGGCTTCACCGGCCTGTTCGACGGCCCGCGCGTGGCGCTGCTGGGCCGCCTCGTCTTCGATACCCCCGCCGATGTGCTGGCCGCGCGCATCCGCGCGTTCCTGGCGCGTGAGCACCAGCCGGAACTATCCGACGTGGCGGTGGTGCATTCGGAGGCCGACATCACCGAACACATGGCCCCGTTCGCGGTGGACTACATGCGGGCGCGCTGGGCGCAGCGCGGGTAGATCGCCACCCGGCTGACGTCACCCCACTGTCGTCACCCCCTTGCGCCGGCCCGATCCCTCCGGTATGAGCTTCCTCCCGATCTATCGAGCGAAGAGTAGAGCGCCCCGTGTCGTCCCGTGCGACCAAGACTGCCGCTTCTGCCCCCCGGACCATCAAGGTTCCGGGCAACGCTCTGATTCTGCGCGCGCTTCTTCTCCTTAGCCGCCCCTGAGGGCCGGCCGGGCTTTGCCTGGGCACTCAGGGGACACGCCGCCGTCGGGTTGAAGACCCGGCGCCCGTTTCGGCTTATGATCCGGCAAAACCGCGCCCGACCGATGACGGGCTCCGCCGGACCGCCAGAAGGACCGTTCCGATGACCGACACTTCCTCTGCCCCCGTCTCCGGGAAGCCCGTATCCGACCGCGACCGCGTGGTCATCTTCGACACCACCCTGCGCGACGGCGAGCAGTGCCCCGGCGCCTCCATGACCTTCGAGGAGAAGCTGGAAGTGGCCGCGCTCCTCGACGAGATGGGCGTGGACGTGATCGAGGCCGGCTTCCCCATCGCCTCCATCGGCGATTTCGAGAGCGTGGCCGAGATCGCGCGGCGCACGCAGAACGCCACCGTCGCCGGCCTGTCGCGCGCCGCGCTGAACGACATCGACCGCTGCGCCGAGGCGGTGAAGCACGCCCGCCGCGGCCGCATCCACACCTTCCTGTCCACCTCTCCGGTGCACATGAAGTACAAGCTCCAGAAGCAGCCCCACGAGGTGCTGGAGATGGTGGTGGCGTCCGTCACCCGCGCCCGCAACCATGTGGAGGACGTGGAGTGGTCGTCCGAGGACGGCACCCGCACCGAGATCGACTTCCTGTGCCGCTGCGTGGAAGCCGCCATCAAGGCCGGCGCCACCACCATCAACATCCCCGACACCGTGGGCTACACCACCCCGGCCGAGTATGAGGCCCTGTTCCGCACCGTGATCGAGCGCGTGCCGAACTCGGACAAGGCCATTTTCTCGGTGCATTGCCATGACGACCTCGGCATGGCGGTGGCGAACTCGCTGGCCGGCCTCGCCGGCGGCGCGCGGCAGATCGAGTGCACCGTCAACGGCATCGGCGAGCGCGCGGGCAATGCGGCGCTCGAAGAAGTGGTGATGGCCATCGAGACCCGCTCGGACGTGCTGCCCTATCGCTCCGGCATCAACACCAAGATGCTCACCCGCGCCTCCAAGCTGGTATCGGCGGTGACCTCGTTCCCAGTGCAGTACAACAAGGCCATCGTGGGCCGGAACGCCTTCGCCCATGAGAGCGGCATCCACCAGGACGGCATGCTCAAGCACACCCAGACCTATGAGATCATGACGCCGGAGAGCGTCGGCGTCTCCAAGACCTCGCTGGTCATGGGCAAGCATTCGGGCCGCGCCGCCTTCCGCGACAAGCTCAAGACCATGGGCTACGAGCTGGGCGAGAACGCCCTGAACGACGCCTTCACCCGCTTCAAGGACCTCGCCGACCGCAAGAAGGTGGTCTACGACGAGGACATCGAGGCGCTGGTGGACCAGGGCATCGCCGCCGCCTACGACCGCATCAAGCTCATCTCCCTGTCGGTCATCGCCGGCACCCGCGGGCCGCAGCGCGCCACCATGCGGCTGGAGGTGGACGGCCAGGTGAAGACCGAGGAAGCCGAGGGCAACGGCCCGGTGGACGCCACCTTCAACGCCATCAAGGCGCTGGTGCCCCACCAGGTGAAGCTCGACCTCTACCAGGTCCATGCCGTGACCGAGGGCACCGACGCCCAGGCCGAGGTCTCGGTACGGCTGGAAGAGAACGGCAAGGCCGTGACCGCCCGCGCGGCGGACCCGGACACGCTGGTCGCCTCGGCGCAGGCCTACATCACCGCGCTCAACAAGCTGCACATGAAGCGCCAGACCATGAACCCGCAGAGCGCCGTGGGCTGACCCCTCGCGCCGGTCCCGATGCGAAAGGCCGCCCCGTTGGGCGGCCTTTTTCTTTGGGCGGATGTCTTTGGGCGGCGGTGTGGCGCGGGCGGCTCCATCCCGCGTTGGCCGAGGGTGGCTCGGCAAAGGCGTTGCGAAATTCGCATCGCGCCCTTCGGGCGGCACTGCGTATCGCGATGCCACATTGGTTTTCCAGAATACCGGCCAACCCCAATGGATTGGTTCAAATTGTGCGGCGCTCTCCCGGGGCAATGCGGGGGCTGTCGGTCCAGCTGGAGTGCCGCTGCGGCATCCTCAGGGGAAAGTTACCTCCATTTCGCACTTGACGGGTGCCGCTACGCGAACTTCAAAAGGGGGAAGGGCGTTCGTCAGAAACACCCTGGAGGAGGAAACCCCATGCGTATCCTGTCAGCGGCGCTGGCCTTTGCGGCCGCGCTCGGACTTTCGACCGGTACTGCCACCGTCGCCAGCGCCCAGGCCTATCCCAGCCGCCCGATCACCATGGTAGTGCCCTTCGCCGCCGGCGGACCCACCGACACGGTGGCGCGCCTGGTGGCCGAATCCATGTCGAAGTCGCTGGGCCAGCAGGTGATCGTGGAGAATGTGGGCGGCGCCGGCGGCACCCGTGGTGCCGGCCAGGTGGCGAAGGCGGCGCCGGATGGATACACGCTGTTGCTCCACCATATCGGCCACGCCACCGCCGCCAGCCTCTATCGCAAGCTGCCCTATAATCCCGCCACGGATTTCGAGGCGGTGGGCCTCGTCACCGCCGTGCCCATGACCCTCATCGCCAAGAATGGCTTGGCCCCCAAGACCATGGGCGAGGTGGTGGAATTCGTGAAGGCGAACAAGGACAAGGTCACCTACGGCAATGCCGGCGTCGGCTCGGCCTCGCACCTGTGCGGCATGCTGCTGATGTCCTCCGTCGGCGCGCAGATGACCACCGTGCCCTATCAGGGCACGGGCCCGGCCATGAACGACCTCGTGGGCGGCCAGATCGACCTCATGTGCGACCAGACCACCAACACCACCGGCCAGATCAAGGGCGGTAAAGTGAAGGTCTATGGCGTCACCACCAAGGAGCGGGTGAAGTCCCTGCCCGACGTCCTCACCATGCAGGAAAGCGGGCTGAAGGACTTCGAAGTGGCGGTGTGGCACGGCGTCTATGTGCCCAAGGGCACGCCGAAGGACATCGTGGAGAAGCTGAACGCCGCCCTCAACACGGCGCTGGATGATCCCAAGGTGATCGCCCGCTTCGCCGACCTCGGCACCGAGCCGGAGTCCAAGGACCGCCGCAGCCCGGCCTTCCACAAGGACTTCGTGGTGGCCGAAATCGCCAAGTGGAAGCCCATCATCCAGTCCGCCGGCGTCTACGCCGACTGATCGGTCGGTCCGCCGGACGGTGTCCGGCGCGCCGCGCCCGAGCCAGCGCCCACACTTAAGCTTAAAGACAACAGACGGCCGAACGTGCCGCCCGGGGGGAGACCTCCGGGCGGTGGCGTGCCGGCGCCCAGCTGGAAAGCGACGCCTGCGCGCGCCGTGCCCGGCCGCACCCGCACCTTCCTCACTGCAGCCGAGGGGCACATGCACATCATCCGCAATCCCAAGGATGTCCTTTCGGGCCTTCTGTTCATCGTCCTCGCGCTGCTGTTCGCCTGGCAGACGCAGGACCTGCCCATGGGCACGGCGGTGCGCATGGGGCCGGGCTATTTCCCGCTGGTGCTCGCCATCCTGCTGGGATTGCTGGGGCTGATCGTGCTCGTCAACGGCCTGCGCTTTCCCGGCGAGCGGCCGAGCGGCATCGCGTGGCGGGGGCTCGCCATCATCACCTTCGCTGTCGTCTTTTTCGGCGTTGCGGTGCGCCCGCTCGGGTTCCTGCCGGCGCTTGCGGTTTCGGTGTTCCTCTCGGCGCTGGCGAGCCGCCTGTTCCACCCCGCCACCGCCCTCGCCATCACCGCGGCGATGGTGGCGTTCGCCTGGGCGGTCTTCATCAAGGGGCTGGGCCTGCCGCTGCCGCTGCTGGGCCCGTGGCTCGGCGGCTATTGAGGGGGCCGGCCATGGAACTCATCGACAACCTCGCCCTCGGCTTCTCGGTCGCCCTGTCCCTGCAGAATGTCCTCTACTGCTTCGTGGGCGTGCTGCTGGGCACCCTCATCGGCGTGCTGCCGGGGCTTGGGCCCATCGCCACCATCGCCATGCTGCTGCCCATCACCTTCGGCCTGCCGCCGGTGTCGGCGCTGATCATGCTGTCGGGCATCTATTACGGCGCGCAATATGGCGGCTCCACCACCGCCATCCTCATCAACCTGCCGGGCGAATCCTCTTCCGTCGTGACCGCCATCGACGGCCATCAGATGGCCAAGAAGGGCCGCGCCGGGGCGGCGCTGGCTACGGCGGCGCTGGGCTCCTTCTTCGCCGGCACGGTGGCGACCTTTCTGCTGGCGGTGTTCGCCCCGCCGCTGGCGGAGCTGGCGCTCCAGTTCGGCCCGGCGGAATATTTCTCGCTGATGGTGCTGGGCCTCATCGCCTCGGTGACGCTGGCGTCTGGCTCGGTGGTGAAGGCCATCGCCATGATCGTGCTGGGCCTGCTGCTGGGCCTGTCGGGGCAGGACATCTACACCGGCGCCCCGCGCTTCACCTTCGACCTGCCGGAACTTTCCGACGGCTTCGACTTCGTGGCGCTGGCCATGGGCATGTTCGGCATCAGCGAGATCATCCGCAACCTGGAGGACGAGCACCAGCGCTCGCTGGTGGCCGCCAAGGTGAAGAGCCTGATGCTCACCAGGGAGGAGTTCAGGCGTATCATCGGCCCGGTGCTGCGCGGCACGGCGCTGGGCTCCTTCCTCGGCATCCTGCCCGGCGGCGGGGCCATGCTCTCGTCCTTCGCGTCCTATTCCATCGAGAAGAAGATCTCGAAGACCCCGCGCGAGTTCGGCCGCGGCGCCATCGAGGGCGTGGCGGGGCCGGAGAGCGCCAACAATGCTGGCGCGCAGACCTCCTTCATCCCCATGCTGACGCTGGGCATCCCCTCCAACCCCGTGATGGCGCTGATGATCGGGGCGCTGATCATCCAGGGCATCACGCCGGGGCCGAACGTGGTCACCGAGAAGCCGGACCTGTTCTGGGGCGTCATCGCCTCCATGTGGATCGGCAATTTCATGCTGGTGCTGCTGAACCTGCCGCTGATCGGGCTGTGGGTGCGGCTCTTGACCGTGCCCTACCACGTGATGTTCCCGGCCATCATCGCGTTCTGCTGCATCGGCGTGTACAGCGTGAACAACAATACGTTCGATGTCTATTCCATGGCCCTGTTCGGGGTGCTGGGCTACGCGCTGGTGAAGCTCGACTGCGAGCCGGCGCCGCTGCTGCTCGGCTTCGTCATCGGCCCCATGCTGGAGGAATACCTGCGCCGCGCCATGCTGATCTCGCGGGGCGATCCCATGGTGTTCGTGACGCGCCCCATCTCCGCCATCCTGTTGGCGCTGGCGGCGGCGGCGCTGGTGGTGGTGCTGTTGCCCTCTGTGCGCAAGACCCGCGAGGAGGCCTTCAAGGAATAGCGGCGAAGCGGGGAGGGGCGGAGTTCCGCAGCGGGGTAACGACGTCCCTGTGGAAAAACCACACCTCCCACTCTTGCCAGCCCCGAACGCATTTGCTACACGGACGCCTCCTTCCGAGGGGCACACCTTCGGAACGGGCGCATAGCTCAGTTGGTAGAGCAGCTGACTCTTAATCAGCGGGTCCTAGGTTCGAGCCCTAGTGCGCCCACCACTAAAATCAAAGACTTAGAGCGGTTTTGCCGTTTCAGTTTCCGGAACTGAAGCGGTTTTCGCCGTGGGTTGCGATCCCCGCCGCATGGCGCACGCCAGTCCATGGCGGGGCGCGCATCCGCCTGCGGACGGTTCATCCGCAAACTGCCGGTCTGATTCTGCCGATGTCCCGCGCGGGTTCCGTTCGCATCGGCTCACGGAACCCACGCGGGTGTCGTTTCACGTATCTTCTTGATGCGAACAGCAATCCGCTTCGCCTGAAGCGCTCTCGCTGAAGGCTTGCGCTATCCGATGATCACTTTCAGGGCTCGGGTCTGCGCGGCCTTCTCGAAGGTCTCGTAGGCTTCGAGGATGTCGGCGAGGGCGAAGCGATGGGTGATCAGCCTTTGCGGATCGAGCTTCTTCGACTGCACCGTCTTCAGCAGCATCGGCGTCGTCACGGTGTCCACCAGCCGCGTGGTGAGGGTGATGTTGTGAGCCCACAAGCGTTCAAGGTGGAGGTCGGCCTTGGTGCCGTGAACCCCCACATTGGCGATGGTGCCGCCGGGGGCCACGATGTCCTGGCACAGCACGAAGGTGGCGGGAATGCCGACCGCCTCAATCGCGGTGTCCACGCCGATGCCGCCAGTCAGGGCCATGACCCGCTCGACCGCATTCTCGCGGCCGCTGTTCACCGTCTTCGTGGCGCCGAAGGTCAGGGCGACTTCCAGGCGGTTGTCGTCGAGATCGATCATGATGATCTCGGCGGGGGAGTAGAATTGCGCGGTAAGGAGCGCCGCCAGGCCCACGGGCCCAGCCCCTACGATGGCAACAGTGCTGCCGGGCTGCACCTTGCCGTTCAGCACGCCGCACTCGAAGCCGGTGGGCAGGATATCGCTGAGCATGACGAGGGCTTCCTCGTCCATGCCGTCTGGGATGCGATGCAGGGAGGTGTCCGCAAAGGGAATGCGGACATATTCGGCCTGCGTCCCGTGGATGGTGTGGCCGAGCATCCAGCCGGCGACGGAGCAGTGGGAATACATGCCGCGCTTGCAGTACTCACAGCGCCCGCAGGATGAGATGCAGGAGATGAGGACATGGTCCCCTTTCCTGAAGGCCGAGACCGCCTGGCCAACCTCCTCGATGACGCCGACGCCCTCGTGGCCAAGCACGGTGCCGGGCTTCACGGTGGGCACGTCGCCCTTCAGGATGTGCAGGTCGCTGCCGCATATGGTCGTCCGCAGGATCTTCACCACGGCGTCGGTAGGCTGTTCGATCCGCGGATGCGGCACTTCCTCCAGCGCCTTCTTGCCGGGGCCACGATAGACCAGACCCTTCATGAGGGATCTCCCTTTCCAGTGTCGTTGAATTGGCGGCACGCGGGACAACGGCCGCTTTCCGCGCCGCCTCCTCGGCAAAACAGATGCCATGGCTGAAGGCCGCGCATTCGCATGCTTCTCCCGTGCGGTGGGACTGCCGTGCTGTCCGCAATTGCTACTCCCGCGGACGGATTTCGGTCGCCCGGAGTGCTCCCTTGGGGGCGGCCACGCTTCTCCCAGCGAGGGCCACGCGGTGGCACGCACGGTGCAGGAGCGCCGGCGCAACGACGACGCGACAGCGGCAGGACGCATCATGAAGCTTGGCAACGCAGTATCCATCGTCGGCTGGGGCCATTCGCCCTTCGGCCGGCTGGCCCACATGGACATGGAGGCGCTCATCGCAGCGGTCTGCCACGAAGCGCTGGTTCATTCCGGCTTCCCGGCCGAGCGCATGGACGGCGTCTGGCTCGGCAATCTCAACGGCGGCTTCGTGCCGGAGATCTTCTGCTCGTCCCTGCCCATGAATGGCGAGCCGGGCCTGCGCTGGAAGCCGGCGACGCGGGTCGAGAACGCCTGTGCCTCCGGGGCCGGGGCCATCTTCGCCGCCTGTGACGCCATCCAGTCCGGCCGCGCGCGCCTCGCCCTCGTGGTGGGTGCGGAGAAAATGACCGCGGTCTCCGGCGAGGAGGTGACGCGCATCCTCGGCTCGGCCTCCTACGTCAAGGAGGAGGCGAACTGCGGCAAGACCTTCCCGTCCATCTTCGGGGAGATCGCCGGCGCCTATTTCGAGCGTTATGGCGACCATGCGCAGGCGCTGGCGAAGATCGCGGTGAAAAACCACGCCAACGGTGTGTCCAACCCCTTCGCGCAGATGCGCAAGGCGCTCGATTTCGAATTCTGCAATACCGTCTCGGAGAAGAACCCGGTCATTGCCGGGCCGCTGCGCAAGACCGACTGCTCGCTGGTTTCGGACGGCGCGGCGGCCGTGGTGCTCGCATCCGACGATCTCATCGGCGAGGCACAGCGCGCCGTGCGCATTCGTGCCCGGGCGCAGGTGAACGACCTTTTGCCCATGTCGCGCCGCGATCCGGTGCGCTTCGAGGGGCCGCGACGCGCCTTCGCCGCGGCCTTCGCCGAGGCCGGCATAACGGTCGGCGATCTCTCATTTGCCGAGGTCCACGACTGCTTCACCATCGCGGAGCTTTTGGCCTACGAGGCCATGGGGCTCGCTCCGGAAGGGCAGGGGGCGCGGGTGCTGGAGGATGGAACGGTAGCCCGTGGCGGCCGTCTCCCGGTGAACGTCTCTGGCGGCCTCAAGGCGAAGGGCCACCCCATCGGCGCCACCGGCGTGTCCATGCACGTCCTGTCCGCCATGCAGCTCACCGGCACCGCCGGCGACATGCAGGTTCCCGGTGCCAGCCTTGGCGGGGTGTTCAACATGGGTGGCTCAGCGGTGGCGAACTATGTGAGCGTGCTTGAGCCGGTGAAGTGAGGCGAGGCCGCGCGGCGGTGTCGCCGCGCGGCTTCACGAGGCGGCAGCGGCGGGCCGGCCCTTGCCCAGCCTCACGGAATTGATGTGCCAGGCGTCGGTCTCGAAGCTGCTGCGGCCCTGCACCGGCATGCGGGCACTGAGCCAGCAGCGCGTCGGCAGCAGGGGAGCGGTTGCGGCCGCCCGCAGGGCGACAGCGTCACCGGGCAGGTCGGCGAGGCGGCGGCGGATGTCGTCGATGGCTGCCTCCGGCAGGTTACGGACGATGAACACGAGTCGTCCCCGCATGTCGAAGCGCGTGCCCTCCTTCGGCCAGCGCGGCAGGCGCACCGGGGGATAGGCGACCTGTTCCACGCACTGCACCACCACCGGTGCGCCGAGGCCGGCCACGTTCATCAGCCCCTTTACCCGCAGCAGGTGCGATCCGTATTTGGCGAGAATCTCTCCCATGGCCACCGCGAAGCCGCGCCAGGGCACCTGATGGTTGAAGAAGCAGGTGAAGCTCACCGGCAGCGCCTGTGCCCCGTGGGCGGAGGGCGGGGCCTCGCCGGCGCGGGCGGCGGCTTCCGTCTCGGCCACAAAGCGCTCCACCTCCGCCGGCAGGCTGCCCGGCGCATAAAGTCCGGCGCCCAGGATGCGCCGGGGCTCGATCTCGCCATGGGTCACGACAAGGCGCGGAGCCGACGGATTGAGCACGTCGAGCCGGGCATCGAGCTGCTCGCGGGCGCTACGATCGGCAAGGTCCGCCTTGGTGAGGAGGATGCGGTCGGCCATGCCCACCTGGCGGCGCGCCTCCTCGTTCCGGTCCAGTTGCTCGGCGCCAAGGCCGGTGTCCACCAGCGTGACGACGCCGTCGCAGCGGAAGCGGGCGGCGACGTAGCGCTGCTCCATCAGGGTCCAGACCACCGGTATGGGATCGGCAAGGCCGGTGGTCTCGATCACCACGCGGCGCACCTGCGGGATCTGCCGCCGCGCGAGCTTGTCATGGAGCGTTTCGAGAGCCGCCACGAGATCGCCGCGTACGGTGCAGCACACGCATCCGGACTCGAGCAGCACCATGGTCTCGCCGACCTGCTCCACCAGCTGGTGGTCGATACCCACGGCGCCGAATTCGTTGATGAGCAGCGCGGTGCCGGCCATGTCCGGATGGGTGACGAGGCGGTTGAGCAGCGTGGTCTTGCCGGCGCCGAGGAAGCCGGTGAGCACGGTGACGGGGATGCGCGGGTCGATGGGCGGATCGGTAGGATCGTGTTCGGTCATGGGCGGTCTCGCAGCGGGCGCCGGCAGCGCTGGGATGTCGCGGGAGCGCAGCAACGCCCGTGCCACCGGGGCAAAGCCTGCCCGTGGTGTCCCAAGCGGGTCGAAGGCGTTCGATTTCCGGCCGCCGTCGCATTCGAAAATCGAACGGCGTAGTGCGCCTTCCGCGAGGTTGCGCCGGGGCGGAACCGCAGGAAGTCTCGATACCTGAAGGGCGTGCGGCATGGCATGATCGATGCTACGCTCACTCCCAGGCATGATGACCTTGCAACGGCGAGGCGCAGGCCGTTGTCGCTGCAAATGGAGTAGACTGGAGCGGGTGGGTTCGCACCGCGGCTGTCACAGACCCAAGACCACAAGACCCAAGACCACAAGACCGAAGAGAAAAGTCCGCCCACGAAAACGCAGACAGCAGATCTGCCCGGGTGGCGGCACACCGGCCGGCTCACCGAGCCCGCCGGGGGAGGACAAAAATGCCTTTCGGACGGACCGGACAAAAGTTCTCGGTGCCTGAGAACGACGACAAAGTAATGACGTCGTGGGAGCAATTCCTCGGCGGTGACGAGTTCGGCTCCGACGCGCTGCGCCGGCTCGTCGATGATTCCTGGCGTCGCTGCCTCAACAACAGCGTGGACCCGCAACGCGACCAGGCCCCGCCGCCCATGCGCGAGGACTCGCTGCATTCCCTGCGCGACGACTGCCGTGAGCTGCTGGAGGCGAGCCAGCCGGTGATGGCCTCGGCGCGGGAGTTCCTCGCTGAGACCGGCACCGTGATGGTTCTCACCGACGGCGCCGGCGTCATCCTCAACCTGGAGGGGGACATGCGGCTGCGGGACGCGGCGGCCAACATCCACCTGCTGTCGGGCGCCAGCTGGAGCGAGCAGGCGTGCGGCACCAATGCCATCGGCACGGCCATCGAGGTCGGCCAGCCGGTGCAGATCCATTCGGCCGAGCATTATTGCTCGGGCATCAAGCGCTGGTCGTGCTCCGCCAACGTCATCCGCGACCCTTATGACGGCACCATTCTCGGCGTGGTCGATGTCTCCGGGCTTTCGGACACCTTCAATCGCCACAGCCTCGCCCTCGTGGTGGCGACGGCCGGGCGCATCGAGAATCGCCTCGCCCAGCAGGAGATGGACCTCCGCCTGCGCCTCCTCGACCACTGCATGGACCGCCTTTCGGGGGCGAGCAGCGACGGTGTGGTCGTGTTCGACCGCCGCGGCCGGGCGGTGAAGGCCAACGGTGCCGCCGCCGACGCGCTGCTCGACCTGCAGCGCCAGCGCGGCGAGGCGACGGGCGCCGACCTCTCGCAGCTTCGCCTGAACTGGCGCAAGCAGGCCGCCCTGCCCGACGAACTGCCGCCGTGGATGCGGCGCGAATGGCTTGAGCCGGTGGTGACCGATGGCGAGCGGCTCGGCATCGTGCTGCGCCTTCCCGGGCGCCGGGCTGCGCCGTCCCGGACCGCGGGCCCGGACGCCGCCCCGAAGCCGGAGGCGGGGGGCGATGCCTTCGCGCGGATCGTCGGCGAGGCGCCCAGCCTGCGGCACGCCATCGGCCGGGCGCGTCAGCTTGCGAAGAGCCGGGCGCCGGTGCTGCTGCTGGGCGAGACCGGCGTGGGCAAGGACGTGTTCGCCCAGTGCCTCCATGCCGGCAGCGCCGGGCGCGACGGCGCATTCGTGGCGCTCAATTGCGGTGGCTTCTCCCGCGAGCTGCTGACGAGCGAGCTGTTCGGCTATGCGGAAGGCGCCTTCACCGGGGCGCGCCGCGGCGGCATGACCGGCAAGATCGAGGCTGCGGACGGCGGCACCCTGTTCCTCGACGAGATCGGCGAGATGCCGAAGGACTTGCAGCCCCATTTCCTGCGGGTGCTGGAATCGGGAGAGGTCTACCGCATCGGCGAAACGCGTCCGCGCAAGGTGAACCTGCGCCTCGTGGCCGCCACCAACCGCGACCTGCGGCGCGAGGTGGAGGCGGGGCGGTTCCGCATGGATTTGTTCTATCGCGTCGCGGTCACCAGCATCTCCATTCCCGCCCTGCGGGAGCGCGCCACGGACATCCCGCTCCTGGCCGAGCATCTGGTGCAGGACCTCGCACGCCGGCAGGGCCTGGCACCCCGCCGGCTCTCGCCCCGGGCCATCGAGGTGCTGCAGGCCTATGCCTGGCCGGGCAACGTGCGCGAGCTGCGCAACGTCATCGAGGGCATGCTCCTCATCGCCGAGGGGGAGGAACTGACCGAAGCCGATATCCCGGACGAGATCTGGGCGGCGCCGGCGAGCGGCGTGGCGTCCCCGCTCGCGCAGGCCGGCGAAGCTGGCGAGGCCGAGCCCTTGCGCGGCCTCACCGGCATGGAGAATGCCGAGCGGCTCGCCCTGTTGCGGGCCGTGCAGGCGCACAAGGGCAACATGACCGCGGTGGCCCGCGATCTGGGGATCGCCAAGAGCACGGTCTACGCCAAGCTCCGCCGCTTCGGCCTCGAGGGCGCGGTGGGCGAGACGCGGCGGGTCCAGATCTAGGCCCCGGTCCACAACTTGCACCTGACCGGCACGCCGATTGCTTGAAAGCATCGGCTTTCGCATCCCTCCCGAAAGCTTCCTCCACACCGCCGGTCTCGATCGGCGGTGTTTTTTTGTCTGCGCGGGCATGGTGCGGCGCACGCCCCGCGTTCATCGCGTCGCACAATAAAGACTGATTTTCGAACAGGCATTCGTAAAGACGTCGATGCCTCAACCTCCAGAAAAAGCGCCGGCGTCGAAATTCAGTGCAAATAAACAATAGTCGAGACGTCGCCTGCCTTTCTCCTCTTGGCACGCCCCTTGCGATCCGTTGTGGGAGCCTTGCGGACCGTGTGTCGACCTGGCCGCGAGCGCCGCTGCGGCGCGCCCGGGCCTGCCGACGCATGAAGCCGCAGCCGGAGAAGACGTGGGAGGAGAAAGAGCGTATGTCCCTTCAGATCAACATCGACAACGGCGGCACGCTGACGGACATCTGTATTCTGTCAGATGATGCGGTGAGAAAGACCAAGGTCCTCACCACGCCTTATGATCTCAGCAAGTGCTTCTTCGAGGGCCTGACCAAGGCTTCCGGCGTGCTCTACGGCGCGCCGGATGTGAAGCGTCTGCTGGAGGAGGTGGACCTCATCCGCTATTCCACCACCCAGGGCACCAACGCGATCTGCGAGCGCAAGGGGCCCCGGCTCGGCCTCATCCTCGATGCATCCGCGCACGACCTGCCGAGCCGCCTCGCGGCCCACGACCAGGATGTGTTCGAGGCCCTGGTGGGCGACCGGATCGCCTTCCTCGATGCCGCCGCCATCAGCGCCGACGAGGCGGACGTGGCGGTGGCGAAGGCCATCAACACCCTCACCGCCGCCGGTGCCAACCGCCTGGTGGTGAGCTTCGGCGGCGCCGATTTCCAGGCGCTGGAGAACGACTTCCGCCTTGTCGCCCTGCGCAAGTATCCGCGCCACCTGCTCGGCGCCGTGCCGATCCTCTACGGCTCCGATCTCACCACCGACCCGGATGGCGAGCGGCGCACCTGGACCGCGCTCATCAACTCGTTCCTCCACCCCTCCATGGAGGCGTTCCTCTACAATGCGGAGAACCGGCTGCGGGCCTATCGCACCAAGAACCCGCTGCTCATCTTCCGCAATGACGGCGACGCCTCGCGCGTGGCCAAGACCATCGCCATCAAGACCTATTCGTCCGGCCCGCGCGGCGGCATGGAGGGCGTGAAGTCGTTCTCGCGCCGCTACGGCTTCGCCGACACCGTTTCCATCGACGTGGGCGGCACCACCACGGATATCGGCCAGTACATCGACGGCACCGTGGCCGAGGTGCGGCGCGGTCATGTGGAAGGCATCTCCGTCTCCTTCCCCCTGTGCGAAATCCTGAGCGCGGGGGCGGGCGGCTCCTCCATCTTCAAGGTGGTGGACGGGCGCATCGTCATCGGGCCGGAGAGCGTCGGCGCGGTTCCGGGGCCGGCCTGCTTCGGGCGCGGCGGGCGCGAGGCCACCATCACCGACGCCAGCCTGCTCATCGGCCTGTTCGATCCCACCTCCTATTTCGGCGGCGGCATGGGGCTCGACGCGGACCGCGCGGCGGCGGCGGTGACCGCCAGCGTCGCCAGCCGGCTGGGGCTCGGGCTCGATGATGCGCTGCTGCGCATGGAATTCGCCTATGAGGAGAAGATCGCGGCGGAGCTTCACCGCTTCACCAAGATCTCCGACGAGACGGTGATGCTCGCCTTCGGCGGCGCAGGCCCCCTCAACGCCTGCGGCGTCGCCGAGAAGGCGGGCATTCGCCGGGTGGCGATCCCGCAGATGGCGGCGGTGTTCTCGGCCTACGGCATCGGCTCCTGCGATGTCTCCCAGCGCTATGCGGTGACGCTGAGCGATGCCGCCGAGCTTTCCGGCACCATCGCGGCGCTGAAGGTGAAGGCGTCCCGCGACATGTTCGCGGAAGGCTGCGCCGACGGCACCTACACCCTCGATGCACGCCTCGTCGCCGACTTCGGGGACGGGCGCACGCTGGTCCACGTGCTGGGCGACCAGCTGGAGGTTCCGGCCGCCTTCGCCGGGGCTCGCTCGGTGGAAGTGGAACTGAAGGCGGTCCGCAGTCTGCGCGAAGGCGCGGAGCGGTCGGCTCGCTTCGCGCCCCGCTCGTCGGCCGCAGCCCATGGCAAGCGCAACGTGCTGATCCGTGATCGCGGGCGCATCGACGTGCCGGTCTACCGCCTCGCCGATCTTGCAGATGGCGACTTCGCATCCGGCCCCGCCATCCTTGAGGAAGATTATTTCACCTGCCGGGTCCCTGAAAACTGGCAGTTCGTCATCAGCGATGCAGGCGACATCCTGCTGAGCCGGGAGGATTGAAGAACATGAAAGTCGCCATGACCGAATATCTCCGCATCAACCTGAAGTCGGAGAGGTGGGAATGCCGCGTGTGCGATCACGACATTGCGCCGGCACGGGGCAATTACAAGGAGGGCCTGCTGGTCCACGATCGTGATCCGCGCGAGATCCATCCGCCGATCCTCGATCCGGACAAGTATCGCTTCACCTTCAGTCCCGATCCGGAGTGGGTGCGCATCCTCGAATATTGCTGCCCCAGCTGCGGCACCCAGGTCGAGACCGAATATGCCGTGCCCGGCCACCCGCCGCTCCACGACATGGAAGTCGATCTCGATGCGCTCAAGGCCCAATGGGCCGCCCGCGGCGAGGCGGCGGCACCCTATGCCGGCCCGGCCGTGGTGCGTGACGACGGCCACGGCCACTGAAGCCTCGATGGTGCCGCCATCCCCGCGCGGAACGCGGCGGCACCACCCCCGCAGCACAACGAATGCGGCGCGACGCGCCCGCCAGCATCCTTTGGGAGGACACATGAAACGCGTTTCCGTGGACATCGGCGGCACCTTCACCGACTGCTTCGTGGTCTGGGACAGGCAGTATATCGAGGCCAAGGCCCTCACCACCCACCACAACCTCGCCATGGGGTTCAACGAGGCCCTCGGCAAGGCCTGCAACGTGCTGGGGCTCCAGCTTGAGGAGATCCTCAGCGCCGTGGACAGCGTGCGCTATGCCACCACCCTCGGCACCAACGCGCTCATCGAGCACAAGGGCCCCAGGATCGGCATGCTGGTGACCGCCGGCTACGAGGCCACCGTGCCGCTCAGCCGCGCCCGCGGCTATGGCGAGGGGCTGGACAATCTCGGCCAGCAGGACATGCCCAACGCCAAGCGCCCCGATCCGCTGGTGGAGGCGCACATGATCCGTGGCGTGCGCGAGCGGCTCGATTTCCAGGGCAAGCGCGTCATGCCCCTCGACGAGGAGGACGTGCGTACCCAGATCCGTGAGCTGGTGAACCGCGGCGCCCAGATCATCGTGGTGGCGCTGGTGAACGCCGTGGTGAACCCCGCGCACGAGCAGCGCATCGAGGAAATCATCCTCGAGGAGTATCCCTCCCACCTGCTCGGCGCCATCCCGGTCATCCTGTCCCACCAGGTGGCGGGGCGCAAAGGCGAGTATGTCCGCGCCACCTCGGCCATCGTCGACGGCTACCTGCACTCCACCATGTACCATGCGCTCTCGGCGCTGGAGCAGAACCTGCGCGCCCATCGCTACGACAAGCCCATGCTGGTGATCCACAATTCGGGCGGCATGGCGCAGCTCAACTCCACCGAACGCGTTGCAGACCATTCATTCCGGCCCGGTCTCCGGCATTGGCGCCTCCGAGCACCTGGCCATGCTCACCGGGCTCGGCAACGTGGTGGCCACCGACATGGGCGGCACCAGCTACGACATCGGCATCGTGGTGGACGGCGGCGTGAAGCATTACGACTTCAATCCGGTGATCGATCGCTGGCTGGTCTCGGTGCCCATGGTGCACCTGGTGACGCTGGGCGCCGGCGGCGGCTCCATCGCCTCCTACGACCGCATGTACAAGACCGTGAAGTGCGGCCCGGAGAGCGCCGGGTCCGACCCCGGCCCGGCCTGCTACGACCGGGGCGGCATGCGGCCCACCGTGACCGACGCCGACCTTTTGCTCGGCTATCTCGACCCGGCGAACTATGCGGGCGGCTCCATCCCGCTCAACCCGCGCCGGGCCAGGGCGGCCATCGAGGACACCCTGTGCGACGAGCTTGACTGCTCGGTGATCGAGGCGGCGCTGCTGATCCGCGAGAAGGTGGACGACAACATGGCCAACGGCCTGTTCACCGAGCTGCGCGCCCGGGGCTACGACCCCAAGGACTTCACCATGCTCGCCTACGGCGGCAACGGCCCGCTGCACTGCTGCGGCATCGCCCAGAACCTCAACATCGACCGTATTCTGGCGCCGCCGCTCTCCTCGGTGTTCTCCGCGGTGGGCGCCGGTAACATGCACCAGCTCCATATCCATGAGCAGTCGCTCTACATGGTGCTCTACGACAGCAACACCCGCGCCCTGTTCGACGACTATGACCGCTTCAACGCCATCGTCGCCGACCTGAAGGAGCGCGGCACCCAGGACCTGCTGCGCCAGGGCGTTCCGCCCGCAGACATCCGCCACAACCTCGAACTGGACATGCGCTACGGCAACCAGCTGGTGCAGACCACGGCGGTGATCGAGAAGCACGCGGTGGACGGTCCGGCGGACGTGCTCGCCATCATCTCCCAGTTCTCGGCGGACTACGGCAAGCGCTTCGGCGAGGGCTCGCAGGCGCCGGAGGCGGGCATCCGCATCAACACCATCCGCATCGCCGCCTATGTCCAGCACGAGACCGTGCAGTTCGAGGACATCAAGCCGGTACCCGAGAGCGAGCGCAAGGCGCCGCCGCCACCCGCGGCGAGCCGTGTGTGCCACTTCGTGGGCCAGGACGGCCCGCTGGAGACGCCGGTGTGGAGCCGCGCCGATATCGGTCCCGGTGTCCAGATCGAGGGCCCGGCCATCATCGCATCGGAGGTGACCACCTTCCTGGTCAATCCTGGCTGGAGCTTCGTGGCGGCAAAGCAGGGGGCCTCCTGGTTCCTGCGCGCCAAGATCCCCGCCACCACGCACTGACGCCGTTTCTCTCCCCGCCCCGCGCGGGGAGAGCGCGCCCCATGGCGCTGCGATCACCTGAGATAATCCGGGAGGATAAACCCATGAACGACATGAGCATCGCCGGCCGCGGCAAGCTGCCCAGCGCCGAAGAGGCTGCCCTGGTCCGGAAGTTCCTGAACGACACCACCTTGTTCCTCGGCCCCGACCCCGAGATCATGCAGAACCACGACCTCATGCCGCGTACGGCGGACGAGGAAGAGGCCATCACCAAGGTGGCCGACAGCCACATCATCGCCAAGATCCGCGATCGCATCCAGGCCGGCTGCGACGAAGGCTACGAGATGGTGGAGCAGATGGGTGCCGCCCCCGGCGCCAAGTGGGGCGACGTGATTACCGGCGTGTATTCGGCCTCCGGCGATCTGGCCATCGCCTCCGCCGGCGGCGTGCTGATCTTCTCGGCGCTGGTGCACCACCCCATCAAGTTCATCATCAAGAACTGGATGAATGATCCGACCGTCGGGGTGCGGGAAGGCGACGGCTTCATCCACAACGACAGCCGCTACGGCAACGTCCACAACACCGACCAGTCCATGATCGTGCCCATCTTCCACAAGGGCAAGCTCGTGTGCTGGGTGGCCTCCACCGTGCATGAGGGCGAGAACGGTGCCATCGAGCCGGGCGGCATGCCCTCCATGGCGGAGAGCCCGTCCGACGAGGGGTTGAAGATGTCGCCCTTCCGCGTGGTCGAGAACTACCAGATCAAGCGCGATATCCTCACCTTCCTGCAGAATTCGGTGCGCGAGCCCAAGCTGCAATATGAAGACATGAAGGTGAAGCTGTTCGCCTGCCTGCGCATCAAGCAGCGCATCGAGGA
This sequence comes from Xanthobacter autotrophicus Py2, assembly GCA_000017645.1. NCBI lineage: Bacteria > Pseudomonadati > Pseudomonadota > Alphaproteobacteria > Hyphomicrobiales > Xanthobacteraceae > Xanthobacter > Xanthobacter versatilis. Next base: position 1,542,584 of record CP000781.1, read on the forward strand.
GACGCTGAACACCGACGGCCCGGAGGCCCTCGTCTCCACCCTGCGCCTGACCATGGAGAATGTGCGCGCCGAGGTGAAGCGCCGCATTTCCGAGTGGCCGGACATGACGGTGCGCACCTACATCATCCAGGATTCGACACTGCGCGAGAATTGCGTGGTGAAGATCAACTGCAAGCTGACCAAGACCGGCGACCGGCTGATCTTCGATTTCCGCGGCTCCGCGCCGGAATTCACCAACCGCGCCACCAATACCATCGTCGCCGGCCTCAAGGGCATGCTGGCGCAGGTGTTCCTGTGTTATGTGTGGCCGGACCTGCCGCGCGGGCAGGCGGCCTTCGCCCCCATCGAGGTCATCACCGACCCCCATTCCATCGTCAACTGCTCCTATGATGCGCCCAATTCGCAGAGCCTGATGTCCATCTTCACGGGCTTCACGGCGGGCCAGCACGCGGTGGCGAAGTTCCTCTATTCCTGCCCGGAGAAGTTCACCAAGGTCCACGCCCCGACCTTCAACATGATCAACACCTTCATCTGGGGCGGCGTGTCCCAGCACGGCGAGACCCTGGGCAACCTCTGCGCCGACCTCAACGGCATGGGCGCGGGCGCCACCGTGGACCGGGACGGCGAGCATGCGCTGGCCCCCATCTTCGCCACCATGGCCGACATCGGCGAGCAGGAGCTGAACGAGGAAGAGGTGCCGTTCCTCCAGCTCGTGTCCAAGAAGATGACACGCGATGCCATCGCGCCGGGCAAGTATCGCGGCGGCCAGGGCTACACCATGATGGTGGCCACCAAGGACAGCGAGCAGTGGGGCTTCATGACCACCTGCCAGGGCGCCAAGATCCCGCCGCTCCAGGGGCTGTTCGGCGGCTATGCCTGCGGCTGCTATCCTCTGTCCAAGGTGAAGGGCGTGGATGTCTACGACGTGCTGCAGAACACGCCGGAGAAGTTCAAGCACTCCATCGAGGAGATCATGAACGAGCAGCCCTTCGAGGGCGCCAGCTACACCACCCACCACATGGGCATGGGCTTTGAAATCTCGAAGCGCGGCGAGCTGTTCATGATCTCGCAGGGGGCAGGCGCCGGCTACGGCGATCTGCTGGAGCGCGACCCAAGGGGCGTCATCAAGGACATCGAGGAGGGGCTGATCTCCCCGGAGGTCGCCGCCCGCCTCTACAAGGTGGCGTTCGACCCCGAGACCCTCGCCATCGACGAGGCGGCCACCGAAGTGGCGCGCGCCGCCGAGCGCAAGGCCCGCATCGCCCGCTCCAGGCCCTATTCGGACTTTGTGAAGGACTGGAGCAAGCCCACGCCGCCGACCCACCTGCAGTATTTCGGTGCGTGGGGCGATGATGTCCAGACCCTCTACATGGGCAGCCCGCACAAGACCCGCGACGCTGAAACCCCGCGCCCCAACTACATGCCGCATCCGAAGGATGTGCGCATCGCCGAGCTTGAGGCCCGTCTCGCCGCCGTCGGCGCCATGGGGGGCGAGAAGCAATGAGCCCACGGCTCGTGGATGCCCTGCCGCGTCCGTCCGGCGCGCCCGGGCTCAGGGTCTGGCTGAAGTCGTCGGGCTATGCCCGGCGCCTTCTGCTCGGCGAGGGGGGCGACCCGTGGGAGAGCGCGCCGCGCTATCTCTCTTTCTTCACCCAGGCCCATGGCCTGCTGCGACCGGACGTGGGCGTGGTGGACGTGGGCGATCTCTACCGCTCCTGGGTGGAGCGGAATCCTGCCCTGAAGACGCAGATGGCGGCGAAATCCCGCGCCGCCTTCCCGCTCAAGCGCATGCTGGAGGAGGAGGGTCCCCGCCGGCTGCTGGCGGAAGTGGTGGAGGCGGTGGCAGCGAGCTTGCGCGGGCAGACCCCGCTGGTGCTTGCCTTTCCCGCCCCGCGGCGCTGGCTCGCCGAGGCTGCCGCTTTCGCCGGGCGGGAGGGCGTCCCCATCGACGCCGACATGGTCGAGAGTGCCGCCATGTACATGGCGGACCTCGTGCGCGTGGTCTCGGCCCTTCCCATCGGCGGACTGCTGCTGGAAGAGGACCAGGCCGCCGAAGCCGGCGATCTGGAGGCGAGCCGGCCGCTGGTGAACGTCGCCCGGCATTATCGCTGGGGCCTGGCGTTGCGCGGGCGTGACGGGGGCGCCACCAGCGAGTTCGACACCCTCATCAGCACCGAGCCGGTTGCGGGTGGGGACTTCGCCCTCGGCCTCGACGTGAGCCGGGACCTGTGGAGCGGCGGGCCCCTCGCCACGCTTGGTGGCGGCCAGTTCTACTTCGCCGAGATCCCCGAGGGGGCAGAGCCGGAATCCGTGCTCCAGCAACTCGCCCGCCTGCGGGCCTGAGCTGACCCGTCCGCCAGCGCCCCCGGACCGTGGCCCACGCCCGGCCGGGGCAGGCAGAGCCATGTCCGTGCGCCAGCGGGGCGCGCGGACCAGCGCGGCGCGCCAACGCCGTCCATCACCCAAGATCAATCCGGAGGAAACATGATCCGTTCGTTCAAGGACATCGTCCTCGCCATAGTCTGCGCCCTATTTGCCGGCTCGTCCGCCTGGGCTGCCGACGTGAATTCCGGCGACTATCTGCCGGCGCCCGCCGGCACCAACCTGCTGGTCTTCTACAGCCAGTATGCGACCCGCGACGAATATGTCACCGCCTCGGGACAGACCATCTCCAACGGCACCGGCCTTGATTCCTACGTCAACATCCTGCGCTACGTGCATTACTTCGACATCGGCGGCTTCACGGTGGCGCCGCAGGTGCTCATTCCGGCCGGCACGCTCTACAACGGCCGGCTCGGCGGCGCCTCGTTCGATGCCGCGGCGGGCCTCGGCGATCCCATCCTCGCGACCACGGTCTGGGTGGTGAACAACAAGGCGAGCCAGACCTATATCGGCATCATGCCCTATCTGTTCCTGCCCGTCGGCCAGTACAGCGCAGGCGAGGTGCTGAACCTGGGCGAGAACCGCTGGAAGCTGGATCTCCAGGCCGGTTGGTATCAGGGCCTCACCAACGGCGTCGCGCTCCAGCTCACCGGCGACGTGATCTGGTATGGCGACAATGGGAGGGCCGGCAACGGCACGCAGACCCTGTCGCAAGACCCCACCTATCAGCTCCAGGCCTGGCTCTCCTACGCCTTCGCCCCCACCTGGTCGGCGGCGGTCGGCTATTCCCAGTTCTGGGGCGGCACCGAATATCTGGCCGGTGTGCCCACCGGGAATGAGACCGAACGCTCGCAGGTGCGGCTCGAGCTGTCCAAGTTCATCACGCCGACATTCCAGGTGCTGGGGTTGGTCCAGCGGGATGTCGCCACCTCGGGAGGCTTTCCCGAAGCGTTCCGCGGCACGGTTCGCCTGCTGCAGGTCTTTTAGGCGGGGCGATGCTCCGCAGGAGGTTTGCCCCAGAGTTGGAGTCTTGGACTTGGAGTCTCAGACTTGGAGTCTCAGACTTGGAGTCTCAGACTTGGAGCCTCCCGGATCGCGATCTACCACTGCGCCTCGGCGGACATGGCCACCGGGCCACCGGCGGTGGCCGTCCACAGCTCCAGCGTCCCGTTCGGCCCGTCGTCTGCGTGGAGGACGTAGGGGGCGGTGTCGAAGAGGGGCGACAGGCCGCGGAAGGAGAAACGGGCCGGCGGGCGGCCCCCCAGCTCCGTCGCATAGCGGTAGAGCTGCGTCGCCTGGAGCGGGCCGTGCACCACCAGGCCGGGATAGCCCTCGACCTTGGTGACATAGGGATAGTCGTAGTGGATGCGGTGGCCGTTGAAGGTCAGCGCCGAATAGCGGAACAGCAGGGGCGCGGAGGGCACGATCTCGCGCCGGTGCCGTCCTTCGGCCGCAGGCGGGGGAACCTTCTTCGGCGCATCGCCGGCATCGAGGCCGCGATAGACGATGTCCTGAATCTCGGTCAGCACCGTCCGTCCCCCGGCCTCGATCTCGTGCTTCACGGTGACGAAGCACAAGGTGCCGGTGCGGCCTTCCTTCACGGACAGGTCTTCGACCCGCGACACCCGGCGCATGGTGTCGCCGACCCTCAGCTCGTCGATGAAGGCGAAGCGCCCGCCCGCCCACATGCGCCGGGGCAGCGGCACCGGCGGCAGGAAGCCGCCGCGCGCCGGGTGTCCGTCCGGCCCGAGGCTGTGGGAAGGGACCGCCGGCTGGGCGAGGCACCAGTGCAGCAGCCGCGGTGCCACCTCACCGTCCACCGGGTTGCCCGGTTCGTCGTCGAAGGTGGCACGGAAGCGGCGCACCAGCGCCGGGTCCACCGCCTCGGTGCCGATATCCTCGCGGCCGATCCAGGTCCGCAGGTGCTCGATGTCCAGTTCGGATGTCCCGGTCATGTCAGAACGACCCATATTAGAAGGACCTGGGCAGTCCGAGCACGTGCTCGGCCACATAGCTCAGGATGAGATTGGTGGAGATCGGCGCAACCTGATAGAGGCGCGTCTCGCGGAATTTGCGCTCGATGTCGTATTCGCAGGCGAAGCCGAAGCCGCCGTGGAACTGGAGGCAGGCGTTGGCGGCTTCCCACGAGGCCTTGGCGGCGAGGTATTTCGCCATGTTGGCCTGGGTCCCGCAGGGCTGGTGCGCATCATAGAGCCGGCAGGCCTCGAAGCGCATGAGGTTGGCGGCCTCCACCTCGATGAAGCTTTCCGCGATGGGAAATTGCACCCCCTGGTTCTGGCCGATGGGCCGGCCGAACACCACCCGTTCGCGGGCGTAGGCGGTAACCTTGTCGATGAACCAGTAGCCGTCGCCGATGCATTCGGCCGCGATCAGCGTGCGCTCGGCATTCAGGCCGGTGAGGATATATTTGAACCCCTGGCCCTCCTCGCCGATCAAATTCTCTTCCGGAATCTCCAGGTTGTCGAAGAACAGCTCGTTGGTCTCGTGGTTCACCATGTTGAGGATGGGCCGCACCGTCATCCCCTTCGACATGGCCTCCTTGATGTCCACGATGAAGATGGAGAGGCCTTCCGACTTCTTTTTCACCTGGTCGAGGGGCGTGGTGCGGGCGAGCAGGATCATCAGGTCGGAATGCTGGACACGGGAGATCCAGACCTTCTGGCCGTTGATGACGTAGCGGTCGCCCTTTTTCACCGCCGTGGTCTTGATACGCGTGGTGTCGGTGCCGGTGGTGGGCTCGGTGACGCCCATGGACTGCAACCGCAATTCGCCGGCCGCGATCTTCGGCAGGTAGCGCTTGCGCTGCTCCTCGGAACCGTGCCGCACCAGCGTGTTCATGTTGTACATCTGGCCGTGGCAGGCGCCGGAATTGCCGCCCGCGCGGTTGATCTCCTCCATGATCACGGAGGCCTCGGTGAGGCCGAGGCCGGAGCCGCCGTACTCTTCGGGGATCAGCGCGGCCATCCAGCCGGCCTTGGTGAGGGCATCGACGAAGTCTTCCGGATAGGCGCGGGCCTCGTCCACCTTGCGATGGTACTCGGCGGGAAAGTCCGCGCACAGCGCGCGCACCGCGTCGCGGATATCCTGGAACTGGTCGCTGCCAACGGTCTGCATGGTTTCGGAAACCCTCATTATCGGCTGGCGGACGCGGTGGCGTTCAGCTTCACCGCGTCGCTGCTGGACAGGTTCAGGATGGCATCGGCGAGGGCGCCGGCGGCGTCGGCGCCGATGACGGGAGCGCTCAGGGTCATGAATTTGGCGCGCAGCGCCGCATCGTCCGGGAAGGTCTCCGGCTCGCCGGACGGGTCCGGGATCGTGCGCTCGAACACCCCCTGCGGCGTCGTCAGGCGCAGCGTCGCGCCGAACGGATGGGGGCGGTCTTCAAGGCGCGGGTCGGCGAAGACGCTGATGCGGTCGCTCATGGCGTCGAGCACAGGGTCGCCGAGCCGTCTGTAGTCGTCCCAGCCGAAGCCGCCCTGGTCGAGCGCCACCGCCGCCGTGAACGGCATGGAGAACTGCCCCTCCACCACCGCGCGCACGCGCCGCTTCTCCGGCAGCGGATCGGCGGTGAGGGTGATGCCGTTGCGGTGCAGGCCGATGTCCACCTGCTGGATATCGTCGGCCTTCAAGGCGTGCTCGGCGCGCAGGGCGAGGAGGCCGTCGAGGGCGGCGTGGGTGTAGCGGCAGCTCGGATAGGGCTTGAGGCCGATGCGCAGGGTCTCGAAATGCCGGCCGAGCCCGGCGACGGCGACGGCCGGATCGGCACCGTCCGAATAGCCCTTGAGGAAGCCGTGCTCGCCCTCGATGGCGGCGCGCGATCCGTGGAAGCCTTCGGCGGCGAGGAGGGCGGCCATGAGCCCGTTCATGGCCGCCGCGCCCACCTGGTAGCGCTTGTTCCATGCGCCGTTGGCGAGGAATTGCAGGGACCCCGCCGCCTGGCTTCCGGCGACGCCGAAGGCCGCCGCCATGGTGTCGGGGGCAAGGCCCAGCAGGCGCCCGGCCGCCGCGGCGGCGCCGAAGGTGCCGGCCGTCGCCGTGGGATGGAAGCCGCGCGCATAGTGCCGCGTGGGGTCGAGCGCCAAGCCGAGGCGGCAGCAGACCTCATAGCCCGCGATCACCGCCGCCACGAAATCGGCGCCGCTCGCCCCCGTCAGTTCCGCGGCCGCGAGCGCGGCGGGGATGACCGGCGCGCTGGGATGCAGCGAGCTGGCCGCATGGGTGTCGTCGAAATCCAGCGAATGGCCGAAGGCGCCATTCAGCAAAGCGGCGGCGGCCGGCCCGTAGCCGCGCGCCTCGCCCAGCACCGTGCACGGGCCGGGCGCGCCGAAGCCGGCCTTTTCCACCAGCGCGCGGAGGGATGGGGCGGAATCGGTCTCGAACCCGCCGCGCACGATGTTGCCGGCAAAGTCGAGGATCAGCCGCTCCGCCCGCGCGACCACATCGGCGGGGATGTCCGCGAGCCGGATGCCGGCGGCATAGGCGGCGAGGGTGAGGGTCTCATTGCTCATGGCTTGACCTTTCAGCGGCCTGTGCGGGCTAGGATGCGCTCGGCGCGCAGGCGCACGGGGGCGTCCACCATGGCGCCGTCCACCGTCACGACCGAACCGCCCGCGTCTAGGGCGGCGAGGATGCGCTCGGCCCAGCTCACCTCTTCGGCGGTCGGCGCAAAGCCTGTCATCACGGGGGCGATCTGGCCGGGGTGGATGCACAGCTTGCCGGCGAAGCCGAGGGCCACCGCATGGGCCGCGTCGTCCTGCGCGAGGGCGGGGTTGTCGACGCGGGTGGTGACCCCGTCCATGGGGCCCTGACCGCCGGCGAGCCGCGCCGCCAGCACCAGCTCGGAACGGGCGGAAAGGAGCGCCTCGCGGGTATGGGCACAGCCCAGATCAGCGGCGAAATCGATGGAGCCGAAGGCGAGGCGGGCTACGCACGGCACCGCCGCGATGGACCGCGCCGCGGCAAGGCCCCGGGCGCTTTCGATGAGGGGAATGAGGGCAACGCCCTCGCCGAGGCGGGCGGCCACCTGCTCCACCTCGTCCCGGCTCTCGGCCTTCGGCAGCATGACGCCGGCAAGGGGCAGCCGCCGCGCGACGGCGAGATCCTCCGCGTGCCACGGGGTGCCAGAGGCGTTGATTCGCAGCAGCACCGGTCCTCCGGCCGGGATGGCGGCGGCGAGGGCATCGCGGGCGGCATCCTTCTCTGCGTGGCCCACCGCATCCTCGAGGTCGATGATGATGGCGTCGGCGCCGGAGGCGAGCGCTTTGGCGAAGCGATCGGGACGCGTCGCCGGGACAAACAGGGCAACGAGCCGCCCGCTCCTGAGCGAAACGGGCCGGGCAAACTCGGACATGGTCGAAACCCGTCGGATGGGGTCGGCGCGCGCTCGGCAAGGACCGGCGCGACGCGACGTCATGGAAACGGGGGCACAGTCACCGCAAACGCGGCGGGAGGCGAAATAGGGATTTGCGCTGCCCCACATACCCCGCGCCTATAGCGCCAGCGTTCGCCAGTCTGCGGAGAGGCATAACATTCTGCTATAACTCCTAGGCTTCACTTATATTTGTTTTCTGGCCCCGGCACGGCGATCTTGCCGAGGAAGAGCCTCGGTCGAGGCGCAGACGGCGTCTGCACCGGCCGGCGAGGTTTCCCCGTCGCCACTCAGTCCGCCGGTGTTTCGATGCATCGTGATCTCGAAGGTATGCTCGTCGTCTCGGTGGAGCAGGCCGTTGCCGCGCCCTACCTCTCAGGCCGACTGGCGGACGCGGGGGCGCGCGTCATCAAGGTCGAACGCCCCGAAGGGGATTTCGCGCGCAATTACGACAGCCTCGTCCATGGCGAGAGCGCCTATTTCGTCTGGTTGAACCGGGGCAAGGAATCCATTTGCCTCGACCTGAAGGAGCGCGGCGACGCGGACCTGCTCGCCGCCCTGCTCGAGAAGGCCGACATCTTCATCCAGAACCTCGCGCCGGGGGTGATCGAGCGGCTCGGCTTTGCCCCCGATGACCTGCGCCGGCGCAATCCGCGCCTCATCACCTGCTCCATTTCCGGCTATGGCGACGAAGGGCCCTACCGCGACCTCAAGGCCTACGATCTTCTGGTTCAGGCCGAGAGCGGCCTCTCTTCTCTCACGGGCAACGAGGCGGGGCTGGCGCGGGTCGGGGTGTCGGTGTGCGACATCGCGGCGGGGATGACCGCGTTCCAGGCGGTGCTGCAGGCGATCATCGGCCGGGAGCGCACCGGCGTGGGGCGCCATGTCTCCGTCTCGCTCTATCATGCGCTGTCCGACTGGATGAACGTGCCGTACCTCCAGTTCGCCTATGGCGGCAAGGTCCCGGTGCGCGCGGGCCTCAGCCATCCCACCATCGCGCCCTATGGGGCTTTTGAGTGCGCCGACGGCAAGGCGGTTCTCCTCTCCATCCAGAACGAGCGCGAATGGGTGAATTTCTGCGCCGACGTGCTCGGGGACGCGGCCCTCGCCACCGATCCGCGCTGGACCAGCAACAGCCTGCGGGTGGAGAACCGGCCGGCGCTGGAGGCGGCGGTCACGGCGGTGTTCCGCGTCCATCCGCGCGACGAGATGGTGGCGCGCCTGGAAAAGGGGCGGATCGCCTATGGCCGGGTCAGCACCATGGAGGACATGTTGGTCCATCCGCAGAACCGCTATGTGGAGGTCGATACGCCGACCGGGCCGGTGCGGTGCCTGGCGCCGGGGGCGCTGTTCGACCGGACCTTGCCGCGCTTCGGACCGGTGCCGGCTTTGGGGGCGCATACGGACGCCATTCGCGGTGAGTTCGCCATGCACGCGCGTGCCGACACATAAGGAGGCCGGACATGTCGTTCCCTGATGCCGGTCCTGCGGATGAGGCGCCCCGCGTGCGCCGTCCTGCCGGCAGCGCGCTCGCGCTGATCGAAGAGTGGCTCGGCCCGCTGGCCGGCCGCCATTTCCTCGATGTCGGCTGCGGCCGGGGAGCGCTCGCCAAGGCGCTCACGGCGCGGGGGGCGCAGGTCGTGGGCATCGATCCCGCCGCCGAGGCCATCGAAGCTGCCCGGGCGGCGGTGCCGGAGGCCCGGTTCGACGTGGGCGGGGCCGAGGCACTGCCCTATCCCTCAGGCAGCTTCGATGCGGTGCTCCTGCTCAACAGCTTCCACCATGTGCCGCAGCACCTGATGGCCGCCGCGCTGGCGCAGGCCCTGCGGGTCGGCCGAGGGCCGCTGCTCGTCATCGAGCCTCTGGCGGAGGGGCCGTTCTTCGAGGCCATGCGCCCGGTGGAGGACGAGACCGTGATACGCCATGCCGCCCAGGCCGCCATCGCGGATTTCGTGGCTGAGGGCCGGGCGAACATCGTGCGGGACCACGTCTTCGACGACGTGCGGCGCTTCAGCGGTGTGGATGCCTTCCTCGACAAGATCGTGGCGGTCGATCCGGCGCGTGCCGAAGCGGCGCGGCGCCTGAGGGGCGAGGTGGCGGTGCTCATGACGCGCTGGGGCACGCCGGAGGAGGGTGGCGTGTGCCTCGTCCAGCCGCACCGGGCGGTGCTGCTGGAAGCCGTGGGCATTTCTCCATAACTTTTTGGCGTCTGTGGGTGAAGTCCTATAAGCTTCTTGTCTATCAAGGGGCGAGGAAACGCCATGGACCTGCGGCAGTTGCGCTATTTCGTGTCCATCGTCGAGGTGGGCTCCTTCTCCAAGGCCGCCCATCGCCTGCGCGTGGCGCAGCCGGCCTTGAGCCAGCATGTGCGCAACATGGAAATCGACCTCGGCGTGGAGCTGCTGTTCCGCAGCCCGCAGGGGGTGCGCGCCACCGAGGCGGGAGAGACGCTGGTGCGCCACGCGCGCCTCATCCTCAGCCAGATGGAGGTGGCGCGGGAGGCGGTGCGCCGGGGCCAGAGCGAGCCCGAGGGCGAGGTGCGATTCGGCCTTCCGGGCACGGTGAGCCAGATGCTGTGCGTGCCGCTGCTCAGCGAGGCGCGCCGTCGCTACCCCAAGATCAAGCTGCGCGTCGCCGAAGCCATGAGCGGCTTCGTGCTGGACTGGCTGCGCGAGGGCAAGATCGACCTCGGCGTCCTCTATCGCTCGGTGGCGGATCGCACGCTGCTCGCCCGCCGCGTCCTCTCCGAGGAATTGTGCCTGCTGGGTCCCGCCGAGCCCATGGACCGGCCCCACCCCCCGCCGGGCGCCGTCTCCTTCGCCGACATCGCCGACCTCACGCTGATCCTGCCCAGCCTCGGCCATGGTCTTCGCGACCTCATCGAGGAGCGGGCGCTGTCCGAGAACGTGCACCTCAGCACCGTCATCGACATCGACACCTACGGCCAGATCAAGCTGCTGGTGGAGGGCGGGCTGGGCTATTCCATCCTGCCCGGCGCCGCGCTGCGGGCGGAGGTGGAGAAGGGCCTGCTGCGCACCTGGCCCATGGGCGAGCCGGTGCTCTCGCGCGACCTGCACCTCGTCCGGCCGGCTGACCGGCCCATGTCCAATGCGGTCCGGGCCATCGAGGATCTGGCCCATGCGACGCTTGTCCGGCTGGTGCGCGAAGGCGCGTGGCCGGCCGATCTCATCGATGACGAGGCCGGCGCGGCGGCGCTCCGGGAGCGGGTATTGGGCTAGAACTTTCCGCTATGGGATCCAAGTCAAAATAGTCTTTTGAGATAGCCGTCGGCGAAACCAGAATGCGCTCGCCTCCCCCGGTGGGGAGAGAAGAAACGCGGTCGAATCAGACCGACCTGGAGGAACGCCGATGTTGCTTCGTCGCCTCGTCGCGGCAGCGGGACTGTCGCTGCTCGGCCTTTGTCCCGCCCTGGCCCAGCAAAAGCCGGCCGAGCTGAAGATCGGCATCACCACCTACAGCTCGGGCGCGGCGTCCGTCTTCGGCATCCCGGCCCGCGACGCGGCGGAGATGCTGGCCGCCGACATCAACGCCAAGGGTGGCGTCCAGGGCGTGCCGGTGAAGCTGTTCTTCGTGGATGAAGGCGCCGGCATCGAGACCCTCATGACCGAATATCGCCGCCTGGTGGAGGACACCAAGGTGGACGTGATGTTCGCCTCCATCTCCTCCGGCGTGTGCAACAAGATCGCCCCGCTGGCCGAGGACCTGAAGGTTCTCAACTTCATGTGGGATTGCGGCACCCAGCGCATCCTCGAGGAAGACAAGTACAATTACGTCTTCCGCACCCAGGCGAACGCGACCCCCGAGGTCCTCGCCCCGCTGCTCTATCTCCTGAAGACCAAGCCGGACTTCAAGACCATTGCCGTGGTGAACCAGGACTATGCCTGGGGCCGCGACAGCTGGGCCATCTTCTCCCAGGCGCTGAAGGTGCTGAAGCCCGACGTGAAGGTGGTGGCGGAATTCTTCCCCAAGTTCGGCGCCGCCGACTTCTCCACCGAGGTCTCGCGCCTGCTGGCGCTGAAGCCGGATGTGATCTTGTCCACTTCCTGGGGCGGCGACCTCGACACCTTCGTGCGGCAGGCCAACCAGCGCGGGCTGTTCAAGTCGTCCCTGTTTGTGCTGCCGCTGGCGGAATCCTCGCTCCAGCGCCTCGGCACCGACCTGCCTGAGGGGGTGATCGTGGGCGGCCGCGGCGACCATTATTTCCTTCATCCCGAGCGCATCGGCGACGCCAAGTTCAAGGCGTTCATGGACGCCTTCAAGCAGAAGACCGGCAGCTATCCCATCTACCCGGTGTTCCACATGGCGCAGGCCTTCGCCGCCCTCGAAGCGGTCTATGGCAAGGCGGTGGCCGCCAACGGCGGCAAGTGGCCGAGCCACGACCAGGTCGCCAAGGCGATGCCCGGCCTCACCTTCCAGGCCCTTGGCCGGCCAGTGGAAATCCGCGCCGACGGGCAGGGCGTCGAGGACCAGCTCATCGGCACCACCACCCGCGTGCCGGCCTACAGCTTCGACATCCTCGACAACATGATGATCTTCCCCGCCGTGCAACTGATGCCGCCGGTGGGCCAGAAGTCCGAGGCCTGGATCGCAACGCTGAAGCCCGGCATCGTCGACATCAAGGTCGACACCTTCAAGGCGGCCAAATAGGCCCCCGATCCAAGCCATCCGAGGTTTTTCCGGGCGCGGCATGTCACGTGCCGCGCCGGTACCGCAAGGGGCCTTCATGTCCTTCGACACCATCGTGCTGGCCGTCTGCGACGGCGTCGCCTATGCCTCCCTGGTCTTCCTGGTGGCGGTGGGCCTGACGTTCATCTTCGGCGTGCTGGGCGTGCTCAACATTGCCCACGGCAGCTTCTACGCGCTCGGCGCCTATACCGCGGTCAGCGCGGGGCTGGCGCTCACCAAGGCCGGGTTCAGCCCCTGGCTCACCTTTCCGGCCCTGTTCGTGGGCGCCATCGCGGTGGGCGTGGTGCTGGGCGGGCTGATGGAGAAGCTGCTGCTCCAGCGCATCTACGACAAGGAGCAGGTGCTGCAGATCCTTGTCACCTTCGCCGTGTTCATGATCCTGGAGAATGTGCAGCGGCTGGTGTGGGGCGTGCAGCCCTATTTCATGTCGGAACCGCTGCAACTGCTCGGCAACGTCTCCCTGTTCGGCATCAGCTACACCGCCTACCAGACCCTGTTCCTGCCGGCCTTGGCGCTGATCGTGCTGTTCGGCCTGCGCTTCTTCCTGCGGCACACCTCGGCGGGGGCGCAGATCCTCGCCGTCACCGAGGACCGGGAGGCGGCGAGCGCCATCGGCATCGATGCCCAGAAGGTCTATTTCATCACCTTCATCGCCGGCGCGACCCTCGCGGCGCTGGGCGGGGCGCTGGCGGCGCCCACCACGTCCCTCATGCCCGGCATGGGGGCGGAGATGATCGTGCTGTCCTTCGCGGTGGCCGCCACCGCCGGCCTCGGCCAGATCGAGGGCGCCGCTGTGGCAGCCCTGATGATCGGCCTCGGGCGATCCGTCGCCGTCTATCTCGCCCCCGAATTCGAGGTGCTCGTGCCCTACATCCTCATGGTCGCGGTGCTCATCTTCCGTCCGAGCGGCCTGTTCGGCGCGCCCCAGCTCAGGAAGATCTGAAAATGGCCGTGCGCTGGATCCTCCTCGCTCTCCTTCTCGCGGTGCTGGCGGCCGTGCCGGCCTTTGCCGCCTCGTCCCAGACCTTCCTCGCCATCGTGTTCGCGAAAAGCCTCGCGGTGCTCGGCCTCCTGCTGCTGCTTCAGGCGGGGCAGGTGTCGTTCGGCCACGGCATGTTCTTCGCGACCGGCGCCTACACCGTAGCCTTCCTCGGCCGCAGCGTGGGCGGCGGCGACATAGCCCTGCTGCTCGCCGCCTCGGCGGTCTCCAGCGTGCTCCTCGGCCTGCTGGTGGGGCTGTTCGTGGTGCGCTACCGCTACATCTTCTTCGGCATGCTGAATTTGGCCTTCTCCATGGTGCTCTATTCCATCCTGGAGAAGTTCTTCCACCTCACCGGCGGCTCCGATGGCCTGCGCATCCGCCGGCCCTCGGCCTTCGGCTTCGCCTTCGATCGCGCGCAGTTCGACACGCTGATCTATTACCTCACGCTGGTGCTCGCCTTCGGCGCGGCCTACCTCGTGTGGCGCTATCTGCGCAGCCCGCTCGGACAGGCGCTCAAAGCCATCAAGAGCAACGAGACGCGGCTCGAATACATCGGCCTGTCCGCCCGCTTCGTCATGCTGGTGGGCTATGTGATCTCCGCGCTCCTGTGCGGCATCGGCGGCGCCTGCCTCGGCATCATCCAGGGCATCGCGACGCCCGAGTACAGCTATTGGACCCGCTCCGCCGAATTCGTCTTCATCGCCATCCTCGGCGGGGTGGGCCACGTGGCCGGCGCGCTCACCGGCACCTTCGTCTACGAGGCGGTGCGCACCTATGCGGCGGCCTTCGTGGCTGACAGCTGGCAGATGATCCTCGGCTTCGTGCTGCTGGCCATCATCCTGAAGGCGCCCACCGGCATCGTCGGGCTGGTGCAGGCCATCGCCGGCCGCCGCAAGGCGCAGGCCACGGCCGCCCTCACCGTGGAGACCGCGCGATGAGCGAGCATCCCATCCTGCTTCAGGCGCGCGGTCTCGAGATCCGCTTCGGCGGCGTGGTCGCGGCCAACGGCATCGATCTCGACGTGCGCGGCGGCGAGAACCTCGCCATCATCGGCCCCAACGGCGCGGGCAAGACCACCTTCCTCAACATCTGCACCGGCTATCTGCGGCCCAAGGCCGGCACGGTGCGGTTCGAGGGCAAGGAGATCACCGCCCATCCGCCGCGGGACATCACGCGGCTGGGTATCGCGCGCGCCTTCCAGATCCCGCAGCTGTTCTCCGACCACACGGTGCTGGAGAACATGCTGCTGGCGGCGGCCTCCCGCGCGCGGCGGTTCAACCTGCTCCGGCCACTGGAGAAGATCGCCGAGCGCGACGAGATGGTGGAGCTACTCGACCTCGTGGGCTGCGCCGGGGATCTTGGCAAGCGCGCCGGCGACCTGCCGGAGGGCCACCGCAAGCTGGTGGACATCGCCATCGCGCTGGCCATGAAGCCCAAGCTGCTGCTCATGGACGAGCCCACCTCCGGCGTCGCCACCGCCGACAAGTTCGGCGTCATGGAGATTCTGGTCTCCGCGCTCGCCAAGGCCAGGGTCGCCTCCGTCTTCGTCGAGCACGACATGGACATGGTGCAGCGCTACGCCGGCCGGGTGGCGGTGTGGAGCGCCGGCAAGATCCAGAAGCTCGGCGCCCCGGCCGAGGTGCTGGAGGACCCTGAAGTCATCCGCACCGTGATCGGAGTTTGATCATGCTCATCCTCGATCATGTCACCGTCTCGTTCGGCACGGTCCCGGTGCTGCGCGGCGTGTCGTTCCAGCTCAGGGAAGGGGAGGCGGTGGCCTTCGTTGGCCGCAACGGCGCCGGCAAGACCACGACGCTGCGCTCCATCATGGGCTTCACCCGGAATGGCGGGCGCATAGAGTTCGACGGGCACGACCTAGCCGGCGTTGCCGCGCATCTTCGGCCCGGCCTCGGCATCGGCTATGCGCCGGAGGACCGCCGCCTGTTCTCCCGCTTCACGGTGGAGGAGAACATCCTGCTTCCGGCGCAGGTGGCCAAGCTTTCCAGCGAGGAGACAAAGCGCCGGCTCGATCGCGTCTACCATGTGCTGCCCGAGCTGAAGGAGATGGCCAGGCGCCCCGCCGGCTCGGTCTCCGGCGGGCAGGGCAAGATGGTGGCGCTCGGCCGCGCGCTGATGCTCGCCACCCGCCTGGTGCTGCTGGACGAGCCCTTCCAGGGCCTCGCCCCGGTGCTCGCCAACCGCTACGCCGAGGCCCTGCGGAGCCTGCGCGACACCGATCCCAGCCTCGCCCTCATCATTACTGAATCGAACCCGCACCTGCTGCGCGGCTTCGCCGAACGCACCATCACCATCGAGCGTGGCGAGATCGCGGGCGACGTGCCCAACGAAGGACTGGCCGCATGAATGAGCTGAACCCCGTGATGCTCGCCAAGGGCGTCTTCATCAACAACGCCTGGCGCCCGGCCGCCTCCGGGCGCGTCATCGATGTGTACGCTCCGGCCGAGGGCCGGGTGTTCGCCCAGATCGCCGCCGGCACGGCCGCCGACGTGGATGCGGCGGTGAAGGCCGCGCGCCATGCGGCGGAGGAGGGGGCCTGGAGCCGCCTCACCGCCACCGAGCGCGGCCGCCTGCTCTCCAGGCTCGCCGTCGCCATCGCCGACCATGCGGAGGAACTGGCGAAGCTCGAGGCCCGCGACACCGGTAAGCCCATGAAGCAGGCCCGTGCCGACATCGCCGCCGCGTCGCGCTACTTCGAGTTCTACGGCGGCGCCGCCGACAAGCTGCACGGCGAGACCATTCCCTTCCTCGCCGGTTACTTCGTGCCCACCGAGCGTGTGCCCCACGGCGTCACCGCCCACATCATCCCGTGGAACTACCCGGCGCAGATGTTCGGCCGCACCATCGGGCCGGCGCTGGCGGTGGGCAACGCCACCGTCATCAAGCCGGCGGAGGACGCCTGCCTCACGCCGCTGCGCCTCGCCGAGCTTGCCGCCGAGGTGGGCTTCCCGGACGGCGCCATCAACATCGTGCCCGGCCTCGGCGAGGAGGCGGGCGCGGCGCTCTCCGCCCATCCGGACATCGATTTCATCGCCTTCACCGGCTCGCCGGAGGTGGGCATCCTGATCCAGACCGCGGCAGCGAAGAACCATATCGGCTGCACCCTGGAGCTGGGCGGCAAGTCGCCCCACGTGGTGTTCGCCGATGCGGACCTCGACGCGGCCATCCCGGTCATCGCCAACACCGTGGTGCAGAACGCCGGGCAGACCTGCTCGGCCGGCTCGCGCCTCCTGGTGGAACGCAAGGTCTATGAGGAGGTGGTGTCGCGCCTCAATGCCCGCTTCGCCTCGCTGCGCGCCGGCTCGCCGGAGATGGACCTCGACCTCGGTCCGGTGATCAACGCCAAGCAGAAGGAACGGGTGGAGAGCTTCTTCGCCAAGGCATCGGCGGATGACGTGGGCGTGGTGGCCGAGGGGCTGGTGGCCGAGGGCGTGCCCGCGGGCGGCTTCTACGTGCCGCCTCGGGTCTACGGCCCGGTGCCGCGCAGCCACATCCTCGCCACCCAGGAAGTGTTCGGCCCGGTGCTCGCGGTGCTGCCCTTTGACGACGAGGCCGACGCCATCGCCCTCGCCAACGGCACCGAGTTCGGCCTCATGGCCGGCATCTGGTCCACCAATGCCTCGCGCGCCATCCGCGTCGCCCGCAAGGTGAAGGCGGGGCAGGTCTATGTGAATGCCTATGGCGCCGGCGGCGGCATCGAACTGCCGTTCGGCGGCATGAAGAAATCCGGCCACGGCCGGGAGAAGGGCTTCGAGGCGCTCTACGAGTTCTCGACCCTCAAGACCCTGATCATCAAGCACGATTGAGAAAGCAGCCCACCATGTCCACTGCTGGAAATCTGCGTCTTTCCGGAAAAACTGCGCTCGTCACGGGCGCCGCCTCGGGCTTCGGCGCCGAGATCGCCCGCGTCTTCGCCCGCGAGGGCGCCAAGGTCGCCATCGTCGACCTGAACGGCGAGGGCGCCCGGAAGGTGGCCGAAGAGATCGGCCCGGCCGCCATCGCCGTCACGGCGGACGTGACCAGCCGCGCCGACATCGAGGCGGCGGTTGCCGCCACCATCGCCCACGGCGGCAAGCTCGACATTGTCGTCAACAACGCGGGCTGGACCCACCGCAATAAGCCGCTGATGGAGGTGACCGAGGAGGAGTTCGACAGGGTCTACGCCATCAACGTGAAGTCCATCTATTACATGACCCACACCATCGTGCCGATCATGTCGGGGCAGGGCGGTGGAGTGGTCGTGAATGTGGGCTCCGTCGCGGGCATCCGGCCGCGTCCGGGCCTCACCTGGTACAATTCCTCCAAGGGGGCGGTGAACCTGGCCACCCGCTCGCTGGCGGTGGAGCTGGCGCCGCAGAAGATCCGCGTGAACTGCGTCGCCCCGGTGATGGGCGCGACAGGTCTCCTCGACAGCTTCATGGGCGTGCCCGACACGCCGGAGAACCGCGCGCGCTTCATCGCCACCATTCCGCTCGGCCGGCTGTCCGAGCCGAAGGACATCGCCAACGCCTGCCTGTATCTTGCCTCCGACGAGGCGGAGTTCATCACCGGCGTGGTGCTGGAAGTGGACGGCGGCCGCACCATCTGATCGCAAGAGAGCGATGCTCCAGGGAGCCCGGCCGGCGCCAACCGCCGGGCTCCTTCGCCCCGCCACGGCGGGGATGCGTGTTCCGAGGGGAAGAGCGCCGGCATACGGCGCCGTGAGGGAGGAGGGAGCGGGATCGCCTGTCGCGCATCGTCACCTGTCTTGCAGCCCGACGATGGCGCGGATCGGCCCGGCTTCCGGACCAATGCGTCAGGGAGGACAGACATGAACGACCCGAGGATGCTGATCACACGCCGGCGCGCGCTTCTGGGCGGCGCCCTTTCCGTGGGCGCGTTGGCGCTGGGGCCGGGCCTTGCGCCCGCCTTCGCCAAGGCGCCGCTGGTGGGCCAGCCGGCGCCGTATTTCTACCGCTTCAAGTTCGGTGACGGCGAGATCACCGTGGTGTCCGACGGCACGCTGCCGCTCGGCGATCCCCACGCCAACTTCACCGGCCTGTCCGCCCAGGAGATGGACCGGCAGCTCACGTCCAACTTCCTGCCCCTTTCCAATGCGGTGCTGGAGCAGAACATCCTGGTGCTGAACACTGGCGAGAAGCTGATCGTGTTCGATACCGGCATGGGCACGTCCAAGCTGTTCGGCCCCACCACCGGCAAGCTGATGGCCTCCATCAAGCAGGCGGGCATCGATCCGAAGGACGTGGACGCGGTGGTGATGAGCCACGCCCACATCGACCATTGCGGCGGCTGCATGGCCGAGGACGGCACGCGCAACTTCCCCAATGCCCAGTATTATATCTCCCAGGCCGATTACGATTACTGGACCGACGAGAAGACGGTGGGGCCGAACCTGAAGGCCTTCCTGGAGCAGGCGCGCAAGAACCTCGTTCCCAACCGCGACCGCATGGTGTTCTTCAAGGACGGGGAGGAATTCCTGCCCGGCATCCAGGCCATCTCCGCGCCGGGGCATACGGTGGGGCACACCGTCTTCATGATCAGCTCCGGCGGCAAGCAGCTGTGCTACATCGGCGACCTCGCCCACCATCCGGTGCTGCTGCTGGAACAGCCGCTCACCGAGTTCATGTACGACACCGACCCCAAGCAGTCGGCCCAGTCGCGGGTGAAGGTGCTGTCCATGCTCGCGGCCAACCGCATTCCCCTCATCGCCTACCATTTCGCCTGGCCGGGCTTCGGCCATGTGGCGGCGCAGGGGCAGGGCTTCCGCTATTTCCCGGCGCCCATGGTGATGGAGATGTGAGGCCGCTCGCGCGTGCGCTTGACCCGTTCCGCCGCGGTCGAGCACGGCGGCTGACGCTCTGAGATCGGATGGGGAGGCGGCAGCCAGTCGCTTCCCCATCCCCACGGCAAGGAAAGCCAGGCGCCATGTGTTCCGCCCAAACAAGTTCCGCCCAAGCAGGTTCCGCCCAAATCCTCCGCACCGGCCCTGCAAAAGTCATCCGCGAGGACGACATCATCCAGAGCGTCGCCGACGCGCTCCAGTACATCTCCTTCTTTCATCCGGCGGACTACATCGCCCATCTCGCCCGCGCCCATGCGCGCGAAGCCTCCCCCGCGGCGCGCGATGCCATCGCCCAGATCCTCGTGAACTCGCGCATGGCGGCGCTGGGGCGACGGCCCATCTGCCAGGATACCGGCCTCGTGGTGGTGTTCGCCAAGGTGGGGATGGATGTGCGCATCGACAGCGCCCGCCCCTTCGCCGACCTCATCAACGATGCCGTGCGCCGCGCTTATCTGGACGAGGCCAATCCCCTGCGCGCCTCCATGGTGGGGGACCCGCTGTTCGAGCGGCGCAACACCAGGGACAACGCCCCGGCGGTGGTGCATGTGGAACTGGTGCCGGGCGCCACGCTGGAGATCACGGTGGCGGCCAAGGGCGGCGGCTCGGAGAACAAGGCGAAGTTCGTGACGCTGGATCCCGGCGCCAGCGTCGAGGACTGGGTGCTGAAGACCGTGCCGGAGCTGGGCGCCGGCTGGTGCCCGCCCGGTGTCATCGGCCTCGGCATCGGCGGCTCGGCGGAAAAGGCCATGCTGATCGCCAAGGAGGCGCTCTTGGAGGAGATCGACATGACCGACCTCCTCGCCCGCGGCCCCTCCAGCAAATTGGAGGAGATGCGCATCTCCCTCTACGAGAAGATCAACGCGCTGGGCATCGGCGCGCAGGGCCTCGGCGGCCTGACTACAGTGGTGGACGTGAAGATCGCCACCTTCCCGACCCATGCGGCGTCGAAGCCCGTGGCGCTCATTCCCCAGTGCGCCGCCAACCGCCATGCCACCATCGTGCTCGATGGCTCGGGGCCGGTGCGGCTCGATCCGCCGGACCTCTCGGCCTGGCCGCAGATGGTGCTGGATGCCGCCGACGGAAGCGCCCGCCGGGTGAACCTCGATGGGCTGACGCGGGAGGAGGTCGGCTCCTGGACGCCGGGGCAGAAGCTGCTGCTGACCGGCCGCATGCTCACCGGCCGCGACGCCGCCCATCAGCGCCTCACCGACATGCTGAAGGCCGGCACGCCCCTGCCGGTGAACCTCGACGGGCGCGTCATCTATTATGTCGGCCCGGTGGACCCGGTGGGGGACGAGGCGGTGGGCCCGGCCGGCCCCACCACCTCCACCCGCATGGATCGCTACACCGATGCCATCCTCGGCACCGGCCTGCTCGCCATGGTGGGCAAGGCGGAGCGGGGGCCGGCGGCGATCGCGGCCATCGCCCGGCACAGGGCGGCCTATCTCGTCGCCGTGGGCGGGGCGGCCTATCTCGTCTCCAAGGCCATCAAGGCGGCGCGGGTGGTGGCCTTCGAAGACCTCGGCATGGAGGCCATCTACGAGTTCGAGGTGGAGGACATGCCGGTGACGGTGGCAGTGAGCGCCGCGGGCCAGTCCATCCACACCCTTGGACCGGCACTCTGGCGGGAGCGCATCGCCGCGCAGCCCTGAGCAGGAGCCGCCTTCGTGGCCTGTGAAGGCGATCTTCGGGAACGATTGACCCGGCGCAACGTTTTTCCTCGCAGTTGCAGTCAGGCTTTCGCGCCGTGGCTGCACGTATTGATCGAGGATGAACAATCATGGCCGACTCAAATCTCGCCCAGGATACCAGCCACGATACCCGTGCGACGATCGAGGCGCAGATCATCGAGTTGAGGAACGAGATGGGCCGCCTCAGCAAGTCGCTGCAGGCGCGGGCGTCCGATGCCGCCGATGATGCCGAGGACGCCTTCGAGACCGTGAAGGCGCGGGCCAACGGCGCGGCCAGGACGGTCCGCCGGCAGGCCCACGCGGTGTCCGAGGCCATCGGGGAAAATCCCGGCACGGCCGCGGCGGTGCTGTCGTCCGCCGGCGTGATGGGGCTTCTGGTGGGCTTTGCCGCCGGCTACATCCTGGCCAGCGGCTCGCGCCGCTGAGACCTTTGCCGTCCGGTTTCGACCCGAAGGCCCCGCCGTGAGCGGGGCCTTTTTGCGTCCGGGCGCGGGCCTACCGGCTGTAGCTGCGCCCGATCAGGATGGTGACCGTCCCGACGAATGCACCGGCATGGCGCAGGTCGACGGTGACGAGGGGCTCCAGCCGAGCAAAATGGCTCTGGATCTGGGCCAGATCCTCGGGCCGCGCCGGTGCCGGGACCACGATGACGGCATCATCGCCCACATGGTCCTCTTCCACATGGGTGATGCGGAAGCCGCGGCAGTCGTCGCCGATGCAGGCGATGGGCCAGCTTTCCCCAAGCGCATAGCCGACCTTGCCGCCCTCGTGCCAGATGCGCGTCACCACGAACGGCGTGTGCTCCATCGTCAGACCCTGCTGGCGGAAGGCGCTCGCAAGGTCGCTCCAGGTGGCCAGCTCCCGCAGCGGATCGCGCGGCGTGGCTGGGCCATAGGCGGCCAGCGTCGGCACCCGCGCCAGCGCCATCACCGCCACCATCACCGTGGCCACGAAAATGGCCGAGCCGAAGGCCCAGCGCCGGGTCGCCACATGGTGCGGCCAGCGCTGCGCCATCATGCGCCCGAGCAGGGGGAAGAGCATCAGGTAGCCCGGCGCCGCCCAGTGGAAGAAGGGCTTTGCCGGCGACCACGCCGCCACCAGCGGGAACAGCAGCACCGGCCCGCAGCCGATGCACACCAGCAGCCAGGACCGGGCCGCGCCCCGTGACAGCCCATATGGCGCACGCAGATGGCAGAACACCGCCCGCGCGGCGGCGACCACGAGGCCGACCCAGATCCACGGCGTGAGGAACAGGGCGATGCCGCCGATCACCACCAGCGGCATCACCGGGTGGAACCGCGCCGCCGCCGCCCGCCCGGCCTGGAAGCTGAGGGAGATGAAATCGTTCTGGATGTTCCAGATCAGCACCGGCGACACCACCGCCAGTGCCACCAGCGCGCCGGCGTAGGGCCAGACCCGGACGAGCCAGAAGCGGTGGCGCGGGCTGGTGACGAGGAACAGCAACGTGCCTGCGAAGAAGAACACGCCGTGATACTTGGACAGCATGGCCAGACCGCCGAGCAGTCCCGCCAGCAGCCAGCCCGCCGGATGGGCGTCGGGCTCGAACAGCACCCGCGCCAGCACCAGCGTTCCGGCCAGCAGGAAGGCGATCAGCGGCCCGTCCGGCAGCACCCAGCTGGCGCTGGTGACGCCCAGCACCGGCGCGCACGCCATCATCAGCGCCGCCAGCACCCCCGCCCACGGATCGAACAGGCGGGCGGTGAGCCGGTACATCAGGACAGTGGAGAGCGCGGAGAACACGATGAACGGCGCGCGCACCACCGCCGGCGCCTCGGACCCCGTGAGCCACGCCGCGAAGCGCGCCAGCCACCACGCCATGGGCGGGTGGTCGAAATAGCTCAGGGCCACGGCGCGGCTGGTGACCACGGTGTAGGATTCGTCATTGCCGAGGCCCGTGGCGGCCGCGAACGCGATCCGCAGGATCGTGGCGCCCACAAACACCGCCAGCAGGGCGGTCGCGGGCGAGATGCGGCGCGCCAGCACTCCGGCAAGGCCGGTTGCCGAAGCCGGGCAGGGGGTGTCCAGGGAGGCGTCCAAGGCGTGGTCGAGCGCGGGCCCCGCAACCGGCGTCGCCGCCGGCACCGCATGCGTCATTCGTCGGCTCCCCAGACCAGGGCGGTGCTCATGGCGTAGTTCCAGACCGCGCCGATGAGCGAGCCGGCGACGCCCGCCGCCCACCAGCGCGAGCCGCCCCAGAACACCCAGCTCGCCACCCCCACATTGGCCACCGCCCCGGCGCCGCAGATGGCGTAGAACTTGGCCAGCGCCGGCACGATGCGCCAGCCGTGGACCCGCCGGTCGCGATAGGTCAGGGCATTGTTGAGCGCGAAATTCGAGGTCATGGCGCAGAGCGTGGCGACGGCCTGCGCGCCGGCGAAGGCGAGGCCGGCGGCGAGCGCGCCCTTCAGCACTGCAAGATGGAGCAGCAGGCCGAGGCCCCCCACCGCCGAGAACCACAGGAAGCGCGGCGAGATGGTGGCGCCGATGGCCTTGCTGGCCAGCAGGGCAAGGAAATCCAGTATGGTGCGCCGGTCGAGCTTGCTCTCGCCCGCCTGCCGCGCCCCGAAGGTGAACGGCACGTCCACGCACGCCAGCGGGCGGCCGGTGGTGGTCATGATGTCCAGCAGGATCTTGAAGCCGTGTCGTGACAGGTGCGGCGCGCGCGCCTCCACCACGTCGCGGCGGATCATGAAAAAGCCGCTCATGGGATCGGAGGTGGACACGCCGGGCAGCCATTTGGCCATGGTGGTGGCGGTGCGGCTCAGCCAGCTGCGCTGCCGGTCGAAGGCGTCGGCGCTGCCGCCTTCCATGTAGCGGCTGGCCACCACCAGGTCGGCGCCGGCGCGGATGTGGTCCAGCATGGTCCGCAGCGCGGATGGATCATGCTGGAGATCGGCATCGATCACCGCGACCACGGGCGCCTGGGCGGCCAGCATGCCCTCGATGCAGGCGCCGGCGAGGCCGCGCCGGCCCACCCGGCGGATGCAGCGGGCGCGGCCATCGCGCGCTCCGATGGCGCGGACGGTGTCCGCCGTGCCGTCCGGGGAATCGTCGTCCACGAAGATGGCTTCCCAGGCGACGGCATCCAGCGCCGCCTCCAACTGGGCGAACAGGACTTCGACATTGTCGCGTTCGTTGAAGGTGGGAACGATGACCGACAGTTCCGGCACGGCCGGCGGCACCGCAATCACACCCATGCCGGTCTGCGGGGGAGAGACGTATGGGTTCATGGCAGCGCCCCGGCCGTACCGGAGGACTGGCGGCGCGCGCCGACCGCGGGCGCCGCGCCGATACGATCGTTGATCACCTCGGAGGCAGTGTTTTTCTTATTCATCATCCACGCTGTCTGGAGCATTTCCGGGATAAAAAGGGGGTGTCGATGGGTGTGGACCGTAAATTTAGGTAATCTTCGGCATGATGTGCTGTATAGCGGTAGCTGAATGCTGCGAGGTCGCAGTCCTGGTCCGCCTTGCCTCGACGGCCGCCTCCTGATTCACCCGATTGCTCTATCGGGAGCAGAGCCTAGGCAGCCAAGCTTACAGGCACCTTACAAGGCGAGGCCCGATTGATGACCCGCGTGGCGTCATCGCGCCGATCCGGCATGACCATGGAGTGCCCCGCTGCTGTCTGCGATGCGGCGTGGGCAATGCACAACGGCCTGTCCTGGCCGCGTATTGAACGCTGATCCCCAGCAAGGGGGTCCATGGCGCGTGTCCATCACGGCGCGTCTGGTCGGGCCATCATGCGATGATCACGCAGGTTCTGGCGCCGACGCACGCGAGGCTGCCGTTTGCGCAGACGCCGCAGAAGAGCCATTGGACGGTGCGGTGCAGCAGGTAAAGCGCCTTCCACTACCGCAGTGCGGGAAGAATATATTACCCCCCGACCAAGGAAGAGGGTGAAATCCGGCGGGATTTCTGCTTTACTCCGGGTCCAACAAATGCTCCCGGAACACGGGATGCGGGAGGGATATTGTGACATTCGAGACCAACGGTCGTCCACGCCGGCCCATTGGACGTGTCGCGGCAAAGAGCATTGCCGCAGGTGATGATATGGCGCGTCAGAGCGCTGCAGTTCTCGTCGTTGCCTTTTCGTGCGCGGCCTCCGGCCTCCTCATGGGCCTTTGCCTTGCTGCTGCACACTGGCCGGCGCTGGCGTTCGTATTCGGCGCTGTGCTCGCGGGCACTGGCGCCTGGTTTGCCCGGGGTCTCGTCGCCCAGATCAAAGGCTGATCGCGGTTCCGGATGGCGCCTGGCCATGGGGCCGGGCGCCATTTTTCGTTTGGGGCTGTCGCAAGCTGTGCTTTAGGCGTCGAGCCGCCCGTCCGTCAGTCGGCGGCGAAGGGGTGCCGCGCGCTCGCGCTCTGCGCCAGCACGTCCGCCGGCCGGGGCGTGCCGCTCACCGCCCGCAGGATGGCAAGGCGGGTGGCCTCGTGGTTGAAGGCCTGGATCTTCGCATTGTCGCTCGCATCCCAGTGGATGAAGACGCCGACGCAGATGAAGACATCGTCGGCCTCCTCCACCGGAATGATCCCCTCGGCCACGCAGTCGGTGACCGCCTTGGCCACCGCGTATTGCGCCGGGCCGAACATCTGCACCGCCTGGCGGGCGTCCTTGATGGTCACCTTGTTGAACAGCACGGTGGCGGGCTTGGCCAGAAGGTTGGGCTCCACCACGGCCAGCAGGGTGGTGAAGCCATCCTTGTTGTTGGTCAAAGCGGATACGAACGCGGTTTCGGCGGAGGAGCCGCGCGGACCCATGATGAGGTCGATATGGGCCACCTCGTTGCCCTCGCCCACCAGGGCCTCGCCCACCATCAGGCGATCGATCTTCGGCATGAAACCTCCAAAAATACGCGGCGTGCTGAAAAGGGGCCGGCCTGGCCGGGGTATCTGCCTTTTCATGCAATAAGCTGACCGCGCCCAGGCCAACTTGGGTCGCCCGTTCCGTGCCTGGATTGTGGCCTGGCGGGCGCCGGAACCGCCCTACAGCACCTCGAACGGCAGGTTGCCGGTGGCGGCGGCACCGCGGCCGTCGCGTACGGTGACGAACACGCGGTAGCGGCCTCTCGGCAGGCCGGCGATGCGGACCCCGTCCGGATGGGGTTCATGGATGCCCTCGGGAAAGCTCGGAGGCACCGGCTCGGGATCGCCGCCGACGCTGCGCACGGTGGTCTCGGCCATCACCTGCCATTCCACCTTCAGGGAATCGCCGTCGGGATCGGTGGCGGCGAGGCGCACATGGGTGTCGCCGTCGGAGGCGAAGCGCGATGGCCCGGCGAAGGTGAGGGCGAGGATGCGCGGGGCATGGTTGGCGCCGCCCGGCGGCGTGCCGCCCCAGATGGCGGCCATCACCTCCACCGTCTCGGTCCATTCGCCGGTAGGCAGCAGCAGGGAATACCAGGTGGGGGTCACCTCCTGCTTCTGGCCCCACAGGAAGGGCATGGCGCCCACCCCCGCCTGCTTGGCCGTGAGCAGGTAGCGCCGCACGCGATCAGCCTTCTGCGAGGAGGTGGGCTCCAGCGGCGCCCCCCAGGGCGCGGTGGGGGCGTCCCAGTGGCCCTGCGCTCCCATCTCGGTGAGCATCACCGGCCCGGTCCAGCCCTGCGCCCGTGCCCGCTTCGCCGAGGTCAGCAGGCCGTCGCCATAGCCGTTGATGCCGATGACATCGATGCTCGGCGCATGGCGCATGATGAGCGCCGCCTTGTCCTGTCCCACCTCGGCGACGGCCGCCATGGTAGGGTGCTGGCTGTCCAGGGCCTTGGCGAGCTTCGCCGCCTCCTCGATGGCGGGCCACACGGCCATGGCCTCCTCGGGGGAGAGGTCCACCTCCACCTCGTTGCCGATGCCCCACATGAGCAGCGCCGGATGGGTGCGATAGCGCTCCACCATGTGACGCAGGTCTTCCAGCTGCTGGGTCACGGCGGTGCGGTTGGCATAGTCGAAGCCGAGGCGCGGATGGCCGAGCCAGAAGCCGACGATCACCTTCAGCCCGGCGCGCTGGGCGGCGTCGAGGATTTCCCCCGGCTCCTGCCCGTAGGTGCGCACCACGGTGGCGCCGAGGGCCTTCAGATCGTTGAAGCGGGCCTCGCCGCTGGCGCCGTTGGGAATGAAGGGCTTGCCGTCCACGACGATTTCGGCGCCGCGCACGCTCACCTGCGCGGCGTGGAGGGAGGACGACATCAGGAACGCGCTGAGCGCGATGAGGAGGGCACGACGCACGGGAACCAGACTCGCATTAAGAACCTTGGCAACTGCACTGCACCATGAAGGGTGCAGGACCGTGGCGGCAACATCAACTTATTGCGGGCGCCGTGCTCCGGCCCCCGGTCACCGAAGGCGCAACGCCGCGGCGGCAGGCGGGTGAACGGGGCGGGCGATCTGCTATAAGGCCGGCGTTCGCGGCAGAAGCTGAGGTTTTCCGCATGTACGTGCTGGCCCATCTCTCCGATCCCCACCTCGGCCCCATCCCCGAGGCGCGGATCTCCGAGCTTCTGGGCAAGCGCTTCTTCGGCATGATGAACTGGATCGGCGCGCGGCGGCGCAATTTCGGCGCCGCCACCCTGGCGCCGCTCATCACCGACCTGCTGGCCCAGGCGCCGGACCACATCTGCGTCACCGGCGACCTCGTCAACGTGAGCCTGCCGGCGGAATTCGATACCGGCGCCACCTTCCTCGCCTCCCTCGGCGCGCCGGACAAGGTGAGCGTGGTGCCTGGCAACCACGACGCCTATGTGCGCTCGGCCATGCACTACCATCTGGAGCACTGGGCGCCCTTCCTCGCCGGCGACAACACACATCCTCACACGCCGGTGGACGTGGAGGCCTTCCCCTATGTGCGCCGGCGCGGTGCGGTGGCGGTGGTGGGGGTGTCCACCGCCGTGCCCACCGCCGTGTTCCTCGCCAGCGGCGAGATGGGCCGCGCGCAGCGGGCGCGGCTGAAGACGCTGCTGGAGCAGTTGAAGGCCGAGGGCCTGTTCCGGGTGGTGATGATCCACCATCCGCCGGTGGGCGAGCGCCCGTTCCATCGCGACCTGCGCGACGCCGCCAAGGTCCGCGCGGTGCTGGCGGAGGCGGGGGCCGAGCTGGTGCTGCACGGCCACGACCATCGCGCCTCCCTCGGGCAGATCGAGGCGGCGGGCGGGTTGATTCCGGTGGTGGGCGTGCCCTCGGCCTCGGCCGGGCCGGCGTCGGAGCGCGGCCCCGGCGGCTATTGCCTGTATCGCATCTCCGGCGGTCCCGGCGCGTGGCGCTGCGACATGGAGCGGCGCGGCTACGCCAAGGATGTGACCAGCGTCCAGTCGCTGACGCGTCAGGTCCTCGTCGGTTAGGGGCAGGCTTCCTGAAAGTCGTGGCGAAATCGTGCCTTGGAAACGGCATCGATGTGACCGTGCAAGATCATGCGTAACGACTTGTAACTGAAGGCTGATTACAGAACTTTAAGTTGCCTGTGAGGGGCTGCGGCCCGATGCTTCCTTCGCCCCTTGAAGGAGGACTGCTTATGAAACGCGCCGTTATTGCCGCCACTGCCGCTGCGCTTATCGCCGGCTCGGCGGTGTCTTTCGCCGCCAATTCCAACGCCGGCCCCGACGCCGGTGGCCGCTGGCATCCCAGCGCCGAGGATCGCGCCATCCTCACCGATGCGCGCATCGTCGCCCTGAAGACCGTGCTCAAGCTGACCCCCGACCAGGAGAAGCTGTGGCCCGGCGTCGAGGCCACGCTGAAGCAGGTGTCGAAGGACCGCGCGGCCCGTCGCGATGAAGCTCGCGCCGCCCGCCAGGCCGCCCGCGAGTCCAACACCGCGCCCGATCCCATCGCCCGCATGCGCGCCATGGCTACCCGCATGGATGCCAGCGCCACCGACCTGCGCAAGATCGCTGACGCCGCCGACCCGCTCTACAAGACCCTGGACGATGGTCAGAAGCAGCGCCTCAACCTGATGCTGCGCCAGCAGTTCCATGGCGGCGGTCACGGCGGCCACGGCCCGCACGGCGATGGTCCGCGCCGGGGCTGAATGATGGCGCCCCGAGGGTCGTTCGCACCCCGCGGGGCCCGGCGGCCTGCAATGAAAGCTGAGCGATGGCCGGGGACCCTCCACGGCCGTCGCCGGTCCGCCTTCCATGAGGATCCTTCATGGATCGCTTGATCAATATTGATTTTCAATAGGGCCGGCAAATCCGTAGACTGGCTGTGAAAGGTGCCCTCCGGCGCCGCACAGCGAGTTTTCGTCATGTCTGCCACGTCCTCGGTGCCGGCGCCTCCCGGCGCGCGGCGCGCGCTTCCGGCCATGCTTATCCTGGTCGCCGGCTGCGTCATCGCTCTTATCACCTTCGGCCCGCGCTCGGTGTTCGGCCTTTTCCTGCTGCCCATGTCGCAGGAATTCGGCTGGGGCCGTGACGTATTCGGCCTCGCGGTGGCGCTGCAGAACCTGCTCTGGGGCCTCGGCTCGCCGTTCGCCGGCGCCATCGCCGATCGCTTCGGCACCGTGCGGGTGATGTGCTGCGGCGCGCTGCTCTATGCCGCCGGCCTGGTGCTGATGTCCTATGCCACCACCCCCGGCATGCTGCACCTAACCGCCGGCATCATGGTGGGCTTCGGCCTGTCCGCCGCCTCGTTCAACCTGGTGCTGGCCGCCTTCGGCAAGCTCCTGCCCGACCAATGGAAGTCCATCGGCTTCGGCGCGGCGACGGCGGCGGGCTCGTTCGGCCAATTCCTGTTCCCGCCCCTCAGCCGCGCGCTGATGGACACCATCGGCTGGCACGAGACGCTGATCGTGTTCGGGGCCGCGCTGCTCATCGTCATGCCGTTCTCGCTGGCGCTGGCCACCCGCGGCGTGGCTGCGGCGAAGCCGGGCGCGGCCGCAGCGGCACCGCAGCAGGGCATCGGCGCCGCCATCGGCGAGGCGCTGCGCCACCCGAGCTACGTGATG
Organism: Xanthobacter autotrophicus Py2; assembly: GCA_000017645.1. NCBI lineage: Bacteria > Pseudomonadati > Pseudomonadota > Alphaproteobacteria > Hyphomicrobiales > Xanthobacteraceae > Xanthobacter > Xanthobacter versatilis. Next base: position 1,572,543 of record CP000781.1, read on the forward strand.
CTGGTTCTTGGTTTCTTCACCTGCGGCTTCCAGCTCGCCTTCATCACCGTGCACATGCCGGCCTTCCTGGTGGACAACGGCGTGAGCCTGTCGGTGGGCGCCTACACGCTGGCGCTGATCGGCCTGTTCAACATCCTCGGCTCGCTCACGGCGGGTTACCTGTCCAGCCGGGTGTCGCGCAAGTGGCTGCTGGCGTGGATCTATGCCGGGCGGGGCGTGGCCATCGCCGCGTTCGTGCTGCTGCCCATCACCCCGCTGAGCTGCTACGTGTTCGGCGCGGCCATGGGCTTCCTGTGGCTCTCCACCGTGCCGCCCACCTCGGGCCTGGTTATGTTGATGTTCGGCACCCGCTACATGGCCATGCTGTACGGCTTCGCCTTCTTCTCCCACCAGGTGGGCGGCTTCCTCGGCGTGTGGCTGGGCGGCATGCTCTATGTGGCGACCGGTTCTTACAGCTGGGTGTGGTGGCTGTCGGTGGCGCTGTCGTTCGCCTCCGCCGCCATCAACCTGCCGATCAAGGAGCGCCCGGTGGTGCGGGTGCCTGTGGCGGCTTAGCCGTCACAGTCCGGGCATGCTGGGCGGCCTGGCCGCCACAGTTCGGGCATGCTGGTAACCTAAGTCCTAACGCCGGGATGGACCTTTCCGCGACATGGAAGGCACGGTCCCGGCAAAATCCGACCCGGCGGGCGCCTTCGGTGTTCCCCTGCTGTTCCGGACTCTTGACAACAACCCGCGGTCTCTGCGCAACGTGGTAGGGATCAAACAGGTATTCGCGAACGAGCCATGCGCAGCATCCTTTTCGCGGCCTTGGGCTTTGCCGCATTCGCCAGTGGCCCGGCCTTAGCCCAGCAGAGTTCCGGCCAGCAGCTCTCCGCCCAGCAGGCGCGGGAGTTCGCGGTGGGCAAGATGTTCTCCTTCAACTGCTTCGAGGGATCGAAGGGGGCAGGGCGGATCTATCCGGACGGCTCCGTCGCCGGCATGATCACCATGCCAGACAAGGAGCCGCGCTTTGTCCGCCTGCCGGCCAACACCCTGCGCGTGCGCGGCGACAATGTGTGCGGCTTCGTGAAGGGCATGACCTTCGAGCCCTGCTTCGACCTGGTGAAGACCGGCCCCGGCTCGTTCCGCGGCTCGCTTGCCGGCGTGCAGACCATGTGGTGCGAGTTCGTGAGCGCCGGCGGGGACAAGTCGCAGGTGGCTTCCCGCCGTGCCAAGGCCAAGCCCCGCAACTCCACCACCGAAGCCTCCGCGGAATAATCCCGGCCGGTCAGCCCTCGACCATCTGGCCTTCACCGGAGACCAGCGCCTCGCGTCCCTCGATGCGGCCGCGCAGCTTGCCGATCTCGCGGCCCGCATGCTCCATGAAGGTGCGCACCCGTGCCGTGGCCTTGATGTCCGGATGGGTGAGCAGCCACAGGCCGGATTCCATCTCGGGCTGCGGCGGCACGATCTGGACGAGGCCGGGCGTCACCGCCGCGATGAAGCAGGGCAGCACCGCGAGCCCGATGCCCTCGGCGGCCGCTTCCGCCAGCCCCAGCACCGTGTTGACGCGATAGACCAGCCTGTCCTCGTCCACCCGCTCGCGCAACCATTTGGCCGGCTTGATGCCGCCGAGATTGTCGGAAAATCCGATCCAGTCGTAACGCCTGAAATCGCCGGCACCGAGCGGGGTCGCGGGCGCGAGGTCGGCGCGGGCATAGATGGCCCAGGCGATGGAGGCCATGCGCCGGCCCACCAGCGTATCCCCCGGCCGGTCGCTGGCGCGGATGGCCACATCGGCGTCGCGCTTCGACAGGCTGAGGGACTGGTTGGAGATGACCACGTCCAGCCGGATCTCCGGGTAGGCCTTGAGGAACGAGGCGAACACCGGCGTCAGCATGTGCACCAGCAGGGTGTCGTTGGTGGTCACGCGCAATTCGCCGGAGGGCCTCAGGTCCTGCCCGGTGATGCGGCGCTCCACGGACAGCACCTCGTCGGCCATGCGCTCGGCGAGGCGCACCATCTCCTCGCCGATGGCGGTGGGCACGTAGCCCGAGCGCGCGCGCTCGAACAGGCGGGCGCCGAGCTGCTCCTCCAGCGCGCCGAGCCGGCGGAACACGGTGGAGTGGTTCACCCCCAGCTGCTCGGCCGCCCCGGCCAGCGAGCTGCTCTGCGCAATGGCCTGCACCAGGCGGAAATCGTCCCAGGCGATCATTCCCAATCCCACATGCTCGTTGGTCCTGCGGTCATTCGCGTCCCGCGCCCTCGCCCCACGCGAGGATGTGATTTGCGTGGATGCAAACTCCAGCTTGATTTCTTGATTATGGCGTTGCGCGAGTGCGAAAGCTAGATGTGGTGCCACATCAAACCGGAGATCACTCCCATGGTTGACAACCGCACCGCCCCCTACGGCCTCCTCATCCTTCGTCTCGCCCTCGGCCTCATGTGGGTCTCCCACGGGCTGATGAAGGTCTTCATCTTCACCGTGCCCGGCTTCGCGGGCTTCCTCGGCAAGATCGGCCTGCCCTCCGCCCTCGCCCTGCCCATCATCGCGGCGGAGATCATCGGCGGCCTGCTCATCGCCTCCGGCGTCTATGCCCGCCAGGTGGCCATCCTGCTCATCCCGATCATGCTCGGCGCGCTCAGCTACCATGCCCCGAACGGCTGGGTGTTCTCCACCACCGGTGGTGGCTGGGAATATCCCGCCTTCCTCGTGGTGGCGTCCCTGGTGGTGGCCCTTGCCGGCGAAGGCGCCTATGCGCTGAAGCCCGCCGCCCTCATCCCCGGCGGCCGTCGCGCCCTCGCCTGATCCTTTTGCGCGACTCACGAAAAAGGCCGGCTCCGCAAGGGGCCGGCCTTTTGCTGTTCGGGATGCGTGTCGCGGTCATTGGCCGTTCGTCAAGCCCGCGCGGCGTCTGAGTGTGCCCGTCCGGTCTCGGTCAACGACCGAGACCGGTGGCGTCAGTGCGCGCGGGACAGGCAGAAATCCACCGCTTCCATCAGCGCGTCCTTGGCCTGCCCGTTGGGGAACAGGGCCAGCGCATCCTTGGCGATGGCGCCGTAATGGCGGGCGCGCTCCACCGTGTCGGCGATGGCGCGGTGGCGGGTCATCAGCCCGATGGCCTGATCCAGATCGGCGTCGTTGCCCTCGCCCTTCTCCAGGCAGCGCTGCCAGAAGGCGCGCTCACTGGCGTCGCCGCGGCGGAAGGCGAGCAGCACCGGCAGGGTGATCTTCCCCTCGCGGAAGTCGTCGCCCACATTTTTGCCGAGCTTGGCCTGGCTGCCACCATAGTCGAGGGCGTCGTCCACCAGCTGGAAGGCGATGCCGAGATTCATGCCGTAGGAGCGGCAGGCGGCCTGCTCGGCCTTGGGCCTTTGGCCCAGCACCGCCCCCACCTCGCAGGCGGCGGCGAACAATTCGGCGGTCTTGCCGCGGATGACGGCGAGATAATCGTCTTCCGAGGTGGCGGTGTTCTTGGCGGCGGCGAGCTGCATCACCTCACCCTCGGCGATGACGCAGGCGGCGGTGGCGAGGATGTCGAGGCAGGTCATGGAGCCCACCTCCACCATCATCTTGAACGCCTGGCCGAGCAGGAAGTCGCCCACCAGCACGCTGGCCTCGTTGCCCCACAGCTTGCGGGCGGCGAGCTTGCCCCGGCGCATGTCGCTCTCGTCCACCACGTCGTCGTGGAGGAGGGTGGCGGTGTGCATGAACTCCACGGACGCCGCGAGCTTCACATGCCCGTCGCCCCGATAGCCGGAGAGCGACGCGCAGGCGAGCGTCAGCATCGGCCGCAAGCGCTTGCCGCCGGAGGAGATGAGGTGGTTCGCCACCTCGGGAATCATCGCCACGTCGGAGCCGGTGCGCGCCAGGATGGTGGCGTTCACGCGTTCCATGTCCGCTTTCACCAGGGCGACCAGGGCCTCGATGGACGGCTCGTTGGGCTCGAACGGTAGGACGAGGGCCAAGAAACGCTCCCGCTTGTCATTCTTTGGGGCGCACCATAGGGATGCTGACGGGCTCCGTGCAAGCGCCGGGCGGTTTTCTTCGCGTCGCGCCGGTGCGCACATTGCCGCTAGGTCGGGTGGATTACGATGCATGAGCTGGTGCGGACCAATGATCTGGTGCTCATCGGCGCCATCGAGGCACTGTTTCAATCGGCACAGATCGGGCACATGGTCGCGGACCAGTATATGAGCGTCATGGAAGGCACCATCGGAATCCTGCCCCGCCGCCTGCTGGTGGTGGACGAGGATGTGGATCGCGCCCGCCGCCTGCTGAAGGAGGCCGGCTTCGGCGCTGCGCTCCGCGATGGCACTTGACGCTACGACACCTTCCATCACCACCGACAGCGTTCTCGGCGGCAGTCTGACGCTGCGTCAGCCGAAAGCGGGCCACCGCGTGGGGCACGATGCGCTGCTGCTCGCGGCCTTCGCCCCGGCCGACCGCCGCCGCATGGTGGATCTCGGCACGGGGGTGGGCAGCTGTGGCCTCGCCTTCCTCACCCGCGTGCCGCAGGCGAGCAGCGTGCTGGTGGAGATCGCGCCGGAACTGGCGGATCTGGCGCGGGAGAATGCGGCGCTGAACGATCTGTCCGCGCGGGTCGAGGTGGTGACGGCGGATGTCACCCGCCTCTGCCGCCCGTCCGGGCCTGACGTGCCGCAGGTGGGGGCGGCGGACCTGGTGCTCACCAATCCGCCGTTCAACGACACGGCGCGGCATCGCATCTCCCCCGACGCGGCCCGCGCCCGCGCCCACATGGCCGATGGAACGCTGCTGGAAGAGTGGGTGCGCGCCGCCGACCGCTGCCTTGCGGCGCGGGGCGTCATTTGCCTCATCCACCGGCCGCAGGCGCTGGCGGATCTGCTTGCTGCCCTCGACGGCCGCTTCGGCGCGGTGGAGATCCTCCCCGTCCATCCGCGCCCCGACCGTCCGGCGGTGCGGCTGCTGGTGCGCGCGGTGAAGGGCCGCCGGACGCCCCCGGCGCTGCTGCCGGGCCTCATCCTCACTGACGCGGACGGCAATCCCACCGCCGCCGCCGATGCGGTGCTACGGCAGGGCGGAGGGCTGGTGCAGACCTGAAGGCGCGCGGCGTGGCCGCCCCGCTTGGCGTGCGTCACTGCTCGCGTGAGTCCCCTGCCTTGAGTGCGTCACCTGCCTTGAGTGCGTCACCTGCGCGCCCTACATCTGGACCATGGCCGACAGCTTCCTTTCTTCCCTTTCGCGCCGCGTCAGCGGCATCCTCCCCAGAAAATGGCGCCGTGACCTGCCGGTGGTGCCGGTGGTGCGGCTCTCCGGCGCCATCGGCATGCAGACGACGCCATTCGCGCGCAGCCTGTCGCTGGCCGGCACCGCGCAGGCGCTGGACAAGGCCTTCGCCATGAAGTCGGCGCCGGCGGTGGCGCTGCTCATCAATTCGCCGGGCGGCTCGCCGGTGCAGTCGCACCTGATCTTCCGGCGCATCCGCGCGCTGGCGGAGGAGAAGGAGAAGCACGTCTTCGCCTTCGTGGAGGATGCGGCGGCCTCCGGCGGCTACATGATCGCCTGCGCGGCGGACGAGATCTTCGCCGATCCCTGCTCCATCGTCGGCTCCATCGGGGTGGTGACGGCGGGCTTCGGCTTCGACAAGGCCATCGAGAAGCTGGGCGTGGAGCGGCGCGTCTATACCGCCGGCGAACGCAAGGTGACCCTCGACCCGTTCCGTCCCACGCGGCCGGAGGACGTGGAACGGCTCGACGTGCTCTTGAAGGAACTTCACACCGTGTTCGTGGACCTCGTGCGCTCCCGGCGCAGCGATGCGCTGCCGGCCGACGACGAGAGCCTGTTTTCCGGCGAGTTCTGGCTGGGCACGCAGGCCGCGGGACTTGGCCTCGTGGATGGGCTGGGCGACGTGCGCTCCATCCTGAAGGCGCGGTACGGCGAGGAGGTGCGCATGCCACTGGTGCAGTCGTCCTCCGGCCTCATCCCGCGCCGTCCGGGCGGTTTTGGCGCGGCCTTGGCCGGCAGCCTTGCGTCTCAGGCGGCGGACGGGGCCATGGCGGCAGTGGAGGAGCGCGCCCTGTGGTCGCGGCTTGGCCTGTGATCGACCCAAAACGCCGCGCGGCAGCCCCTCCGGGGTGCCGCGATGGCGCCGGATGAGGCAGATTTCGCACCTGCCCTTTTCTTGCCCTTTCCCCCCTTCGCCGCTGGGGTTAAATCCGATTCATGACCACCGTCCTGACCACCGGCATAGCGCCCGGCGCCCCTGAGACCGACGCTCCCGTCGACACCTTGTTCATCGCTGTCGCGCAGCTCAACCCCACCGTGGGCGACGTGGCCGGCAATCTGGACCTTGCCCGCCGCACCAGCGCCGGCGCCCGCGATGCGGGGGCGGACCTCGTGGTCTTTCCCGAGCTGTTCATCGCCGGCTATCCGCCCGAGGACCTGGTGCTGAAGCCGGCGTTCCAGCAGGCCTGCCGCGCCGCCATCGAGACGCTGGCCGCCGAGACCGCTGACGGCCCGGCGCTGCTCATCGGCGCGCCGTGGGTGGAGGAGGGCAAGCTCTACAATTCGGTGCTGCTGCTGGAAAACGGCGGCATCTCCGCCGTTCGCCACAAGGTGGACCTGCCCAATTACGGCGTATTCGACGAGAAGCGCGTGTTCACCCCCGGCCCGCTGCCGGGGCCGATCCCGTTCAAGGGCGTGCGCCTCGGCGTACCGATCTGCGAGGACATCTGGGGTGCGGACGTGGTGGAATGCCTCGCCGAGACTGGCGCGGAGCTGCTCATCGTTCCCAACGGCTCGCCCTATCGCCAGAGCGTCTATGCCGAGCGCGAGAACGTGGCGGTGGCCCGCGTGGTGGAGAGCCACCTGCCGCTGCTCTATGTGAACCAGGTGGGCGGGCAGGACGAGCTGGTATTCGACGGCGCGTCCTTCGCCCTTAACCCCGACCGCTTCCTGGCCCTGCAGTTTCCCGGCTTCATGGAGCGGGTGCGCATCTCCAAGTGGCAGCGCTTCGAGAACGGCTGGAAGTGCCTCGGCGCCAATCTTGCCGACCGCATCGAGGGCGATGAGGCGGACTATGCCGCCTGCGTGCTGGGCCTGCGCGACTATGTGAACAAGAACCGCTTCCCCGGCGTGGTGCTGGGGCTTTCTGGCGGCATCGACAGCGCCATCTGCGCCGCCATGGCGGTGGATGCCCTGGGGCCGGAGCGGGTCCACTGCATCATGCTGCCCTATCGTTACACGTCCGAGGAAAGCCTCGCGGATGCCGCCGCCGTGGCGCAGGCCCTGTTCGTGCGCTACGACGTGCTGCCCATCGTTGCCGGGGTGGAGGGCATGGAAGCCGCGCTGGCGCCCCTGTTCGAGGGCACCCAGCGCGACGTGACCGAGGAAAACCTCCAGTCCCGCGTGCGCGGCGCGCTGCTCATGTCGGTGTCCAACAAGTTCGGCGCCATGGTGGTGACCACCGGCAACAAGTCCGAGATGTCCACCGGCTACGCCACCCTCTATGGCGACATGAACGGCGGCTACAATCCCATCAAGGACCTCTACAAGACCCAGGTCACCCGCCTGTCGCGCCTGCGCAACCGCTGGAAGCCGGCCGACGCGCTCGGGCCGGACGGCGTCGTCATCCCCGACAGCCTCATCGACAAGCCGCCCACCGCCGAATTGCGCGAGAACCAGAAGGACGAGGATTCGCTGCCGCCCTACGCGGTGCTGGACGCCATCCTCGAACGCCTGGTGGAGCGCGAGCATTCGGTGGCGCAGATCATCGCCGACGGCTTCAACGCTGCCACCGTGACGCGGGTGGAGCGGCTTTTGAACATCGCCGAATACAAGCGCCGGCAGGCCGCGCCGGGGGTGAAGGTGACCGGCCGCAACTTCGGCCGCGACCGCCGCTATCCCATCACCAACCGCTTCCGCGAGGGGTGAGGCGATAAGAACGCGTTTGGAAATTCAGAAGGGCATAACCGCAAACACCATCGTCATGCCCTGGCTTGTCGCACGCATCCAAGCCGAACCGCTTGGGACGATCGGCGAAAATCATTCCAATCCTCGCCACGTGGATGGCCGGGACAGCCCGGCCATGACGGCGGTCAAGTGCCTGCGAGGGCTGCGAGCGCTGATCCGGTTGAATTTTCAAACGGTCTCCGAGGATACGCCGGCCGGTACGGTCCGCCGGCGGGTCCATGCTACCGCTGTCGAAACGCGGAAATCCTTTTTTAAATTGAGCACTTAACGTGGCTCAGCTAGCGTTGCGCCGGGCGCTGCGCTACACCCCGATGCCGGTGGGGAAATGCGAGCGTTTCCCACGCGGAGTCGGCCGAAGGCCGGCGTGGCAGCAGACGGGTGCATGGCGATGGACGAATGGGCACTTCTCATTCTTGTGGTTCTCGCCTTTCCGGTGATGACGCTGGTCGCCTTCGTGCTCGTGCTCAAGCACCGGGGCCGCATCCGGGTGCTGGAGGCGCGGGTCGCCGCGCTGGAAGCGCAGGCCTTCGGCATCGTTCCTGCCGTGCCTCCCGCCGCCGCCCCGATTCCCTCAGGCCCGGTCACGCTGGCGCCCTTCGCGCCCCGGCCGCCTGAACCGGCCACCGCGCCGCCAGAGCCCGCCCGCCCGCCGGCCCTGCATGACGTGACGCGTCCACCGCCGCTCTCGGCGCCATCGCAGCCCGAGGACGCCGCGCCGCCGCTTCCGCCGCGGCCGGGCTTCGATGCCGGCCAGCTCAAGGAACGCTTCGCCGGATTCGAGGAGAAGGTGGGCGCGCGCTGGGCGGTGTGGGTGGGCGGCCTCGCCCTGGCTCTGGGCGGAGTGTTCCTGGTGCGCTTCGCCGTGGAGCAGGACCTCATCGGCCCGGGCATGCGGGTGGGGCTGGGGCTGCTGCTGGCGGTCGCGCTGCTCGCGGGGGGAGAAGTGCTGCGCCGCCGTGCCCGCAGGGAAGAGCCGGCCGAGCCGCTTTCGGCGCCGGCTGCCGGCCCCTTTGCCGGCCTTGGGCGGGTGCCGGACGTGCCGAGCATCCTCACCGCCGCCGGCACCATGACCGCCTTCGGCAGCATCTATGCGGCCTATGAGCTGTACCACCTCATTCCGCCGCAGGCCGCCTTCCTGCTGCTGGCGGCCACCGGCGTCGCCACCCTGCTCGCCGCCTTGCTGCATGGTCCGGCTCTTGCGGCGCTGGGCTTCATCGGCGCGGCGGTGACGCCCTTCCTCATCACCTCGAAGGATCCCAATGCCTGGGGCGTCGCCCTGCTGATCGCGGCGGTGGCGGCGAGCGCGCTCGCCGTGGCGCGGGTGCGGCGCTGGGCGTGGCTGGCCCTGATCGCCATCATCGGCGTGGTGGCGTGGGGTCTCACCTTGGTGGTGTTCGACGTGCCGCAGGCCGTGAGCGCCTCGGGCGCGCTGGGGCTGGTGCTGCTGGCGCTGACCGCCCTGTTGCTGGCACCGGGCCTGTTCTGGGGTCCCGATACCGGCCCGCGGCCGGAGCCGATCTCCATCCTCGGTGCCGTGGGCGCTCTGGTCATCACCGCCGCGGCGGCGGTGGACGGGCTGGTGGGCGGCATGCCGCTCTCGGTCTTCGTGCTCGCCGCCGTGGGCGTGCTGGCGCTGGCGTGGCGGGTGAAACCCATGACCTTGGCCGCGCTTGCGGTTGCGGTGCTGGCTCCCGCGATCCTCACCCGATGGGTGTTTCCGCCGCTGCCGGGCACCGCCATGGCCCCCGCCGGGCCCATGGCCGGCGCGCTGCCGGAGCCGGCGCGGCTCTCGATCGGCCACTTCATGGTCTACGCCTTCGGCATGGGCGCGCTGATGCTGGGGGCGGGGCTTGCCGGCGCGTGGCGCGGCGGGCGATTCCTGGTCCTGGTCGGCTGGGCGGTCACGGGCACCCTCGGCCCGGTGCTGATGCTGATCGCCGCCTATGCGCGCCTCACTGAGCTCGACCGCAGCGTGCCGTTCGCGGCGCTGGCGCTGGCCCTCGCCTTCCTCTTCACGCTCGCCGCCGAGCGGCTGTCGCGGAGCGTGCGCGCCTATGGCGGCACCATCTTCGCCGCCGGGGCGGTGGTGACGCTCGCGCTCGCGCTCACCTTCGCGCTGGAGAAGGGCTGGCTCACGGTGGGCCTCGCGCTGGCGGCGCTGGGCGTGGCGTGGATCTCCACCCTGCGGCCGCTGCCGGGGCTGCGCGCCTTCTCCGCCACCCTCGCGCTGGTGGTGCTGGGTCGCATCGTGTGGCTGCCCACCATCGCCGTGGACCCCGGAGCCACCCCGATTTTCAACTGGCTGCTGTGGGGCTACGGCGTGCCGGCCTTCGCCTTCGCCGGCGCCGCCTTCCTGCTGGCGAAGAGCGGCGACGACTGGAGCCGCCGGGTGCATGAGAGCCTGGCGCTGCTGTTCGCGGTGATGCTGGCGGCAACCGAGGTGCGCCACCTCGCCCATGGCGGCGACATCTATGCCAGCGGTACCCGCCTGTTCGAGACCGGGCTGCTCGCCTGCATCTACGGGGCCTATGCGGTGGGCCTGTCGCGCCTTGCCACCATCACCGGGCGCGGCTTCTACCGGCTGTTCTCGGACCTCGTCGCGGCGATCGCGGTGCTGTGCGCCCTCAACGGCCTCGGGGAGAACAATCCGTTCGCCACCGGGGAGAGCGTCGGCGGGGTGCTGTTCAACGACCTGCTGGTCGCCTTCGCGCTGCCGGCGGGGCTGGCGCTGGTGTTCGCCGGGGTGCAGCCGGTGGCGCGCGCCAAGGTGAAGCTGGCGGCGGGCGGGCTCGCCATCGTGCTGGCGCTGGCCTACATCACCTTCGAGGTGAGCCGCCTGTTCCAGGGCGACGTGCTTGATCCCGACCAGATCAGCTCGGCCGAGTGGTACGCCTATTCGGCGGCGTGGCTGGTTTCGGGCATGGTGCTGCTGGGCATCGGCCTGTGGCGCGGATCGCGCACCCTGCGCCTCGCCTCGGCGGCGGTGATGGTGGCGACCGTGCTGAAGGTGTTCCTCTCCGACATGGCGGATCTGGAGGGCGTGCTGCGCGCGGTCTCCTTCATCGGCCTCGGACTGGTTCTGGTGGCCATGGGCTGGGTCTACCAGCGCCTGCTCGCCCGCGAGAAGGCCGCGCCACGCGGGCCTGATTGAGATCAGCCCCGCGGGCCGAAGACGATGACCGCCGCCCCGGCGAGGCACAGAGCCGCGCCGGTGGCGTCCCAACGGTCGGGGCGCACGCCTTCCACCGTCCACATCCAGACCAGCGACGACAGGATATAGATGCCGCCATAGGCCGCGAACGCCCGGCCGGCAGCCTCCGCCTCCACGAAGGTGAGGGCATAGGCGAAGGCGGCAAGGCTCACGATGCCGGGCAGCAGCCACCAGTGCGACCCGCCGAGCCGCACCACATGCCAGACCGCGAAACAGCCGGCGATTTCCCCAAGGGCGGCGAAGAGGAAGGCGGGCAGCGTCATCGGGGCAACGTCTTCGGGGGGCGCGTCATGGTGGGGTTCAGCCCTATCGCAGAAGTGTGGGCTTCACCCACCAGCCGGGCTGCTGCGCAAGCAGGCGCCGTGCCAGCGATGCGGCGGTGCGGCAGCTGTCGGTGAGGGCGAACACCGTTGCGCCGGAGCCGGACATGCGCACCAGCCGCGCCTCGGGCGCTTCGGAAAGCAGGGCCATGGCCCGGCCGATCTCCGGCGCCAGCGCCAGGGCCGGCGGCTCCAGATCGTTCGGCAGGCCGGACAGGAAGGCGCACACGGCCGCCGCATTCCCCATCGTCGTCTCCGGCAGACCGGCCGGGTGCTCGGGACCAGCCAAAGCCGCGCCCGGCGCAAGGCCCAGCGCACGGAACACGCCGGCAGTGGGCACGGCGACCCGGCAATTCACCAGCACCGCCGACAAGGGCGGCAGGGCGAGCGGGGCCGAGAGCACATCGCCCACCCCGCGCATCAGCCGCGCCCGTGGATCAAGGCACACCGGCACGTCCGATCCGGTGGCGCGGGCGGCCGCAAACAGGCGCGGATCATCCAGCGCCAGCCCGTTGAGGCCGGCGAGCAGGCGCAGCGCGGCGGCGGCATCGGACGAGCCGCCCCCCAGTCCCGCCGCCACCGGCAGCCGCTTTTCCAGCACGAAACGGCCGAGCCGCGCGCCGGGCACCCGTTCCGCAAAGGCACGGGCCGCGCGCAGCACCAGATTGTCGTCGTCCGGGCCGGCGGCGGCGGCCGTGGGGCCGCAGACCTCCAGCGCCAAGGGCGCATCGGGATGGAGGAAAACGAGGTCGCCGGCGCCGGCAAAGGCGACGAGGCTCGCGAGATCGTGAAAGCCGTCGGCGCGACGGCCTTCGATGCGCAACGTCAGGTTGATCTTCGCCGGGGCGCGCGCGCGCATCAGTTCCATGGGCCGGGCTTATAGCAGATCGGGCCGTGGCGTCACGCCCGGGCCGCCTTCTCCCCTTGCCCTCTCCCCCTCGCCCCTCTCCCGCACCGCACCACCGCCCTGCGGTAGGACGCGCGCGGCATTACGCGCACGTAACTTGCGGTGTCACAGGAAAGCCGCCATCCTCGCGCCATCTCGCCCCGCTTGGATCCTTCACCCGTATCTCTGGCGTTCAACCGGCCGGGGGCTTTATCAGGACATACGATCGGTGACGACTGCACGCCCCTTTTTCTCCCTGGCCCTTGCGGCCGGCTTTGCTGCGGTGCTCCATCTCGCGGCGAGCCCGGCCCGCGCCGAAGCGGTCCCCGACGTCGATACCTCGCTGGCCGGCAATTATCTCGCCGCGCGGCTCGCCAGCTCCGAGCGCGATTCGGATGCGGCGGTGACCTACCTGCGCAACCTGATGAAGCTCGATGCGCGAAATGACGAGATCGTCGAGCGCACCTTCTTCGCCATGCTCATGGATGGCGACATCGACGAGGCCATGAAGCTGGCCGACCGCATGGTGAAGGCGGACCGCACCCACCGCATCGCCCGCCTCGCCCTGTCCGTTCGCGCCATCAAGAAGGCGCACTACCAGACCGCCCGCACCAACCTCGCCCTTTCGGTGCGCGGCCCCATCGGCGATCTCACCGCCACGCTGCTGGCCGCCTGGACCTTCTACGGCTCCGGCAACACCAAGGGCGCGGTGGAGCTCATCGACCGGCTGGAAGGCCCCGACTGGTATGTGCCCCTGAAGGAACTGCATGCCGGCCTCATCCTCGATGCCGCCGGGCAGAAGAAGGAAGCGGGCAAGCGCCTCGAGCAGGCGATGAAGATCGATCCCGGCTCGCTGCGCGCCATCGACGCCTATGCCCGCTGGGCCTCGCGCAACGAGAGCATCGACGCGGCGCTGGCCGCCTATGGCAGCTTCGAGAAGCAGCTGCCCAACCACCCCATCGTGATGGCGGCCATCCGCGACCTGAAGGCGGGCAAGACCCTGCCGCCGCTGGTCAAGACGGCGCAGGAGGGCTCCTCCGAGGTGCTCTATGGCCTCGGCTCCACCGTGGGCCGGCAGGGCGGCGAGGACCTTGCCCTCGTCTATCTGCAGCTCGCCATCTGGCTCTATCCCGAGCACCCCTTCGCCAGCCTGACGCTGGCCGATCTCTATGAGCAGCTGAAGCAGCCCTCCAAGGCCATCGAGGTCTATGAGAGCGTGCCGGACAGCTCGCCGCTGAAGCGCAACGCCGAGGTCCAGCTGGCCGTCAACCTCGACGCCGCCGACAAGTACAAGGAGGCCCGCGCCCATCTGGACAAGATGATTGCGGCCGACCCCAAGGACATCGAGGCCATCGTGGCGCTGGGCAAGATCCAGCAGTCGCGCAAGATGTTCGCCGAATGCGCTGAGACCTATTCCAAGGCTATCGCCCTCATTCCCCAGCCCACCAAGGGCAATTGGGCGCTGTTCTATTTCCGCGGCATCTGCAACGAGCGCTCGAAGAACTGGCCGGCTGCGGAGGCCGACCTGAAGAAGGCGCTGGAACTGAACCCGGACCAGCCCCATGTGCTCAACTATCTGGGCTACAGCTGGGTGGACCAGGGCGTTAACCTCGACCAGGGCGTCGAGATGATCCGCAAGGCAGCCAAGCTGCGGCCCGACGACGGCCCCATCGTGGACAGCCTGGGCTGGGCTTATTATCGCCTCGGTCGCTACGACGAGGCGGTGGTGCAGCTTGAGCGCGCCATCGAGCTGATGCCGCAGGATCCGGTCATCAACGACCATCTGGGCGACGCCTACTGGAAGGTCGGCCGCAAGCTGGAGGCGGGCTTCCAGTGGGCCCACGCCCGCGACCTCAAGCCCGAGCCGGACGACCTGACCAAGATCGTCCAGAAGATCGACAAGGGCCTTGACGCGGTGGACCAGCCGGCCCCCGTGCGCAAGGCCGAAGAGACCCAGAAGGGCGGTTGAGGCGCGGTGCCCCCTCACTGGGGCACAGCATTTTTGCCGCGCCCATGCTTCCCTCGCGTGGTGCGACCCGGTAGGGTCGCGCCGCCTGGGGACTGATGCATGCACGAGAGAACTGCCCGCCCGCTCGATCCCTCCTCGGACGCCGCCATCGCCGCCAGCGTGACACCCCGGCCCATCGCCGAGGTGGCGGACGCCCTGGGGATCCCGGCGGATGCGCTCTACCGCTATGGCCCGTACAAGGCCAAGGTGGCGCTGGATTTCATCACCGAGATCGAGACCCGGCCGCGCGGGCACCTGGTGCTGGTCACCGCCATCAACCCGACCCCGGCGGGGGAGGGCAAGACCACCACCACCATCGGCCTTGGCGATGCCCTGGCCCGCCTCGGCACCAGGGCCGCCGTGTGCCTGCGCGAACCCTCCCTCGGCCCGGTGTTCGGCGCCAAGGGCGGCGCCACCGGCGGTGGGCGGGCGCAAATCATCCCCATGCAGGACATCAACCTGCATTTCACCGGCGACCTCCACGCCATCACCGCCGCGCATAACCTCTTGTCGGCGCTCATCGACAATCACATCCACTGGGGCAACGGCCTCGACCTCGACGCCAGGCGCATCAGCTGGCGGCGGGTGATGGATCTCAACGACCGCGTGCTGCGCCATGTCACCGTGGGCCTCGGCGGGCCGGGCAACGGCTTCCCCCGCGAGGACGGCTTCGACATCACGGTCGCCAGCGAGGTCATGGCTATCCTGTGCCTCGCCACCGATCTGGCGGACCTGGAGGAGCGCCTGTCGCGCATGGTCATCGGCCAGACCCGCGGCCGCCGGCTGGTGACCGCCGAGGAACTGGGCGGCGTCGGCGCCATGGTGGCGCTGCTGCGCGATGCCTTCCAGCCGAACCTGGTGCAGACCATGGAGGGCACCCCCGCCTTCGTCCATGGCGGCCCGTTCGCCAACATCGCCCATGGATGTAATTCGGTGATGGCCACGAAGGCCGCCCTCGGCCTTGCCGACGTGGTGGTGACCGAGGCCGGCTTCGGCGCCGATCTCGGGGCCGAGAAGTTTCTCGATATCAAGTGCCGGCAGGCCGGCCTTGCCCCCTCCGCCGCCGTGGTGGTGGCCACCGTCCGGGCGTTGAAAATGCATGGCGGCGTCTCGCTCAAGGAGCTGGGCACGCCGGACCCCCATGCGGTCACGCGCGGCTGCGCCAACCTGAAGCGACATGTGGAGAACCTGGAGAAGTTCGGCTTGCCGGTGGTGGTGGCCCTGAACCACTTCACCTCCGACACGCCGGAGGAGACGCAGGCGGTGCGCGCCACCCTGGCGCCGCTCGGGGTGGGCGTCCACGTCTGCGGCCATTGGGCCAAAGGTGGCGCGGGCGCTGAAGATCTGGCCCGCGCGGTGCTGGAACTGGTGGCCCGTCCCTCCACCTTCCACACCCTCTATCCCGACCAGATGCCCCTCACCGCCAAGATCGAGACCATCGCCCGGCAGATCTACCGCGCCGCCCGGGTCGACATCACCCCCGCCGCCGCACGCAAGCTCCATGAGTATGAGATCGCCGGCTTCGGCGACCTGCCGGTGTGCATGGCGAAGACGCAATATTCCTTCTCCGCCGATCCGGCGGCGCGCAACGCGCCGGAAGGCCATGTGCTGCCGGTGCGGGAGGTGCGCCTGTCCGCCGGTGCCGGTTTCGTGGTGGCGCTGGCAGGCGACATCATGACCATGCCGGGCCTGCCATCGGCCCCTGCCGCAGAACAGATTTTCGTGATGCCGGATGGCTTTATCGCGGGCCTGTCATAAAGACGGCCGCGTCCCTATCTCAACCAAGACCAACACAACGCGGCGTCACGCCGCCGGGAGAACGACATGCCTGCAGGAGATCTGGAGAACAAGGCCGCCATCGTGGGCTGGGCCCATTCGCCGTTCGGCAAGCTCGAGGATGCCGACACCGAAGCGCTGATGGGCCGCGTGGCCGGCGCCGCTATCGAGCATGCGGGCCTTGCCCCCTCGGATGTGGATTCCATCCATGTGGGCGTGTTCAACGCCGGCTTCCAGAAGCAGGATTTCCAGGGCGCCATGCCAGCCCTGAGCGTGCCGGAACTCGCCCACACCCCGGCGGTGCGGGTGGAGAATGCCTGCGCCACCGGATCGGCCGCCATCCATTCGGCGCTCAACTATATCGCCAGCGGTCAGGGCCGCATCGCCCTCGTGGTGGGGGCCGAGAAGATGACCGCCAAGCCCACCGCCGAGGTGGGTGACATCCTCCTCAACGCCTCCTACCGTAAGGAAGAAGCCGACATCGACGGCGGTTTTGCCGGCGTGTTCGGCCGCATCGCGCAGCATTATTTCCAGCGCTACGGCGATCGCTCCGAGGAACTTGCGCGCATCGCCGCCAAGAACCACAAGAACGGCGTTTCCAATCCCTACGCCCAGATGCGCAAGGATTTCGGCTTCGAGTTCTGCAACACCATTTCCGAGAAGAACCCCTATGTGGCCGGCCCCCTGCGCCGCACCGACTGCTCGCTGGTGTCGGACGGCGCCGCGGCCCTCGTGATCGCCTCGCCCGACGTGGCGCAGACGCTGCAGCGCGCCGTCGCCTTCCGCGCCCGTGCCCATGCCAACGACATCCTGCCGTTGTCGCGGCGCGATCCCATCGCCTTCGAGGGCGCCCGCCGCGCCTGGGTGAAGGCGCTGGAGCAGGGCGGCATCAGCCTCGACGACCTCGACCTGGTGGAGACCCACGACTGTTTCACCATCGCCGAACTGCTTGAATACGAGGCCATGGGCCTCGCCAAGCCCGGCGAGGGTTACAAGGTGGTGCGCGAGGGCATCACCGAGAAGACCGGCAAGCTGCCGGTGAACGCCTCGGGCGGGCTGAAGTCCAAGGGCCATCCCATCGGCGCCACCGGCGTGTCCATGCATGTGCTCTGCGCCATGCAGCTCATGGGCGAGGCCGGCGACATGCAGATCGCCGACGCCAAGATGGCCGGCATCTTCAACATGGGCGGTGCCGCCGTGGCCAATTACGTCTCCGTGCTCGAACGGGTGAAGTGAGGGCAGGGGGGCCCCAGGCCCCCTTTCCCCCTCTTGGCCCCCTTTCCCGCTGGGGACGGCTTCGGCCGTTTCAAGCACCGGCCGTCGCGAGACTTATTCGGTCGCCGCCGACAGGATCGGGCCGCCGGACGGAAGCTGGACCAGGACCGCTGTGAGCAGGCCCGGCGGCGTCTCGCTCCGGGCGATGTGGACGGGCTTGCCATCCCAGCCGCCGAGGCGTTCCAGCCGGTGGACAACGCGCACGTGGGGCAAGGTGCGGCCGGAATTCTCGCCGCGCCGCACCGGCACCTCCACCACGTGTGGATCATAGGCCACCAGCCAGATGTCGGCCTCCGCGGCAGGCGCCGCTCCCCGGCCGATGGACACCTCCCTCGGCCCGAGGGTGATGTCCGGTCCGCTGAAGGGCGGGGCGGCGGAGATGGCCCGCTCGATCTCGGCCAGGTTGAACCCGACGCGGCTGATGCGGCCGTTCACCACCATCTGCGGAGTGAACGGACCGCGCTCGCTCAGTTGCGGCTCATAGGCATACTGGCGCTTCGTGAATTCCGGCTTGCCGAAGGTGTCGCGCCAGCCGAGATGATCCCAATAGGTCACGCTGAAGCTGAGCGCGAGCACATCCGGCCGCCGGCTGAGGGCGATGAGGTTGGCGTCCGCCGGCGGGCAGGAGGAGCAGCCCTGGCTGGTGAACAGTTCCACGACGGTGAGATGCTGGTTTTGCGGGGCGGCGACGGCCGGTGGCGCGGCGGCAGTCGCAAGCGCCACCATGAGGGCGGTGGCGTGCATCAGGCGCGCGCGCGAAGAGGGGCGTGTCGGTGCGGGCATCGGGCGGTTCTCCGGAGCGAGGCGCCATTCGCCGCGACACGGCCGAACGCGCTCCTTGAGCGCTTCGGCCGGCGCCTGTGCCCGGTTACACCCTCACGCCATCGTGCGGGCCTTACCCGCGCGACAGGCCGGCGTCGTCCAGCGCCTTGAGATAGGCGCCGAACTTTTCCTCCTGCTCGACCCCGTAGGCGAGGAGCAGCGGCCAAGTGTAGAGGCCGGTGGAGTGGCCGTCGTCGAAGATGAGCCGCACGGCGTAATTGCCCACCGGCTCCACCTGGGCGATGCGAACGTTGCGCTTGCCGGCGACGAGGATTTTCTCGTCCGGATTGTGGCCCTGCACC
Organism: Xanthobacter autotrophicus Py2; assembly: GCA_000017645.1. Lineage (NCBI taxonomy): Bacteria > Pseudomonadati > Pseudomonadota > Alphaproteobacteria > Hyphomicrobiales > Xanthobacteraceae > Xanthobacter > Xanthobacter versatilis. Next base: position 1,591,076 of record CP000781.1, read on the forward strand.
TCTGCGGAGGGGCTTTCCACGCGCAGATATTCGGCCGGCAGGGTGAAGCTCTGGCCATCATCGAAGGTGACGGCGAGGGCGTGCCGCTCGTTCACCACGCGCAGCTCGGTGGGCCATGCCGCGGCGGGGGCAGACGCTGTGGCCATTTCATTCTCCAATCGCATGCTTGGGCGGGACCACACCGCAATGTGTACCGGCCCGGACCCTATCCATGGGTTGCTTGCATACGATATATAGAGCGTGCGCCGAAGTCCGCGCACTGCCGCAGTCCCTCCGGAAATGGGGCGGCGGGCGGCAGCGGGCCTTCGAGACCGGCAGAAGCCGGCGGGAGAGGCGGCGCAGGGTGGATGTGGGAGTGGTCTCGTGAGTGATGTGCCGAGGGATCTGATCGACAGGCCAAGCGTGGCAGCGGCGGCTCAGGCCGGACCGCTGGTGGATACGTTCGGCCGCGCCGTCACCTATCTGCGCGTCTCCGTGACCGACCGCTGCGATTTCCGCTGTGTCTATTGCATGGCCGAGCACATGACCTTCCTGCCCAAGCAGGACCTGCTCAGCCTGGAAGAACTGGACCGCCTGTGCAGCGCCTTCGTGCTGCGCGGGGTGCGAAAGCTCCGCCTCACCGGCGGCGAGCCCCTGGTGCGCCGGGATGTGATGACCCTGTTCCGCAGCCTGTCCCGCCACATGGAGACCGGGCAGCTCGAGGAACTCACCCTCACCACCAACGGCTCCCAGCTGTCCCGCCACGCGGCTGACCTCGCGGCCTGCGGGGTGAAGCGCATCAATGTGTCCATCGATACGCTGGACGTGGCCAAGTTCCGCGCCATCACCCGTTGGGGTGAATTGTCCAAGGTGCTGGAGGGGGTGAAGGCCGCCAGCGCGGCCGGGCTCAAGGTGAAGATCAACGCGGTGGCGCTCAAGGACGTGAACGAGCACGAGATCGCCTCCATGATGGAATGGGCCCATGGCGAGGGGCACGACCTCTCCCTCATCGAGGTGATGCCGCTGGGCGAGGTGGGCGAGGAACGGGTGGACCAGTATCTGCCGCTGTCCGACGTGCGCGCACGGCTGGAAGAGCGCTTCACCCTCACCGACATCGACTATCGCACCGGCGGGCCGGCCCGCTATGCGGCAGTGAAGGAGACTGGCGGGCGGATCGGCTTCATCACGCCTATGACCCACAATTTCTGCGAGGGCTGCAACCGGGTGCGGGTCACCTGCACCGGTACCCTCTATATGTGCCTCGGCCAGGAGGACGCTGCAGACCTGCGCGCGCCGCTGCGGGCCGCGAAGGACGATGCCCTGCTGCAGAAGGCCATCGACGAGGCCATCTTCCGCAAGCCCAAGGGCCACGACTTCGTCATCGACCGCCGCACCCGCCAGCCGGCGGTGAGCCGCCATATGAGCATGACGGGCGGCTGAAGCACGCCTGCTGCCACCACAATAGCCTTCACTCAGAGCCGGGAGGTTTCCCGCTAACGTCCGGTCCCCGCGCGAAGGGGGAAATGCGGCGGTGAGGTGGCGGCGGCATGCGGCGCGCGAAGGGCTCGTGCGCGAGCCATCGGGATTCCGCAAGGCGGGATTTACCTGAAATCAGCTACATCTGGTTCAACTAATCGATGAGGTGCGGGCCACAGGCTTGCGCCATGGGAGCAAACCCCAAGAGGTCGATCGTGAGCCTGCCCCGGGCAGCCGTGCGCCTGCGCGTCGGCGACTGCGTCAATACCGCAACGCCTGTCCTTCCCTTCGCCGCTTGTCCGGTGGAGCGTCGGGCATGAGCCGTCTTCCCCAAGCGGCGCAGCCGGCCGCAGCCGGCCCTGCGGCGGCAAAGCCCGCCATGTCGGCCACGGTGAAGGGGCTGATCGCCATGGCCTTGTCCATGGCGCTCTTCGTCACCAACGATACGTTCCTCAAGCTCTCCATCCGGGAGATCCCGCTCGGCGAGGCGCTCGGCCTGCGCTCGTTCCTGGCCGGCATCGTGCTGTTCGTGCTGATCGTGCGGGGCGGCGACCTCCCCGCCCTGCGCTATGCCTTCCACCCGCGGGTGGTGATGCGCTCCACCCTCGATACGCTGACCACCTTCGTCTATGTGGCGGCGCTGGCGGTGATGGCGATCGCCTCCTCCACCACCATCTACATGGCGACGCCGCTCATCACCACGGCGCTGGCGGTGCCCATGCTGGGCGAGAAGGTGGGCTGGCGCAGCTGGTGCGCCATCGTGGTCGGCTTCTGCGGTGCGGTGATCGTGACCCGGCCGGACCCCTCCACCTTTGAGGCCATCGCCATCCTGCCCCTGCTCGCCGCCCTGTTCGGCGCCATCCGGGACGTGTCGACGCGCGGCATCGGCCGGGAGATTCCGGGTACGGTGGTGGGCTTTTCCGGCACGCTGGTGCTCTGCGCCACCGCCACGGTCTTCGTGGCCTGGGAAAGCTGGAAGCTGCCGCCGGTGGCGGTCATGGCCTATATCGTCGCCTCGGGCGTGGCCTTTGCCGGCGGAACCCTGTGCCTCGTCTTCGCCTTCCGCAACGCGCCGGTGGCCTCGGTCTCGCCCCTGCGCTACCTGCTGGTGTTCGGGGCGCTGGTGTCAGGCTATTTCGTCTTCGGCGACCTGCCGGATGCCTGGACCACGGTGGGCATGGTGCTGGTGGTGGGCGCGGGCCTCTATGCCGTGCACCGCGAGCATGAGAAGAGCCGTGCCGCACGCCGCGCAGCAGCGGGCGCTTCAGGCCTGGGCGCCGCCGCGCCCGGCTGCCGGCCCGCCGCTGCCTGCGCCCCCGCCCGTGACTGACGAACCTGTGGGCGCGGTCCTGACCGATTGAGGCTTGGCCTCCGCCTTCACCCCTGCCTGGGACGGTAGTCGCCGGTGACCGGGTCGCGCTCCAGCGGAACGGCCTTCATCTCATCCGGACTGGCGGCGCGACGGCGGTCGAGCGCTGCGTTGATGCGGCGCGTTTCGGCGACGATCACCTTGACCACAGCGGCGGCGCCGAAGGCGCCCAGCGCGACAACGAGGAGCGGGGGCACGGGTGTTCTCCCTGTGCGACATTAAACGACGGATTTTACTAGACGATGCCGTCGTGGCGAAAGATAGCCGGTGGACCCCGCCAACGTCTCATACCGCCACTGTGCTCGTCAGAGGCGCTTGGGCTGTGTCTGCCGCGAGTCTTCCTTCGTCCAGAGCGTGCTTTCGTCCAGCAGGCTCGGTGCAGCCTCGCTGCCGCGTCTGATAAGGCCGTCAATGAAGCCGGGCGCCCGATTGAATTTGGAAGCGTAGTCGTACGTTTCATCCGGGACGTCGTTGAGGCGCGAATCCAGGACGTGGACCTCGACATGCCTGTATTTTCCGAGCTCTCCTCCCGAAAGTTTCACGAGCTCGTTGATGGTGTTTGCGAAATCCAGCTCCTGATCGAGAGCTGTGTTGCCGGAAAGCTCATTGCGACGATCGATGATCTCGGCCGATCCTCGAGGAACCGTGTCGCGCTGCAATGGATTGATCCTGACAACCCACAATTGGTCGATTTTACAATCGATCAGATCGCGAACCGGTGGATTGACACTGAACAACCCATCCCAAAGCATGTAGTTCTCGAACGGTACCGCTTCGTAGAGGAAAGGAACGGCAGCCGAGGCAATCAGGGCATCATAGGTGAGCTTTTCGCCGCCGATCACCACTCTTCGTCCCGACAGCACGTCTGTAGCGCCTACCAATAGTTCTGGTGGAGACACGGGCCTTCCGCGAAGTTCATCAAGCCGCAGATGTTCTGTCAGCCAGTCGCGCATGATGGCGGCTGCGGGAGCCGGTATGAGGTAGGGGCTGACCTCCATGGTCAGGGGAAGCCGCGCCGTCGCGAGGCCCAGCATATTGGTCCAGTAGGACGGCAGATCATCAGCCTTCAGGGTTTCCCAGAAGCCTCTGAGGCGTTTGATGGCCTCGTCCGGGCCGCCGCCCTCAGCGATCAACCCCGCCCATACCAGCGCTGCGCACATGGCGCCGCCCGACGTGCCGCTTATTCTGACCAGGTCGAAGCGCGACCTGAACTCAGGCGACAGCAGCTTGAGCAAAACTCCGGCAGCAAAGGCAGCGTGGCTACCCCCACCCTGGCAGGCTATGGCAATTCTCGGCATGAACCGGCTCCCTGAAATTGAGCGGTTCAGATTATCCCTATCAGCGATTGTGCCGGCAACAGTTTAGATTTTGCACTGCAAAACTCGCCCGCCTTCCGCCTTGGCTCACCGCGCGGGCTGGGAAAACACCCGGTAGCGGCGGGGCAGGAGGCCCACCTGCGTGCCGGGCTCCAATGTCTGGCCGTGGGGCACGGCGGCTTCCACCACCACCGGGCCGCTGGTGCTGGTCAGTTCCACATCGGCGCGGCGGGTGGGGCCGAAGGTGCGCACCGCCAGCACCTTGCCGGCGAAGGGCGTGGTGCCGGGATCGGCGAGGTCCACGTCGTGCGGGCGGGCGAGGATGCGCGCCGGGCCGTCGCCCACCCCCTGCGGATCAAGGCCCAGTGCCCGGGTTCCGAAATAGAGCGCGCCGCCGCGCACCTCGCCGGGCAGGGTGATGGTCTCGCCGATGAAGTCGTGCACGAAGGCGGTGGCAGGATTGTCGTAGACCTCGGCGGGGGACCCCACCTGCTCGATCCGGCCGTGGCCCATCACCACGACGCGGTCGGCGAGTTCCAGCGCCTCTTCCTGGTCGTGGGTGACGAGAACGGAGGTGACCGGCAGTTCCTCGTGCAGGTGGCGCAGCCAGCGCCGCAATTCCTTGCGCACCTTGGCGTCGAGGGCGCCGAACGGTTCGTCCAGCAGCAGCACGCGCGGCGAGATGGCGAGCGCGCGCGCCAGCGCCACGCGCTGGCGCTGGCCGCCGGAGAGCTGGGCGGGATAACGCTCGGCCAGCCAGTCGATCTGGACCAGGGAGAGCAGCTCGTTGACCTTCTCGCGGATGGCGGCTTCCGGCAGCTTGTCCGCGCCGCGCCGCACCCGCAGGCCGAACGCCACGTTCTCGAACACGTTCATGTGCCGGAACAGGGCGTAGTGCTGGAACACGAAGCCCACGTTGCGCTCGCGCACGGATCGCGACAGCGCGTCCTCGCCATCGAAGCGCACCTCGCCCGTGTCCGGCCATTCCAGGCCGGCGATGATGCGCAACAGCGTGGTCTTGCCCGAGCCGGAGGGGCCAAGCAGAGCCACCAGCTCACCGGAATGGATGGTGAGGTTCACATGGTCGAGGGCGGTGAAGGTCTTGAAGCGCTTGGTGACGCCAACCACGTCGATGGTCATCTGTCTTCCTCGGCGAGGCGGTGTTCCAGGATGGTCTTGGCGATGAGAGTCACCAGGGCCAGCAGCGCCAGCAGCGACGCCACCGCGAAGGAGGCGACGAACTGGTACTCGTTATAAAGGATCTCGATGTGCAGCGGCATGGTGTTGGTCAGCCCGCGCACATGGCCGGACACCACCGACACCGCCCCGAACTCGCCCATGGCGCGGGCGTTGCAGAGCAGGACGCCATAGAGCAGCGCCCATTTCACATTGGGCAGGGTGACGCGGAAGAAGGTGGCGAGGCCCGACGCCCCGAGCGAGATGGCCGCCTCTTCCTCGGAAGTGCCCTGCTCCTGCATCAGCGGGATCAGCTCGCGCGCCACGAACGGGAAGGTGACGAAGATGGTGGCGAGCACGATGCCGGGCAGCGCGAAGATGATCTTGATGTCCCATGCCTGGAGATAGGCGGCGAACAGGCCCTGGGAACCGAACAGCAGCACGTAGATGAGGCCCGCCACCACGGGTGAGACCGAGAAGGGCAGGTCGATGAGGGTGATGAGCAGGCTCTTGCCCGGAAACTCGAACTTGGCGATGGCCCAGGAGGCCACGAGGCCGAACAGCAGGTTCGCCGTCACCGAGATGGCCGCGACGATGAGGGTGAGGCGGATGGCCGCGAGGGCGTCGGGCTCGATGATGGCGGCCACATAGGCCGCCCAGCCGCGCCGGAACGCCTCGTAGAAGACGCTCACCAGGGGCAGGCCGATGAAAAGCCCGATAAAGGCCAGAGCCACCAGGATGAGGGCGATGCGCACGGCGCGCGGTTCGGTGCGCACCGGCCGGCCGCCGTGGTGGGCAAAGGCATGGGATTGCTCAAGCGCGGAGGGCAGGCCCTCGCTGGCACCGTGGATCGTGGTCTGGACCGGCTGGCCGAGCGTGCTCATGCGTTGCGGCTCCCCCGCAGCTCCGCCCAGCGCTGCAGGCGGTTGATGATCAGCAGGAGCAGGAACGAGGCCACCAGCATCACGGTGGCGATGGCGGTGGCATCCGCATAGCGGAACTCCTCCAGCCGGATCACGATGAGCAGAGGCGCGATCTCCGACACCCCCGGCAGGTTGCCGGCGATGAAGATGACGGAGCCGTATTCGCCCACCGCCCGCGCGAAGGCGAGGGCGAAGCCGGTGAGCAGCGCCGGCCAGATGGAGGGCAGCACCACCTTGACGAGGGTCTGGGTGCGCGTGGCGCCGAGGCTGGCGGCGGCTTCCTCCAGCTCCTGGTCGAGGTCCGCGAGCACGGGCTGCACGGTGCGCACCACGAACGGCAGACCGATGAAGACGAGGGCCACCACGATGCCCAGAGGCGTGAACGACACCTTTATGCCGAGCGGCGCCAGCAGGGAGCCGACCCATCCGTTTTCGGCATAGAGCGCGGTCAGCGCGATGCCCGCCACGGCGGTGGGCAGGGCGAAGGGGATGTCGATGAGGGCGTCCACCACCTTCTTGAAGGGAAACTCGTAGCGCACCAGCACCCACACCACGATGGCGCCGAACACCACGTTCACCAGCGCCGCCACCAGCGCCAGCCCGAACGACACCTGCAAGGCGTGCAGGGTGCGGGCGGCGGTGACGATGTCGATGAAGCGCTCGAACGTGAGCTCGCTGGTCTTGATGAACAGGGCCGACAGGGGCAGCAGCACGATGAGGCCAAGCCAGGTGAGCGTCAGCCCCATGGTGAGGCCGAAGCCGGGGATGACGCTCTGCTGCCTGAAGGCGAAGCGGGGCGAAGAGGCGCTCATGGGCAAATCATAAACTCTGTCGAAGGTCCCGTCTCTCGGGTCCGGAAAACGGCCGCCGCCCGGGAGGGGACGGCGGCCGCGAGGATAAGGAAACGGATCAGTTGCCGGTGATCTGGTCGAACACGCCGCCGTCGGCGAAGTGGGTCTTCTGCGCCTTCTGCCAGCCGCCGAACACCTGATCGATGGTGAACAGCTCCACGGGGGCGAACTTGTCCTTGAACTTGGCCGCCACGACCTCGTTGCGCGGACGGTAATAGTTCTTGGCCGCGATCTCCTGGCCTGCCGGCGTGTAGAGGAAGTTCAGGTAGGCCTCGGAGATGGCGCGGGTGCCCTTTTTGTCCACCACCTTGTCCACCACCGCCACGGGCGGCTCGGCGAGGATGGAGACGGAGGGGGTGATGATGTCGAACTTGTCGGGGCCGAGCTCGTTGACCGAGAGATAGGCCTCGTTCTCCCAGGCGATCAGCACGTCGCCGATGCCGCGCTCCACGAAGGTGACGGTGGAGCCGCGGGCGCCGGTGTCGAGCACCGGGGCGTTCTTGAAGAGGGCCTTCACGAACTCCTTGGCCTTGGCCTCGTCGCCGCCGCTCTTCTTGAGCGCGTAGCCCCAGGCGCCGAGATAGTTCCAGCGGGCGCCGCCGGAGGTCTTGGGATTGGGGGTCACCACCTTGATGCCGGGCTTCACCAGGTCGTCCCAGTCCTTGATGCCCTTGGGATTGCCCTTGCGCACGAGGAACACGATGGTGGAGGTGTAGGGTGAGGCGTTGTCAGGCAGGCGCTTCTGCCAGTCGGTCGCCAGCTGGCCGCGCTCGGCGATGGCGTCGATGTCATAGGCCAGCGCCAGCGTCACCACGTCCGCCTCCAGCCCGTCGATGACGGAGCGCGCCTGCTTGCCCGAGCCGCCGTGGGACTGGCGGATGGTCACGGTGTCGCCCGGATGCGCCTTGGTCCACTCGGCCGCGAAGGCCTTGTTGACTTCCACATAGAGCTCGCGGGTCGGGTCGTAGGACACGTTCAGCAGCGTGGTTTCGGCAGCGGCGGCCACGCCGGCGGACAGGGCCAGCGCCGTGACCGCCCCAAGGGAACCACGCAGGAAAGAGCGACGAGATGACATGGAGGGCCTCCAGCGAAGTTCATCCGTCAAACGGATCGTCTGTTCGATAAAACAAACGATGGCACTGGCCTCGCGAAGGGTCAACACCTTTTATCACAAATTCGATGGAATTAAATTATTTCCCATCGCCAATATGGATACCGCATTCGGTCTTGGACTTTCCGCGCCAGCGGCCGGCGCGCGGGTCCTCCCCCGGCTTCACCCGCGAGGTGCAGGGCATGCAGCCGATGGAGGGAAAGCCGAACTGTTCCATGGGGTGCCGCGGCAGCGCGTGGGCATCCATGTAGGCGAGCAGGTCGTCGCGACCGAGCGCCGCCAGCGGGTTGAATTTCACCCGCGCGCCGTCCTCCTCCACGAAGGGAATGTCGGCGCGGGTCGACGCCTGGTAGCGCTTGCGGCCGTTGATCCAGGCCGCATAGGGGCCGAGCGCCCGGGCCAGCGGCTCCACCTTGCGCAGGCCGCAGCAGGCATCCGGGTCATCCGCCCACAGGCCGTTTTCGGGATCGCGCGCGGCGAGCGCCGCCGGATCCGGGGAGAAGGTGAGGACCTGCGTCAGCCCGAGGCACGCAATAAGGGTGTCGCGATAGGCCAGCGTTTCCTCGAACAGGTGGCCGGTGTCGAGGAAGAGCACCGGCGTCGCCTTGTCCACCTGCGCGATCATGTGCAGCAGCACCGCCGATTCCGTTCCGAAGGACGAGACGGCGGCGATGTGGCCGGGAAAGGCGGCAAGCCCCGCCGCGATGATCTCCAGCGGCGCGGCCGACCTGAGCTTCGCATTGAGCGCCGCCGCGTCGAAGCCGGATCCTGCGCCAAGGGGGGCGCCGGTCGAGGGCTGGTCGAAAGGAGTGGCGGGGAGGCTGGCGCTGTGGCTGGCTGTCATGGGACTATCCCCCTGTGGCCGCCGGCGCGGTGCGAGCGTCGCGCACGGTGGGGCGATGGTCGCCCGTGGGCTGGTAGAAGACCGAATAGGTGGCAACCGCCTTGCCGAAGGCCTCCACGTCCGCCGCCTTCTCCAGAGCAAAGGCGTCGAAGCCGGCGCGCACCATCATCAGCACCTGGTCGCGCAGCACGTTGCCCACGGCGCGCAGCTCACCCTTGTAACCGTAGCGCTCCCGCAGCAGCCGTGCCTGGCTGTAGGCACGCCCGTCCCGGAACTTCGGGAAGGTCAGGGTGATCAGCGACAGCCGCGACAGGAAGGGCTGAAGCTCGGCCACATCCTTGTCGTTGGGCCAGGCAACGCCGATCTCGCCGTTGCGGGTGACCAGCGCCGGGCCGTCCGCCAGCAGGCGCGCGGCGGAGACGATCACCGGCCCGTCGGGCAGAGGATCGCCGTCGGCGACGGGGATGAAGGCATCGGCGGCAAGCGCCCCGTTCTTAACGAGGGGCATAGGCGCGCTCCTTGAAAGGCTCGATTCCCAGGCGCTCCACCGCCGCCACGAAGGTCTCGGCGGGTGAGGTCCGCAGGTTGAGATAGGTATCGACGAGGCTCTCCACCACGTCCACGATCTCGCTTTCCGCGACGGCGGGGCCGATCAGCTCGCCGATGCGGGCCTTGGAATTGCCCTTGCCGCCAAGGGTGATCTGGAAGAACTCCTCGTCCTTCTTCTCCACGCCCAGAATGCCGATGTGGCCCACATGGTGGTGGCCGCAGGCATTGATGCAGCCGGAAATGTTCACGTGCAGCCGGCCGATGTCGGCGATGCGTGCCTCGTCGGCGAAGCGCTCGGTGAGCTTCTGCGCGATGGGGATGGAGCGGGTGTTGGCCAGCGAGCAATAGTCGAGGCCGGGGCAAGAGATAATGTCGGTGACGAGGCCCACATTGGGGGTCGCGACGCCGATCGCCTTCAGCTTCGCCCACAGCGCCGGCAGATCCTTCTGCCGCACATAGGGGAAGGTGAGGTTCTGCTCGTGCGCAACCCGGATCTCGCCATAGGCATACTGGTCGGCGAGGTCGGCGATGGCGTCCATCTGTTCCGCCGTGGCATCGCCGGGCGGCGCGCCCACGGGCTTCAGCGAGAGCGTGACGATGGCATGGCCCTTCGCCTTGTGGGGGGCGACGGAATTGGCATGCCAGCGGGCGAAGGCGGCGTCGGTGGCGAGCGCGCGGGCGAGTTCCGCGGGCTGGTCGTCCAGCGCCTCGAGGTCCGGGATCTTGAAGCGGTCGCGGATGGCGTCGAGGGCGGCCTCGTCCAGCTTCAGCGCACCGTCGCGGATCTCGACCCATTCGGCCTCCACCTTCTTGGCGAAGGCCTCCGCGCCCATCTCGTGCACCTGGATCTTGATGCGCGCCTTGTAGATGTTGTCGCGCCGGCCGCCGAGGTTGTAGGTGCGCAGCACCGCCTCGAGATAAGAGAGCAGGTGCTCCTTCGGCAGGAAGTCCTTGATGGTTTTGCCGATGAAGGGCGAACGCCCGAGCCCGCCGCCCACCATCACCTCGAAGCCGGTCTCGCCGTCGCGCTTGTGGAGGCGCAGGCCGATGTCGTGCACGCGGATAGCGGCGCGGTCATGCTTGGCCGCGGTGATGGCGATCTTGAACTTGCGCGGCAGGTAGGTGAATTCCGGGTGCAGGGTGGACCACTGGCGGATCACCTCCGCATAGAGGCGCGGGTCCTCCACCTCGTCCGCCGCCGCGCCGGCCCAGGGGTCGGTGGTGGTGTTGCGGATGCAGTTGCCGGAGGTCTGGAGGCCGTGGATGCCCACCTTGGCAAGGTCCGCCATGGCGTCCGGCAGCTCGTTGAGCTTGATCCAGTTGAACTGGATGTTCTGCCGGGTGGTGAAGTGGCCGTAGCCCCGGTCGTACTTGCGGGCGACGGCGCCGAGCGCGCGCAGCTGCTGCGAGGACAGGGTGCCGTAGGGAATGCACACCCGCAGCATGTAGGCGTGGAGCTGCAGGTACACGCCGTTCATGAGGCGGAGCGGCTTGAACTCCTCCTCGTTCAGCTCCCCCGACAGGCGGCGGGCCACCTGGTCGCGGAACTCGGCGACGCGCTCCTGAAGGAACGTGCGATCGAACTCGTCATAGACGTACATGAGGCCTACTCGCTTGGGCGTCGGGGACCCTTGAGGGATCTCAGGCGGCGCCGGGCAGGGAAATGGTGGGGCCGGTGACGCGGATGCGCTCGCGCAGGTTGGCCGGCTGCGGCGTGCCGTCGGCCGCCAGAACGGCAGGGGCCGGATAGGCGCCGACCGCGGTGATCTCGTCCGCATGGGCGATGTCGAGCAGCCGCAGCACCTCGTCGCTGGTGGTGCCCACCGCGGCCTGGGCGATGGTCTCGCTCCAGCCCCCGGTGGCGGTGAGCCACACGGAAATGCCATCCGCGAGGCGGTTGGCGGTCACCACCGTCGGTCCGCTGATCTTGAGCTTGCGCTGCAAGGGGGAGGTCATGAAAAAGCCGCTCCGCGCGCCCGATTTCCCATCTCACAGCGGGAGAGCGCTAAATAATCCAGTTGACGTGTGTCTTAAGCTAAATTACCGATCAAAAATGCGCAATATGAAAATAACCGCTTCTCGTCAATGTAAATTCTACCAGTTTGGTAGAATTTAAAAGTTGCCCGCCGTCTGTGGCGCCCGGCCCGGGCGCGGTCAAGGCGGAAGGGGAGGGCGGTTCGGTTTGGATGGGCTCCGGCCCGGCGTGTCCCGCTTTCCGCGGGCAGGCGAAGACCGGGGCAGACCGGCACTTCAGCGGTGCCACGAAGGAATGACGTCATGACGCGTCTCGATGCGCTGGAAGCGCAGAGCATCTTCATCTTCCGCGAGGCCTTCGCCCAGCTGCGCAAGATTGCCATGCTGTGGTCGCTGGGCAAGGATTCCAACGTGATGATCCACCTGGCGCGCAAGGCCTTCTTCGGCCGCCTGCCATTCCCGGCCATGCACGTGGATACCCACCGCAAGTTCCCCGAGATGTATGCCTTCCGCGATCACTACGCGAAGGAATGGGACCTCGACCTCATCGTCGAGGATTGCCCGCCCATCGAGAGCACCGACCCCACCCTTCCCCCCGCTGCCCGCTCGGCCGCCCGCAAGACCGAAGGCCTGCGCCTGGCGCTGGCCAAGCATGGCTTCGACGGTGTCATCGCCGGCATTCGCCGCGACGAGGAGCCGACCCGGGCCAAGGAGCGCTTCTTCTCGCCGCGCGGCACCGACGGCGCCTGGAACGTGCGCGAGCAGCCGCCGGAATTCTGGGACCAGTACAACACTGCCCTGACCCCCGGCGCCCATGTGCGTATCCATCCCATCCTGCATTGGACCGAGATGGACATCTGGGCCTACACCCAGCGCGAGAACATCCCGGTGATCCCGCTGTATTTCTCCAAGAACGGCAAGCGCTACCGCTCGCTGGGCGACCAGGACATCACCAACCCGGTGGAGTCGGACGCGTCCACCCTGGACGAGATCCTGGCCGAGCTCGCCATCACCAAGACCTCCGAGCGCTCGGGCCGCGCCATGGACCACGAATCCGAGGACGCCTTCGAGCGCCTGCGTACCGCCGGCTACCTGTGAGCCCAGCGCGCCGCATCCCGAGATTTTGAAGAGATCATTGCCATGTCCGCTTCTTCGTTCGCCTCAACGCCTGCCGCGCCGCTCGCCACCTCGACCGCCGCTGCGGCGGTCAAGGAGCGCGAGCTTCTGCGCATCGTCATCGTCGGCCACGTGGACCATGGGAAGTCCACCCTGGTCGGACGCCTGCTGCACGAGACCGGCTCACTGCCCGACGGCAAGCTGGAGATGCTGAAGGAAGTTTCCGCCCGCCGCGGCATGCCGTTCGAGTGGTCGTTCCTGCTCGACGCGCTGCAGACCGAGCGCGACCAGGGCATCACGGTGGACACCAGCCAGATCCGCTTCAAGACCACCAAGCGCGACTATGTGCTCATCGACGCGCCCGGCCATGTGGAATTCCTGCGCAACATGGTCACCGGCGCCGCCCAGGCCGATGCCGCCGTGCTGCTGGTGGACGCGGGCGAGGGCGTGCGTGAGCAGACCCGGCGTCACGCCTTCCTGCTGCATCTGCTCGGCCTGCGGCAGGTGGCGGTGGTGGTGAACAAGATGGATCGCGTCGGCTTCGACCAGGAGGCGTTCGCGGCCATCGAGGAGGACGTGAGCGCCTATCTGGGCGGCTTCGGCCTGCGCCCCACCTTCGTCATCCCGGTTTCGGCCCGCGACGGCGACTTTATCTCCGAGCGCACCGCGCGCCTGCCCTGGTATTCCGGCCCCACGGTGGTGGAGGCGCTGGACGCCTTCACCGCCCCGCCGAGCCTGTCCGACCAGCCGCTGCGCTTCCCCATCCAGGCGGTCTACAAGTTCGACGAGCGGCGCATCCTCGCCGGCCGGATCGAAAGCGGCCGCCTCTCGGTGGGTGATGAGCTGGCCTTCGAGCCGTCGGGCGCCACCGCGCGGGTGAAGTCCATCGAGGCGTGGCCCGGCCCGGCGCCTACGACGGTTGAGGCCGGCCAGTCCGCCGGCATCACCCTCGACAAGGACATCTTCGTCACCCGCGGCGACATCGCCGCCCACGGCGACCAGCGCCCCCGCGCCGCCAAAAGCCTGAAGGTGCGCCTGTTCTGGCTCGACGACGCACCGCTGAAGGCGGGCGACCCGGTGGTGGTGCGCCTCTCCACCGCCGCCGCGCCGGGCGTGGTCTCGGCGGTGACCAGCGCGGTGGATCCCGCCAATCTCGTCACCGAGGGCCAGGCGAGCCTCGGCCGCAATTATGTGGGCGAGGTGGAGATCACGCTGCGCCAGGCCCTGCCGGCCGATCCCTATCACCTCAATGCCTTCACCGGCCGCGTGGTGGTGGAGCGCGAGCGGCGCATCTGCGGCGGCGGCATCATCCTGCACGCGGCCCGCGAGGCGCGGCTGGAAGCGCCGAAGCGCGGCCCGGTGGTGGCGGTGGATTCGGCCGTGACGGCGGCCGAGCGGATCACGCGCTTCCACCACCAGGGCGCGGTGCTGTGGCTGACGGGTCTGCCGGCCTCCGGCAAATCCACGGTGGCGCGGGCCCTGGAGCGGCGCCTGTTCGACCTCGGCGGCTCGCCGGTCTATCTGGACGGCGACACCCTGCGCACCGGGCTGAATGCCGACCTCGGCTTCTCGCCGCAGGAGCGCTCGGAGAACATCCGCCGCGTCGCCCACATGGCCGGCTTCCTCGCCCGCAACGGCCACATTGCCATCGTCGCCCTGGTGTCGCCCACGCGCGCCGACCGGGAGCAGGCGCGGGAGGTGGGGGCGCGTTTCTTCCACGAGGTGTTCATCCGCGCCCCGCTGGAGGTGTGCGAGGGGCGCGACCCCAAGGGCCACTACGCCAAGGCCCGCAAGGGTGAGATCGCCAGCTTCACCGGCATTTCCGCGCCCTATGAGGAGCCTGAGGCGCCCGAGCTGGTGCTCGACACCACCGGCGACATCGGCGCCACGCTGGCGGCGCTGGAGGCCTATCTGGAAGAGGCCGGCGTGCTGTTCCCGCCGGACACCGATTCGCCGATCTGAGGTCGGGGTGCCTTGTGGCGATGCTCCGGCTTTGGCAGCTTGGCGGTCCCCAGCCGGATACGCCTGCCGCACCCGCGTGCGGGCCGAGCCGATAACGCCCGAGGAACGCCCCCAATGAGCGCCCCCACCAGCGCCGCCGTCGACGAACACCCCATCCGCCTCGACATTGCCGAGGGCATAGCCCGCATCCGCTTCAATCGCCCCCATGTGCTGAACGCCATCAACGATGCGGCGGTGCTGGCTTTAAAGGCGGCGGTGGACCAGGTGGCGAAGGACGAGAGCGTCCGGGTGGTGGTGCTGTCGGGGGAAGGGCGGGCCTTCATGGCCGGCGGCGACGTGGGCCGCTTCCATGAGGCCGGCCGCGACGCGCCGAAGGTGGTGAGCGCCATCATCGATCCGTTTCACCATGCCATCGTCTCGCTCGCCGCCATGCCGGCGCCGGTGATCGCGTGCCTCCACGGCGCGGTGGCGGGGGCCGGGGTCTCGGTGGCGCTGGCTGCGGACCTTGCCATCGCCGCCGACGACATCAAGATGACCCTGGCCTACACCCGCATCGGCACCTCGCCGGACGGGTCGTCCACCTTCTCGCTGCCGCGGGTGGTGGGGCTGCGCAAGGCCATGGAGATCGCGCTGCTCTCCGACACTGTCGAGGCGGCGGAAGCGCTGCGGCTGGGGCTGGTGAACAAGGTGGTGCCGGCGGCGGACCTTCAGGCCGAGACGGATGCGCTGGCGAAACGCCTCGCCGCCGGGCCGACGCTGGCCTATGGCCGCATCAAGCACCTGCTGCGCGCCTCCTTCAACCACAGCCTGTCGGACCAGCTTAACGCCGAGCGCGATGCCTTCATCGCCAGCGCCGGCACCCACGATTTCGCCGAGGGCGCTACCGCTTTCGTGGAAAAGCGCGCGCCCCGCTTCGAGGGACGGTAGCCCGTCCGCACGATCCCCAAGCCTTGTCGCAGGCCTTGCGTTGCCCGCCGGCATTCGTCGGCGGGCAGGGGCCATAAACCAAAATACACATGAAAAATTTGTTTATTGACGATAATCACTTTCCATATAAAATGACTGGACATGATGGGAAGTGAATTATGACCATAGCACGCGGGCGGGTCCTTCGGGACAGCTTCCTCTTCCTCCTGGCCTACAGCGTCATTGCCGCGGCCGTCATTTTCGGCTGATCGGCCCTGTCCTGTGGGGTCGCGTGCGGCTTCAGCCGTTCGGCGCTCGGGCCGCTGGCGAGCCGTGGCTCCCAGGCCTTGGGTGCGGCATCCCGCGCCATGCACAAGCCTTTGTTGAGCTTGGCATTTAGCTCCCGCTCCGGCACCCTTTCCGCCATGCGATGGGTCAGAGGGACGGTGAGGACGCGATGGGACACCTGATCCCTGCTGCCGGCAAAGGGGCCGAGCCCGGCCGGGAGGGCGCGCGGACCAGCGGGGTTGCCCCCCGCCTGCACGAGCGGGCTTTCGACATTCTGGCGGCACAGATCGTCTCCGGCGCGCTTCGGCCCGGCGAGCGCCTGCTCGAATCGCGGGTGGCGGAGCGCTTCGGCATTTCCCGCGCCCCGGCCCGCCAGGCCCTCGCCCGGCTGGAGCAACTTGGCCTGGTGCGCCGCGCCGAGGGGCACGGCTTCGTCGTCGAGCTGCCCATCGGCCCTGTCCCGGATTTCACCCAACAGGCGCCGGCGGCGGATATCCACCTTGCCCCCGAATCCACCTGGGAGCGCATCTACAAGGAGGTGGAGCACGAGGTGGTCACCCGCAGCGCCTTCGGCTCATTCCGCGTGGTGGAGAATCACCTCGCCGCCGCCTACGGCGTCAGCCGCACGGTGGCCCGGGAGGCGCTGTCGCGGCTCCACCAGCGCGGGGTCGTGCGCAAGGATGCGCGCCAGCACTGGTATGCGCCGGCTCTCACGCCCGCCTACGTAGCCGAGCTTTTCGAAATGCGCGCCATCCTGGAGCCGGCGGCGCTTCGCCTTGCCGCCCCTCGCCTGCCGCCTGCGACCCTCGCGGCGCTCAGGGGCAACCTCGCGGATGCCATGGCCGCCCCCGAAGCCGTGGACGGCGCGCGACTCAGCGCGCTGGAGGAGGAATTGCACATCAGCCTCCTCGGCCATTGCGGCAATGCCACTCTCATGGATGCCCTCTCCACCTACCAGACGCTGCTGGTGGCCCTGACCTTCCTTTATGACGCCGCCGCCCGGGCGCCCGGCGTGGAACCGTTCCTCATCGAGCACATGGATGTGGCGGAGCGGCTCGCCGCCGGCCAAGCCGAAGCTGCAGTTGAGGCGCTGAAGAGCCATCTCGACGGCTCCTTCGCCCGCGCCATGGAGCGCCTGGAGCGGGTGCGCCAGGCCCCCGCGCCGGGGCCGCTGCCTTATCTGTCGCCCTTGTAGGGCTCACCGACGGCGCCGAGCGACATTTTTTCCCATACGCCGGCCGCCTTCGCCCGCGAATGCATAACCCATTGATTGGGAGTGAATTTGCATGGATCTGCGGCATTTCGCGGCCCGGGTGGCCTGCTTCCGCGCAGTCACATGGCCGTGACGCCCCTCGTTGCCACCGGCGCGGCACCTATTTGTTGATCCAGACGGGTAGCGCGCGCCACGAACACGGTTAAGATAACTTGTTCGTCGGCGCAGGTCCTGTCTGCTTGCTGACGATCGTCGCAAGCGTCTTGGAGGAGGATCTCCATGTCCCTCATTGCCGGTTCCGCTCTCGCCCTCGCAGCTCTTGTCGGGACCATGGTCCTTGCCCAGCTTGCGGCGCGGCAGAAGCAGGCGGTACCCGTGCGCGTGCGGGCACGCCGCGGCCGCCGCTGAGGCGCGCCGCCGTACAGCAACCGGAAATCCTCTCTTTCCTTTCGTCGGAACGGGTTGAGCTTCCAGAGCCGCATCCGGTCAGATTGCGGTGTAATCTGATCGCTGGGTGGTTTAGATCCTGTCCCGCTTCGCTTCGCTCGAAAAGCGTCGGGCTTTTCTCGATCGGGGCGGATTGAGCAATCCCCATGGACACCGACATCGAGATCCGCGTTGAGCGGGTCTCGCAACTCTTCAACATGCTCGATCCCTTCCCGTTCCGGGAGCGGGACCTCGATCCCGAGGCCGAGGCGTATATCGTCGCCTGGGCGCGGGAAATGCCGCGCCGGTCGCCGGTGCGCATCGTCGTGCACCTGCCCGAAGGGGAAGCCGCCACGCCAGAGGCCAGGGGCCTACCCGAGGCGCTGCGCCACTATTTCGTAGATCGTGAGATTGCGGTTGCGGGCGAATTGAAGGAATTGTTCCGCATCGGCCGGCTGTCGCTCGCCATCGGCTGCGCTGTGCTCGCCGTCTGCCTGGGCATTGCCGGCCTGATCGGGGAGGGGGCGTTCTCTCGGAACCTGGCGGGGTTCGCAGCCGAGGGATTGCTGATCCTCGGCTGGGTCGCCCTGTGGCGGCCCATGGAGATCTTCCTTTACGACTGGTGGCCCATCGCCCGGCAGCGCAGCTTGTACCGGCGTCTTGCCGCGGCCGATGTAACGGTGCGAAGTGGCGCCAGCGCTGCCTGACTTTAGGCGCCAGACCGCGTCGGGGCGCATCTGTCACCACCAGGCTGTCAAGCATGCGGGACCGGCCCCGACGAACGGGGCCGAGACGCCTCTCGGGCGGACGCGCGTCAGGCGGCGGCGAGCGCCGCGCGGGCGTGGCCGCGGATGCGTTCCACCATGGAGCGCAGGCCGTTGGAGCGCTGCGGCGTCAGGTGACCCTCAAGCCCGATCTGCCGGAACACGCCGAGAATGTCGGTCTCCATGATCTCCTTCGGGCTGCGGCCCGACACGAGATGGAGCAGCACCGCCACCAGGCCGCGCACGATGTGGGCGTCGGAATCGCCCTGGAACTCGATGATGGTGCCGGCCGGCGTCTGTTTCAGGTCGGAGATGAGCCACACCTGGCTGGCGCAGCCCTGCACCTTGTTGGTCTCGTTGCGCTCGGCATCGGGGAAGGGCGGCAGCTTCTTGCCCAGCTCGATGACGTGCCGGTAACGGTCTTCCCAATTATCCAGGAATTCAAAATCCGCAATGAGGTCGTCTGCGTTCATGAGGCCAATTCCTCGTCCCATTTGAGGCGCCCGTCCGGAAAACGGAAATGAGGCGCCCAGAGATCCTTGCGCTGCAGCATAACACAGCCGGCAAGGAATGCGGCCACTTTGATTCCGTGTGTCGATTTTCGGGAGTCAGGCCGGCCGGCGCGGCGGCAGCGGGGCGGGGGCTGCCGGGGCGGCGGGAGCGCCGGGCTGGGCGCCCTGGGGAAGAACCGTGCGGCCATTCTCGCCGCCGCCCCAGACCGGCAAAAGATCCTGGGGCGAGAGGTCGAGCGCACCCGTCTGGCCCGCCCCCGGCACGGCGGCCGGCGGATGGGGCGCCTCGCCCGAGGGGGCGGAACCGATGGAATCGTGCAGCCACTTGGCGCCCACCTGCGCCTTCTCCACGAGGTGACTCGCCATCTGCCCGCCCACCGCGCAGGCCTGCGGCTGGCGCTCGCAGAAGCCCTTGAGGTCGGCCACCAGCGCCTGCGCGGCGCCGAAGGCGTCGAACACGCTCACCTCCTTGCCGTCGGTGCCCTTGAGGCCGAGCGGCAGGAGCAGCAGCACGAGGCTGATCCAGAAGGCGAGGCGCAGCAGAAAGAACATGGCTCCCTCGTCGAGACGCGCGGGCCGGATGCCGGCGCCCTTGCAGAATACCAGAGGCAGGGTCCCGGTGGGCCGGCAGGGATGCTCCAGGGGGCGCACTTTTCAAGACATCGTTAACGCTGAAAGCAGGCGGTGCCGCCCCGGCTTAGCGTTCGCTTAAAGCCTGCCGTGGCAGGGTGTTCCCCGAAAGTGCCGGGAGACCGGTTCACAGGTTTTCACAGCATCCGGCCCGCTGAAGCGGGCATCTGACAGGGGGCGGCGTGCGTCACCTCGGCATCGGCGAAGCGGCGGATGGTTCTCGTCCCGGCCCCCGGAAGGGTGCGGGCGGCGAGAGCCTGCCGCGTCTTGCCGTGCTCGGGCGCGTCACCGGGGCCACCCTCACCGGCCTTGGCGTGCTGGCGCTGGGCTGTGGGGCCCTCGTGCTGCTGGCCGAGGTCACGGGCCTCGTCCAGGGAGCGTTCCTGAATGCCACCGCGCTGGTGGCCACCGGGCTCGTCTCAGCCGCCTTGGCGGCGGTGGCCGGCGGGCTGGCCCGTGCTGCCACCCGCGCCAGCGAGGAAATTCCCGACGATGCCCTCCTCGTCACCCGCCACGGCCTGCGTGGCGAGGTGGCGATGGTGGAGGCGATGGAGGGGCCGTTCGCCGACGCGTCGGCCGCCGCTTTTATCGGCCTCGCCCTCTTCGAGCGGGTGCTGGTGGCCGACCGGCCAGCCTTCCTCTCCGCCGTGCAGGCGGCCCATCATGGCAGGGCGCAGCGTTGCGAGCTGCGGCTGCGCTGTGACGGGCAGGCGGAAACCGCGCCGGCCTTCATGACCGTGGAGGCAAGGTGCACGGCCCTGCGCTCCGGCCTGGTGCGCATCGTCTGGCGCGCGCCGTGGCAGGCCGCCGCCGCCGAACGACTGAAGGCCGACGACGCTGCCCGCGCCCGCGCCGAGGCGGAGGAGGCCAATGCCGCCAAGAGTCATTTCCTCGCCGCCATGAGCCATGAGCTGCGCACCCCGCTCAACGCCATCCTCGGCTTTTCCGAGCTGCTGGCCACCGAGACCGGCGCCCCCCTCGACGATGCGCGGAAGGCCGACTACGCGCGCATCATCCACGAGAGCGGCCAGCATCTGCTCGGTCTGGTGAATGACATCCTGGATCTTTCGCGGGTGGAGGCAGGCGCCTACGAGCTGGAGCGCGAGGGCGTGGACGTGGCCGCGCTCGTCGCCGGCTGCGCCGAGATGGTGGCCATCGATGCCGGACGCGCGGGCGTGGCGGTCAAGACGGTGTTCGCGCCCCGCCTGCCTGCCATCGATGCCGACCGGCGGGCGTTCAAGCAGATCGTGCTCAATCTCTTGTCCAACGCGGTGAAATTCACGCCCGAGGGCGGCCGCGTGCAGGTGAGCGTGCGCAGCGAGGGCGAAGCCGTCGCCATCCGGGTACGCGACACCGGCCCCGGCATGCGGCCGGAGGATGTGGCGCGGCTCGGCGAGCCGTTCTTCCAGGCCGGCGACTGCACCCAGCGTGCCCGGGGCAGCGGCCTTGGCATCGCGGTGGTGAAGGGGCTGGTGAAGCTCCACGGTGGCGATTTCCGGGTGGAGAGCGCGCCGGGGAGGGGCACCAGCGTGACCGTGACATTGCCGCTTGCGGCTGAGCCGGCGGTGCGGGGGGAGGGCGTGGTGGCGCCGTTCCCCACCCGCCTCGACGACACCCGCGCGAAGAGGTTGGCATGAAGCTGGAACCGGTTATGTCGGGGGGATTAAGCGAGGACGCGCCAGCGGCGGTCGACCCGTTGGCGGCGAGCGCCCGTGTGAACGAGGAACGGCGCCTGCGCCGGCTCGACATGGCGGCCGGCGCCGTGGCCGCTGCCGCCGCGGGGGCATTCCTTGTCAATCTCCTGCTGCTGCAGGCGCCGCCCGCCGGCGCGCCGCTGCCGGAGGCGCGCCCGGCCGGGGCCATCCAGGCCCTCGACCGCGCCAGGACCACCCGCACCACCGTGCCACTGCCGCCGCACAGCCCGGGCGGCACTCAAGCCGCGTCCACCGGCGGCGCCACCGATGGCGCGCTCGGCTATCTGTCCATCCGCACCACAGTCACCGGAACACCGGTGCCGCTGGTGCCCGGCACGGCGGCGGCTGGCCGTTCGACATCCCAAGCCTATGCCGATCCCGTGCCCCGCCGTCCGCCGGCCAGCGTCGGCGCGGGGACGGATGTGACCGGCGCGGTGCGTCCGCCGGGCGATGTCCCGGCCTCGCCGCGCCTGCTCGCGGTGCAGAAGGCGCTGGCGAAGCTCGGCTACGGCCCGCTGAAGGTGGACGGCCGTCCGGGCGGCGAAACCCGCACCGCCATCCAGCGGTTCCAGCGCGACCGCAACATGACCGCCGACGGCGAGGTCAGCGACAAGCTCGTGCGTGAGCTGGCCTCGGTCTCCGGCGTCACGGTCAACTGAATGCGGCTCAAGAGCGCCATCTTCGTCTCCGCCCTGCTCCGCCGTGCCCAGGTGGAAGGCGCTTATGGCGTGGTGGTCCGCCGCGGCTCCGAGGAGGCGGGGGCCATCTTCGTCAAGGCCTCGCGCCTCGACGGCACCGCGGCCCTCTATGGCCCCGCGCCGCAGAGCGCCTTCGACGAAGGCGCCCCCGGCGACCGCCTGTTCTCGGTTCTGGTGGAACCCGGCCGGCCCGAGGCGGATGCGGACGCGCGCATCGCGCGGGAGCTGAAGTTCGACCCGGACATCTTCGTGGTGGAAATCGAGGACCGCGACGGCCGGCATTTCCTGGATCTGGCCAAGGAATAAGGCAGAGAATCCAGGGCAGGGGGAGCGAGGCGGGCGGGCGCGCCTGCCATGATCGGTTAATCCCCCGTTCAGGTGCACGAAACCATAAGAACGCCAGCGACGTTGTGATCACAGCTCTCGACTGAGGAGAAGAGCATGAGCACTGTCATTGCGTTCCCCGACGCGTGGACGCTGGCTGCCCGCCGCGCTACCCCGCGGAACAGGGATGGAGACGAGGTCCGTAGCGAAGGCGCGGACATCGTGATCCTGCCGGTGGTGCGCGTGGAACGGTATGAGGCGCGATTGCCGGGTCCGGTGCCCCGCAGCAACAACGGCCGGCGCGCCCGCTGAGCTAGTTTGAGAGCGTGCAGGTCGCGGCCTCGAGCTGGCGCCGCACGAATGCCCGTGTGCCTCGCTCGCGCACGAATGCCCGCACCGCGACGATGCCCTCCAGAGCGGGGGATTCGATCACAAGCCGGTCCGCGGCAGTGATTTCCTCATCCTCCGGCAAGGCCGCCTTCTGGCTCGCCGTCATGAGGTCGAGCTCGATCACCTTGCCCGCCGCCTGGTCGCTCAGCGCATAGAAGGCAAGGCCCTCCGCCGTATAGAAGGACACCGAGGTGTAGTCGGCCGTCGCCGGCACCCGCACCTTCAGCGGCGCTTCCGACAGATCGTAAAGGCACACCGCAGACACGAAGGCGGGGTCCATCATGGGCAGCACCTGCTCCTGGGGCGAGGGGTCCGGCAGCAGGGTGAGCACGTTGGAATCCATCCGCTCGGACAGCCGGGCATAGGCGTTGCGCTCGGCCAGCGCCGGCATGGCGAGGATGGAGACGATGTGGGCGATGGCGCCCAGCACCACCGCGAATGCGACGAACAGCAGCACCTGCCCGGGCGAGCCGAAGCGCGGCCGCGACAGGCGCGGGCGGGAGAAATGCGGGCGCGGCAGGCTGCCGAGGAAGCGTCCGGCGCGCCGGGCAAAACGCCCGGCAACGGTCGAGGCTTCCTCGCGCAGGTCGTCCAGCGTCGTCACAGGCAGGCCTCCTGCGTGATCTTGGGCAGCACGGCCGCGTCCGCGGCACCAGAGGCGAAGGAGAACGGCGCGTCATAGAGGCGGAGCGCCACCTTCAGCCGGGGCCGGGCGCCGGTGGGCAACCAGTTGCCCGAACGGGCCCGAGGGGAGAGGCGCACGTCGATGGCGCCGTCGTCGCGATAGACCACCTCGGCGCTGGTGAAGCCGAAGCGTCCGGCATCATTGGCGATGAGGTGGCCGTCCTGGTCCATCAGGGTCAGCGTCCACAGCCGAGCCTGGGGCAGCACGCCGACGATGCGCGTCTCGCAGCGCCCGTCGATGGGCCTGCCGGCGTCATCGGTGGCGGCGAGGAAGAGCAGGCCGTCGGCAAGTTCCAGCGGCAGTTCGCCGGAGCGGGCGAAGGCGGCGCGCGCGTAGGGATCCGCCTTGGCGGTGCCGGCGCGGGGCCAGCCCTGCCAGGCGCCGGCGCGCACCACGTCAAGCCCGCGCGAGTGGGTGACGGAAAACCAGGTGACGCCAAGCCCGAGAATGGTGGCGACGAGAAGCGTGAAGGCAAGAGGCAGAAGGCGCACGGCACATCCGGGGCTGTCGGCCCCCTATCTAGAGCACAATGCCGGCCGGCGCAAAGCGGCTGGCCCGCCTCAGCCGGGACGACGCATCTTGAGGTCGGCGAGACGCGCGCGGCTTTCCTCGGGAAGGGGCTGGGGACGGCGGGTGACCATGTCGAACAGCACCAGCACGGTTTCCGCCGTCGCGGTGCAGCGCTCACCCTGGAAGATGGCCTGCGACAGCGTTATGGAGCTGTTGCCGACGGACAGCACGCCAGTACCGATCAACGCCTCGCCGGGCCACAACATCTCCGCACGGTAGTCCAGCACCAGGCGGGCGAGCACGAAGCTGGCGTGCTCCGGCGCGACGGCGGCAGCCCCGCCCCAGAGCAGCCGGGTGCGGCCGGTCTCCAGGAAGGTGGAGAAGACGGCGTTGTTCACATGGCCGAGCTTGTCGGTGTCGCCGTAGCGGATGGTGTCGCTCGCCTTGACCGGAAAATCGTCCAGGGTGGGCAGGGGCGGCTTCTCGCGGGCGGTCATCGGGCCCCCTTGCCGAGCGCGCGCCAGCCGATATCGCTGCGGTAGAAGCCGTCCGGCCAATCGATGCGGGCGATCCCAGCATAGGCCCGGTCACGGGCCTCGCCGAGGGTGGCGCCGGTGGCGGTGACGTTCAGCACGCGCCCGCCGTTCGAAACCAGCGCGACGCCCTTGCGCCGTGTGCCGGCCTGGAACACCAGCACGCCGTCGAGTTCCGCCGCCGCCTCGATCCCGCCGATGGGGCTGCCCACCTGATGCGGGCCGGGATAGCCGCGCGAGGCATAGACCACCGTCATGGCCGCATCCTGCGACCACTCCGGCGTCACCTGCGCGAGTTGGCCAGTGGCGGTGGCGTGCAGCACCTGCACCAGGTCACCCTTAAAGCGGGGCATCAGCACCTGGCATTCGGGATCGCCGAAGCGGCAATTGTATTCCACCAGCTTCGGCCCGTCGGCCGTCAGCATGAGTCCGGCATAGAGCACGCCGCGATAGGGCGCGCCGGCCGCCACCATGGCGCGGGCGGTGGGGATGAGGATTTCGTCCAGAGCCCGGCGCTCCAGCTCGGGCGTCAGGACGGGGGCGGGCGAATAGGCGCCCATGCCGCCGGTGTTGGGGCCGAGGTCGCCGTCGAAGGCCCGCTTGTGGTCCTGGGCGCTGCCGAAGAGCACCACCGTCTCGCCATCCACCAAAGCGAACAGGCTGGCCTCTTCGCCCTCCATGAATTCCTCGATGAGCACCTCGGTGCCGCCGCCGGCGAACACCTGCTCCACCGCGTCCACCGCCTCCTCCTCGGAAAGGGCGACCACGACGCCTTTGCCGGCCATGAGGCCGTCCGCCTTCACCACGATGGGCGCGCCCTGCTGGCGCACATAGGCGGCGCCCTCGGCGGCCGAGGTGAAGCGGCCGAAGGCGGCGGTGGGAATGGAGTTGGCCTTGCACAATTCCTTGGTGAAAAGCTTGGAGCCCTCCAGCCGGGCGGCGGCGGCCGTGGGGCCGAAGGCGGGAATGCCGACGGCTTCCAGCCGGTCCACCAGCCCCGCCACCAGCGGCGCCTCGGGACCCACCACCACGAAGTCTATGCCGTGGTCCTGGCACCATTTCACGATGGTGTCGTGGGCCGAGAGGGGGATGCCCTCGATCAGCTCCGCGTGCTCGGCAATGCCGGGATTGCCCGGTATGGCGTAGAACTGGCCCATACTTGGGCTCTGCGCCAGCTTCCAGGCGAGGGCGTGCTCGCGCCCTCCCGATCCGAGCAGCAGGATGTTCATGCGGCCTCCCCCGTGCGTTGCCCCATGTCTCGCTCGTACGCCTCTGACTGGCGTCTCTTGCGAGAGTCTCTTGTCACAATCGCCTATCGGCTCAGGGCCGCGCAAACAAGAGGCACGGCTCTGCGCTCGCCGCATGGGGGGCTTTCCCGCTATGCTAATTTCTGAACCAACAGCCGACTGCGATTCGATGGTGGATGTCGCCGAACCCCGCGCCAACGCGCCAGAATGGAGCGTTTCCGAGCTCTCTGCCGCGCTCCGGCGCACGGTTGAGGACGCCTACGGCCACGTGCGGGTGCGCGGCGAAATCTCCGGCTATCGCGGGCCGCATGGCTCGGGCCACGCCTATTTCAGCCTGAAGGATGCCGGCGCGCGGCTCGACGCGGTGATCTGGAAGGGCACCTTCCAGCGCCTGCGCCTGAAGCCCGAGGAGGGGTTGGAGGTTGTGGCCATCGGCCGCCTCACCACCTATCCGGGCAAGTCGGGCTACCAGATCGTCATCGAGGCGCTGGAATTCGCCGGCGCGGGCGCCATCATGGCCATGCTGGAGGAGCGCAAGCGCCGCCTCTCCGCCGAGGGCCTGTTCGATCCGGCGCGCAAGGTCGCGCTGCCGTTCCTGCCGCAGGTGATCGGGGTGGTCACCTCGCCCACCGGGGCGGTGATCCGCGACATCCTCCACCGCCTCGACGACCGGTTTCCGCGCCGGGTGCTGGTGTGGCCGGTGCGGGTGCAGGGCGAGACCTCGGCTGCGGAGGTGGCGGCGGCCATTCGCGGCTTCAACGCCTTGCCGGCGGGCGGCGCCATCCCGCGTCCCGACGTGATCGTGGTGGCGCGGGGCGGCGGCGCGCTGGAGGACCTTCTGGGCTTCTCCGACGAGGAGGTGGTGCGGGCGGCGGCGGAAAGCGCCATCCCGCTGGTTGCCGCCGTGGGCCACGAGACCGACGTCACCCTCATCGATTTCGCCGCCGACGTGCGGGCGCCCACCCCTACCGCCGCCGCCGAGATGGTGGTGCCGGTGCGTTCCGAGCTGATTGCGGCGGTGGAAGACCTGGGCGGGCGCCTCGCTGCCGCCCCGGTGCGGCTTCTGGAGCGGCGGCGGGCGGACCTGCGCGGCCTGTCGCGGCTCCTGCCCAGCGCGGAGAACCTGCTTTCGGTGCCCCGGCAGCGGCTCGATGCCGCGAGCGAGCGCCTGCCGCGGGCGCTCAAGGCCAATGCCGCCGCCCACCGCCTGCGCCTCGTGGCCGCGCGGGCCCGGCTGTCCCCGGAGGCGCTGAGGCTGCGCCTGGAGCGCGCCGGCGACCGGCTGGAGACGCTGGACGGCCGCCTGAAACGCGCCTTTTCGGTCGCGCGCGAGCAGCGGGCAGCGCGGCTGAGATCGGCGGGGCAACTGCTGGATGCCCTGTCCTTCAAGGGGGTGCTGAGCCGTGGCTTCGCGCTGGTGCGCGATGCGCAGGGCCAGCCGGTGCGCCTTGCCGCTGGCCTCACGGCGGGCACGGCGCTGGATCTTGAGTTCGCAGACGGGCATGTGGCGGCGGTAACGGGGGATGTGGTGCCGGCTGCCACGCCTGCTGCGCCCGCGCGGCCACGCCCGGCGAAATCCAGGAAGCCGCCCAAGGTCGAGGGGCCGACCCTGTTCGATCGGTGAGCCGGCGCCTCTTTCGCGCTGCGGGGCGAATGGCTATGCTGGAAATTCTTCTTTCAGGACGATAACGGCTGTGATGAACAGATTCGAACGCTTTCCCGAGCCCCATGGCGAGGCGGAGGTCCGCTACCTCGATGGCGAGTTCCGCATCCTGCGGCCGGGCAGCTTCGTGCGCTGCGCCGTGACCGGGCAGGCCATTCCATTGGATGAGCTGCGCTACTGGAGCGTGGACCTGCAGGAGGCCTATTCCGGCCCCGAGGCGGTGCTGACCCGCGTCAAGGAGCGTCCGGCGGGCTGACGCCTGCGGGCTGCCAGCGGTCGAAAGCAAGTCCTGTCGCCGAAAAGAAAGGGCGCGCCGGTGGCGCGCCCTCTTTCGTTGGCAATCCGCTTGGGGACCGCCTTGGCTCAGCCCTGCGGCTGGAGCGTCTCCAGGAAGCCGATGGGCGCGCCGGAGGCGGGGCCGGTGAGCTCGCCTTCCCACATCACCTTGCGGCCGCGCACGAACGTGCCCACGGGCCAGCCGGTGACTTCCTTGCCGTCATAGGGCGTCCACTTGGAGCGCGAGGCGATCCAGTCCGCCGTGATGGTGGCGCGGCGCTTCAGGTCCACCACGGTGAAGTCGGCGTCATAGCCCACCACGATGCGGCCCTTGCGGGCAATGCCGAACAGCCGGGCGGGGCCGGCGCTGGACAGGTCCACGAAGCGCTCCAGCGTCAGCCGCCCAGCGGCCACATGGTCCAGCATCAGCGGCACCAGGGTCTGCACCCCGGTCATGCCCGAGGGGCTTTCGGGATAGGGCTTTGCCTTTTCCTCCAGCGTGTGGGGCGCGTGGTCGGAGCCGAGCACGTCCACCACGCCGCTCTGGAGCGCCGCCCACAGGGCATCGCGATGGCGGCCGTCGCGCACCGGAGGATTCATCTGCACCAGCGTGCCGAGCCGCTCGTAGCAGTCCGGCGCCGCCAGGGTGAGGTGATGGGGCGTCACCTCCACCGAGGCCACGTCGCGGGCATCGGCCAGGAATTCCATCTCCTCCGCCGAGGTCACGTGCAGCACATGCACCCGCGCGCCGGTCTCGCGGGCCAGGTTGACGAGGCGCCGGGTGGCGGTCAGCGCCGCGATCTCATCGCGCCACACCGGGTGGGAGGAGGCATCCCCGGGCACGCGCAGGCTCTTGCGCTCCTGGAGGCGCGGCTCGTCCTCGCAATGAAAGGCCGCGCGGCGGCGGATGACTTTCAGGATGTTGCGCACCCCGTCATCGTCCGCCACCAGCAGTGAGCCGGTGGACGAACCGATGAACACCTTCACGCCCGCAGCGCCGGGCAGGCGCTCCAGCTCGGGCAGGTCCTTCACGTTGTCATGGGTGCCGCCCACGTAGAAGGCGAAGTCGCAGTGCATGCGGTTGGTCCCGCGCGCGATCTTGTCTTCCAGCACCGAGGCGGTCGTGGTCTGGGGAATGGTGTTCGGCATCTCGAACACGCCGGTCACCCCGCCCATGACGGCGGCCAGCGACCCGGTCTCCAGGTCTTCCTTCTGCTCCAGCCCCGGCTCGCGGAAATGCACCTGGGTGTCGATGACGCCGGGCAGGATGTGGAGGCCGGTGGCGTCCACCACCTCACCCGCGCTTGCGGCGGCCAGCGAGCCGATGGCGCGGATGCGTCCGCCTGTCACTCCGATGTCCGCAACGGCAATGCCGGCGGGGGTCGCGACCGCGCCGCCCTTGAGCAGCAGATCGAAAGTCACGGGCATGGGAGGAAGCTCGCTCTTGATGGGGACAGGCAAGCGGCCTTAAATCTGGTTTTTATTTTTCTGACAAGGACGGCCCCCATGCCCGTCGTTTA